>CAZSNG010000037.1:0-21547 GCA_964608345.1 uncultured Thermotogae bacterium
CGGCCTCGCCCGAGGCTCCGCGAGATGTTCCGGCCGCCGGGACAGCTGATTCGCCTCTTTCTGCCCCAGGTCATCATCGGTTTCGGTGCCGGCGCGCTTGTGCCGTTCCTCAACGTCTTCTTCAAGATGGAGTTCGGCCTATCGGACGGTGTCATCGGTGTGTTGTACGCACTGCAATCGGTCGTCATGGCGCTGGCGACCCTCGTTGCGCCAATCGTCGCTGAGCGGCTTGGGCGAATCCGGGCCGTCGTCGTGGTGCAGCTTCTCTCGATTCCGTTCTTGGTTCTTCTCGGATACGCTCCGCTTGTCTCCCTTTCCGCCATCGGATTCCTCGCACGCGCAAGCCTGATGAACATGGGAAATCCTCTCTACACGGCGTTCGCGATGGAAGTGGTCGCTCCGGAGAGGCGGCCCACGGCCAGCGCGCTGATGCAGATGAGCTGGCAGGGAACACGCGGCGTCAGCGCGCTCGTCAGCGGGAAACTTCAGGAGGGTCCAGGCTTCTCGGCCCTCTTCCCGATCACCATCGGCTGCTACCTGTTCGCCTCAGCGCTCATTCACACGTTCTTCGTGCGCGGCAAAGACGGAGAGGGTGGCCCCACCTCAGGCGACTAGCGATCGGGTCCAAGGACGCGACGTTTCTCTATGGCTCCGAGTACTCGAAGCGGAAGTGCAGCGAGAACGACAGGCCGAAGCAGGAACGCGTCTCGCCAACGGCGAGCGTAAGGTAAAGCTCGCCGTACGGGATCGGACATGGAACGTCGCAGGCGACCGGTGCATACCACCAGCAGAAGCAGCCGCCGCAGGGGCGACATCGCTCGAGGATGCGAACCGGGTACGAGACGTCGCCGTCGGTGGACATGACGACGATTCGGTAGTAGCCGGGCGGGACGATGTAGCCGCTCTCGTCGTAGAGATCCCACTCCATGGTGAGCAGGCGGCTCTTCGGTCCGTCCGGATACGTGACGGTGCGAACGACTGTCCCGTCCGACGCCTCGACGCGCCAGCCCCAGATGCCCGGAGAGACGGTCGTGTTGTGGCAGCTGAAGTAGTCGACCGGCGCGATCAGCGTGAACTCGATCGTCTCGTTCGACTGAAACGTCAGATAGCAGTCCGGCTCCCCCGGCTCCCCGCATCGGCACTGCGCCCACCCTCCGACCGACACCGCAATGACAAGCAACAATGCAACCCATCCAGCTGATTTCATCGACGCACCTCCCCTTTCCCGAACCCTCCGAACCCGTGCGTAGCGCCTTCGCTCCATACGGCAAACCTACACACAGGACGGCGGCGGGTTCCGAGATCGAGCGCGAAACGTAAGTCGGGTTCCTACTCGACGTTCTCCAGACACGCTATCGCAATCTGGATGTCGTCGTATCCGACATCTCCATTCAGAGCCTTCAGAATCTTCATCGGACGGGCGATCCCCGTCTCCCTGGTGCTCTCGGCAATGCGCTCGAAGAGCGCGCCGTCGACCCACGGCTCGGGGCACGTGACCCCCTTGTCGCGGATGTAGTCGAGCAGATACTTGAGTGCGACGGCGGGTCGCTTTTCGATCGCCGCGGAGACGGCGGAGATGGATTCGCCCCGGTCGAACCGGCCGTAGGCGATCCCACGCGCCAGGTCGACGGTCGGGCGTGACCGCTTGCGAGCTCGCTTCGGTTTCGGGACCGGCCTGATGGCGGGATCCACGTCGAGTTCGAGATCGTGGCTGCGGGCGAACTCGCGGACCGTCGCGACGAACCGCTCACCGTATTGCAGTGCCTTCTTCTGGCCAACGCCGCTTACTTCGAGGAAGCCGTCGACGGACGACGGCCGGCGGCGCGCCATGTCTCGGAGCGCCGCGTCGCCGAAAACGATGTACGCGGGGACCGACTTCTCCTTCGCGATCTCGCGCCGCAGCTCGCGGAGCGTGTCGAACAACCCGCGGTGGACCCCGTCCCACGAGTCGTCGGCGATTCGCTTGTGAACGCGCTCGACCGGCTTGAGGAGACGCGGCGTCTCGTGGCCGCGGATCACCCTCCAGCCGCGCTCGGTGATCGCAAGGACGTTGTACTCGCCGCGCTTCTCGAGGTACCCCTGGCCAACGAGCTGCTCGATCCAATCGCGCACAAGCTTCTTGGTGCGTTCAGAGAGGAGACCGTACGTCGACAGCTCGTCGTGCCGGCTGTCGAGGATTCGCTGCTCGCGCGACCCGGTCAGCACGCCCGCGGTGTAGTCGGCGCCGTAGCGTTCGTCGAGCCGGAAGACGCAGGAGAGGATCTTCTGCGACGAAACGAACGCGTCGTCGTCGAGCTCCAGATCGCCGAAGCACACGTCGCAGGCGTTGCAGCTCTCGCCGTCCAGATCCTGCCCGAAGTATTGCAGGATGGCGCGGTGGCGGCACGTCACGCCGGAGGCGTACGCCGCGATATCGCCGAGCTTGGCGAGTCCGACTCTACGCGCCTCCTCCGAGCCGGACTGCCCGATCAGGTACTTCCACGTCCCGTAGTCGCCCGACCCGTGCAGAAGGACGCACTCGGCGTCGAGTCCGTCGCGCCCGGCGCGACCGCTCTCCTGCTGGTAGTGTTCGATCGATTTCGGCATTCCGGCGTGAATCACGGCGCGGACGTTCGACTTGTCGATCCCCATCCCGACCGCGACCGTGGCGACGATCGTGTCGACGTCCTCCGCAATGAACGCGTTCTGAGTCCGCTTTCGCTCCTCGGCGGTGTGCCCGGCGTGGTAGGAGGCGGCGCTGTACCCAGCCCGCGTCAGCCGATCTGCGAGGTCGTCGGTGTCGGCGCGCCGGATGCAGTAGACGATGCTCGATTCGTTGCGATGCCGGTCGAGCACGTCGGCGACTTGGCGGACGATGTCGATTCGCCGCTCGACGCTGTAGATCAGATTCGGGCGATCGAACGATCCGACGATCACCTCGGGGCGATCGAGGTTCAGCTGTTCGGCGATGTCGTTGCGCACGTGTTGAGTCGCCGTGGCGGTGTAGGCGTGGATGGCGATGTTCGAGAAGACGCGCTTCAACTGCCCGAGCTGCCGGTATTCGGGGCGGAAGTCGTGCCCCCACATGCTGACGCAGTGCGCCTCGTCAACAGCGATGAACGAGAGGCTCTGCTGCTTCAGGAATCGGAGGAAGCCGTCCATCATCAGCCGTTCGGGCGAGACGTACAGGACCTTCACATCGCCGGCGCGCAGCCTCGCGACGACGTCATCCTGTTCGGCCCCCGTCTGACTGCTGTTGAGGCAATCCGCCGCCACGCCGCAGTCGACGAGCGCATCCACCTGGTCCTTCATCAGAGAAATCAGCGGCGATACGACGACCGCCATGCCGGGGAGACGAACCGCCGGGACCTGGTAGCAGACGGACTTGCCGCCGCCGGTCGGGAGGACGACGACGGAATCGCGATCGGCGACGACCGATTCGATCGCCTCGCGCTGCAGCGGCAGGAACATCTCGTACCCCCAGTGCCGCTTCAGGATCTCGATGACTCGGTCCACGCCTGCCTCCGGTCGCTAGTCCAGGTAGATGCCTAGGAGATCCCGAAGCATGGTCATCGCTGAGGGTAACGGGGTTGGCTCGTCGATGATCGACGTGATTGTCCCGAACAGGTCGCTCTCGAACGTAATCCCCATGCTACTCGAGCCGAGCCGGCCGAGCGGGTGATCCGCCGCGAGCACCGTCGGGGCGACCCGCAGGGAGTAGCCGCCGCCGTCGCGCCGCTTGGCGCTTGCCAACAGGCGGACGGACCGGTTTCGGCTCTCCTCGCGAAGCCAGTCGAGATCGATGTCGCGGATTCCGCGCATCTCGATCTCCTCGATGCGCACGTCGAGGTCGAGAACCGACTGCGCCAGGATGGCGAGCTTCGCCGCCGCGTCCCATCCATCGAGATCCCACGCTCCGTCTCCTTCGAGCGCGCCGCCCCTTCGTGCTTCGTCGATCGCGACTTCCCAAGACGCACCGGCTGCAAGGCGATCGAGGACGAACCCAGTCGTCAGGTTAGGCACCGCTTCGAGCCTGCAGATCTCGGCACCGCGCAGGTCGCGGGCGCCGAGCGCGATCGCCGGGAGCCCACCGGCCACAGTGCCGTCGAACCGCAACTGAACGTCGTTCGCCCCGGCGAGCGCCACGAGTTCCCGGTACGCGACAACGATCGGTCCCTTGTTCGGCGTGGTGACGTGAAGCCCGCGCTCGAGCGCGCGGCGTATGCGGGAGAGCGCCGGCTCGGCGCCGGCGTCGAGATCGACGGGGGACGCCTCGCACAGCGCGTCCGCATCGACGTCTTCGATCAACTCCAGGCCGGTCATCCCGGGTCGCCCGACGTCAGGCAAGTCGCTCACGGAGCCGCCAGCGCACTTCACCTCGTCGATCGCCGCCCCGTCGAGGCCGCTCGGCGAAACTGCCGCCCCGCCGGAGTCGGCCGCGCCGACGATCCGGAAGTCGGCGCCGTACCGCCGACGCAGGTCATCCCGTTTCTCCCCGATTGTCCGGGCGAACCGGCGACCGAGATTCCCGACACCCACCAGCAGCAGATCGACCGTTTGGTCCATCGACATGGTCCCCCCCCGTTTGCGTTGCGCCCGAGGATACACCGGGGGCGGCCCGCTGCGCACGCGGCACGTCGATGGCTGGGCCTCGATCGAGGAGTGAATAGTGGGGGCGGCCACCAGAAGGAAGCGCTCGCGGAGCTATGGTGGCCGCCGTCCAAGGAGGACACGTGAGGACCCCCTCGCGTCAAGGCTAGTCCGTGAGACGCTGCGTGTCGCGGACGTCTGGGCCCGCGCGGTCGGACACCCGTCCGAGGGCATCGGATCGTGGTCTCATGCGTGCCCCTGCTGAGCGGGCCGGACGCACGCCGCAGCCCGGTATAATCGGCGCTCCGATGAGTGTCCTCCGTCAGTACGGATCGCAGCTTCAACGCTTCCAGATGAATGCCCGGCTGTATCTGACACACAGCTTCCTCAGCGGCTTCAGCCTCGGCATCCTTCGGCTGCTGTTCAACTTCTACGTCCTAGCGCTGGGGCACGACCGGGCATTCCTCGGCCTGCTCGTTGCGCTGCCGCCCATCGTGATCACGATGGCCGCAATCCCGTCCGGAATGCTCGGACATCGGATCGGCTATCGCGCAGCGCTGATCGGCGGAGCGACGCTGATGGTCGTTTCACTCGTGGGAATCTCCTTCTCGACCGGGATCCTCGGACTCGCCCTGTTCGCCGTTTCCCGCGGCCTGAGCCGGACGTTCCTTCAGGTGAGCAGCGCGCCGTTCATGGCCGAGAACAGCGAGTCGTCGGAGCGAACGCACCTGTTCTCCGTCCAGTTCGCGACCCGAACGCTGGCAAGCTTCTTCGGATTCCTTCTCGCCGGAGTCCTCCCGACGCTGTTCGCGCAGCTCCTGTCGATCGGAGCGGAGGATCCCATGGCGTACCGCGCGTCGATGTGGGTCGGCGCCGGCCTGTTCGCCCTGTCGATCCTCCCGCTGCTGCGGATGAGCGAGGCGCCCGCATCGGAGCGAAATGGGCCTCGGCCGAGCCTGCGCGACATGTTCCGCCCACCGGCTCACCTGTTCCGCCTGTTCCTGCCGCAGGTGATCATCGGCTTCGGCGCCGGCGCGCTGGTCCCGTTCCTCAATGTGTTCCTGCGGGCGAAGTTCGATCTGTCCGATGCGTTCATCGGCCTCCTGTTCGCGCTCCAGTCGGTGGTGATGTCGATCGCGACGCTCGTCGGCCCGATCCTCGCCGAGCGGCTGCGGAGGATCCGCGCCGTCGTCTTGGTCCAGCTGCTCTCGATCCCGTTCCTGATCCTGCTCGGCTACGCGCCGTTCGTGTCGCTCTCCGCCATCGGCTTCCTCGCACGCGCCAGCCTGATGAACATGGCGAACCCGCTGTACACCGCGTTCGCAATGGACGCGGTGAAGCCCGAGAGGCGCCCGGCCGCGAGCGCGCTGATGCAGATGAGCTGGCAGGGTACGCGCGGCGTCTCCGCCCTCGTCAGCGGACAGATCCAGGAGGGAGCAGGCTTCTCGGCGCTGTTCCCGATCACGATCGGCTGCTATCTGTTCGCCACGTCGCTGATCTACACGTTCTTCAGGCGCAGGAAGGCCGGCGAGGCCCGGTAGCCGGTTCGCTGCCACGCTGCCGACACGGTTGAACCGAACCCTGGCCGGAAGCCACTCAACCTATGACAATCTTCCAGAGCATGGAGGAGGGACCGCAGATGCGATCGCCGAGGCCGTCGGGGATGTTCGGATTCACGCTGGTCTGGATCGGCCAGGTCGTCTCGCTGCTCGGAAGCGGCATGACGCAATTCGCCCTGACGATCTGGGCGTGGCAGATCACCGGGCGTGCGACGGCGTTGGCGCTGGTCGGCTTCTTCGGCTACTTTCCCCGAATCATCTTCACGCCGCTCGCCGGCGCGCTGGCCGACCGGTGGAACCGCAAGGCGCTGATGATCGTCAGCGATCTGGCCGCCGGTCTGGCGACGATCGCGGTGTTCGTCCTGTACAAGACCGATGCGCTCGAGATCTGGCACCTGTTCGCAGCGGCGGCGTTCGCCGGCGCCTTCGGCGCGTTCCAGTTCCCCGCCTACCAGGCGTCGATCTCGTTGATGCTGCCGAAGGAGCAGTACACGCGTGCGAACACAATGCTCGGCCTCGCACATTCGATCTCGACCGTGTTTGCCCCGATGGCCGCTGGGGCGTTGCTCGCGTTCATCGGGATCGGCGGGATCATGACGATCGACATCGCCACGTTCCTGTTCGCCATCGGGACACTGGTCGTCGTCGCCATCCCGCAGCCGGCCGCGCATCATGTCGCCGATGCGAAGAAGCGAAACCTCCTCGCCGATTGCGCATTCGGATTCCGATACGTCGCCGCGAGCCGGAGCCTCATGGGCCTGTTGCTGCTCTACTTCCTGCTCAACCTCCTGTTGACGTCCAGCGGGGCGGTGCTTCCTGCGATGATCCTCGCCCGGACGGGCGACAACGAGCTGGTGCTCGGGACGGTCCAGATGCTGTTCGGGATCAGCGGCGTCATCGGTGGAGCCCTGGTCTCGATCTGGGGCGGCCCGAAGCGGAAGATGCTCGCTCTGTTCGCAGCAATCCTGGTCACGAGCCTCCTGGGGAACATCGTCCTGGGGATCGGACGCAGTCTCGCAGTCTGGGGCGCCGGCGCGTTCCTGACGGTGTTTCTCCTGCCGATGGGGAACGGTGCCAGTCACGCGATCTGGCAATCGAAGATCCCGCCCCATCTGCAGGGACGGGTGTTCTCTGCACGGATCTTGATCGGGCAGATCGGCGGCGCGATCGCGCTTCCGCTCGCCGGCTTCCTCGCCGATCGAGCGTTCGAGCCGTTGATGAGCGGCACGAGCACTCTCGCACGAGTGCTCGCACCGCTCGTAGGGAGGGGCCCCGGTGCCGGCATGGGTCTAATGTTCGTCCTGTTCGGCCTCCTCGGTGCCACTGCTGCGATCGCCGGCTACGCCTATCGGCCGATCCGCGACATCGAGCGGATCCTGCCCGACGCCAAGCCGGACGAACCGCCCGCCGACCCAGCCGCGCCGGCTACCATGTAACAAGGAAGCCGAAGTCGAGCTCAGTCACGCCGATCCCGAGGATGTAGTCCACCCCCATACTGAACTCCATGCTTGGCGTGAACTCGATCGACATGTCGAACGTGAACTTGCCCACGTCGAACAGGTGGACGCTGGTCTCGTCGAAGAACACCGCCGCCTCGAAACTGAATGGTCCGCAGCACGCCTCCTCGTCCGTCTCGATCATGTACATCTCCCAGTACTCGTCGAGGATCCCGGGCTTCGACACGAAGTCGCCCCAGAACGAGATGGCCGTGAACTGCACGTCCCCGATGTCACATTCCAGCTTGACTCCGTCGAAGTGGAGCGCCTCGAAGATCAGGTTGCCGCTCGTCTCGACGCCGACGTACAACTCGACGCAGATGGCCGAGAAATCGAAGTTCGGTGTGAGCGTGAGCGACTTCGACTGAACCGTGAACTCCAACGTCACGTCGAACGTCACCCAAGGCAGGTTCGGGATGGCAAGCCCCACCGCGTCGAAGATGATGTTCTCGAACCCGTCGCAGTCGAAGTTGATCGTCGCATCCACCTCGGCGCAACAGAACGGGAAGTCCACTCCGATCTTGAGATCCGAGAAGTCGAGATCACACTCCCCCACCGGATCGTCATCGTCTCCGAACTTGACGGTCACGTTCAGGCCGACCCCGCCGGACGCGCCTCTCGCGGAGATGGTCATGAAGGCGTCCTCATCGTACAGCTCGAACGTTCCGCTGAACGTTACGCCGACGATGTCGACCGTTGTCGTCGTGGTCCACTTGTCGAACTCGGGAACGTCCGGATCGAAGTCCAACGCGGACGACACCGTGAACCCTCCGATTACGCCGATCGCCGAGAAGTTCTGATCCGTCCACCCCGACTCGTCGAGTGTGCTCAACGAGCTGAACGTCCAATCGCCGACGGTGTACTTCACCAGCAGCTCCGTCGAGTAGCTCAGCGCGTCGATGAAGGACGGAGTCTGCGGGTTGACTCCCAGATCGATCCGCCAGTGTCCGGTCAGCGCCTGAGCCGACCCGACCACCGCGAGCCCCATCACAAGTACGGCACCGAGTATCAATGCTCGTCGCATCGCCCTACCTCCCTATGTTCGAGACATATCGCTGGACGGAAAGAGGACGAAGACGATGCGACCTCGGTTGAGCGAGGCACGATCCGTTCGAGGCGCGACGGCCCAAGCGGGCTGCCGTCCTCCTGTCGGGCCTTGCGGCCCGGTTGTGTTCCTCATTCGCTAGCATCGTCGGTTCCTTGTTCCGGAAACCAGCGGCTAGCAGACACCCGGTTGATCAAGAGCCTAGCGCGAGACTCGATGGTTCGGCGTTCTCCACGGACCGTCCGAGGCGGACATTCGTCCCCACACCGACACCCACGCTACCTCGGCCCCTCCGCATCGGGTGACTGCGGGACCGGCGCATACCCCCTCGCGCGTCACCGCCGAGCTTGCTCTATGACAGGGAATGAACATAATACCAACTTGGTGATAGCTCATGGATGACACCCGCCTCGGAGAGCCTCTCCATCGCTGGGACCCGAAGAAGCGGCATCGAATCCAGGACATGCCGAGTGCCGATCGCCCCCGAGAGAAGCTGGTGAGCCGAGGCTCTGCGTCGCTGTCGGATGTCGAACTGCTCGCCGTTCTGCTCGGAAGCGGCACGCGGCGAACCGGCGTCCTCGACCTCGCCTCGAGGGTTTTGCGGACGTTCGAAGGGCATCTCGACCGAGCCGGGATCGAGGAACTGCAATCAGTTGCCGGGGTCGGGAAGGCCGGAGCATGCCGGATCGCGGCTGCGATCGAGCTGGCCAGGAGGCACATCACCAAAGGGCTGCACGTCGTCCGCGAGGCGTCGGACGCCCTTCCGTACCTCCAGTCGATCCGTGCCAAGAAGCAGGAGCACTTCGTCTGCGTCTCGCTGAACGGCGCCAACGAGGTGATCGAGTCGCGCGTCGTGACGGTCGGTCTGCTCGACACGAATCAGGTCCATCCGAGAGAGGTGTTCGCCGATCCGATCGCAGATCGAGCCGCTTCGATTCTCGTCGCCCACAACCATCCGTCGGGAACGCTCGCCCCCAGCCCGGAGGATCTCGCCCTCACCCGCCGGATCGCCAAGGCGGGGGAGCTCCTGGGAATCCGCGTACTGGACCACCTGATCGTGACCGCCAGCGGATTCCTGTCCTTGAAGGAGTCCGGGCACCTGTAGGCGGCCCCGCAGGAGCCGACTAGTCGCCCGGGAACTCGAACGTGGCGACGATCGGCCAGTGATCGGAAACGGTCCGCGCCTCGTAGGCCCGATCGATCCGCACGTCGACGAGGTACGGCTCCAGGCCGCGACTGACGTACATGTGATCGATCTGCGAGTGCTCCGCGTCCCCGTCGTCGATCCCGTTCCGATTCCGGTCGTACCAGTAGCTGTACCGGTCGGACTGCTCCAGCCGATCGCAAACGTTGAAGAGCTCGTCGCCCTCCCGATCCGGATCAACGTCCTTGAGCAAGCGATCGACGCACGAACGCGGCTCGTTCCCTGCAGCATCGCAGACGTCGACGTCGAAATCGTTGACGTCGCCGAGCACGATCACCTCGAGCCCGTCGTCGAGGAACCGCTTCGCGAGGTCGCGGATGATGCTTGCCTGCGCCTCTCGCCGCGTCACGCGCTGCAGATCGTCCGGGTACGCGAGGAGATGCAGTCCGATCAGGGCGATCGTCGTGCCGCCGATCTCGGTCGTCGTCCAGAAGTGCTTCGACACCTCCTCGACGCCCTGTGGCCCGCGAAGCCGCGACTCGGGAATCGGGTAGCGCACTCGATCGCCGCTCCGTCCGCTGCCTGTCACCGGGAACCTCGACAACGCGGCGACATCCTGCCCGGTGTAGTCGTCCGTTCCCTGGACGAAGATCGGATGGTACTCGCCGCCGAGCTTCTCGTTGAGTCGGTCGAGCATCGCGGCGTCCTCGATCTCCGCGAGACTGACGAAGTCCGGGTCGACCGACGCTAGATACGAGGCGACATCGGCGAGATGCGCCTCCGCCTCCGCTGCATCCTGCGGCGCCGTCGAGAACTCTTCTTCACCTACTCCGTCGAACAGCCAGCAAGCGTTCAGCGCCAGGACCGTGAATGCAACCGGCCCTTCGCCCGCCACGTCGATCGCCGTGGACGACTCGTCATCGCACGCCACCAGGAGGGCAAGGCCGACGCAGAACAGCAACCCAAGGAGGCCCCGTCGTCTCGTCATGATGGGCCGGATTATAGCTGAGTCCGGCCGGATGTCGCGGGATCAGCTGCGCCCTCAACCTTCGGCTCGGCACTCGCGTCCCGCCGGATCCGCTCTCCGTCCTCCTCGATGCGAAGGATCGAAGGCGACAGGAACGAGCCGAGGCCGACGAACAGGTAGGCGATCCCGCCGATGACGAACCACAGCTGGATCCCGTACCGATCGGAGAGCGGCCCCGCCAGTGCGAGGCCTAGCGGTACGACGGCCTGCGTCGCGCTGCCCAGCAGGGCGAACGCGCGCCCCTGCATCCCCTCGGGAATCGATGCCTGGAGGGTGGCGACGATGGAGCCGTTCGCAATCGGTTCCATCAGCCCCACGACGAACAGCGCGCCGCCCACCATGTACAGCCATCCGTGCGGTGCCACGCCCATCGCAACGATTCCCACGCCCATGGCCGCAACGGCGAGGAGAGCCGTCACGATCCGCCGCCGGAAGCCGCCCCACGCGGACAGGAGGAGCCCGCCAAGCACGAAGCCGACCCCGAACACGCCCTGCAGACCCCCGAGATGCAACGCCCCGCCGTCGAGGACGCGCCGGACGTAGTGCGGCAGAAGGACGAACGCCGGATTGACAACGAAGTTCATCAGCGCCAGTGCGCTGATCAGCAGGATCACGCCGCGCCATCAAGCGGCGAAGGCAAGCCCTTCACGGAGTCCCTTGAGAACCGACGGTCTCGGCGCTTCAGGCCCCCGTTCCGCAATCTCCGGGATGCGGATGAACAGGAGCGGCGTCACGGCGATCGCCGCGGTCGCCACGTCGATCGCGAGCACCCCCTGGACATCGAGGACGTCAAACAGCGCCGCTGCCAGCCCCGGGGCGAGAACCATGGCGAGGCCGCGGAGCGTCTGGTTCAGGCCGGCCACGCGAGTCAGTTGCTCCTTGGGAACCATCAGCGTTGTCGCCGCCTGCATCGCCGGCCAGTGGAACGCGCCTCCGATGGCTCGAACGAACATCACACCGTACACCAGTGGGACATGGGCGTTCCCGGTGGCGAAGAGGACCGCGAGGATCGCCGTCGCCAGTGCGATCGATGTGTCGGCGAACAGCATGACGACGCGGCGGTTCCACCGATCCACGAGTGCGCCGGCGAACGGCCCGAGAAGGACCATCGGCACATAGGCCATCATCCCGGCGAGCGCGAGAGCCGTGGCCGACTCGGCGGTCTTCGCCAGCCACCAGACGAGGGCAAACTGAACCAGCCGACTCCCGAACAGAGACAACGCTTGGCCGCCCCAAATCGTTAGGAACAGCGACTTCCATCGCCTCTCGCTCCACCCGACCATCGCCGGCCTCCTGCGTCCGGGGGGCACACCGCCGTCGCCACCGGATCGACTGCCCTCACGAACGAACGTGCCGCCCTTCGGTCCGAAGGACGGCACGCGCTTTCGTTGTGCCTGTTCCTACAGCAGATCCATCGCCGCGCTCAACGAGACATCGGTCGACCAGCCGGGATCGCCGGTGTCTCTCGTGAACGACGCTTGGATCAAGATGTCGATCCCAGCGATGTCGAAGCCGATCGAAACACCGGCCGAATGGCTCGACACCGCGACGAGCCCCGCCGGCTTGACACGCTGCAGCACGTAGTTGGCGATCAGCGTGCTTTCCTCGGTCAACGCAACTTCGTAGCTGACCGTCGCGCTCAGCGTATTCTCGTTCATGATGTCGAATGGCCCGGAGTAGCTCGCGTGGAAGAGCAGTTGATCGCTCGGGCCGAACGCGAACGCCGCATCGGCCGATCCACCGACGACCACGTTCTGGGCGCCGCCGAACGGATCGACGAGCTCGTATCCAACGCCCGCCTGAATCGCCCAGCCGCACCGGCGCTCGTCGCCGACCGCCAGAATGATCTCCTCGATCGTCAGCAGAGCGCGGGCGTCGAGGTCGACCGCCGCCACGCCCTCGATCAGCGACTCGATGTCGGCGACCAGTTCCTTGAGCGACTCGTACTCGATCCATCGGCCGATCGCTCCGGCAATCGCGAGCAGTACGTCATCGGCGAGCGGATCGACGAATGCCCCCAGACCGATCAAGTCCCGCTCGATCAGGATCGCCTTCGCCAGCGGCGTCACGTCGCTGAACCGACCGATCCCGACCCCGACACGAACGTCGACCCCGGGCGAGGCTGCCCGGTCGCCATCGACGCCTCCAGGCCGCCAAACCCGAACAGCAGCGCCTCCTGAATCGGGTAGTATCGGAACGTCGCCGCCCCCTGCCCCAACCAACCGGTCGGGAGAAACGCATCGAGCGTCAGCTCGGCCGCCCCGCCGAGCGAGAAGCCGTAGTTCGGCGAATCGAACAGCTGGTCGTAGTCGACCGCAAAACGGCCGGAGTTCACGTCGACTCCGACCGTGTCTGCATCGTCGTGGTAGCGGTATCCGAACGTCAGCCGCGCGTCGGTCAGCGACGTCTTCGGCGATCGGAACTCACAGATCGACAAGGCCAAGCCCTGGACGCCGATCGCGAGGAGCACGACCAAAACAACGAGGATTCCCATCTTCTTCATCACGCACCCCCTCTAGATTCGTGCAATGGGCGACAGTGTAGCCAGGACAGCGCCCGCTGTGAAGGCCGCCGGCGCGGGCGGCGAATCCAGCGGTACACCCACCCGCCGACGAAGGCGTTTGACGCGGGTCCATCTCCGCCCCAAGATGGGCGGGAAGAACGCCGGAGGGGGAAACGACATGCTGCCGACGCCGATCTCCTGGGTGAAGAAGATTCTGCGCATCCTGAAATCGAACCTGTCGCCGAACCAGATTGCGTTCGCGTTCGCGCTCGGCGTCTTCGCCGGACTCCCGCCGATGGGACTCCACGTCATCGTCCCGTGCACGCTGGCGCTGCTGGTCCGCTGCTCGTTCCGGTCGTTCCTGATCTCGATGGGCCTGTTCAAGCTCGTCTCCCTCGCGATCGCACCGGGCGCCTTTGCGATCGGCCGATGGTGTCTCGACGCGAGCCGCGGCCTCGATGCCTTCTGGCGATGGATCTTCCACCTGCCGATCCTCGCGCCGATGGGCTACGGCCGGTACCTCCTGCTCGGGAGCCTCGTCATCGCCCTGGGAATCGCCGTTCCGATCTTCTTCGCCGTTCGGATCCTCGTGGTCCGCTATCGTGAGTCGTTCTCCCGTTGGGTCGCCGGATGGCGTGTCTCAGGCTTCTTGCGGGGGAAGCGCGGCGCCACGCTCGCCCGCCGGTTCCTCGCCGGCGGCGAAGCGAAGTACGAGACGACGCCTCCGCCGCGCGGTCCGTTCCGATACATCCGGCGGGAGATGCTGATCGGCCTGCCGATCGTCTACGCCGTCTGCTACCTGCTCGCCGCGGTGATCGTTCCGCTGTTCGCCGGCTCGATCGCCACCTCGACCGCATCGTGGGTGATCGGCAGCGAGGTGGCCGCGCAGGACAGCTCGTTCAATCTGTTCACCGGGGGGCTGGTGCTCGAGGACCTCGCCGTCCAGGACCCCAACGCGCCGAACGAGAACCTCCTCGAGATTCCGAGACTGACGCTCGACGCGGGGATGGTCCCACTGCTTGCGAAGCGGGTCGTGTTCAATCGGGTCGTCATCGCCGACGCGTCGCTCCACGTGAAGCGCGAGTCCGACGGAACGCTGAACGTCGACAACGCGACGGTCGGCTGGAACGTCGAAGGCTATCTCGGTTGGGCGGCCGAGCATGCCGCGAAGGTGGACTGGCTTGGACTGCTGCGCCGGCTCGCGGAGTACCTCCAAGACCTCCGCCCGCCGGCTCCAAGAGGCGACCCGTACGCACCGTTCCGGGGCGGCCGATCGTTCCCCGCCTTCCGGCCTCCGTTCTCGATCGAGCGGATCGAGATCGGCCGGGTCCTGATCACACTGGAAGACGATTTCGAGTCCGATGCGCCCGGCCCGCTTCCGCCGATCACGCTGCTCGAGATCGAGCTAGCGAACCTCGCGTTCCCGGCGGACTTGCGATCGGGACCGGTCCTCCTTCGACTTCGAGGGCAGTGGGGCGACGATCCGGAGTCGGGGTTCGAACTCTCCGCCCGCTTCGACGAGTCCGGAAGGACGTACGAGGCATCCGTCGCACGGCTCGACCTGCCACGGCTCGCCCGCTTCTATGCGACGACGCTCCCGGTGACGATCGAATCGGGAAGACTGTCGCTCACCGCGCGGCTCTAGCAGCGTGATGAGGCGGCGTCCGGGAGCGTCTCGGCCCTGCTCGAGGAGCTTCGGCTGGGCTCCGATCCCGCGCGGCCGTTGTTCGGATTACCACCCGAGACGTCGGACCGGGTCGTCGCCGGAATCAATCGATACGCGGAGGAGCTGCCGATCGTTTTCGGATCGGCAATCGCCGGCACGGCGGGCGCCCCGACGCTCGAGTGGGAAGCACCGCTTCTCGAGATCGCTCGAGAGGGACTCCTGATGGCAGGACGCCGCGAGTTCGAGGCGACGATCGAGGAACTCGGTGTACGAATCGATGATCTCGGCGGACTCGCGGGGATCCCGATCGACCCCGACTACGCCGTGGTTCGAGCCGAAGCGGAGAGCGCCGCGAGGCGAGTCATCGAGGACGCCGCGGGAGACCTGGCGGAAAGCCTGATCGAGGGTCTGCTCGGTCCGCTCGCCGAACCTGCGCCGGCGGCGGACGAGCCATCGACTCCGATCACCGACCTCCTCGATCGTCTCCTGCGACCGACGCAGGATCCGCCGGACCGAGACGATCGAGAGACGGAAGGCGAATAGTCTCTCCGTCGGCAGTGCGGTTCATGGAGCAGCATTCAGGAACTGATCTGCGGAGGACCTTGCATCCCGCGTGGGAGCGGGTACAATGCCCTCTCGGTAGTGGCCTCGGTCATCCGATCGGGGTTCGTCTTTCGAACGAGTCACGGGAGGTGCGAGCGATGTTCAGTGAGTGCACACGAGTCGACGTTCGGTCCCTCCGGGGACGGGCCAAGTAGCAGGCCGTACCGTTCGTCAATCCATCTGTTCTCGATCAACAACGGCTTCATCGGGTCGCGCGGTCGCGCCGCGCGGTAGGGCTGTCCGACACGCCGGTCAACGAGCCGCTCCCTGAGCGGAAGTCCACACTGTAGATCTGGATCGGTTCCCCCGCGACACGCGGGCCGGTATCGGTGCGACGCGCCCGGTGGGATCCCCCGTCGAGCGGTCCGCCTCCGTCTCGATTCGAGCGGGATCGAACCGAACGGCACCCGAACGCACACATACAGGAGGAAGCGATGAGCAACGACAGCGACGGGGTGGGGGCGCCCTCCGCGTGCGGCGTCGAGATCACGGACACATCAGGCAACGATTGGAATCGAGGGCTAGCGACAAGAGAGGTGGGATGCGATGTACACCATCTATCACGCAGAGGCGATGATGAGGCGCGTGTACGAGGAGCGCCTTCGGTACGCCGAGCTACGCCGGCAGAGTAACTCCGCTTTGCGTCGATCGCGGGTCCGCAGCACGATGCGCCGCGCGATCGAGACCGGACTCCGCTACGGGATCGATCCACGCGAAGTGGAACGCGAGTTCAGGACGACGCTTCAACAGGTAACGAACCGGTAGTCTTCCGAGATCACCGGTATCTCCCAGGCAGAGGGGGGGAGCGCCCAGCGCTCCCCCTTTCCTTTTGCCTCCCGTTCAGTTCGAGACCATCGGTGGACGTCCCGAGCACAACGATCCGGCGGTTGGCGAACCGGGAGCCCGCGCTGTAGGATTCCTCCTCGTAGGCAACAGGGGGAACACACACGGAGGGGGCGTCGGACAACACGCCGGCGGCATTCACATGAACCGAGGAGAGAACAGATGAAGGTACTCGTCACCGGGCTGTTTGAACCGGCCGCATTGACCGCTATCCGCCGACTCGGGCAATTGGGCCACGAAGTTTACGCCGCAGAGGGCCACTACTTCGCCTTCTCGGCGTTCTCGAAGCATGTGACGAGGCGAGTTCGGCTGCCGAACATGCGCCACAGGCCGATCGAGTACGCGAAGCGGCTCCTGCAGGAGCTGGAGAGTGGGAAGTACGACGCGTACTTCCCGTCGTACGAGGAGATCATCCTGATGAGCCGCTATCGGGATCGCATCTCCGCGGCCGTCAAGACCATCATCCCCGACAAGGTGACGCTGATGCGCCTTCACGACAAGGTCCAGCTGGCGGACCTCGCCAGGGAGATCGGGATCGATACGCCGGATCTCGTCGCCCCCGCCTCGACGGAGGAGGCAAAGCGCCTCATTGAGACGATCGAGCTCCCGGTCGTGATCAAGATGACGAAGACCTCCGGCGCGGCCGGCATGCGAATCGTGCGCACCCGTCGCGAGCTCGCCAAGAAGTACTTCGAAGTCGTCAAGGTCAACTCCCTCGACGAGGACAACCTACCGATGCTCCAGCAGCTGATCGAGGGCCCGACCACGTGCACGCTCCACCTCTGCGACGACGGTGAGGTGCTCGGGGAGGTCATGTACCGGGGGCTCCGGACGATGCCGCGCGACAGCGGCACGACCGTCTTACGCGAGAGCGTCTCCGACCCGGACTGCAGCGAGGCCTCGGCGAAGATCGTTCGACACCTCGGGTTCAAGGGATTCTGCGGGTTCGACTTCGTGATCGATCGCGTGACCGGTCGTCCGTTCCTCGTCGACGGCAACTGCCGGATCACCCCCGCGGTCACGATGGCCTACCACGGCGGCTGCGATCTGACCGAGGCATGGGTGCGACTCGTCAACGGCGAGGACGTGGGACCGCTGCCCGAGATGCGCACCGGGGTTCGCACGAAGATGCAATTCGCCGACTTCGTCTGGCTGCTCGAGTCGTACGTCGGCAGCCTCAAGGACTGGTCCGGCGAGCGGAAGCTCCGCAAGGCGTGGTGGCGCGAGAAGAGGTTCCACTACGACATCCACAGCTTCAGAGACCCGATGCCGAACGTGATGATCTGGGTCTACATCCTGACCAACTGCTACAAGCTGATCTTCACCGACTTCGACTCGGCTCAGCTATTCATCTTCCACAACCAGTACGTCGAACTGCCGGAAGACGCTGGATAGCCGGTCCGCGATGCACTAGGGTGCGCCGCGGACGGTGACGCCGCGGCGCACCAGCTCTTCCACCGCCTCCGATGCGGCGTCTCCCGCGAGGTGTGTGCCGGTCAGATCGACCTCGTCCCCATCAGCCAGGCCCGTGTTCTGCAGCAGCGGCGTCAGATCCGACACGCCGGTCTCCGACAGCCCAAGAACCCGAAGCTCGGTCATGTACGCGAGGACATCGATCCCGGCGAGCGGGTTGCGATCGAGCCACAGCTCCTCGAGCAGGATCAGGTCGGCCAGCGGCGACAGATCCTCGATGCGGTTGCCCCAGAGGCTGAGCCGACGCAGCTCGACGAGCCCGGCCAGCGGTGACACGTCGGAGATCCGATTCGAGTCGAGCCCGAGCCCCTCGAGCCGCACGAGCGGAGCGAGTGGCGACAGATCGACGATCCTGTTCCCCCCCAAACTCAGCTTGATCAGGTGCGTCAGGCCGCCGAGGACGGCCACATCCTCGATCCCGGTGTTCGGAAGGCCGAGCCAGACGAGATTCGTCAGGCCGGCCAGCGGAGCGAAGTCCTCGATCGGGTTGCCGCTCAAGCCGAGCTCCGTCAGCTCGACCAGTCCGGCGAGTGGCGAGATGTCCGCGATCCCGCTGTTCCACAGCCCGAGCCAGCGCAGTTCGTTCAGGCCGGCGAGCGGCGATGCGTCCGTGAGGAAGTTGAAGTCGAGATCGAGCACCCGCAGATTCGTCAGAGCGGCGAGCGCCGCCGCATCGGTCACCCGGTTGCTCCGCAGAACGAGCGTCTCCAGTTGAACGAGCGCGGCCAGCGGTGAGAGGTCGGAAGCGTAGTTCTCTCCCAGGTCGAGGTGCACGAGGTTCGTGCACTCCTCCAGTCCATCGAGATGCGCGATGCCAAGTCCGGCCGCTTCCAGGTCGGTCAGCCGGAGAAGGTCGTCGCGGCGAAGCGGGCCAGCCCGCCGACCGAGCGTCTCACGGACCGCTCCTTCCAGTCGAGGATCGGCGAAGTCGATCGACGGCGGACGGCTGCACGAAACCGCGATCGCGGCCGCGACGGCCGCCAGCACAAGACCCGTGATCCTCATCAACTCACCTCGCGGAAGTGTAACACGCACCGATCCGTCGAAGGTGGACCCAAACGGAGAGGGAGGGAGGGCAACGGCTCTCGTTTCGTCGCCCTCCCTCCTGAGTCAAGGAGGCGTCGTGTTCTCTCACAGTGCACCGAGAACGGTACAGCGATAGGGCGTCGAGACCGAGCGCGAGCGTCGGCCGGTGACGGGACGTTCGTGGTGCCCGCGGACCCGGAACGCCACGCAGGATGGGCAGACGTGTGGGGCGATCTACGAGCGGACACGTGCCGGCGAAGCTTCGAGCTCCGTCGTCAGCCGGAGATCAGAGGTTCAGCAGGAGCGCCTCGGTCACTGTGCGCAGATGGTCGAACGTCACCAGCGGTGCGACCTCGAACCCGTGGCTGCTCGCGCGGACGTAGCCGAGGCACGCGACGCGAGGAGAGGCACCGATCGAGTAGACCATGCTGGCGTCGCTCGCCGCCCCAGCGTAGACGACCGGCTGGAGCGTGACACCCGCCTCGGACGAAATCCGGCAGATCTCCCGCAGGAGTTCCTGGTCGTAGGTGGCCACACGATCCCGGCTTCGGATCCCCGGGCGGCCATCGAGCTCGACCGGACACTCGGGCACGAGCGGGCTTCCGTCGATTGCGACGAAAACGTCCGGTCGCTCACGCGCCGCGAGCACCTTCGCGCCGAGGCAGCCGATCTCCTCCTCCACGGTGAATGCGACGATCGTCGGCCCATTTGGAGCCAATCCCTCCGCCTTGAATCGCTCGAGCGCCTGGAGAAGGCACGCCACCGACATGCGGTTATCGAACGTCCACGCCGCGACCCACGGGGCCGTCGGATCGCCGAACATGAATGGGCCTCGAACGTCGCGAGCCGGGACGATCGGCGTGCCGACGCGAACGCCCGCTTCGGCCAACTGCTCCTCAGACAGCCCCGTCAGCACGCGGATCCCCTCCCAGGCCGGGCACGCGGACGCCTCCGCACGGGAGTGGCCCGATCCGGTCGAGACCGCGCCGAGGATCGACCCGCCATCCCCGAGGATCTCCACCGCCGTTTCGCCGAGCTTCCACGGCAATGTCCCACCGAGGCGATCGACGCGAAGGGACCCCTCCCGGTCGATCCCCGTGACGACCAGGCCGATCTCGTCGACGTGCGCCGCGAAGCAGCGAACCGGGCCGTCGGGTGCCCGCCCGGGCAGGCGGACGAGCAGGTTCCCCGCCGGATCGACCTCCGGCGCGTACTCCATGCGCCGCAGGCGATCGGCAAGAAGCTCGATCATCAGGCCTTCGTGCCCGGCCGGGGCCGGAACGTCCAGCAGGTCCGTGAACACTCGCAGGCCGGGGTGATCCATCGCCTGTCGATTCATCCGCACTCCTCTCCTCCTTCGAACGTCCGCTGTCGGGGGCGCAGACGATCGCTCTCCTCGCGCTATGTCTCCCTCATCGGAAGATCCACATGGAACACCGTCCATCCGCTCGCCTCGGTCTCGAACGTCATTCGGCCGCCGTGATCGCGCACAAGGGCGTAGCTTACCGACAGGCCGAGCCCTGTCCCTTCATCGCGCGGCTTCGTCGTGAAGAAGGGATCGAAGATCCGGTCGACGATCTCCGCCGCAATCCCTCCACCGCGGTCGGCGACCGAGAGGCGCAGCCAGCCCCGCCCGTTCTCTGTATGAACTCCAGCGCGCATCTCGATCCGCTTGTCATCGTGTGCCTCGGGGTAGCGAAGGTTCACCGAGTCCCGGGCGTTGGTCAGCAGATTGATCACCACCTGCTGGATCTCCTGACTCCGGCAGTCGATCAGTGGCAGATCGCCGGGCACGTCCACGAGCAGTTCGATCTGGTCGCGACGGAGGAGCGACGCGTACAGCGACAGCGACGCGTCCACGATGTCGACAATCCGCGCCGGACTGTGATGCTCCGGCTCGCGCCGCGAGAAGGAGAGCAGATTCCGCACGATCCGTGCGACTCGATCGCCCTCGTCTTTGATGCCTTCCGCGTATCCCTTCAGCTTCGCATCGCCGACTCGATCGGCAATCAGCTGCGCGTAGTTGATGATGCCGGTCAGCGGGTTGTTGATCTCATGGGCCACGCCGGAAGCGAGCGTGCCGATCGACTCGAGCTTCTGGCTCTGCCGAAGCTGCGCCTCGAGTCGCTTCCGCTCGGAGATGTCGAACGCGACGGCGAACTCGAGCTCCCGGCCTTGGAACTCGAGGTGCTGCGCCGTGATCTCGACGGGGAACAGCTCCCCGCCCTTCTTTCGGAACGTGCTCTCCACGGTCTCCTGCCCCAGTCGCCGAAGCTCTTCCCAGGCCGCCGCGCGGCGATCCTCGGGGTACTCCGCGTCGATCTCCCAGACGGAGAGCGACAGTAGCTCTTCGCGCGCGTAGTCAAGCAGCCGGCAGGCGGCGTCATTGACAAAGACGAACCGGCCGTCCGGCTCGACCCACAGGACGACCGCCTCGGTCGAGTCGACCGAGTACTGTGTCAGCTCCAGCTGTGCCCGGAGCGCTTCTGCATCCCGCTCGGCCGCCTTTCGGTCCGTGATATCCTCGATCGTCCCCTCGTAGTAGAGGATCTCACCGTCGTCGTCGCGGACAGCGCGTGCGTTTTCGCGGACG
>CAZSNG010000038.1:0-21524 GCA_964608345.1 uncultured Thermotogae bacterium
TCCTCCTACCTCAAACCACCAACTGCAAACACTACTACGAAACTCGACACTCTAGTGGAGAGCCCGACGATTCTACCCAAGTCCGCTTTCGCGAACAATGCTTCCGCCATCGTTTGACGCGGAATTGACGGTGATTCCGCGCGGAGACAGATCCCGTATGCCATCGAAGGATCGGCGATGTGACGCCCCGCTTGGAGGGGCTTGCAGGCAAGCTCGGCAGAGTGGATGCTTTGCGGTAGTCTTTTCGCGCCCGCGGCAGGCAGTGCCCAGCGGCGCTCGAAGGAGGGCGAACGGATGAAAGCGTCCAACCTGGTATCGCTCGGAGCCATTTCGACCGAGGAGTTCTGGGAGATTCTCGAGACGGCCCGCAATCTGAAGCTCGAGCACCGCGCCGGGGTTCAGCACGACATGTTGGCTGGCAAGACCCTCGCGATGGTGTTCCAGAAGCCTTCACTGAGAACGCGAGTCTCGTTCGAGACCGGGATGTGGCAGCTCGGTGGACACGCGATCTACCTCGGACCGAGCGACATCAAGCTCGGTCAGCGGGAGACGACCGAAGACATCGCGCTGAACCTGTCGAGATACGTCGATGGGATCATGGCGCGCGTCTTCGAGCACAAGACCGTCGCGGAGCTCGCCGAGAACGCATCGATCCCGGTGATCAACGGTCTGTGCAACGTCTACCATCCGTGCCAGGGTCTGGCCGACCTGTTGACGGTGTGGGAGAAGAAGCGGTCGTTCGAGGGACTGACGTTGACGTTCATCGGCGACGGCAACAACGTCGCTCATTCGCTGATCAGCGGCTGCGCTCACGTCGGGATGGACTTTCGCATCGCCTGTCCGAAGGGGTACGAGCCAGACGAGGGCATCGCTTCGGCGGCACGAGCCACGGGTATCGGAGTCGAGATCCATCACGATCCTCGCGAGGCTGCGTCCTCGGCCGACGTCCTGTACACGGATGTCTGGGTGAGTATGGGGCAGGAGGAGGCGGGAGAAGCCAAGCAGAACGCGTTCGAGGGATTCACTCTCGACGAAGAGCTGCTCGCGCTGGCGAAGAGCGACGCGATCGTCCTGCACTGCTTGCCGGCCCACTACGACGAGGAGATCAGCTACGCCGCGTCGCGGAGCCCGGGCAGCGCGATCTTCGATCAAGCGGAGAACCGGCTCCACGCTCAGAAGGCGGTCATGGCCCTGCTGATGGCCTAGAGGAGGCACGATGGACGTGCACGTTGGTTCGGAAGCGAGGGGGGATTGTCTCGTCGAGGTGCGTCCGGAACAGCCGGGGGGGATCACGGTCGAGACGAAGAGCGAGACGCTGCTCGGTGCGGGTGTTCGTGCCGTGGCGGAGGAGACCGTGTCAGCTCTCGCGGCGAACGATCTTGCGGTGCGCGTGGCCGACTTCGGGGCGCTGGACTATGTGATCGCCGGCCGGATCGAGGCGGCCGTACGCGCATCTCGACCGGAGACGCCGCCGATCGCACCTACGGTGACCCGAACGCCGGCGGATCTGGACCGGCCGCGACGGAGCCGGCTGTACGCCCCCGGAAACAACCCGCGACTGCTCGCGGGGATCGACATCCACGGAGCCGACTGCGTCCTGCTCGACCTCGAGGATTCGGTTCCGCCTGCGGAGAAGATGGCGGCGCGGATCCTCGTCAAACACCTGCTCGCGGCGGTTCCGTTCCCGGAGGAAGTGTGGGTGCGGATCAACCCGCCTGATGCCGGCGGCCTCGACGATCTCGCTGAGGTGATCCGCGGCCGCCCGCACGGTGTCTGCCTGCCGAAGGCCGAGTCGGCGGACGACGTCCGGCGACTGAGCCGGGAGCTCGACCGCGTCGAGAAGGAGCTGGGCCTCGACAACGGCGCGACGCGGATCATCCCGATCGTCGAGACGGCGCGCGGAGTCCTTCACTGCGAGGAGATCGCTTCGGCCTGCGACCGTGTCGTGATGCTGGCGTTCGGTGCCGAGGACTTCACCCGAGACGTCGGGGCCCTCCGGTCGCGGCGATCGCTCTTGTTCGCGCGATCGATGATCGTTGCCGCGGCCAAGGCCGCCGGGATCCAGGCGTCGGATACGGTCTTCGCCGATCTCGACGACGCGGAAGGTCTGGAGAAGGAGTCCGCGCTGGCCCGTGAGCTCGGCTTCGACGGCAAAGGGGCGATCAATCCTCGCCAGCTCGATGCGATTCATCGTGCGTTCTCCCCGACGGAGGAGGAACTCGCGTACGCGCGTCGCGTGGTCGAGGCGGCTCGAGATGCTGAGGAGCATGGCATGGGGGCGATCTCCCTGGATGGCAAGATGATCGATCGGCCGGTGCTGGAACGGGCGAGACGGCTGATCACGTACGGCGAACGGCTGGCCGGAGGGGGGGATGCGACATGAAGAACGCCGCCGGGCGAGAGATTCCCGAACGCATCGGGGATCGAGTTCTGAAGCCGTTCGTGGGTGCGTTCGCCACGACGCCGAGCGGTGCGAAGGCGGGGCGCCCCCAGAAGGTCGCACCGAGGCAGGAGGACAAGCTCCTACCTTCTATCGATGCCGCGATCGCCGCATGCGAACTCTCCGACGGGATGACGATCTCTTTCCACCACTCGTTTCGGGACGGCGATCGCGTCGTCAACCAGGTTCTCGATGCGTGCGCTCGCAGAGGGATCAAGGATCTGCGGCTCTTCCCGACGGCGCTGTTCCCGGTTCATCGGCCGGTGATCGAGCACATTCAGTCCGGGGTCGTCTCGCGGATCGAGGGATCGATGAACGGTCCGGTCGGCGCATTCGTCAGCCAGGGCGGCAAGCTGGCTGAGCCGGCAATCCTACGTTCGCATGGCGGCCGGTGGCGCGCTGTTGAAGCGGGCGATGTCGAGATTGACGTCGCGTTTATCGCGGCGCCGCAGGCCGACCCGTATGGCAACGCGAACGGGACGCGCGGGAAGACGCCGTGCGGAACGATCAGCTTCTGCGCCGTCGACGCGCAGTACGCGCGCAAGACGGTCCTCGTCACCAACGATCTGACCCCGTATCCGGTCCACCCGATGGAGATCCACCAGAGCTGGACCGACTACGTGGTCGAGGCCGACGAGATCGGCGACCCGGGGAGCATCGCCTCGGGGACACTTCAGCTGACCAAGTCGCCGACCCGGCTTCGCATCGCACGGCTGACCGCCGAGGCGGTGAAGGCGGCGGGGTGCCTCGTCGACGGATTCAGCTTCCAGGGCGGGGCGGGAGGGATCTCGCTCGCCGTGACGAAGTACCTCGGCGACGAGATGGAGAAGGCGGGCGTCACGGCGTCGTTTGCCATCGGCGGCGCGACGAAGCTCCTCGTCGATCTGCTGCATCGTGGGCTGATCCGGGTGATCCTCGAAGGTCAGGCATTCGATCTCGACGCGATTGCCTCGCTCCGGGAGGACGAGGCGCACGTGCTGATCGATCCGGGCTTCTACGCCAACTACGATTCGCGTGGCTGTGCTACCTACAAGCTGGACACCGCGTTTCTCGGCGCGACCGAGGTCGATCTCGACTTCAACGTCAACGTCAACACCCATTCCGATGGGCAGCTGCTGCACGGCATTGGCGGGCACCAGGACGTCGCCGCCGGCGCGGCGATGACGATGATTACGGTGCCGACGCTGCGCGGAAGGATCCCGGTGATCGTCGATCGGGTGACGAGTGTGACGACGCCGGGCGAGGTCGTGGACGTCATTGTCACGGAGCGGGGCCTTGCGGTGAACCCGCGCCGGGCGGATCTGCAAGAGCGGTTCGTCGCGGCCGGGTTGCCGGTTCGTTCGCTGGAGGAGATGAAGGTGGGTGCGGAGGGGATGGTGCGGCCGATCGGGCGACCGGTCTTCGGCGACGAAATCGTCGGCGTGATCGAGTGGCGAGACGGCACCGTCATCGATGTCGTACGGAAGGTGGAGGGATGGACGTGAGAACCGAACTGATCGAGATCCTGCCAGAGATTAAGTGGATCGAGAACACGAAGCTGCGAGAGAAGGTCGTGGCGACGTGGGTCGACGGCCTGGAGCGTGGCGGTTGGAAGCCGCAGGACATCGAGCGGATGCCGTTCACGTTGGCGAAGAAGGTCTCGGCCAACTTCGCCCAGCACGTGCGAAGCGTCACGCGGATCTGTGCCGCGGTGGCCGACACCTTCGATGAGATCTACGGCGGTGTCGACCTGAAGCTCGACAAGGACACGCTGCTCGCCGGTGCGCTGCTGCACGACGTCGGCAAGCTGGTCGAGATGGAGGAAGTCGATGGGGCGTTCAGGAAGAGTGGTGATGGGAAGATCGTGCGGCACGCGTTCTCCGGCGTTGCGCTCGCCGACGCGCACGGCCTGCCGGCGGCGGTCCAGCACATCATCGGCACTCATTCGAAGGAGGGCGACCCGTTCAAGCGGATCCCCGAATCGATCATCTGCCACTTCGCCGACTTCATGAACTTCGATCCGATCGAGGGGTGACGGGCGATGGGACAGACGTTTGCTCAGAAGGTGTTGGCCCGGAAAGCCGGACTCGATCGGGTCGACGTCGGCCAGATCGTCGAGATCGAGCCGGACGCCTGCTTGTCGCATGACAACACGGCGGCGATCGCCAAGATCTTCGCCAAGATCGGCGTCGACAAAGTGAAGGATCCGGACAGGTTCGTCATCGTCCTCGATCACACCGTCCCGGCGTCGCAAGAGAAGTACGCGCTGAACCACAAGGAGATTCGCGAGTTCGTCGCGTACAACGGAATCGAGCGGTTCTACGACGCTGGCGTCGGGATCTGTCACCAGGTCCTGCCGGAGAAAGGGTTCGCACTGCCCGGCCGACTGATCCTCGGCTCCGACTCCCACACCACGACGTACGGCGCGTTCGGCGCGTTCTCCGCCGGCATCGGTCGATCGGAAATGGCTGTCCTCTACGCGACATCGAGGATCTGGCTGAAGACGCCGGCGAGCTTCAAGATCGTCGTGAGCGGCAAGCTGGCCGAACCGGTCACGGCGAAGGACTTGATCCTCAAGATCATCGGCGACATCGGCGCCGACGGTGCGCTGTACAAGTCGGTCGAATACTCGGGGCCTGCGATCGAGGCGATGAGCCTCGCGTCGCGGATGGTCCTGTCGAACATGGCGATCGAGATGGGCGCGAAGAACGGCGTCTGTGCACCGGACGACAAGGTGTACGCGTTCCTCGAGTCCCGGGCCGAGACGGAGTACACACCGGTGTTCGCCGATGCCGACGCGGAGTACGCGCGTGTCCTCGACTTCAATGCGTCTACGCTCGCACCACAGATCGCGAAGCCGCATACGGTGGATAACGTGTCCCCGGTCGGCGACGTCGCCGGGACGCCGATTCACCAGGGACTGCTCGGCACGTGCACGAACGGTCGAATCGAGGACCTGCGTCTGGCGGCGAAGATCCTCGACGGCAAGACCATCGCCAACGGCGTCCGGCTGCTGGTCCTGCCTGCGTCGCAGGAGATTCTGCTCGAGGCATTGCACGAAGGGTTGATTGACACGTTCGTCAGGGCCGGCGCGCTGCTGCTGAACCCTGGCTGCGGACCGTGTCTCGGCGCCCACCAGGGGGTGCTCGCGCCCGGCGAGGCCTGCATCTCGACGGCGAACCGCAACTTCAAGGGCCGGATGGGCTCGCCCGACGCCGAGACGTACCTTGGCTCGCCAGCGACCGTCGCAGCGTCCGTCGTCACTGGGGTCATCACCGACGCGCGGGAGTTCTTCTAGGAGGCGTGATGAACAAGGGACGGGTGTGGAAGTACGGCGACGACGTGAACACCGACGTGATCTTCCCCGGGAAGTACACGTACCAGCCGATGGAGCCGGAGGAGATGGCCGAGCACGCGATGGAGGACCTCGACCCCGACTTCGCGAGCAGCGTGACGCCGGGCGATGTGATCGTCGCCGGCAAGAACTTCGGCTGCGGCTCGTCGCGCGAGCAGGCGGCGACCTGCCTGAAGGCGGCCGGCGTCGCCGCGATCGTCGCGCCATCGTTCTCGCGGATCTTCTTCCGCAACGCGATCAACAGCGGCCTCCCGGTGATCGAACTCGCCGAGGGAGGCGAAGCGATCGGGATGGGTGACGAAGTCGAGATCGACTTCGAGGCCGGCGTTCTGCGTCACGCCGGTGCCGAGTACCGGTTCCCGGCGTTGCCGCCGGAGGTCCTCGCGATTCTCGAGGACGGCGGCCTGATCCCACACGTGAAGAAGGTGCTGGGCACATAGCCCGCGGAGCGGAGTCGCTCCCGGCCGATGCTTCCGCCCCCGATGAGATCGAACGAGCTGGTCGCCCGAGCCGACGCCCTGCAGCGCGAGGCATACGCCATCCTGGCAGATCTGGACTTGCTGTCGCTGCTTTCCGCGAACGGCCGACCGCGAATCGTCGGGTCCGTGGCCTTGGGGCTGATGACCTGGCGCGACATCGACATCGATCTCGAGATCGCCGGCGAGATCCGGGCCGACGATGTGTGGGCAACCGCGCGGTATCTGCTCGGCCGCGATGAGATCGGCCTCGTCTTGCTTGCAGACGATCGCGGGAACGACGACGGGGCACACCTGCCGAGCATGTACGTCGGCGCGAAGACCCGGATGGACCGAACAGGCATCTGGAAGATCGACATCCGTTTCGTCCGGGAGAGCGACGCGAAGGCCGGAGCGCACGTCGAGCGGATCGGGCGCGAGCTGACCGCGACCACCCGGCGAGCGATCCTGTGCATCAAGGACGCGGTCGCCCACGATCCACGATACGGTCGGGAGTTCTCCGGAACCGACATCTACGATGCTGTGCTCGATCACTGCATCGTTGACGCGGAGGGCTTTCACACCTGGCTGGGCGGATCGAGGCCGGGGTCCTGAGCGTCGCGTCCGGGGCCGATATTCACAGTGATGGGCTTAGGCTGCTTCCACTGCAGGCGAATGCGATAGCATGGTGACATGCCCACTCGATACACGCACACGAACCTGATTGCGAGGGACTGGCGGCGGCTGGCAGCGTTCTACGAGGAATGCCGTGGCCGCGTGTCTGTACCGTCGCAGCGGGAGTTGCCCGGCGAGTGGTCGGATCGGGCGACCGGGCTCGATGGAGCGCGCATCTCGAGGATTCATCTTCGGCTTCCCGGCTATGACGGCGACGGACCGACGCTCGGGATCTCCCAGTGTGACGCGCTCTCGGAGCGTCCACCTGCCGCCCCGAACGCCCGCGGCTTCGTGCATCTCGCGTTCGCGGTCGATGATGTCGAAGCCGTCGCGCAGGCTGTCTTCGACTACGACGTCAAGGCGGCTGGCGAGTTGCCATCCCGCGAGATCGCGGGCATCGGGACGATCACCTTCAGTACGTCGCCGACCCGGAAGGGAACGTCGTCGAGCTGCAGCGCTCGGAAGGCATCCCGAGCTAGGATCGGCCGGACAAGGCGCGGCGAACCGACGGCCCGACGCGCCTCAACTCGGAATCTCCTACGGGTTCTCCAGGAGCCTGCGTGTCTCCGCGAAGAGATCGTGCGTGTTGGAGAGCGTGTGCTCCTCGGAGAGGTTCTCGGCCTTCCACGCGAGGTGGTGCTCGTCTGCCGCCATCACGAGGTGCATCGCAGCGTGATCCGTGTTGCGAAACAGGGAGCCGCAATCTTCCAGGGGGCACGGGATGGAGAGAACAGGCCTCTTCCAGTCTGCGAAGGAACGGCCCAGGTCGAACGTCTCCGTCAAGCTCGCCTCATCGTCTCGCACGTGCCCGGCGGCGGAGTGAAAGCGAACGGCGTGGAAGCCCATGCCGGCCCAGCCGGTGATCGACTCGAACATTCTGATCACGAGGTCGATGCCGTACGGATCCTGTGCGACGTGTGCCGTGAGGAGGACGAGATCCTTGGTCGGGAGGCAGTGGTCGCGATCGAACGTGAGCATCGGATGCATCCGATCGATGAACGTCTTCATCTGCGCGCACAGATGCCACCAGTACACCGGCGCCGCGAAGACGACGAGGTCCGCGTCGCGGAAGTGAGGGAAGATCGTCATGAAATCATCGTCGAGGACGCAGCCGGTGTAGGGAGGCTGGAAGCAGCGGTTGCACGCCTGGCAAGGGCGAATCGTGAAGTCGTTGAGGTGGAACTCGATGACGTCGGTGTGGCCGACGTCGCGGAGCCCTGCAGCGAAGCGATCGGCCATCGTCGCTGTATTCCCGTCCTTCCGGGGGCTTGCTTTCAGGATCAAGACCCTCATGACGCCTCCTTCTGCGTCGATCTCGACGGACACGGAGCACCATCTCGCCCGAACGTCTCGTCTCCGTCGCGGGGATGCATCAGAGCGCCGCGCGGCCCTGCCGGCTGTCGGAAGGCCGTGGAGCGGTCGAACAGGCAGGGCGCTACAATCCAGCAGTGTGGCACGGTCGGGGCCGGTGCGCGGCCGCGACAGGCAGCTGCTCCGATCGACGTAGGGTAACTAGGGAGGCGCGGATGACGAAGAAGCTCGATCTCAGTGAGAACGCGATCTGGAAGCAGCGGTTTCGAGCGCCGAGCGTCCCGTGGGCGACGATCTCGAACCTCAATCCGAAGCGCGGGCTGGCGTGCACCGATCGGGACGGCATCTTCCAGCTGTACGCGTGGGACGTCGAGTCCGGCGATCTGCGCCGGCTGACTGACCGGGAGACCGGCGTGGTCGGCGGGCTCCTCTCGGCCGACGGAGAGCACGTCTACTACATGCAGGACGACGGTGGCAACGAGATCGGTCACTTCGTCCGGGTTGCGTTCGACGGCGGCGCACCGGAAGACGTCACGCCCGACCTCCCTCCGTACGGATCGTTTCAGATCGTCCAGAGCTTCCGGGGGAACCTCCTCGGAATCCGCGCGACCGATCCGAGCGGTCAAATGCTGTACGTGTTCGCTCCGGGCGAGGCGCCGCGGCTGATCCAGGAGAGCAAGAGCCTCATTCACGGCCCGTCCCTCTCGTATGACGGTGAGGTCGCCGTCATTGCCACCACCGAGGGGACCGGATCGCCGGACATGAAGCTGATGGCGTTCGACGTCGAAAGCGGCGAGCGGATCGCCGAGTTGTGGGACGGGGAAGGGATCGGTCACAGCCTGGGCGAGTTCTCGCCGGCTGCCGGTGACTTCCGGATCTTGTCCACGTCGAGCCGGTCCGGCTTCCCCCGCCCGATCGTCTGGGATCCGCGCACCGGCGAGCGCCGGGATCTGATCCTCGACGGGATCGATGGCGAAGTCGCCGCCCTGCAGTGGTCGAGGGACGCAAGGCACGTGCTGCTCAGTCAGCGTCATCAAGGGGTGCAGCAGCTGCACCTGTACGATCTGGGGACCGGTGGGATCACGAAACTCGCGCATCCCGACGGGACGTTCGGCGCCAATCCGGGAGCCTTCACCGACGACGGCCGGCTCCTCGTGACCTGGCAGGACGTCGCCCATCCATCCCGCCTGATCGCATTGGACGCGACGACGGGCGCGAGGAGCGGCACCGTCCTCGCGGCCGGCGACGTTCCGGACGGGCGGCCGTGGGAGTCGATCTCATTCGCTTCGGAGAACGGCGACAGCATCCACGCCTGGCTGGCCGTCCCGGAGGGCGAAGGTCCGTTCCCGACGATTCTGCACACCCACGGCGGGCCGACGGCGGCAATGCTGAGCACCTTCTCGCCGGCGTGCCAGGCGTGGCTCGATCACGGCTTCGCGTTTCTCACCATCAACTATCACGGATCGACCACGTTCGGGAAGGTGTTCGAGAAATCGATCGTCGGCAGGCTTGGCGAGCTGGAAGTCGAGGACATGGCGGCCGCCCACCGGTGGCTCGTCGATGAGAGAATCGCTCTGCCGGACGCGGTCTTCGTGACCGGGGGCTCGTACGGCGGATTCCTGACGTTGCTGGCGGCCGGGAAGCGTCCCAAGCTGTGGGCCGGTGGGATGGCCGACGTCGCCATCGCCGACTGGTCGGTGATGTATGAGGACGAGAGCGAGTCGCTGAGAGGGTACCAGCGGGTGCTGTTCGGTGGCACGCCGGAGGAGACTCCCGAAGCGCACGCGCAGAGCTCGCCGATCACCTACGCGGAGCGGATCCAGGCCCCGCTTCTGGTCATCCAAGGGAGCAACGACACGCGCTGTCCCGCCCGGCAAATGAGGGTATACGAAGCGAAGCTGAAGGCGCTCGGCAAGGAGATCTCGGTCCACTGGTTCGAGGCCGGACACGGCTCACGTGCCCAGGACCAGCGGATCGATCAGCAACAGCGCAAGATGCAGTTCGCTCGCGAGGTTCTCGACAGGCGGGCCGGCTCGTAGTAGGCCACCAGGAACGGCCTCGGATGTCGCCGTTCAGCGCACGGGGCGTGGACGGATGACGCCGCAGGTCTCGCATCCGTCCGGTGGCGGCCCCACCCGATGGATGGTGGTCAGGTCTTGTTCTTTGGTGTCTGAATCGGAGAGGATGGTCTACTGCCGCTCTTGCTCACTGCGGACAGGTCGTGAGTGCAGGAGACGTCCCTGGGTTGTCCGGCGCTTCAGCAACGTCAACAATCAAGGCTTTGCCCCAACTCCGACACCTGCCTTTGCTGGGTGAATGGCAGGTGCCATTCACTCAAGCAACATGACGTTCGAGTCGAGTTGCCCGAGCAGCTTCATGGTTGTAGGATGGAATGCCTCATAGCAATGCCAATATGGCTGACTAGGAGAGGCGAGAGAAGCAACGCGAGGACGGCCAGCGCTCAGTGAGCAATGATGCTTGAGTTTGGGACTGCGCTCGAATTGTTGTTGGCCGAAGGTGAACCAAGCTGTGCTGATCGGAGGTCCCGGAATGGCGATCTACTATGCGGTGGGCGACGCGTTCGTCACGAGTGAAGAACTCTACGAGAAACAGGGAGATGGGCAGCTCTCAGATTTCAGGGAGGCATTCTCGCGGGATCGTGCGCGTGCCAGCCTCGAATTCGCGACGGGCGCCTTGACTGCAACCAACTTGCGGGACTCGATGGTGCCCCCTTCCGGTGAGCCCACGCCCTTTGAACCCATCGGACCTGGGAAGCCGCTTACGATCGAGATCCGGCATGTGTACACAGGGAAGTTTCCAGAGCCGTATCTGCTCGACAGGAAGAAGGATATGCTCGTCACGACGGCTATCAAGAGCATCGCATCCTTCAACGCTGCACCTCGCGCGGTCAATCTCGTTGAGAAGGACGTGGCAGCGAGGCACAGCGTGAAGAACCCTGCAGCGACGGAGAAGGGGACTCCACTGGTGTACTACTCTCCCGCGCTGACGGAGAAGAACACCCTACTGACGGTCGAAATCGGATTCGACGAGTTTCCCGACGAGGTGTTTGGCATGGTGGCACAAGCGCTGACTCAAGCCGCAGGGATCCCGCTGTTCGCCTCGGCAAGTGCCCATCTCCTTACAGCCAGTGCAATCACGAAGCTCGCTGGCAGATTGGGCAGTCGCATGTTCGATCGATCACCTGCATTCCAGGCGACGGAGCCCCTTGCATTCCTTCGTCCGGGAGATCTGCCGCCCGAAGCCGACTTCCGGCTGATCACGGCGGATGACGCTGACCCCGAGCTGCTGAGGGACTACACCATCGGAGGAGGATGCGAACTCGTCGACGCTAGCGGGAACGCATACGCGGGGAGCACGCCCTACGTCATCATCAGCTTGGATGGCCGCAAGAACGATCAGTATGCAGACTTCGCCCCGACGTCCGCGAGTGCGGCCCTTCTTGAGAGGTTCTACAGCATTCGAGATGGTGAGGAGCAACCTCTTGGTCCGCTCATGGACGCACTGAAGCTCTACAATGACGCCAAGTTCCGCAGGCAGGCAGATCGTCTTGCGGCGGAGATCGAGGAGCTCGAAGAGGGCTCGGAAGAGCGCGAGGAAAAGCAAGCCCAACGAGTGGCAGCCCTTGCGAATATCGTGGACGAACTGCTCAAGCCCGACACCGACAAGTCGTAGCCAGGTGGGGTACCGACCACCCAGATGCTAGATCGGAGCCACCGAGCCGATCGCTCGTTTCGGCTTCACGGCTGGAACAGATCCCAAGAGGATCGTGGCGGAGCTGCAGCGAAGGTACGAGACGATGAAGTGGTAGGGAGCACTGTGAGTTGAACTACGGACGTGGACGGATGATGCCGCAGGTCTCGCATCCGTCCGGTGGCGGTCCCCACCCGATAAGCAGGCCATTCTCGATCTGCAGAAGCTCCTTGCCGTAGTACGGCGTGTAGTACGTCCACGCCTCTCGAGCGGGATGGTCGGGATCGGGAAGCTCGATCTGCTTCGGCTCGCCGAGGGTTGCACGGACCATCTCCGTCGTCATGCCGACCCACAGGTCGCCGCGGACGACGCCCTCGCAGATGCCGCGATCCCACATCGGATGCTGCTGATGGCACTCCTCCACGAGCTGGCGGAACCGTGCTGAGATCCCGAGCCAGGAGGTCTCCCCGTCCTGGCTGAGTATGGGCGACGCGATGACGAGAAGAAGGCCGACCGCGAGCACGACCATGAACGGCTTCATGATGTCGAGTGACATGGAACTCCCTTCCGCGTAGGAGTAGATTCTACCGACACCGGCGGCGCGGATCAGGTGGCGGCTGCCGCGTCCCCGAAAGGACCCACGGGATGGCCTGGAATCGACAGCGCACCTACGCGACGGTCGTCGGACTCGGCATCTGCATCCTGCTTGTCCGAACGATCATCATGCTGACGGACGGCTCGATGACGACGATGGTGGCCTGGGCCTCGGCACTTCTCGTCGTCGAGTTCCTGGTTGACGTGGCCGTCGTCCTCAGCGCTGCCTGGTGGTGGATCGGGGGAACCGCTGCCCGGGCCCGGCTGCCGCTTCGCGTCACCGTGGCGGCTGTCATCACCCATGCCGCGCGCGTCGCGATCTACATCCTTGGCCGGACCGGACCGTGGCACAACTTCGACGTGCGACCCGCGTTCCGGGCGGAGCAGGTCGCCGAGTGGCATTGGGTCATCTTCGCCGGCTTGATGGCGTTCCTCAGCCTGGTTGTCGTCGCGATCATCTGGTGGATGCGAGGACGTTCGAGAGGATGAACTGCGCTGCAATCAATCGGCGCCTTGTACGGTGCTGAGAGCCGGTAGGCGGGTGCAAGGGGTTCCTGAACCGGGTGTGGCGCCGGCTAGCTGTCGGAGCCGAGCTTCTCGCAGAGCGCGCGTTCGACGCTCGATGGCACGAACGTCGAGACGTCGCCGCCGTACATGCAGATCTCCTTCACGATCGACGAGGACAGGAAGCTGAACCGCTTCTCCGTCATGAAGAAGACGGACTCGAGGTTCGGCTCGAGATCGCGGTTGGTCAAAGCCATCTGAAACTCGTATTCGAAGTCGGCGTTGGCCCGAAGGCCGCGCACGATCGCGTCGGCGCCATGGGCACGCGCACAGTCGATCAACAGGCCGTTGAAGCTGATGACTTCGAGGCCGTTCACGCCCTCCTCGGTCAACGCAGCGTCGGTGATCTCGACGCGCTCCTCGACGGTGAACAGCGGGCTCTTGTGCGGATTCGCAACCACGGCGACGTACAGCGTGGAGAACAGCTTCCGCGCCCGGCGGACGATGTCGATGTGCCCTCGGGTGATCGGATCGAAGCTTCCTGGGTAGACGGCAACGGCCATGGCGGACCTATGGTAGCTGCGGCGCGGCCGATCGGCAACGCGCTAGCCGTCCGGTCCGACGGTCGTGAGGTTCACCGTGTCGGGCAGGAGGTACCGCTCGACGACGCGCCGGACGTCTTCCAAGCTGATCCGGTCGAGCTTCGTAAGGAGCTCGTCCGGCGAGAGGATGTCGCGCCGATGCATCGCGGCGTTCCCGAGTCGCGCTGCTCGATTGCCGTTCGTCTCCAGGCCGAGGATGAGGTGGCCGCGTAGTTTCGCCTTGGCGAGTTCGAACTCGTCCTGCGGGATGGGCTCGGTCCGCAGGCGACCCAGCTCCTCGGTCACGAGGTCGATGACCGGCTCCATGGTCGTTGGCGCGATGCCTGCGTAGATCAGCCAGAGACCGCGGTCGGTGTAGCAGGTCAGGTTGCTCGCGACGGCGTAGGCGAGGCCGCGATCCTCTCGGATCGATCGAAACAGCCGGGAGCTCGGTCCGTCCCCGAGGATGGAATTGGCGACCTCGAGAGGGAACCGATCGTCGTCGGAGGAGTCGGGCCCGGCGAGGCCGAAGTACACGTGCATCTGCCCGGTCGGGCGTTCCTGATGGTAGCGCCCCGGCCGGAGGGCAGGCGCTGTCCGTTGGCTCTTCGGGGCGTCGGCCGGCGCAGCGGGTGGCAGCAGCTCACGCGCCCGGCGGATCAGATCGTCCGCCTGCACTGCCCCGCAGGCGACGAGGACCGCATTGTCGGGCCGATAGAAGCGAGCGTGCTGGGCCACGACATGCTCGCGCGTCGCGCCGGCGATGGCATCCCGCGTTCCGAGCACGGAGTGCGACAGCGGATGCCCGTCGCTCCAGAGACCGGCGGCGAAGCAGTCGTACGCGAAGTGCTCCGGATCGTCGAGGCTGCCGCGGATCTCCTCGAGGACGACGTTTCGCTCCAGCTCGATCTGCTCGGCATCGAACTGCGGACGGAAGGCGAGGTCCGCGAGGACGTCGACCGCGGTCGCGAGGCCGTCGGCCGGCACGTCGGCGTAGTAGAACGTCGATTCCTTCCCGGTCGCGGCGTTGAGGTGGCCGCCGACGCCGTCGATCTCACGCGAGATCTGCTCAGCGTCCCGGTGCTCCGTCCCCTTGAAGACGAGATGCTCGATCAGATGGGCGATGCCCGGTGCGCCGTGCGGGTCGTCCCGGCTTCCGACCCGGACCCAGATGCCGGCTGAAACAGAACGGGACTGCGGAACCTCTTCGACGAGGATCCGCAGTCCGTTCTCCAGTGTCGCTTCGTGGGCTCCTTGGAAGAGCTCGCGTGTTACCAACGATCCTCGAATTCCTGAGGACCGGGTTCCTCGACCTCTTCCTTCTCGCGCTTCGGCTCCGTCGCCGGGGCGTCAGCCTCGGGCTCGGGCTCGGTTTCGGCCTGGGGCTCGGCTTCGGCCTGGGGCTGCGGTTGCGGCTCAGGCTGTGGCTCGGCGCTCGCTACGGGCGCCGCCTCAGCCTCGGGGGCCTCCGGCGCGTCCTCCGCTTCCTCGACCGCCCGGCGCTCGTCCTCGGGGACGATGCGGCGCAGCTTGTACCTGCCACGGTCGTCGATGTTCATCACTTCGACGGTGACCTGATCGCCGCTCTTCACCACATCGGTGACGCGCCGGACGTACTCGTCCGATAGCGCCGAGATGTGGATCAGTCCGGTCACCTCGGGCGTCAGTTCGACGAACGCGCCGTAGTCGGTCGTGTTGGTCACGACGCCCTCGATGATGTCCCCGGCGTGGACCGGCTTGGAAGGAGGTGCGTCGGCCGGCGCTTCCTTGGCCGTTGCGGCGCCTCTGCCTCCGCGGTCCCGGCGCGGCTTGCGCTCGCGGTCTCCGCTGTGTCCGGCGGGCTGCTCGCCGTCGGGTGCGATCCGCTTCAGATCGGGACGGCCCATCTTGTCGGTGCCGATGACCTCGATCGTGACTTCGTCGCCGACCTTCACGTAGTCGGTGACTTTGTCGACGAACCCGTCGGCCAGGTTGGAGACGTGGACGAGTCCTTCGCCGCCGCCCTTCAACTCGACGAATGCGCCGAAATCAACGATGCGGGTGACCTTGGTCGTGAAGACCGTGCCCTCTTCCAGTTCGTCCGTGAGATCCTCGATCCACTGCTGGGCCGCGGCGACCGACACGGGGTCGACGGCGGCGATCTTCACGCTGCCATCGTCTTCGATGTCGATCTCCGCCCCGGTCTCCTCGATGATCTGGCGGATCATCTTGCCGCCGGGACCGATGACCATCCCGATCTTGTCGGTCGGAATGTGGATCGTGATCAGCCTCGGAGCGAACTGCGATAGCTCCGCACGTGGCGCTGGGATTGCTCGCTCCATCTCGTCGAGGATCGCCAGCCGAGCGCGCCGAGCCTGTTCGAGCGTCTCACGCATCGTGTTGCTGTCGACACCGCCGACCTTGACGTCCATCTGGAATGCGGTGACGCCGTCGCGAGTGCCAACGACCTTGAAGTCCATGTCGCCGTGATGATCCTCGGCGCCCTGGATGTCGGTCAGGATGACTCGGCGTCCGGACTCGGCGTCCTCGATCATGCCCATCGCGATTCCGGCGGCCGGCTTCATCAAAGGAACGCCGGCGTCCATCATCGCGAGGGACGCGCTGCAGACCGTCGCCATCGACGACGATCCGTTTGACTCGAGAATCTCCGAGACGACACGGATGACGTACGGGAAGTCTTCCTCGCTCGGGAGGATGCACTTCAGGGAACTCTCAGCCAAGTGACCGTGGCCGATCGAGCGCCGACTCGGGGAGCCGACCCGGCGAACCTCGCCGACCGAGAACGGCGGGAAGTTGTAGTGGAGCATGAATCGCTTTCGCCCGTCGAACATCATCTGGTCAATGATCTGCGCGTCGCCGCGGGCGGCCCCGAGCGTGATAACTCCGAGGCTCTGGGTCTCGCCGCGGGTGAATAGGGAGGACCCGTGTGTTCGCGGAAGGACGCCGACGCGGCAATCGATCTGTCGGATCTCTTCCGGGCGGCGGCCGTCGAGGCGGACGCCCCGCTCGAGGATCTCCTGGCGCATGTACTCCTCGAGAAGCGACTCGATCGCACCGGCGACCTCCGAGGTCAGCGCGGCGGCCTCCTCCTCCTCGAGGGTGGGGGCGACGATCGCCTCGACCGCTCGCTCCCTCAGGCCTTTCATGAATTCGCCACGCTCGCGCTTCGTGGCGGCCGAATGGATCGACGGGAACTCGGGCCAGACGATCTGCCGGACGCGCTCGGCGAGGTCGGGCGTCCCCTCCGGCTCGACGGCGACGAATTCCGGCTTGACCGGATTGACCTGTGCGATGAACCGTTCCTGCAGCGCGATGAGTTCCCGGATGGCGGCGTGGCCGAAGTCGATCGCCTCGACGACCTGGGGCTCGGTCAGCTCCTTCATCATCCCCTCGACCATCGTGACGGTGTCTTTGGTGCCGGCGATCGTCATCTCGTTGCCGGTCTCGGCGATCGTCTCCGCGTTCGGATCGAGCACACATCGACCGTCGACGTGGCCGACCTTTGCGCCGGCGATCGGCCCCTGGAACGGGGCATCCGAGATCATCAGCGCCGCTGACGCGCCGAGGATCGCCAGGACGTTCGGCGAGCAGTCGGGCTCCGCCGAGAGGATTGTCGCGATGATCTGAACCTCGTCCTTGTATCCCTTGGGGAACAGCGGACGGATTGGTCGGTCGATCATGCGGCCGCTCAGCACGGCGACGTCGCTCGGCCGGCCCTCCCTCTTGAAGAATCCACCGGGGATCTTGCCTGCTGCATAGAATCGCTCTTCGTAGTCGACGCGCAGCGGGAAGTATCCGATGTCCTGCCGCGGTTCCTCCGTGACGACCGTGACGAGTACGTGCGTGTCGCCGTGGGTCGCCAGAACAGCCCCACCCGCTTGCCGGGCAATCTGCCCGGTCTCCAGTGCGAGTTCCTTTCCGTTGAACTGAATGCTCTCTCGAACGTACATGGAATCTCTAGACTCCTCTGATTTGCAGTTTCTCGATCAGCTCGCGATACGTTGCCAAGTCATGACGTTTGACGTACTTCAGCAATCGTCGGCGCTGGCCGACCATCTTCCTCAGTCCTCGCTGGGAGCTGAAGTCCTTCTTGTGTTGGCCGAGGTGCTCGGTCAGTTCTCGGACCCGCTCGCTCAACAGCGCAATCTGCACTTGTGCGGATCCCGTGTCGTCGTTGCCCTTTGCATACTCCCGAATGATCTCTGCCTTCTTCTCCGTCGTCAGTCCCATTGTTGCTCCTTTTCGCCCTCGTCCGAGAGAGGGAGTTTCCGCCCTCCCAGGCGGGGTCAGCCTAGTTGTTGTACCTGCTGAGCAGCCCCTCAACTTCGAATCTTACCCGGTCCGCATCGATCGTGCGCAGCTCTCGGTCCCGCATCAGCCACCGCCCGTCGACGAGGACGTCGGTGACGTCGAGCGCGCTCGACGCGAACGCGAGCGTCGCCGTCGGGTCGTGGCGCGGCGTCGAATGAAGCGGCTCGCGGTCGATCATGATCAGATCGGCGCTTCCGCCCTCGACCAGCCCCTCCGGTTCGAGACCGAGAACGGCCCTGCCGGCGCCCATCGCCATGTCGAGAACGTCCTCGGCGCTTGGGTGCATCGGATCCTCGTGAAGCGCCCGCTGGAGCATCCATGCCGCGCGGGTCTCCTCGACCATGTCGAGCCGGTTGTTCGACGCGGCACCGTCGGTTCCGACGGCCACAGGGACGCCCGCGGCACGCAGTTCGTTCACCGGCGCGATGCCGCTGCCCAGCTTCGCGTTGCTCTTCGGGCAGTGCGCGACGGTGACGTCGTGGGCGGCCAGGATCTCGATGTCCGAACGGTCGACATGCACGCAGTGGGCCGCGAGCATCGGAACGGAGAACGCGCCGATGCGCTCGAGGTACGGCACCGTACCCTCGCCGGTCTCTGCCAGCCACGCCTCGACTTCCGGGCGGGTCTCGGCGACGTGCGTGTGGATCGGGACGCCGTGTGCGGACGCCACGTCGATCGTGGCCCGCCAGACGTCCTCGCCGCAGGTGTAGATCGTGTGCGGGCTGATCGCCGCCCGGATGCGGCCTTCGGCCGCGCCGTCCCATCGCTCGATGAACCCGATCGCCGCATCGATCTCCGACCGGCCCTTCTCGGCCATCGAAGGAGCGATCATCCCGTAGGAGAGGAGGGCGCGTGCTCCACTCTCCTCCAGCGCGCGTCCGACCTCGTCGGTGTGGAAGTACATGTCGGCGAACGCGATCGTGCCGCCGCGAATGCCCTCCGCCACCGCGAGCAGCGTGCACCAGTAGACGTCCTCGGGGCGTAGCTTCGCCTCGATCGGCCAGACGTGCTGTTCGAGCCACGTCTTCAGCGGGACGTCGTCGGCGAGACCGCGGAAGAGGACCATCGCGAGATGGGTGTGTGCGTTGATGAAGCCGGCGGCGACGAGCTTTCCCGCGCCGTCGATGACGTCGTCGCCGGCACGCGGTGCGATCTCCGTTTCGGAGATCTCCGTGATCCGAGTCTCCTCGAATCGAATGTCAATGGGGGAGGTTCCCCCGATCGGATGAATGCCCTTCAGAATCGTACCCATGCCGCCTTCATTCCTTGCGATGTCGAGGGGATTATACGCGGCGCAAACGCGCATCGCAATTGAACTAGGACTTCCTTCTGGAGCCGAGCTGTTCTGGCATCGATCCGTCATGCAAGCTATTATATGACACGTGGCGAAGAACGACGACAGGAGGACGGGTGAAGCGGCGGAACGGAACGCCTGCTTGTATCTCCGCGAGAACGGATACGAGATCGTGGCGCGGAACTGGCGAACCGCGCGGGGGGAGATCGACATCGTGGCGCGCGACGGACCGACGCTCGTGTTTGTCGAGGTGAAGTCCCGAGCGGGATCCGGCTTCGGCGGACCGGAGGCGGCGGTGCACCCGGCGAAGCAGCGCCGATTGGTCGCCGCAGCACGGAGCTTTCTGAGCGAGACGGCGTGCACCCTGCCGGCGCGGTTCGACGTCGTCGCGTTTCTCGACGGGGTGGCGACGCTCCATCGCGACGCGTTTCAGGTGGACGACACGTGTACGCCCGACTGTTGAGCGGCGCCGTCCTCGGCATCGAGGCCAGGCTGATCGAAGTGCAGTGCGACGTCAGCGGGGGGCTTCCACTGTTCCACGTCGTCGGCTTGGCCGAGAAGGAAGTCTCCGAGAGCCGGGAGCGGATCCGCAGTGCGATCAAGAACGCAGGCCTTCAGTTCCCCGCCGGCCGGATCACGGCGAACCTCGCACCGGCGGATCTGCGGAAGGAGGGGGTCGGCTTCGACGTGCCGATTGCCGCCGCCATCCTGATCGCCTCGGGACAGGTCCCGACACCTGCGGCGTCCTATCTGTTTGTCGGGGAGCTCGCCCTCGATGGAGAGATCCGAGGAGTGCGCGGCGTGCTGCCGATCGCGATCTCGGCCGCCACAGACGTCGACGGCATGGTGGTGCCGCTCGAGAACGCGCACGAGGCTGCGCTCGCGACGAAGCTGCCCGTGTATCCGGTCGGCTCGCTGCTCGACGTGGCGCAGTTCCTCGGCGGCCTGAAGCCGATCGAGCCGGTTCACGTCGACCGAGAGGCGGCACTGCGGTCCGAGGCGCCGCCGATCGCCTTCGATCTGGCCGAGGTGCGGGGTCAGGCGCAGGCGAAGCGCGCGCTTGAAGTCGCCGCGGCCGGGGGGCACAACCTGCTGATGATCGGGCCGCCCGGTGCGGGGAAGAGCCTCCTCGCTCGCTGCCTACCCGATCTGCTCTCGCCGATGACGTTCGAGGAAGCGTTGGACGTGTCGAAGATCTACAGCTCGGCGGGACTGCTCGAAGCGGGTTGCTCGCTCGTTCGCCGTCGGCCGTTCCGTTCGCCTCATCACACGATCTCGTATGCGGGCATGGTGGGCGGCGGTCGCGGAGTGCCCGGTCCCGGCGAGATCAGCCTGGCGCACCACGGTGTCCTCTTCCTCGACGAGCTGCCCGAGTTCGATCGTCGCGTGCTCGAGACGTTGCGCCAACCGCTCGAAGAGCGAACGATCCTCCTCTCACGCGCCGGAATTTCGATCCGATACCCAGCGTCGTTCACGCTGGTCGCAGCGATGAACCCTTGCCCGTGCGGCTATCTGGGTGACTCGTTACAGCCATGCCGCTGTGCGTTGCGTGACATCCATCGGTATCGGAGAAGGCTCTCGGGACCGTTCCTCGACCGGATCGACCTGTTTATCGAGGTGCCCAGACTTGCGCCGAGCGAGATGCTTGGATCGCGGGAACCGACGGCCTCGGCGAACGTTCGTGCGCGCGTGGCGCGCGCCCGCGAGCTGCAATGGGAGAGGCTCTGCGGCGAGGCCGGCATCTTCTCCAACGCGCAGATCGATGGCGCGCTGCTCGATGCACACTGCCGGCTGGAGGACGAAGCGCAGAGCCTGCTGAGGCGGGCGGTGGTTCGTTTCGGTCTGAGCGCGCGGGCACACGTTCGAATCCTGCGAGTGGCGAGGACGATCGCCGACCTCGAGGGGGCCGATCGGCTGTCTGCGAGCCACATCGCGGAAGCGGTTCAGTATCGATCGGTCGCTCAATCGATCGGCGAGTGATCCCGACACAAGGCGGGCCCCTCCGATTCATGAAAACGACACATCGGGCGGGTACAGTTCGAGTTCACCAACGCTGGATTCTTGCGGTAAGATCCCGTCTTGTAGAACGCACAGAGGAGGCACGGGGAATGAGACGCCTGGTGTTCGGGTTGGCCTTGATTCTGATCGCGGGTTCGTCGGCGGTCGGGTGGGCGGCGGTGCAGTATCCGCTAACCGTATCCGGCATCGCTATCGACGGCACCGTCGAGATCAGAGACAGAAACGTTCTGGAGGTCGTTGGATTCGAGGTCGGAGACGAGGTCTACGAAGCCGACCTGCGGGCCGCTTCGCAGGC
>CAZSNG010000039.1:0-21321 GCA_964608345.1 uncultured Thermotogae bacterium
TCAACCCCTCGATGGCCGAGGGGCAGATGGAGGGAGCGCTGGTCAACGGGATCGGCTACGCCCTCACCGAGGAGATGCAGATTAGCTCGCGGGGGCGTGTGCGAAATCCGTCGCTGTTCGACTACAAGATCCCTGGCGCGCTCGACGTCCCGAAACTCGAGGTCATCCTCGTCGAGTCGTTCGAGCCGACCGGCCCGATGGGGGCGAAGTCGGTCGGGGAGATTGGGATTAACGGACCGATCCCGACGATCGCCAATGCGATCTACGATGCGGTCGGCGTGAGACTGCGATCGACGCCGTTCACGCCGGAGCGCGTTCTCACCGCGATGCGAGATGCGTCGACGGGGTAGAGCGCCCACGCGACTCAACTACACATAGCGAGCGGCACGGTCGTGCCGCGGGAAGGGAAGGCATGAAAGTACTGATCGTAACGAGCACACCGAACAAGGAAGGCCTCACTGCGGCATGCGGCGAGGCGGCGAGGCAGGGCGTGGTGGACGGCGGAAGCCGAGCCCGGCTCGTCAATCTGAACGAATACAACGTCCATCGATGTGCGATCTGCGGCAACGGATGGGGAACATGCCGAACGACGCATCGCTGCTGTCGCGAGGACGACTTCGCGGACCTGCAGAAGATGTTTGCCGAGGCGGAAGGCCTCGTCTGGGTGACGCCGGTCTACTTCGGCGAGCAGAGCGAGACGATGAAGGCGTTCTTCGATCGACTGCGGCGCTGCGAAGCGACGAAGAAGAACGGCGAGAAGTCCATCGTCGACGGGAAGCCGACCGTCTGTGTCGCAGCGGCCGGCGGATCGGGGAACGGCGCGGTCCACTGCCTCGCCGAGATGGAGCGGCTCGTGCGCCAGCTCGGCGCCGCGCCGTACGACTTCATCCCGGTGACGCAGAAGACGCGCGAGTACCAGACCGAGACGATTCACGACGCGTTGGCGTCGATGTGCAAGCCCCAAGCGGCGCAGTCGACGATGCCGATCTCCGTCCGGAAGGGACAGAGTCGCTCCCGTCGGCCGCGCCGCCGGATGCGGCGGAGGAAGCCGTCCGAGTAGGCGCTTCGGGTCCGGCTAGAGGTCGTAGATCTCCGAGAACTTCTCCGTGACGTACTCGAGGAAAGGTTCCGCGTCGAGTTCCTCGCCGGTGATTCGGGCGATCAGCTCGGCTGGTTCGAGGACTCCGCCGTGGCGGTGGATCTTCTCGCGCAGCCATGCCAGCATCGGCGCGAAATCGCCGCCGGCGATCTGATCGTCGAGCGAAGGGATCTCGGCCCGAAGGACGCGCGTGATCTGCGCGGCGTACAGGTTCCCGAGCATGTACGACGGGAAGTAGCCGATCAGGCCGCTCGACCAGTGGACGTCCTGAAGGACGCCTTCGGCGTCGGTCTCCGGCGTCACCCCAAGATAGCGCTGCATCGCGTCGTTCCAGAGGGCCGGCAGGTCGGCGACGTCGATCGAGCCATCGAGCAGCCTCGTCTCCAGTTCGAATCGAAGCATGATGTGGAGGTTGTACGTCACCTCGTCTGCTTCGACGCGGATGAGGGACCGAGAGACGACGTTTGCCGCCCGATGCAGCGCGTCGGCGGAAACGCCGCCGAGGTTCGGGAAGGCGTCGACGAGGATCGGCCGGAAGAACGCCCAGAACGGGCGCCCTCGTCCGACCTGGTTCTCGATCAGGCGTGACTGCGATTCGTGGAAGCCGAACGACGAGCCTTCGGTGAGTTGCAGCACGTACAGGTCGTCTCCCATCCCCTGGTTGTACAGCGCGTGCCCCCCTTCGTGGAGCGCGCCGAACAGGCCGGGAAGGGGGCTCGATTCCAGGTAGCGGTTCGTGACGCGGACGTCGCCCGGACCGATCTGCGTCGTGAACGGGTGCATCGTGTCGTCGAGCGCGCCGGCGTCGAAGTCGTAGCCGATCCGGTCGAGGACGGTCCGCGCCAGCCTGCGCTGGACGTCGAGCGCGAACCGGCCGTCGAGGACGGAGGCGTCCGGCGGCGTTCCATCGGCGAGGAGGCGGGCGAGGAACGGGACGAGCCGTTCGCGGAGCGGTTCGATGATCGCTCGGAGCTTGGCGCTTGTCATCCCCGGCTCGAATCGGTCGAGCAGCGCGTCGTACGGACAGTCCTCGTAACCGTACAGCTCGGCGAACTGGCGGGTGTAGTCGACCATCTTCTCCAGGTGCGGACGGAAGAACGCGAAGTCGTCGGTCCGCTTCGCCTCCGCCCAGGCGGCGTGGCTCTTCGATTGGGCGATCGTGTACTCCTCGAACAGGTCGGCGGGCACGGCCCTCTGTCGGCGGTACTCCTTCCCGACGACGCGGACGGAGGCCGCCTCGATCTCGGAGAGGTCGTCGCGTGCTTCCAGATCCTCCAAGCTCCGGCCGAGTTCATCGGAGGTCGAGAGCTCGAACGCCATGCGGGCGAGCTTGCCGATCGTCTCGGCGCGAAGGGCGAGCCCCTTCTTCGGCATGTGGGTCTCCGAGTCCCAGGAGAGGAGTGAGACGGCCGAGTTCAGCTTCCCGAGTTCCGTGAGGATGTCCGTGTAAGTGCTCCGAGCGTCCACGCGTCGTGACTCCTTTCGTGCGTTTGGCACCGGCGAGTCGGGGATCCGATTCGCCGCCCGCACCGGATCCGCGATCCGGCGTTCAGAAAGTGTTCACAGCAGCGATTCGATCAGATTCCTCTGCAGCAGGTTCGGGTGGCCGGCGAACCGAACGACTCCCTCCCGGTCGAGCACGAACGTCCGGGGAATCCCGAGAACACCGTAGTCTGTGGCGACGGCTCGCGCGGCGGACAGCGATCCGTAGACGACGACGAGCTCGGTGTACTGCTTCGATTCGATGTACGAGCGGGCCTCCGCTTCGCTCCGGTCGAGGGAGATACCGAGCAGGACCACGTCGTCACCGAGGTCGCCGGCCATTTCCTCGATCGTTGGCATCGACAGCCGGCACGGGACGCACCAGCTGGCCCAGAAGTCGAGGATCACGAGCCGGCCGCGGTAGTCGTCGAGGGAGACCGGGTCGCCGTCGAGCGTCGGGAGTGAGAATACCGGCGCGACGTCGCCGACCTGATGGCCGACGGACAGCGTGTCCGGCTCGATCGTGGTGGGGGAGACGATTGGATCGGCGAGACCGGGCACCGACGTGTCGACTGTCGACGGCTCGGGAGCTCTCGGCTGGACCAGCACGAGCGCCGCGATCATCGCCCCGACGACGGCACAAACCCCGATGACGCCACCCCACCACAGCCTCGATTTCGGCGATCGCTTCTCTTCCATGCCCCCCCGCTTTGCTCGCTCGTCGTTTCCGAGTATGGTCCGTCTATCATCGACGGGCGCGTGCCGAAAGGCAAGAGGAGGACTCATGAAGAAGCGAACCTGGATCTGGGGCAGCCTCGCGGCGGTTGCTGTCGCGATCGTCGTCATCGTGCTGTGGCCGGCGGCGGATCCACTGGCCGGTGTCGAGACAGTCGCCGTACGCGTGGGCGACGATCCAGCACCGTCCAACGGCGTCGACTTCGAGAGCGAGCTGCGTGTGATTCTCGGCGACCGGAACATCCAAATCCTCTCGGACGAGGCGAGTGCCGACGTCATTCTGTCGCTCACGGACCTGCGCGTGAATCTCGGAGACATCGAGATCTCGCTGAGCGAAGGGCGGCTGAGCGGTCGCGCGAGCGCCGAGTGCGTGTTGACCGACGTCCGGACCGGAGCGGTCCACACGATGGATTTCAACGTGAGGATCGAGGACGGGTCGGTCTCCGCCGAGCTCGTTCCGCGCAAGTTCTGGCAGATCTGGAAGTAGAAGCGCGGTTCGGCGTGGCGAGGTCGTGGCGCTGTCTCCTCCGGTGCTCGGTCGCGATTGCCGTCGGCTGCCTGGTTGGCTGCCAGAGCGTCCGCGAGGACGTCGAGGCGACCGATATGTGGTCCGCGAGCTACGAGGTTCAGGATGGCACACCGCTCGTGGCCGATCTAGAGCGAGGGTCGATCGAGGTTCGCGGAGAAGCGGGGCGCGACCGAATCGACGTGACGGCCACGCTCCGAGCGTGGGGCTCTTCCATGGATGCTGCCCGCGAGTACCTGGCCGGTGTGGATCTGTCGGGTGAGCACACCGACGAAGGCGTTCGTCTTGACGTGAGTCGGTCGAACGATCGGGAGGGCGAGCACGTGTCGGTGGCGCTCGTTGTTCGCGTCCCCGCGGCAACGCCGCTCGCGGTAATCGGAGCCGACGTCGACGTGGCGATCTACGCGGTCTCCAGCGCTATGGACGTCACCACCGGCGCGTCGGCGACCGTCCGCGGTGGTGACATAGAGCGGCTGACGATCGAGGCGGGCGGCGACATCGATATCGCAGGCCGGCTTGCACGGGGCGCCGAGCACGCGGCGCGGTCGACCGGCGGCGACGTGCACCTGCGGATTCCCGCGGACTCCCGGCTGCAGATCGAAGCGGAAGCCTCTCGTCGGGGAAGCATCGCCAGCGCACTGCCACTGTTCGGCGACACCGAAGGAACGGCGTGGTCGGCGACGCTCAACGCCCCGGACGGGTTGCTGAGGCTTCGAGCGGACACCGGTCGGATCTTGATCGGCAGGCTGCACGAGACATGAGCGAGACGAGTTCACGGATCTACCTCGAGACGGAGCGGCTCGTCCTCCGGACCTTGACCGTGGACGACGCGGATCATCTGTCCGCGCTCGACGCCGATCCCGAGGTCATGCGGTACCTGAACAACGGCCGCCCGCACTCGCGGGCGGAGATCGTCGAGAAGGTGCTGCCGCACTACACCGATCATCGCATACGCTACGGCGAGCGATTCGGCTTCTTCGCCGCGATCGAGAAGGCAAACGACCGGTTCATCGGCTGGTTCCACTTCCGCCCGTACCTGCCGAATCCAGACGAGATCGAACTCGGCTACCGGCTGATGCGGCGCGCGTGGGGGAAGGGGCTCGCGACCGAAGGATCGCGTGCATTGATCCAGAAGGGGTTCACCGAGTTCGGGGTCGACACGATCGTCGCCGACACGCTCGTCGGTAACGTCCGCTCGCGCTGGGTGATGGAGGCGCTCGGCATGCGCCCCCGGGCGGAGTTCGTCCTCGACGCGGACGAGTTCCCCGACTGGGATGCCGACCAGCGCCGCGGCGTCGAGTATGTCCTGACGCGTGAGGAATGGGAGGGGCCCCGAACGGAAGCGTAGCCGAACCGGCCGGATCCCCGGCTACACCTTTCGCCGGGCGGCCAGCTCGGCATAGACGGCCTCGGGCTCGATCCCTTGCGCGGCGAGGAGCACGAGCAAGTGATAGAGAAGGTCGGCGGTCTCGCAGGCGATCTCGCCGGGATCGCCGCCCATCGACGCGATGATCACCTCGGACGCCTCCTCGCCGACCTTCTTCAGGATCCGCTCGATGCCATCCGAGAGGAGTTTGCGTGTGTAGGAACCGTCCTGTGGGTGCTCCTTCCGATTCCGGATCACGGCAAAGAGCTCGTCGAGGATCCTCGGTGTCGCTTTCCCGATCGCCTCGGGCTCGGTCGGTTCGACGAGCGTCCGATGGAAGCAGCTGTGCTCGCCGGTGTGGCAGGCAACGCCGGTCTGCCGCATGCGAACGAGGAGCGCGTCGGCGTCGCAGTCGAACCGGATCTCGACGACCTCCTGGGTGTTGCCCGATGTCTCTCCTTTGTGCCAGAGGCGGTTGCGGCTCCGGCTCCAGAAGTGAGTCTCACCGGTCTCGATCGTCCGTCCGAGTGACTCCTCATTCATGTAGGCGAGCATCAACACCTCGCCGGTGCGCGCGTCCTGCACGACGGCAGGGACCAAGCCGCGATCGTCGAACGTCAGATCGGCGGTCGGACTCATTGCGCCTCCCTCCGCACGGGGATCCCGTGCTCGGCCAGGTAGGCCTTCGCTTCCTGAATGCCGTATCGATCGAAGTGGAAGATCGACGCCGCCAACACGGCATCCGCGCGGCCGTCCTCGAACGCCTCGACCAGGTGTTCGAGTGTGCCGGCGCCGCCTGAGGCGATCACCGGGACGTTGACCGCTTCGGAGACGGCGCGCGTGAGCGGGAGGTCGTACCCGTCCTGCGTGCCGTCCCGATCCATGCTCGTCAGGAGGATCTCCCCCGCGCCGAGCTCCTCGACCCGAAGGGCCCAGTCGATCGCGTCGAGACCGGTCGGTGTTCGACCGCCGTCGACGTACACCTCGAACCCATCCTCGGATCGCTTCGCGTCGATCGCAACGACGACGCACTGCGATCCGAACTGCCGAGCGGCCTCGGCGATGAACTCCGGCTCTCGGACCGCGGCGGAGTTGACCGACACCTTGTCCGCCCCGGCCGCGAGCAGCCGCCGGATGTCCGCAGTGGTTCGGACGCCGCCGCCGACGGTGAAGGGGACGAAGACGGACTCCTGTGTTCGCCGAACGACGTTGATCATCGTTTCCCGGCCGTCGCTTGATGCGGTGATATCGAGGAAGACGATCTCGTCAGCGCCCTCCTCGTCATAGCGTCGTGCGATCTCCACGGGGTCTCCGGCATCCACGAGGTGCACGAAGTGGGTGCCCTTGACGACCCGTCCCCCGTCGACGTCGAGACACGGGATGATTCGCTTGGCCAGCATCACGTTCCTCCTTCCGCGGCGGCGAGCGCCTCCCGCAGCGTGAACCGCCCCTCGTACAGGGCCTTCCCGACGATGGCCCCTTCGATGTTTGCACCGCCGGGCGTTGCGAGCTGTCGCAGGTCCGCTAGGGACGAGACGCCGCCGGACGCGATCACAGCCAGTCCGCTCTTGGCAGCGATCCGACGCGTCGCATCGAGGTTCGGTCCGCGCATCGCCCCGTCCCGCATGATGTCGGTGTAGACGATCCGGACGATGCCCGCTTCGCGCAGCCGGATCGCGAGGTCGAGCGGCGCTACGTCGACGTCGTTCGTCCAGCCACCGATCGATACTCGTTCGTTGCGGGCGTCGATCGCGGCGGCGACGCGTTCGCCGTACCGTGCCACGGCCGCGACGACGAGATCGGGATCGGAAAGCGCGGCGGAGCCGATCACGACCCGATCGGCTCCGGCCTCCAAGGCGGACGCGATGTCGTCTGAGGTTCGCAGTCCGCCGCCGAGCTGGATCGGTCCGCCGACCTCGGTGGCGATTCTGCGCAACACCTCGGTTTGGCGCGGTCGTCCGGTCCTGGCGCCGTCGAGATCGACGATGTGGATCCACGTTGCGCCGTCCTGGCGCCACTGCCGTGCAATCGCGACGGGGTCGACGTCGTATCGTGTCTCCTGGTCGAACCGCCCTTGCTGCAGCCGAACGACCGAGCCGCCTCGGAGATCGATGGCCGGAATCGTCAGCATGGCAGCCTTGCGAAGTTCTCGAGGATCCGCAGCCCAGCGTCTTGGCTCTTCTCCGGGTGGAACTGCACGCCGAAGACGCGGTCCTGCTCGACCACTGCCGCGAATGAGATCCCGTAGTCGGTCGTGCCGGTGACGCAGCCCTCATTGGCCGGTCGCACGTAGTAGGACTGGACGAAGTAGAAGAACGCGCGATCGGGGACGCCTTCGAGCAGTCGACCGGTCCGGGTGATCTCGAGCTGGTTCCAGCCGATGTGTGGAACCTTCACTGTACCGGGGAGTCTGTACGCCTCGCCGGGCAGAAGACCGAGCCCCTTGTGGACACCATGCTCCTCGCTGCGCTCGAACAGGAGTTGAAGGCCGAGGCAGATGCCGAGGAGCGGCGTGCCGGTCGCCACCGCATCCAGGAGCGGCGCGCACAGTCCGCGCTGGGTCAGCACCTCCATCGCACGGCCGAACGCGCCGACGCCGGGCAGGATGAGCTTGTCCATCTCTGCGATCTCCCCGCTTGTCCGGACGATTCCCACCGGCTGTCCGATGCGCTCGAACGCCTTCCGGACGCTGCGCAGGTTTCCCATCCCGTAGTCGACGATCCCGATCATGTCAGGGTTCCCTTTGATGACGGGACGTCGCTTCGTCGGGGATCGATCGCGATTGCCTCATCCAGCGCGCGGCCGAACGCCTTGAACAACGCTTCGGCCATGTGATGCCGATTCGTCCCGGCGAGGATCCGCGCATGCAGGGTCAGCCGGCCGCCGCGTGCGAACGCGACGAAGAACTCCTCGACCAGCTCGGCGTCGAGCGTCCCGATCGCTCCGGAGATCGGCGCATCGACCCAGCACCCGCTCCGGCCGGAGAGGTCGACGGCGACGAGCGCCAGCGCCTCGTCCATCGGGATCGTGGCCGTTCCGTATCGCCCGATGCGGGAGCGCTCGCCAATGGACGCCGAGATCGCCTCGCCGAGGGCCCGCCCGACGTCCTCGACGGTGTGGTGGTCATCGACCTCGCGGTCGCCGGTGGCACGTACTTCGAGACAGAAGAGACCGTGCACGGCGAACTGCGTCAGAAGGTGGTCGAGGAGCCCGACGCCGGTCGCGATCGTCCCTTCGCCATCGCCATCGCCGTCGAGCTTCAGCACTACCTCGATATCGGTCTCGTTCGTCGTTCTTCGGATGGTTGCCTCTCGATTGCTCATCGCTCCTCCATGATCTTGCGTAGCGCCGTGACGAAGGTGCGGTTCTCCGCCGGTGTTCCGACGCTTACGCGCAGGAAGCTGCCCAACAGCGGATAGCCGGAGACGTCACGCACCAGGATTCCCCGCTCCAGCAGCCGATCGAACAGGGCGCGCGGGAGCACGTCAGTTCGGAAGCAAACGAAGTTCGCCTCGGACGGGATCGGCGAGATCCCTCGAATGCGGTCGAGCTCCTCGACGATCCGGTCCCGCTCGGCGATCGTCTCTTCGATTCCCGGCCGGAGCAGATCGAGATTCCGGACGATCGCCAGGGCCGCCTCCCGGTCGAAGACCGACGTGTTGAACGGCGGGACCACCTTGCGAACCTCTTCGACCAGCCCGGCGGTGGCGGCCATGTACCCGATCCGCAAGCCGGCGCCACGCAGCGCCTTGGAGAAGGTTCGAAGCACGACCAGCCGCTTGTGTGCGGCGAGCAAGCCGATGGCCGAATCAGCGGCGAACTCTACGTACGCCTCATCCACAATGACCAGTGTGTCGGTCCGTGCCAGGATCCGCTCGATGATTCCGATGGGGACCGCGGTGCCGGTCGGGTTGTTCGGACGGGCGAAGACCACGGCTCTGACCTCGGTCCGGTCGACCGCATCCATGATCCGATCCGCCTCATACGTCAAGTCGGGCTCGAGCGGAACGTCGACGACCGTCGCTCCGAGGATCTCCGCGAACTGCCGGTACAATGGGAACGTCGGCACAGGGATCGCGATCGACGCACCCGGCTCGAGGATCGCCGTCAGCAGAGCCTGGATCAGCTCGTTCGACCCGTTGCCGGTGATCACGCCAGCGTCCTCTGGCAGAGCGAGCGACGCCCCAAGCGCCTCCGACAACGCTGTCGCCCCCTGCTGCGGGTAGCGTGCCCACGGGATGGTGCGCATCCGCTCGAGGATCTCCGCCTTGATCGGATCCGGCAGCTCGACCGCGGACTCGTTCTGGTTCAGTTTGATCCGATGCGGCGGGATCGCGACCCGATACGCCGCAATCGCCCGCACTTCCGGTCGAATCCGGTCCATCGCACATTCAGCCATCGCTGAACTCCTTTCGAAGGCGCATCGCCGCTGCGTGCGCAGTGAACCGCTCGATCTCGGCGAGCGGTGCGAGTGCATCGGCGAGGCGCTGGCCGGCGGCTGGCGAGACCGTCAGCACGTTCGTCCGCTTCACGAAGTCGGCCACCCCAAGCGGCGACGAGAAGCGAGCCGCGCCGCCGGTGGGGAGAACGTGGGTCGGGCCGGCGCCGTAGTCGCAGAACGCGACCGGTGTGCTGGCGCCGACGAGGATCGTGCCCGCAGCCCGCAGCCGCGGGATGACGTCGTCCGGCCGCTTCACGACCAGCTCGAGGTGCTCCGGCGCCAGCCTGTTGGCGAGGTCGATCCCCTCGTCGAGCGAGGCAACGAGGACGATCGCCCCGCGCTCCGTAAGCGCGGCCTCAATCACGTCGGCCCGCTCGAGCGCACCGACCTGTCGGGTGGTCTCCTCCCTGACGGACTCCGCGAGCACTGGGCTGGGTGTTACGAGCACTGCGGTCGCCAGCCGGTCGTGCTCGGCCTGCGATAGCAGATCGGCGGCGATGAGCGCTGGATGGGCGGTGTCGTCCGCCAGGATGACGACCTCACTCGGTCCTGCCAGTCCGTCGATGCCGACGTCGCCGAAGACCAACCGTTTCGCGACGTTGACGTAGGCGTTGCCCGGACCGACGATCTTGTCAACGCGCGGAATCGCCTCGGTGCCGTACGCCAGCGCGGCGATTGCCTGAGCGCCGCCGACCCGGTAGATCTCCGAGATGCCACAACAAGAGGCGGCATAGAGAACGTGCGGATCGACGCGGCCTTCAGGCCCCGGCGGGGTGGCGAGGGCGACGCGCTCAACGCCTGCGGCAACGGCCGGGATCGCATTCATTAGAACGGTCGACGGATAGATCGCTTCGCCCCCGGGGACGTAGATGCCGACGGAGTCGAGTGGACGAACCGACTGGGCGATCCGAACGCCCGGCTCCGCCTCGTACTCCCAGGAGGACTGCATCTCGTTTGCGTGGAACGCCTCGATCCGGCGCTTCGCCTCGGCGATCGCCGTACGCACCTGTCGGGAGACCTCCGCCTTCGCGGCGCCGATCTCGGCCATGGTGATCTGCAGCCGATAGGCTGTGCAGTCGACGCCGTCGAATCGGCGGGTGAATTCAAGCAGCGCCGCATCGCCGTCGGTCCTCACGGTATCGAGGATCGTACGAACCTGGGGTTCGACGTTCCGCTCGACTGCGGCCCGTTCGATGAGGCGACGAATCTCCGATGGAGCGTCCGGGGAAGTCGTGCGGACGATGGGGATCATGTCATGACCTCCTGGGATAGCGCTCGAACCAGCGCATCGATCTTGGCGAAGCGGATCTTGTGAGCGGCACGGTTCACGACGAGCCGCGCGCTGGTGGCGGCGATCTCGTCGATCACCTCTAGCCCGTTCTCGCGCAATGTTGCGCCGGTTTGCACGAGGTCGACGATCAGTGTGGATAGCCCAGTGCTCGGCGCCAGCTCCACCGATCCGTACAGGTGGATCGTCTCGGCCTGGAGGCCGCGGCGGGCGAAATATCGGGACGTTGTGTTCGGGTACTTCGTTGCGATCCGGTGGACCGCGTGCGGCGGCAGCGAGCCGGGCGCCGCATCGCGCGGCGCCGCGAGGACCAGCCGACACGCGCCGAACCGCAGGTCAAGCGGCTGCAGCACATCGTGCTCCTCCTCGGCCAGTACATCAGATCCCACGACGCCGACGTCGGCCGTGCCGTGCTCGACGAACGTTGGCACGTCCATCGGCTTCGCGATCAGGAAGCGCGCCCTTCCGTCGTCGGACGGGACGACCAGCGCCCTCGACTTCTCCGCGACCCTCGCTGTGAGGCCGACCCGCGAGAAGAGGGCGAGTGTCGGCTCGAGGAGCCGCCCTTTCGGCACGGCGATTGTCAGTCGCTCCATGGTCAACCTCCTCGGATGGCGCCGGACGTGACGTCGAGGATTCGCGTCCGATCCGGCTCGACGATCCGCAGCTCGGCGATCCCCCGCTCGCGGGCGTACGCCGCCGTCTCTTCGTCGGTCCGGTCGGTGACCTCCAGCTCCACGCGGCGACCTTCCGCGCGCAGCATCGCGGCGAGCTCGATCGCTCGCTGGCGTGCGGCCGGCTCGTACCGGACGAGTACGTCTACCGGGGCCGGGCTGACGGTACGTGAGGCGAGGACCGACGCGATGCGCGGCATGTCGAGCGCGCATCCGACGGCGGCGCGTGGATCGCCGAACCGCTCGATCAGGTCGTCGTATCGCCCGCCCTCGAGGATCGGCATCGCGAGCGAGCGACTGAATCCCTCGATCATCAGCCCGGTGTAGTAGCCGAGGCCCCGAGCCTCCGCGAGATCGATCACGACCCGATCTCGGTGGCCGTGATCGCAGACTGCCTCGTACACATCGGAGAGGTTGCGAAGGGCGTTCGCCGACGTGCGGTTGTCAGCCGAAACGGCTGCCCGGTCGAGGATCTCCGGCCCGCCGCAGAGTTCGAGACAGTCGAGGATCCGTTCTGCGATCGGCTCCGTCAGGCCGAGATCCGCGACGCGCCGGGCGAGCGCTTCGCGATCTCGCCGATCGAGCAGCTTGCGCAGGTCGGCGGCGTCGGGCTCGGAGAGCGCGGCGGACTGAAGGAGGCCGCGAAAGAACCCACTCTGGCCGAGATGAATCTGAACGTCGTCGATCCCGAGCCGGAGCAGCGCATCGATCGCGACCGCCACGACCTCCGCGTCGGCTTCCGCCTCTTGAGAGCCGACCAGCTCGATGCCCGCCTGCGCGAACTCGGCACGCCGTCCGGTCGACGGTCTCGGGCGCCGGACGACCGAGCCAACGTAGAACAGCCGTAGCGGCATCGGCTGGTCGCGAAGCCGCGTCGCGACGATCCTTGCGATCTGGGTCGTGAAGTCCGGGCGAAGCGCAAGCGCGTCGCCGCCCGGATCGGCGAAACGGAGCATCCAGTCCGGGTGGATGCCCCCGGCGAGGAGGGTTTCGTAGCGCTCATAGGTCGGCGGGATCGCCTCGTCGTACCCCCACGAGCCGAACACTCCGCGCACGGCGGTACCGATCGCCGACATGCGTGCCGCATCTTTAAGCAGCACGTCCGCCGTGCCGGACGGCGTCGTCGGCGCAGTCCGCTCTGCGACGGTCGGTCTCTCTCGTTTCATTCGCATCGCTTCTCCCTTGTCTCGCGGTTCCGCATGTTCGAACCAAGCCCAAAAGAAAAGCCCCCGGTCGAGTGACCGTTGGCTTGCACCGGGCAAGGTCGTCGGGCCCGCCGAACCGGCGGGCTACGCCTTATGCCCGAACGATGTGATGATGCGCGTCAATCCCACTGCAGGGAAGCAAGGAGATGATCTCGAGGCGCGTGCTTCGCTTCATCATGCCCGTGGCTTCCCTTCGTGCAATGGATAGCCGGAGGATAGGCGCGATACGCGGCACTGTCAAGCGGGCCGTCGGAGCGCCAAGCCCGAATCGCAGGGTGCGTCAGCGGATTCCCGCGGATGCATTGAAGCCTCCCAGCCGGTCCCCTATCCTGTCCCGCATCTCGCCCGCCGACGAGCGGGCCTTCCGGGGGTGGTGTGCGTGCTGACGATTGGGCGTGCGTTCTTCAGCGCTTCGGACAAGTCGGGCCTGGTCGAGCTGGGCATCGGACTGGCCGAGCTCGGCGTGGAATTGATGGCGAGCGGGGGGACTGCACGACATCTGCGCGGTGCATCCCTCGACGTCGTCGATCTGAGCGACTACACGGGAATGCCGCATCTGGTCGGCGGGCGCGTCAAGACGCTTCACCCGCTCGTTCACGCGGGGATCCTCGCCCGGCGCGACGACGAAGGCGATGCCGCAGACGTCGCGGAGCACGGCATCCGATTGATCGATCTGGTAGTCGTGAACCTGTATCCGTTCGAGTCATCGGTGACGAGCGAGACACCGATCGAGGAAGCGACCGAGCTGATCGACATCGGCGGGGTGGCGCTGATCCGTGCCGCGGCGAAGAACCACCGCTGGGTCGCCGTGTTGACCGATCCCGGCGACTACGGGCGGCTGCTAGAGGACCTGCACGAGCACGGCGGCGTCCGCGACGCGCTGGCCCGCGAGCTGGCGCAAGCGGCGTTCGATCACGTGATTCGGTACGACGCATCGATCGCGGAGTACTTCTCGCAGAATGAACTGCCGGGCCAACTGAACCTGGCGCTTCCCCGCGCGCGTTCGCTACGGGCAGGCGAGAACAAGCATCAGCGAGCGGCGCAGTACGGGGGGCGGGCCGGCTCCACGCAGCTTCAGGGGCGCGAACCGTCCTACAACAACCTGCTCGATCTCGACGCGGCGCTGCGGATCCCGCACTCGTTCTCCGATCCGACTGCCGTCTTCGTGAAACACACGAACCCGTGCGGCCTCTGCTCAGCCGCGACGATGGAGGAGGCACTCGATCGGGCCCACCGGGCGGACGCGAAGTCTGCGTTCGGCGGGATCGTGGGCGTCAACCGGCCGATGACGGCGGCGGCGGCGGAGATCGTTGCGGAGCACTTCTTCGACGCCGTGATTGCCCCGGCGTTCGAGCCGACGGCGGTGGAGATCCTCGCGCGGCGCAAGAAGCTCCTGGTCCTCGAGGCCGGGCGGGATCTGCTCGAGCACGGGCTCGGTGTCGAGATCCACGAGACCGCGTTCGGTGTGATCGCCCAGACGCCGAGCAGCGGGGAGATCCGACGTGAGGAGCTGCGGGTGCCGAGCGAGCGGCAGCCGACGGAGGCCGAACTCGACGAGTTGATCTTCGCGTGGCGGGCGGTGCGTTGGGTGAAGTCGAACGCAATCCTGCTCGCCGCTGACCGATGTACCACGGGGATCGGCGCCGGGCAGATGAGCCGGGTCGACGCGGTCGAGCTGGCGATCCGGAAGGCCGGTGACTGTGCCGGCGGATCGGTCCTGGCGTCCGACGCGTTCTTCCCGTTCCGCGACTCGATCGACTTGGCGGCGGAAGCCGGGATCACCGCGATCATCGAGCCGGGCGGGTCGGTGCGCGACGACGAGGTCATCGCGGCGGCGAACGACCACGGCATCGCGCTCGTCTTCACCGACCGCCGCGAGTTTCGCCACTGAGCGGACGTTCAGGTAGCCTGTGCAAGAGGGAGGGATCGACCATGACGGAAGCCGCTGAACGACGGAGCATGGAGCTGTTCGGATCCGGCCTGTACTGTGCGGAGTCGGTGCTGCTGGCGATCGCCGAGGAGAAGGGCGTCGACTGCGCGCTGATTCCGGGAATCGCGACAGGCTTGTGCAGTGGCCTGGCGCGCACCGGCGGACTGTGTGGGGCCGTTTCCGGGGCGATCCTGGCGATCGGCATGCTGACGGGGCGCGGCTCGGGCGAGGAGCCGATCGATCCGGTCTACGAACTCGTTCGCGAGGTACTCACGGGATTCGAGGCGCGGTTCGGCTCGACGACCTGCATGGGACTGAGCGGCTGTGACCTGGCGACCGAGGCCGGGCAGCAGCAGTTCAAGGATCAGGGACAGTATGCGTTGTGCACGGAGTACGTCGGCGCGGCGACGCGCATGGTCCTCGATGCGCTGACGAGGAGAGGACAGCCGTGACCTGGGCCGTGGACCGAGCCGAGCCGCCCGACCGTGAGACGATCGTTCGGCTTCTTGTCGCCAGCGACCTGCCGACGGAGGATCTCGACGGCGAGTGGCACGAGTCGTACCTCGTCGTGCGGGACGACGAGGCGGTCGCCGGCATCGTCGGGCTGGAGATGCTGGGACGAATCGGACTCATCCGATCGCTCGCGACGTCGCCAACCCATCGTCGCCGAGGCGTCGCGTCGGCACTTCTCACGGCGGCCGAGACGCGCGCAGCCGACCGCGGCCTCGAGATGGTCTTCGCGCTGACAGTCACCGCCGAGGCGTTCCTCTCGAAGCGCGGGTTCGAAGCGGTCGATCGAACAACGGTCCCGGAGGGGATCCGAACGACGGCCGAGTTCCGAGAGCTCTGCCCGGAGACGGCGGTCTGCCTCCGGAAGAGAATCGCGTAGGACGACCTTTCGGAGCCTCCATCCTCGATGTCTCCGCAACCCGTGGACGCCGGAGGTCGGGTAGGCTGATTGCGCCGGCTCCGACGGCATTGAGCAATCCGCCGGAGCCAAGGAGGAGTGAGCGATGAAGGCGATCCGGTTGTACGGGTCTCGCGACTTGCGGCTCGAGGACGTCCCGGCGCCGATTGCGGGGCCGGGCGAGGCGCTGGTCGGCGTCCGCGCGGTGGGTGTGTGCGGATCCGACGTTCACTTCTACCTCGACGGGCGGATCGGCTCCGCCGTGGCGCCGGTCCCGTTCACGCTGGGGCATGAGTTCTCCGGTGAGATCGTTGCGCTGGGTCCGGGAACCGACGGCCTGCCGATCGGAACGAGGGTCGCCGTCGATCCGGCCGTTCCGTGCGGAAGCTGCGAGACCTGCCTTGAGGGGAATCCCAACTGCTGCCCGCAGGTTCGGTTTCCCGCGTCGCCGCCGGTGGAAGGCGCGCTGTCCGAGCTGTACGCCCATCCGGCACACCTGTGCGTTCCGCTCCCGGCGGGGATGAGCTTCGCGGAGGGTGCGATGCTCGAACCGCTCGGTGTGGCGATCCACGCCGTGACGCTGGCCGGGATCGTGCCCGGCTACTCCGTCGCCGTTCTTGGCGCCGGCCCGATCGGACTCCTCGTCGAGCAGCTTGCCGTGCGATCCGCAGCTGCCGTCTACATGAGCGAACCAATCGCTGAGCGGCGAACGATCGCCGAACGATTGGGGGCGACGGCCGTCTGCGATCCGGCCGCCAATGATCCATCGGAGTGGATCCTCGATCGGACGAGCGGGCGGGGTGTCGACATCGTGATCGAGGCGGCCTGGGGCGCTGAGGCGGTGGCGCAGGCGATGCGGATGGCCCGACCGGCCGGGCACGTCGTGCTCGTCGGGATCCCGCGCGAGGACGTCTGCACGTTCCCGGCCGGGGAGGCGCGGCGGAAGGGTCTGACGATCCGGATGTCGCGCCGGATGAAGGCCGTCTACCCACGGGCGATCGCGCTGGCCGAGCGCGGGCTCGTCGATCTCGATTCGCTGATCACGCACCGGTTCGAACTCGAAGAGGCCGGAGAGGCATTCGACCTCGTCGCGTCCCCTCGGGACGGCGTCTGCAAGGCGATGATCGAGATCGACTCGGCTTCTTGAGCCGTTGCGGCGGTCGTTCGCATCGGAGAAGATGCCGAGCATGAAGCCTTCGGTGCCCGACTGCGCGGGAAGCACATCCCTCATCTTCGTTCGACACGGCGAGACGGAGTCGAACGCCGAAAACCGGTACATGGGACATCTGGACAGCCCGCTCTCTGCGACCGGGATGGCTCAGGCGGATGCCGTCGCCGCACGCCTTGCGGAGGCGGGCGTCGATGCGATCTACACGAGCGATCTCGGACGAGCGGCGACGACTGCGCAGGCCATTGCCGAGGCGTGCCGTCTGGAGCTCGTTTCCGATCCACGGCTTCGCGAGCGCCATGCCGGCGCGTTTCAGGGGCTTCTCGCTTCGGAGGCGCGCTCGCGCTTCCCGGACTACTTCACGGAGGCGACCGCCCCGACGCCGACCACCGCCATTCCGGGCGGCGAGAGTGCGCTCCAGATTCAGGCGCGGGTGATCCCGCTCCTCGAGGAGGCCTGCGGAAGCCACCCAGGGCGGTCCATCGTTTTCGTCACCCACGGGATCGTCATTCGGACCGTGCTCTGGCACCTTCTCGGGGCTTCGTACGCGGCCGTGTTCCGGGCCCGCGTCGACAACACGAGTCTGACCGTGTTCCGAGGCGAGTACGGACGCTGGGGCCTGCGCGTGTGGAACGACACGGGCCACTTGATGAGTCGCTGACGCCGTGCCGGCCTGAAGCCCGGCCGACCTACCCGAAGAGGCGCTTCATCGTGTCGACGGAGGCCCGGAACCCATCCTCGAACGTTCCTCCATCCGGTCGGTAGACGCTCTCCAGCGAGATCGCACCGTCGTACCCGTCCGCTGCCAGAGCCGAGGCGAGCGGCTCCAGGTGGGGCGCCATGTGGCCTTCGCCCAGCGCCGTGCACTGGACGGTCGCCCGGGGGATGTCGACCAGCGAGTCCTTCAGGTGGATGTGGCCGATGTAGCCGCCCTTGAGGGCTTCGTGCCCGTCCGGAAATGCGGGTTCGTTGCAGTAGAGGCTGTTGCACGGATCCCAGAGCAGCTTGAGGTGGTCCGTGGCGAGCTCATCGATCAGTCTCCGTCCCAAGTACGCGGACGTGATCATCGCGTTATTCCCGGTTTCGACGACCAGCGTGACGCCCGCCTCCTCGGCGATTCGCACGGGTACAGCCATCAGCTCGACCAGCTTGTTCCAGGCGCCGGCCGACACGTTCCAGATGTCCGCTCCGTGACTGCCGAAGAGGATCATTTCCTTGCGGAAGCTCATCACGCGAACCAGCGAGCAGTCGAGCTGCTGCGCCATGTCGATGCAGCGTCGGAGTGCATCGACGTGCTCGAGGAAGACGGGGGTTCCCGTCTCCAGCGGGCCGATCAGGAGACCGCCGAAGACGCCGCGCGAGATGCATGAGATGCTCACGTTGTGTTTGGCGACCAGCTCGCCGATTCGGTCGATTTCGTCGGGGGTGTGATCGCCGACTTCTTTGTCCCACACGAACTGCAGCTCGGCCTGCGTCAGCTCGAACTCGTTCATGACCTTCAGCGCGTGCTCCAGATCGTTGTCGATTCCGTTGGTGATGACGCCCAATCGTGCCATGTGAAGCCCCTCCTATTCCCGCCCGGCCGGATGCTGTACCGCGTGGCCGAACTGACCTACCACGTGACTTCGGTGTCCGCGATCTGCTCGAGAAGCTTCACGCAGGCCCAATTGTCCTCCTCCGGGAAGAGCGAGATCCCGGCCTGGAACAGCTCGTGCGCGGCGGCGGTCGTGAACATGGCCGCGCCGGTCTCCTTGGCCATCGACATGCTGATCCCGAGGTCCTTGTACATCGTGCCGATGTGGCTTCCCGTGTCGACGAACGCTCTGTCGAGGATCAGTTTGGCGCAATTGACGAACAGCGGGCTGCTCACCCCGCTCGCGCTGAACACCTCGTACAGCGTCCTTCCGGGAACACCGGCCTTCGCCCCGAGCACCAGCGACTCGAAGATCGCCGCGAACGAGGACCCGATGAACGCCTGCAGTGCGGCCTTGACGGTCTGTCCGATGCCCGCTTCCTCGCCGACGTGGAAGATCCTCTCCCCGACGGCTTGCAGGACCGTCTGCTGGGCCTCGAAGGTCTCCTGCTTGGCGGCGACCATCATCGTGAGCGTTCCATTCTCCGCGCCGGACTTGCCGCCGCTGACGGGGGAGTCGATGACGTCGATGCCCTTCGCCACGATGGCCGAAGCGACGTCACGCATCTCCCGCGGCTCGATGGTGGCGGAGACGACGATGGTGCTGCCGGGCCGAAGACCCTCGAGCAGCCCATCGTTTGCTGTGACCACGTCCCAGACTTGTGCGCCGTTCAGAACCATGACGAAGACGACGTCGGCCGCTTCGCCTACCGCGCGCACGCTCTTGGCGGCCTTCCCGCCCAGGGAGCGAAGCAGTTCGAGGCGTTCCGCTCGAAGGTCGAATCCGACGAGATCGAATCCTGCGGCGAGGACATTCCGCGCCATACCGATGCCCATGTCTCCGAGGCCCACAATGCCGATCCGATTCAATGAGTACCTCCCTGCACTTGACTACGGGGTGCTGGCGAGCGACAGCAGCCGATACAGGCCGTACGAAAAGAGGCCGGCGGCGGTCGGAGTCGCAACCCATCCAATGACGATCCCGCCGATCTTGCGCATGCGCACCGCCCGCATGCCGTGCAGAAGACCGACGCCGATGACGGCGCCGACGATCGACTGCGACGTGGATACGGGAATCCCGAGGATCGAGAAGAAGTGCACGGCAAGCGCTGCCGCCAGCTGGGCGGAGAAGGCACTGACCGTGTCGAGTGGCGTGATGCCGCTTCCGACCGTCTCGGTGACCCGACGTCCGAAGGTAAGGGCCCCGACGGCGAGTGCTGCTCCGCCGAGCAGCGCGAGCCAGCGAGGATCGACGACCCCGAGGTTCGCGATCGGCCCCATCGCATTCCCCACGTCATTCGCTCCCAATGCGAACGCCACATAGCAGGCGCTCAGAATGAGCAGGACGTTTGGCGTCTGCTGCCAGATGGAACCTTGCTTGAGGCGGCGGAGAAGCTTCCTCGACAACCAGTAGATGGCGAGGGCAATCACCCCGGTGAGGATGGGGCAGATTACCCAGACTTGCGCGATCGTCCCGATCTTCGCGAGATTCATGTCGGCGTTCGCGGCGAACCCAACACCGGCGACGCCGCCGACGATCGCCTGCGACGTCGAAACGGGAATCTTGAAGAAGGTCGCCAATGTGACGAACAGGCCGGAAGAGACGAGCGCCGCAATGATGGCGAGGTTCGGCAGCTCGGAGGTCACGATCCCCTTCCCGATGGTCTTCATCACGTTGCCGCCCTGGAGGAGGGCTCCGATGATGACGAAGACGGAGACGAGGAGGATCGCGCGCCGATAGCTGAGCAAACCCGAGCCGACGGTCGTGCCGACGCAGTTGCCGGCGTCGTTCGCGCCGATATTCCAGCCGACGTAGGCGCCGACGACTAGGAGCGGGATCAGGGCAATCATGCGCGGATCCCTGCAACGGTCGTGTGCTTCTCCGAAGTGGAGAAGGCCACTAGAATGCCCTCTCCGCAGTGATCATGGCGATCCGATCAGAGAGATCCTCGGCGCGGTCGGAGATCTTCACGATGTGGTCGATGAACCCGTGGACGTGGCGCTTGCGGGCCAGCTCGAAATCCATTCGGAAGAGCGCCTTGGTCGCCTCGCGCTCCATCTGATCGACCTTCCCCTCGCCCTGCTCGATACGTTCCGTACAGGCGAGCGTCTCCTCGCGGTCTCCCTGGAACAGGGCTCGGATGCTGCACTCGACGTCCTCGAAGATCACTGCGGTCGCGTCGAGGATGCCCATGACGTGCGCAACGATGTCGGATGGGACGTCCACCCGCTGGGTGAGCAAGTAGTCGAGTGTCGCCTCGGCGGCGTTGGCGAGCGTGTCCACGCGCTCGATGATCTCCAGAACCTGCCGTCGCGACGTGGCGAGGAGCGCGCCGCTGATGAGCGTCTTCTCGACTGCGCGCCGAACGTCGTCCGCCTTCCCCTCGGCACGATGCGTCTCGAGCGCGAGTCGATCGGCCTTCTCCGCATCGCCGTCCTTCAGGTAGCAGCGCGCTGACTCGAGAAACGACTCGATCGTCCGGCGGACCTGTTCCAGATGATCGAAGACAAGCGTTTGGACCTCTTTGGACTTCTTCCACAAACCAAACATCGCATCACCCCAATTGGCTTAGTCGACTCGGGCCGGTCGGTCGCCGGGACCCCGGACACGAGCCTCGGCCCACACCCCGCAATCCAGAGTCTATATCGGGGACGGGACTCTACGGATTCATCGACAATCTAACATGATAGCAGGCGAGATGCAACAAACGTTGCACGAACGAACGCACCCTGGGGGGCAGGGTTGCGTGACCTGTGGTGAGAACCAGCGTGTTGAGATGAGTTCCCAGGCGGGCGGTGGAACGAGTCACTGGCTAGCTCAAGGCCGTGGCGGCGAGCGAGAATGCAGCGGCGACGATCGCGGCGAG
>CAZSNG010000040.1:0-21144 GCA_964608345.1 uncultured Thermotogae bacterium
GCGGGTGGTACAGCCCGACGCGACTGTGCGCAAGCCCTGAATCGGCGATCATCTCTGCGAACTTGAAGGACACGATCGTCGGGTCGAGCACGGGGACGCCGAGTGCCTCTCGCAGCTTGTCGGAGTACCCTGCCATCGCGGCGCAGCCCATGATGATGACCTCGGCGCCGTCCTCCTCGACCATCCGTCGGGCCAGCTCCATACCGATGGGCAATGTCTCCTCCTCAGTCCCCGAACGCGCTACCCGATCATGACAGAGCGCTCGTCGGTCCCTGCGCGGGTCGAACGGGCGTGAACGGTCAGATCAGCCGGCAATCCATCCGTCCGGACAACCCACTCGGCCGCCGCCGCCGGGGCGCGCCACTGCGAGAAGCGGGTGTACTCGTCGTTGCGATCCGACCAGCCAGCGAGATGCCCAAGCTCGACTATCCGCTTCCCGGCAACGAGTTCGACCGCTGTGGGGTACTCCAACCACGCGGTGCACGGTTCAACCGCCTTCATCACAACGGCACGGTCGGTCACGTCGGTCGACAGGAAGCCGTGATTCTCGATCACCGCGTTCACACGATAGACGTTCCCGCCGAGCGAGGTCACCTCGCTTCGCGCGATGCGAAGCAGCGGCGCCGCGAGCGCATGCTTGATCGTGTACATCATGTTCCTGTGCGCCATGTCCGGAAGCAGTTGCGGCGGCGGGTTGCGGAACATCAACAGCGTCTTCCATCCGCCGATCTCAACTGGCCCAAGCTGCGGGTGATCGAATGGCTGCCAGTCGCGGAAGACCTCGCCGTTGAAGTACTTGTCGTTCCACGCCAGCAGCTTCAGCAGATCATTCTCGCCCATCTCGCGCTTGAACGATACCGGGTGGTCGCCGACCCCCGTCTCCTTGTAGAGGTCCCACAACTCGATCACGAAAGAGAGCATCCCGTTCTGCCCGTACGTGAAGTTGCCCGAGGTCCCCATCCGCGGCTTGCTCGACTTGCCGGAGAATTCCTCCTCGGTCATCACCAGCCGGTAGCCGGTCTCTGCGGCGGCGATCTGCCCGATTCGACGGAAGAGGTCCTCGTCACGGTCCGACATCGGATCGTCGGCCGGCCGGAACGGGGGCAGGATCACTCCGGCGTTGGTGTGGTAGTCAACGACGCCATGGATGTTCGGATGAGCCTTGAAGAAGTCGAACAACGCCCGGACCTCCGGCTCCGACATCGGGTACTCACCGGCGCCGTACTGCTCGACCTCGGTGCCCCAGTTGGCCGGGAAGTTGCGATTGAGGTTTCCGTCCATCGGACGCGGGATGTCGAACGAGACGCCATCGTAGTCTTCGATCCTGCCCTCCGGCAGGACGCGATAGTAGGTTCCTCCGAACTCGTACGGCGCGCGCCGCAGCATCAAGCGAGGGTCCTTCTCCGAGATCTTCCACTCGCCCTTCGGATCGGGAACGCGCATCTTGAGGATATACCCGTCTCCGTCTAGGTCCGCGTAGTGCAGCCCCGGGCCGACCTGATCGTCCCCGGGCAGATATCGGGCGGTCCCATGCCACTCATAGTACAGACGATCCATGCAGATCTCGTACGCGTCCGGGTTGACGAAAGGGAGCACGTAGACGGTCTGCGTATCGAGTAGTCGCGTCACGAGATCGTCCTCCCCGTACTTCGTCAGGAGGTACCAGATCGTGTACTGCGCAACCATCGCCCCAGAGACCTCCTCGGGATGGGTCACCGCGTCGATGTAGAACGCCGGCTTGGTTTCCGGCGCTCCGGTCTCCTTGTTGGTGAGTTCCATCATCCACAGATCCCGGTCCCGGAAGCTGCGCCCGATGGAGAACATTGAGACGAGTGCGGGGTACGCCTCGGCCAGTGTGCGAAGGTGGCCGATCACCTCTTCGTGCCGGTAGTACTTCGCGAAGTCGATTGCGGGTTCAGTCAACGCACGCTCCTTCCGTGTACCATCCCAGCTCCGCTTCACCGAGGCTCGCTGTCAGCGCATGGCGGTTCCATATTACGTGATTCCATTCCGAATTCCAACGACTGTCGACTGCCGTCCAGGGCCTTCCCGTGGTCAGTGTCCCGATCCTGCCCAACCAGGCTCCTCGTGGGATTCCACCATCCATAACGCCGTGCTGGAATCAGGCACAGCAGTGGATACCTAGCAACGCAACGCAGGATCTGAGGGTCGACGAGGGGCGGGGAAAGGGGGGGTATGCCCGGCTGGCCGGCGCGTTCATGATCGGCGCAGCCGTGCTCTTGTACGCTGAGACCAAGCTGTTGCTGCTCGTCCAGCTCTGTATGAAGGACCTCGACGCCTCTTTGGACGGCATGAAGCGAATCTCACCCGCCAGCCGCGACTCCGCGCGCAGCGGAAATCTCTCATGCCCCTCCGCTGGTCGGCCGGGTGGTCTACCCCGGGTGCTATCCTCATCCGCCTAGGCCGCCTCCTCGGCCGGTCTGATCAGCCTGTCATTCGGTTCGTGCTGGTGGGAACGACGGTGCCAATCGACTCGATCGTACCGCAGGATCGGCGGGAGACTGTTTTCGGGCTGCTCGCCTCGAACCGAGCGCTGGGAAGGCTTGCCGGTTCGATCCTCGTACGAGCACGACGTTCGAGGTGGACGAGAGGTGTTCGAACCGGCTAGGAGATAAGTGAACGGCGAAGCGTCTCGGTGACCCAATCAACCTGGGATTCCGTTAGCTGCGGGTAGATCGGCAAACCAAAGGTGCCCTCCGCAATACGTTCGGTGACCGGCAGGTCCCCCGCTCTTCCTCCGAGGTGCGCGTAGACCGGTTGAAGGTGAAGTGGAGGGACGTAGTGCATGCCCGTCTCCACTCCCTGCTCCGCCAGCCGACATCGGATCGCGTCGCGATCTCCAGGAACACCGATGACGAAATTGCGATAGACGTGCCTCGCCCCCGGTCGCTCCACCGGCAGAGCAATGTCTAGCTCGCTCAACCGCTCGGCGTATGTCGCCGCAATCCGGCGACGACCCTCGATCCACCGTTCGAGGAGCGGCAGCTTGGCGCGAAGGATGGCGGCGCTCCATTCGACCATACGCGAGCGGCCGCCCTCCTCGACCAGGCGGAACCCGGACTGGACACGCACGCCGTCGACGTCCGTCCACAAGTCACGCATTTGCCAGTAGAGATGCATATGCCGCGCCTTCCTGGCGGCACGTGGATCCAGCGAAACGAGCGTTCCCCCGTCACCGGCTGTTCCGAGGATCTTGGACGGCGCGTGCGAGAAGCAGCCAATCGCGCCGAGCGTCCCGACGCGGCGGCCATCGACAGTGGCACCGACGGAGAGCGCGCAGTCCTCAATCACAATCAGATCATACCGTGACGCAACCCGTTCGATCGCCGCAACGTCAGCCGGGTGCCCATACATGTGCACCACGAGAACGGCCCGCGTAAGGGGCGTGATCCGAGCCGCGAGGTCTTCCGGATCGATGTTGTGCGTGTCCTCCTCGATGTCGACGAACAGGGCTTCGGCTCCGACCCTGTGGATCGCAGCCGTGCATGCGATGTCCGTGTTGGCCACCGTCGCGACCTGATCCCCCGGGCCGATCCCGAGCACCATGAGCGCTCGTACCATTGCGTCATAGCATGAACCGGTTGTCACGGCATGGGCCGCTCCGAGGTACTCGGCGAACTCGGACTCGAACGCCTCAATTTCGGTGCCCTGCTCGTACTGTCCACTCTCGAGAACGCGCCGAATGGCAGCATCGACTGCGACACGAATCTCTCGGTACTCGGCGGCGTGATCGTAGAATGGAACATGCAGTGTGTCAGTCACGGTCCTCCTGTGGCGAACGCGTGAACTACGGACCCAGTGTCGAGAGCGCTTCCCCGACCCGGATCCCGATGCGCTTGACAACTTCAGCGTACTCCTCGACCCGCTCCAGCAGGATGCGGCTGGTCGGGCCGGTGATCGAGGCCGCCGCGATGACCTTCCCGTTCTCATTGAGGATCGGTGCGGCAATGCATCGGCCTCCTCGCTCGGCTTCTTCGTTGTCAAGGGCGTATCCCTGCTTCGCGACCCTCGCGACCTCTGCGCGAAGCTGCTGGGAGTTCACGATCGTGTGGTCGGTCGCCGGGGGAAGCCCGTGCTCGCGGATCAACTGCTCGACTTCCTCGTCGTCGAATGACGTTAGGAGAACCTTCCCGACGGCGGTGCAATGCAGCTCGAGCTCCGCGCCGATCGGGGGGACACCGCGGATGATGCTGTCGGTGAGGATCTGCGCGAGATACACGGCACGCGTTCCCTCGAGCACCGCAAACGAAGCAGTTTCTCCGGTCTCTTTGGTCAGCTGTTCGAGGTACGGAAGGACGAGGCGCTCGAGATCGAACTGCCTCTCGGCCGCCTTCCCAAGGTGAATCAGCCCCCAGCCGAGACGGTACCGCCGAGTCTTGCCGTCCTGCTGGACGACGTTGTGGAGCTTCATCGTATGAAGAAGCCGAACGAGAGTGCTCTTGGGCAGGCCGCTCTGCTCGGACAGCGCCGCCAGATCGATGTCGTGTTCAGCGAGCGACAGGGTGTGGAGAACCGTGAACGCCTTGTCGACGACTCGAACGATTTGCCCGTTGCCTCCGCTCTGATCTGACTTCATGGATACTCACCTGGTCCCCTCATGCGCATTCCATTCGCTCGGATTGCCCGACGCAACGCGGGCCTGTACGTGTCCCGGCGGTCGCGCCGACCGTAAGCGGCGCGATCCGCCGGACCGTTCGTTCGTCTCTCGATCGATCGCCTCCGACCCTGGGGCTCACGGGCCTAGCGGTTCGGGATGAAGTCGGCGCGCACTTCGTCCGTAACAGCAAAGAAGCAGATCCACTCGCCCTCCATCACCTGTGGCCGGGATCGGATCCCGGCGATCATTCCGTCGCACGGCGTCACGATCTTCGCCAGCACCTCACCGTGCAGACTGTACAACGTTCCGAGAAGCTCACCCTTCTGCATCGGCTCCAGGAACTTCAAACCACGCTCTCCCACCCAGACGCCCGGTGCCGGCGCGAGGACGGTCTCCTGATGGCCGACGTTCCACTGAGTGCAGTACGAGGCCGTTCCGTCGATCATCCCGTAGTGCTTCAGGACGTTGAGATACGAGTCGCGCAACGCGTCGCCGACATCGTGGAAGTCGTCGGTCAGCGTCCGGCAGAGGCCGCCGAGCTCAATGGAGATCGCACCCTTGTCGAGCGCCGCGATCTGCGAACTCGGATTGCCACCGCCGTGCGCACTCGTCATGATCATCGGCCAGATCGTTCCCATCGCCGCGCCCAGCTCTCGGCACTCGGGCGTGTCGTTGGTGAACATCACCGAGGTCAGGTACGAGTGATCGCCGCCGGAGTGGATGTTGATCTGCAGATCGCAGACCGGCTTCATCGCGGCGAAGTGGGCCGCGGCAACGCGCGCCGTCGGGTATCCAGCGGCGTCTCCCGGATAGATCCGGTTCATGTCGAAGGTGAAGCCGTCGGCCGGGTTGCCACGCGACCCGGTCAGAAACGCCTCCGGATTCATCACCGGACAGGCGACGACCGCCCCACGAAGCGCCTGTGGGTCGAGCACATCGAGGAGCTTGAAGGTCGAGATTGCGCCCTCCGCTTCGTCGCCGTGCGTTCCGCCGTTCAGCCACAGGATCGGCCCGTCCTCGGCTCCGTTGACGATGATCAGCGGGAGCTCTCGCATGTTGCCGACCAAGTTCCGACCGACCGGGATGCCGCACCGCACGATCTCGCCTCGGGCAGCGGTGCCGGTACCGATCGTCAGCGAACCGTCAGGGTTCATTCTGCTCTCGCTCATAGGTCGTCCCCTCCCGCCGGCGCGTCGGCGTCCGGCCCCATGAATTCGATCGCCGTTCCGTGAGCGATCGACTCGTCGATGAAGTTCGTCAGCAACCCGTGCAGCGGCTTGTGCTCGTCGAAGCGGAGCGAGATGCCCATCGCCTCGGTCCGTTCGGTCGCCGTTTCGATGCTGTCCACCTCGAACGCCGCGTGTTCGAGCCCCTCGCCGTTGGTCTCCAGGTAGCTCGCCCATCGGCTGTCCGGGTGGGTCGACTCGTTGAACACGAATCGGATTCCGGCCAGATTGAACGCGCCGAGACGGACCTGCAGATCGGGGTTCACCTTGATCTCGGCCTTCACGCCGAAGATCCCCTCCCACACCTTCAGCGTCTCGTCCAGATCGCGGACGACGAACCCAAGGTGGTGAACCTTCTTGACCTCGAATGTGCTCATGATCCCTCCTGTGTTCTATGGTGTCGTTTCGTGTCGTGCCACATCACTCGTCGTCCTTGTCATCACACCCGCACCCGCCCTCACCCTTCGGGTACGCCGCCAGCTCGCGGGGGTTGATGTCCGGCTGCTCCGTCGATGCGTTCGGCTCCGCCTCCATGACGACCGACTCGATCGATCCAAGCCCGAGCGCGACCGACCCGCAGATCTGCTCGATCTCCTCCAGTGGGAGATCGAGCCGGTTGTCCGCCGGGTAGGACTTCAGGATCCGGACCGCCTCCGCGTCGATCGCGACCATGTCGCCGGCAGCCATGATGACGTTCGGGTAGACGTAGTCGCCGCGACCGTGCCAACTGACGGTGCTTCGCCGTCCGTCGATCAGAACGAGGTCTGGCTGCCAGCCGAGGTTGAGTTCGGGAATCTTGCGCCCGACGTTCTCACGGTCCTCGTGCAAGATCTCGCGGTCCTCCGCACTGATCCAGCCAACGCTCAACTTCAGGGCCGCCGTGTACCGCCCGGTCGAGTGACCGCGCATGTTGGTGAGGTAGATTCGCTTCTCCGCCTCGTAGATCGTCCGAGGCACATGCAGGACGTCCCACCACGCGCCGTCGACCTCCAGTTCGAGCCGCTCGTCCTTCTCGAAGTCGACAAACGGCACGCCGTACCGCTTCAGAGCCGGCTCGACGCCGAGAAGGCGAACGACACGTTCGGTCGGTCCGGCCGCACGGCCGGACATCTCCCCGACCTTCACCCGCGCGCCAAGGGCCTGGAGGTGCTCGATCACGGCACACAGGAACGCAACGTCAGTCGACAGCGGAATCTCGAACTCGCAATTGAAGTTCGGCTTGATCAGCACCCGGTCGCCGCGACCGACGATTCGATCCAGTCCGCCGAGCAAGCCGACGGCCCGTTCCACCGAGCGGCGAAGCGAGTCCCCGTTCCGATGCGGTGCCTTGGCGACGATCGGAAGCCCGTCGTACTCGAATCGGTTCCTCGTCCTGGGATGAAGCTTCACTCGTTTCATATCACGCTCCGTCCGCGAGAGCCTCACCGGCCCGAAGCTCGGGCACAAGGAATTCCCCATGATCGAGGATCGCTCGCCCGTCCAGCTCCAGGGTGCAGCCGAGGCTGCACAGGCCGAGGTGCGCCCGCGTCGCGTTTCGTCCCCGAAACATCGCGTCGTTGTTGCTGCCGATCTCCACTTGGACGTTTCCGTATACCGCCTCGGCGTCGGCTCCGCCTCCACCGACGACCGGGAACTGCGCGATCTCCGCCGTCCACAGCGCCTTGCGGTCGGTACCACAGGCGATGTGCCCGAGGAGGAAGGCGTTCGGATCGTCGTACGACGCAAGCAGCGATCGGATCAACGCGGCGTCGACGCCGCCTTCGATCGACACGGCCCGGCCCTCGCGAAACTCGATCGTCACCGGCCGCTCGACGTACCGGCCGAAGTGGAAGACCTGATCGCCGACATCGAGGACGACCCGACCCTCCGCGGTTCCCTCGATCGCCGCCGTCTGGAAGAAGCCCGCCCCCCAGAAGTCGAGGTGGCCTGCCTCGTCGGCGACGCCGTACGATGCCACGCCGGGGCGGTCTCCCTTGTCGAACGTCAGATCGGTCCCGGCATCCGAGCGAATCCGAATCGTTCGAGCCCCCTCCACCAACGTCGCTCCGTGCTTCGTCCGTCGAATCACGTCCGGATCGGCGATCCGCCGCTCCAGCACGTGAAGCGCCGTCACCGCCATCAGTGCCCGCTTGCCCTGGGCCAGCGCGGCGCGCATGGCATCCGAGTAGTGGAGGGCGTGCGTCGTCGAGTAGACGATCAGATCGGCTGCGGCAAACGCCGCTCCGAGATGCGGTTCGGACCAGGCGCCGCCGTGCGGCAGCACCAGCTGCGCCGCCTCGGCGCCGAGCCTCAGTCCGGCGCCGAGGCAGGCGGCGGCGTAGTGGGGGTGGAACGCTGTATCGGTAACGATCAGCAGTCGCTCGTCGTCCCGCAGCCGACAGTGCCGCAGCTGATGCTCGAACACACCGACGAGTTCCGCCGCGTGCGACGCGCCGAGCCTGCCCTGTCCGTACGCCATCTCTCTCCTTCCGGGGAGCGCTACGGCCGCCCGGCTACCCGCCGTCCGTCCCGGAGGACGGCGACGATCCGCTCCTTCTCGCGTAGGATTCCGACGTCGGCCAGTGGATCGCCGTCGACGATCGCAAGGTCGGCCCGCTTGCCAACCTCGATCGTCCCGACCTCGCCGTCCACGCCGAGGCACTCCGCCGCGACGCCCGTGGCGGCGACGATCGCCTCCATCGGCGTGAAGCCGCCCTTCACGAGCTCGCCGATCTCGCTGGCGTTGTCGCCGTGGGGGACGACAAAGCCTGCATCGGTGCCGGCGGCGATCTTCACGCCGCCCTTCTTCGTGCGCCGGAGCGTCTCCCATTTCTCGTCGAACACCTTACTCAGCCACGCCCATCCAGCGGGGCTGACGTCTCGCTGATCCTCACCGAGCTCCACGCTTCGGGTGTTGACGATCAACGTCGGCACGTAGAACGTTCCCTGTTCGGCCATCCGGTCGATCTGCTCGTCGGTCAGCCAGTGGGCGTGTTCGAGGGAATCGACGCCGGCCCGCAAGCAGTCGGTGATCCCCTGTCCTCCGGCCGTGTGGGCGGCGACGCGCTTCCGCGCCCAGTGCGCCTCTTCACAGATCGCGGCGATCTCCTCGTAGGTCATCTCCTGCTGCCACGGCTCGTCGAGGTTGCGGTAGTCGCCGACACACGGGTTGATCTTCAGGACGTCGGCGCCCCACTTCAGCTGTGTTCGGGCGGCCCGCCGGCACGCCCACGGACCGTCGCAGACGCCCGTTCGATTCGGGACGTCGATCTCCGGCGACCACCACGGCTTATCCATGTGTCCGCCGGTGGCGGTCAACCCCTGACCGGACACCACCAGGCGCGGGCCGATCAGACCGCCCGACGCGATCGCGTCGCGGACGGCGATGTCTACGTAGGCCGGAGACGACAGGCTGCGCAGCGTCGTGTATCCCATCTCGAGGTCGAGCAGCGCGTAGCGGTAGGCGTCGAGCGCCAGCCTCCCCTGGAATCCCTTCAGCTGGGCCAGGGCGTAGTTGTCCGTCGGACCGCCCGGCGTGTGGATGTGAACGTGCGCATCGACGAGTCCAGGCAAGACGGTGTGCGTCGTCGCGTCGACCACCTGTGCATCCGACGGAATCCGGATCTCAGCCTCGCGCCCGACGCGCTCGAACTGCCCGTCGCGGATTTCGACGACGGCGTCTCGAATCGGTTCCCCGCCGGTTCCGTCGATCAACGTGCCGGCTCGCACGTACGTTGTGGTTGTCATTTCGGTCCTTTCTTGTTGCCAAACACTACTTGCTCCGCCGCATGAACCGCGGGTCTAGCATCTCGCGCAGGCGGTCGCCGAGCAGGTTCACCGCCATGACGGTGACGAACAACGCCAGCCCCGGGAAGACGGTCATCCACCAGGCGTGCCGCATGTACGCACGCCCTTCGTTCAGCATCAATCCCCACTCTGCGGTCGGCGGCTGGGCTCCCATCCCGAGGAACGACAGCGATGCGGCCGAGATGATCGCGCCGGCGACTTGCAGGGTCGAAAGCACGATCACCGACGACAGCACGTTCGGCACGACGTGGAAGAGGATGATCCGCCAGGACGGTGTCCCCATCGCCTGCGATGCCTCGACGAACGAGGTCTCGCGAACTGACAGGACCTGGGCGCGGACAATCCGCGCCAGTCGCGGAATCCCACTGATCCCGACCGCCATGATCACGTTGTTGACGCCCTTGCCGAGGATCGTGACGATCGCCAGTGCGAAGATCAGCGGAGGAAAGCCGAGCCAGATATCGACGATCTTCATCACAATCGAATCAACTGTCTTGCCATAGTAGCCCGAGATGCTTCCGATGATCACCCCGAAGACGAGCGACACCGCCGCCGACAGGATGCCGACGATCAGACTGAGCTGCGACCCGTAGATGATCCGGCTCAGGATGTCGCGACCGAGAACGTCGGTCCCGAAAGGGTTCTCCCATGTCGGGGCGGAGAGCCGCGGGCCGACGTACGTTGCGTACGGGTCGCGGGGGCTGATCACCGGCGCGAGGATCGCCATCAGCGCAAGCAGGATCAGCAAGATGACAGAGATGCCCGCGCCGGGGCTCTCAGCGATCTTCTTGTACCAGTACCACGTTCGCCGCAATACGCGGCGCAGGGCGACGGCTACCTGCGTCCTGACTCTCGCGGTCTCGTTCGTGGCAGTCTCGTCCATGGTCCCCTACTCGTACCGGATCCGCGGATCGATGATCGCGTACACCAGATCGATCGCCAAGTTGATGAACACGTACGCCGATGTCGTGAACAGGATTCCGAACTGAACGACCGGGTAGTCCTTCTCCAACACCGAGTCGACGAGCAGCTTACCAATCCCCTGGCGCGCAAACACCGTCTCGGTGATCGCCGCACCTCCGAAGAACAACGCGAGCTGGAGTCCCATCAGCGTAATCACCGGGATCAGCGCATTCCGTGCCGCATGCCCGAGGACGACGGCCCGCTCGTTCAGACCTTTCGCTCGCGCTGTGCGGATGTAGTCCTCGTTCATCACGTCGAGAATCGCCGATCGAATCAGGCGGGCGAGGTTCCCCGCGGCCCACATGCCGCTCGATATCGAAGGGAGGATCAACGCGATGAAGCCGCTGCCAACGACAGGAATCCACCGCAGGGTGATCGAGAAGATGAGAATCAGCAGCATTGCGCTGTAGAACGTCGGCATCGACACTCCGACCAGCGCCCCAAACATGAACGCCGTGTCCAGCCATGTATCGGGGAAGAGACCGGAAAGAATCCCCAGTACGCCGCCGACGACGATCCCGACGAGAATCCCGCCAGCGGCGAGCTGCAAGGTCGCCGGCAGCTGTTGGAGGAAGACCTTCGTCACCGGCTGCCGGTTTCGATAGGAGATGCCGAAGTCGCCGACGAACGCCTTGGTCATGAATCCGATGTACTGCTTGTGGACCGGCTCGTCGAGATTGAAGTACGCTCGGAGGTTCTCCATCACCTGCTGGGAGACAGGCTGGCCGCCGATGATGTTGCGCACCGGGTCGCCCGGGATCAGCCGGATGACTCCGAACGCGAGCGTCATCACGATCAGCAGAACCGGGATCACTCCGAGGACTCGGCGCATCAGGTATTGCAGCATTCGTCGCTTCTCCTAGAGGATCCCCCGCGCGCAAGCGATCCGCGCGGGGGATCTGCTTTCCAGCCTACAAGATAGGCGCTTCTCTCACGCGAAGCTAGTCTGCCAGCTGCACGTCGTAGAAGATCGCCTGATAGTTGCCAACCTCCCACCTCAATCCCGTCAGGTTCGACGCGTAGACCACGGTCTGCGTCGTCTCCTGCAGCGGGACCATCAGGGCCAGGTCGTAGACCATCTCCTGAAGGGTCGCGTAGATCGCGCACCGCTCCGCGGGCGACGTTGCGGACTCTGCGTCAGCGAGAAGTCCGTCGATCACCGAGCTGGAGTAGTGCTGCCAGTTGAACTTGAAGTAGCCGGGCGCCGGGATGTTGTCGGTGTGCATGAGGATGCCGAGGACGCTCGGGTCGGTGGCAACCCACCGCACGAGTCCGGCCTCGTACTGGTTCGTCATGATCAGCTCATCCTGACGCGCCTTGGTGACGTTCTCGACGTTGAGGTCGATGCCGACCTTCCTGAGTTCGGCCTGCACCGCGGTCAACAGCGTCGCCTTGAAGATGATCGGGCAGTAGATCGAGAGCTCCTGCCCAAACTTGTCGCGAATGCCGTTGCCGTTGGTGTCGACCCAGCCGGCCTCCTCGAGGATCGCCTCCGCAATCGCCGGATCATAGGGGTAGTAGGTCTCCCCTCCCGGCCAATAGCAGAACGTACTCGTCGCGAGGACGCCGGTCGCCGCCTTCAAGTATCCGAAGAAGACGTTCTCGACAATCGTCTCAAGATCGAGCGCGTAGAAGATCGCCTTTCGGACTGCTCGGTCATTGGTCGGGAACCGGCTCGTGTTCAGGTACAGAGTCACCGGCACACCGCCGACGCGGCCGAGGAAGACGTCAAACCCATCCATTCCCTCGAACGACATGACGTCGAGCGGATCGAGCAGGTCGGCGACATGGATCTCCCCGGTCTCCAGCGCCGCGGCGCGCGTGGAGTTCTCTTTGATGAACTTGAACCCGAGGGTGTCGATGTACGCCGGGCCGGTATGGAGTGCGTTGGCTGGGCCCCAGTTGTAGTCCGGGTTCTTCTCCAGCGTGATGTGGCTCCGGCGGACCCACTCGACGAATTTAAACGGTCCCGTCCCGACCGGATTCTCGGCGAACCAGGCATCCCCGTTCTCCTGGACCGCGGTCGGAGAGACCGGTGCCAGGTATGCGAGAACGAAGCCGCTGATCATGGCGCCGTACGGGCGGGTGTACTCGACGGTGAAGGAAAGCTCATCGTGGACGACGGTGCCCTTGTACGGCCCAAGGTAGTCGATAGCCGCCTGCGAACCTGTGGCAGGATCGGCAATCGTGTCGTAGGTGAACTTGAATGCGTCCGCGTTGCAGGGCGTTCCGTCATGGAACAGGATGCCCGGGCGAAGCGTGAACGTGATGGACGTGAAATCCTCTGCGACGTCCCAGCTCTCCGCGAGCCAGCCAACCGGGTCGCCGTTCTCATCGAGCGTGATCAGCGAGTCGAAGATCTGTCGAATCGTCTGCAGTTCGTGACGCGACTGCGTGATCCTCGGATCCAATGTCGCCAGGTCGTCCCGGTCCTCTCCCCAGACTACCTCCAGCTGCGCCGCGGCCGCGAAGGACGCGGCGGCGATGAGCGCCAGTCCGAGCGCGAAGACGATGCAATGCCTACGCTTCTGCATGTGTCTACCTCCTTGGTTCCGTTTGGCCTGCCTAGTGTCTTGGTCTGGCTCTGATGAGGTTTCCGGAATCACCTCCTTGGATTCGTTGCTGTCCCTCGTGTAGCGAAATCCAGTATAGCAGGGCAGGGAAGCACGGTCAACCACAATGAGCAACCGTGTTCCCTATTGCGGAACTGCCAGCGCTGAGAGAACACCGCCAGATCCCGGAAGTCACACCATCCAGCCTCGCGTAGAGCCGTGGGGCGTTGAGGAAGGGCGTTCCGCGGCCACTCTAGAGGACACCACGCATGCGCGGATCGAAGATGTCTCTCAGCGCATCGCCCATGACATTCCACGATAGGACGAACAGGAAGAGCACGCCGCCGGGGAAGACGACGGTGTACCAGTATTGGAACGCACCGCTGGATCCGCCAATGATCCAGTTTCGGGCAAGCGAGATCAGCTGCCCCCAATCCGCGTAGCCGGCTTCGACACCGAGCCCGAGGAAGCTCAAGGCCGAGGCGGACATCACGACCCGTCCGATGTCCATGCTCGCCTGAATCAACGCCGGATAGACACAGTTCGGAAGGATGTGGAAGAAGAGGATCCGCCAGTTCGGCACCCCGACGCCGCGTGCCGCCTCGACGAAGGTGATCTCCTTCAGCGCCAGCACTTCACTCCGAACGAGCCGCGCATACGTCATCCATCGGAAGACGACGAGCGCGATGATCATGCTGCCCAATCCCTTCCCGAGGACGGTCGCAAGCACCATCGCCGCAAGCAGGAACGGGAAGGAGAGGAAGATGTCGGTAATCCGCATCGTGATCTCGTCGACCGCCCCGCCGTAGAAGCCGGACACACCACCGATCACGATCCCGAGCACGAAGCCACACGAGACGACAACTGCCGCGATCTTGAACGCGGTTCGGGTCCCCCACACAACCCCGTAGAACAGGTCGAATTGGCCTTCGGTCGTCCCAAACCAATGCTCGGCGTTGGGCGGACGGGGGGCGATGTAGAAGCCATCCCTTGGGATCTCGTAGGGAGACCGGTGTGGGGTGGGCGGCGCGATGAAGGGCGCGAAGATTGCTACGGCCACGTACAGCAGAAGGATCAACCCGCTGAGGAGTCCAATCGGATTCTTGAAGAACAGGTGTCTGAATACCCTCAGCATGCTAGTCCAGCCTCACTCTCGGATCCAGGAACGCGTAGGCGATATCGACGATGAGGTTCATCGAGATCATCAACGTGCCGAAGAACATCGCGAAGCCGAGGATGCCGGCGAAGTCGAGCTGCTGCGCTGCCGCCGCCGCGAAGCTGCCGACCCCTTCATAGTTGAAGATCGTCTCGGTAATTACCACGCCGGCGAGCAGCCACGCGACCAGCATCCCGCCGAACGTGACCGCGGGCAGGAGGGCGTTTCGCAGGGCATGCCGGAAGACGACAATCCGCTCGATCTGTCCCTTCGCTCGAGCAGTGCGGATGTAGTCCTGATGCAGCGACTCGAGCATGCTCGATCGTGTGATTCGGCAGAGTGCAGCCCAGTCGACGAGGATCAGGCTGAGCGCGGGCATCATCAGATGACGAAGGGCATCCGCAACGATATCCCAGCGCCCATTCAGCATGCCATCGAGGACGTTCATCCCGGTGTAGCGAACGAACTCGACCGACAGGACGAGGTCCTTGGCCCAGTAGCTCAAACGTTGAGGCAGGAACCATCGGAGCTCTCCGTAGAACAGCATCATGATCAGCAACGCAAGCAGGAAGGTCGGCATCGACCAGCCGGTGATCGCGACCAGTCGCATCGCGTGATCGAGCGGCTTGTTGTGATAGGCGGCGGAGATGACGCCCAGGGCGATCCCACCAAGGATGATCGGAAAGATCGAGATCAGCACCAGTTCCAGCGTTGCAGGGAGTCGTCGAGCGAGCGCCTGCGAGACCGGTTCCTGCGCCGTCGTCGAGAAACCGAAGTCCCCGCGCACAACCCCCGAGAGCCAGCGCCCGTACTGCATGTAAAGGGGATCGTTGAGGCCATGCTTCTCGATCATCTGAGCGAGCACTTCCGGCCCCCTGACCTGCAGCGGGCTGTGGACATAGGCCATCAGCCGTTCCGCCGGCGTCAGGAACGCACTCAGGGAAAAGACCAGAATGGACAACCCCAACAAGGTCACCGGGAAGATCAGCAGTCTTCTACCGATGTACGCCCACACCTTCGCCTCACCTCTTCATCCTCTGTGCCGAGGGTCAGGTCTGTCACCTCACGTGTATCCCGACCCGTCAATGTACCTCTGAGGTACGACGCAGGGGGTGTCGGTCGGTTTGGCCAACCGACACCCCTCGCTGCTTGCCTCTCACGTGGTGTTTGCCAGGCACCCCACGTGTTTGGTTCTTGCTACTTGTACAGCGCGTACCAGTCGATACCGGGCATGTTGATCCCCGGCTGGGCCGGATTGTGATACCAGCCCTGGACCTCGCTGCGGTAGACCATCTGAACGGCCTCTTCGACCATCCACAGGTGCGTGGCGTTCTCGTAGGAGATCGTCATAACCTGAGCGAGCAGATCGTTCCGCTCGGCCGGATCGAACGTCCGCAGCGCCTGGTCGAGAAGCTCATCGATGCCGCCCGGCTCCTGCGCCAGTTCGACGAGGCCCGGGATGTACGGGTTGAAGTACCCATCGCTGGCCATGTAGGCGTTGATGGTTCCGTACCCTGCGGGGTCATCGAAGCCCCAGCCGCTGTAGAACATCGGGATCTGGCTACTCGTCCGCAGAGGGATGAACTCGTTCCACGTGGACGCCCGGATCTCGAAGTCGAACTTCGGGTTCATCGCGCGCAGCTCCTCACGCATCAGCTCGAGCGCCGACTTGGCGAGGAAGTTGCCCTCGTTGTGGATCGCGGTGAAGTAGAAACCGTTCTCCCAAACAGCGCCATCCCAGGCAGCCTTGAAGTACTGTTCAGCCAACTCGAGATCGTAGCTGTACACCGGCACGTCCGCTTCGGACGAGGCGCAGAGCATCGAGCACGCACCCTTGATCTGGAAGGCGTTGCCGCCAAGGAGCTCGTTGACGTACCGATCCCAGTCCAGCGTGTGCAGGAATGCCTTCCGCACGTTGAGATCAGCAAAGAAGTCCGCCGGGATCCCTTCCCCATCCAGCTGGCCGCTTCCGAGGAATCGGGAGTCTTCTGCAATGGGCCACTGGAAGAAGACGACGCGGATCACGCCGGACGGAGACGGAGTCGCCACCGTGACGCCGGGCAGTCCCTGGACCTGCGGCATGAAGTTCGGCGGGACGTACGCGAAGTCCGCATCGCCGTTCTGGAGCATCAGCAGGCGCGTCGACCACTCGCCGACATACTGCAGTCGGATCGTCTTGATCGCTGCGGGGCCCTTCCGGTAGCCGTCGAACCGCGTCAGGCTCATCTCCTGGTTGGTGATGTCCCACCGTGCGATCGAGAACGGACCCGTTCCGTTGGCGATGCCGTAGAGAGCGGTGTCCTCTTCGTTCGGGTTGTAGTAGTCCTTCCAGGTCTCGCCAGTCCCCGGCCATGCGCCCTGCAGGACCGTCCATTCCTTGTCGATAACGATCCCCGCCGCCTGGTAGTGGGAGATGAACTGCAGGAAGAGACCGGTCGGCTGACGCAGCCTGAACGTGACGTTCATGCCGTCGACCGTGATCGCACCTTCCAGGACCGCGAACATCGCCTGGACGGTCGAATCGGAGGCCTCGGCGAACGTCTCGATCTCAGGCTGGAACGCCTGCGCCCACGCATCGAGGCTCTCGTAGCCCGTCAGCGCCTGAAGGACGACCTGGGACTCTCCGCCCGGTCCTTCGAGGGTGAGCTTGCGCAGGAAACTGTACTGCACGTCCTCGGCCGTCAGATCTCCACCCTTGTGGAACTTGACGCCGCTGCGGATCTGGAACGTAACGAGTGTCTCGCCGCTCGGTAGATCGACGATCAGTCCATTGTCTCTCGACGGAACCTCGGTCGCGAGCATCGGGACGTACTTCGTCAGGGAGTCCGGCGAGAAGTTGAGCAGGGTCTCGTACACCGCGCTGTACACGGTGTTCGAGTTGCTCGACCAGTTCGCGTACGACGGGTCGATGCTCGTGATCTGCCCGATGTGGGCGACCACGATTTCGTCCGAACCGGTCGCCAGTCCGAGCGAGCTGAACAGCCCCACCCCGAGAAGCGCCAGAAGGACAATGGTACCGATACGATTTCGTTTCACGTCTACACCTCCACGTGTTCCTGTGCCCTGTGATCCGTGGGAGTCAAACCGCAAGTGGCGACAGATCCCGTTGCGGCCTCTCGATGCTGTTCTTCTCTTGTGCTTCCACCCCCCTGGACCGATCTAGTGTGAGAGCTCGCGGCACATCTGCACATGGTCTGCCAGCGTTGCAGTTCCATGATGCGAAACCGTGCGCCGCATTCTTCCGATTCTAGGGAGTACTGTGCTGGCCGTCAACCCCTCAATCTGTGGATGTTTCATCCATACAAAGCTACTTATCCAGCGTCGATGCTGCTACGACAGCCTCACACGTTCATGTCTGTCGTTCCACTTCCTGGAATCGCGCGACTGATTGCAGCGCGCGGGCGGCCAGGCTGCATCGGCCGCCCGCGCACAAGGAGGCGCTACCGTGTGTGGCGCGCTATCAATTCCCTGACCTGCTCCCGCTGATCGGCGCGGCCCGTTCCGGCCCCGCCGCCGATGTGTGGGGACAGCACGACGTTATCCATCGCCGTCAGCGGATGATCGTGCGGCAGCGGCTCGAGCACGAACACGTCCAGGCCGGCCCCGGCGATCTCCCCATTCTTCAGCGCATCGACCATCGCATCCTCGTCGATCACGCCGCCTCGACAGGCATTGATCAGCACTGCGGTCTGCTTCATCGCCCGGAATCGGGCCGCGTCGATCAGCTTCTCGGTCGCCGGCGTGTGAGGGATGTGCAGGGAAACGAAGTCCGACGAGGCGAGGAGCTCGTCCAGTTCGGCGTACTCGGCCCCCAACTCCTTCTCGAGCTCAGCCGGCGGCCTTCGCTGATCGAAGTACAGCACGCGCATTCCGAACGCGCGCGCGCGAACCGCCACCTCCTTGCCGATTTCGCCGAACCCGACGATCCCGAGGGTCTGCCCGTACGGCTCGACCGGCGTGACGGGGATCCACTTGAACGCGAAGCTCCGTTCGGACGTCACCTCCGGCGTCAGCCCGTGCTCACGGTAGGCGCCCGACGCAACTCCGAGATGCGAGCGAATCATGTCCCGAGCGCACATCAGAAGGAGCGTCATCGCGTGCTCGGCCACCGTGATACAGCCGAGCTGCGGAACGGTCTCGACGCAAACCCCGCGCCGCTCACAAGCGGCGGTGTCAACTCCGATCATCCAGCGCCCCAGCTTGATCAGCACCTGCAGCTGCGCTCCGGTCGCTTCGAGAACCGCGTCATCAACCGGCCGGTTCCTCGTGATCAGCACGTGCGCGCCGGCGACGGCGGCCCGAAGCGCCTCGTCCGCCGGATCCTCGATCAGGACAAGATCGATCGGAAGCCCCTCGAGGTCCTCGCGCCAGCGCTTCGCGAACTCCGGCGTCACGGGATCGGCGACGACCACTCTTCTCGTGTTCATCTCATGCCTCCTGTTCTTCGTTGGGGGCCATGACGTCACGGCCGACTCCGAGCGCCCACTCCACGTAGTCGGCGAGGCCGGAGTCGATCGCGAATTCCGGTCTGAAGCCGGTATCCTCGCATAGGCGCGAGATGTCCAGCGGCCCGCGGGCGTAAGGAATCGACGCGATCACGTTCGCCTCTCTTCTCGATTCGACGAACCGGTAGGAGAACGCCGGAACCAGGCCGCTCAGCTCCCGAAGAACGCGCTCGATCGACGTCACGGTCCCGTTGGTCACGTTGTAGATCCGGTGATGCAGCGACTCCCTCGGACCGGTTGCGAGGAGGACCGTTGCCCGTGCGATGTCCCGCATGTGCGTCCAGTCGCGCGTCAGGTCACGGCCGAAGACTCGTGCTTCTTCGCCCCGCACGGCCATGTCGACCAATCGAAAGATCAGTGACATTCCCTTTCGGGATCGGGTCGTCCTCTCCCACGGACCGTACGGCGATCCGATCCGCGCGATCGCGACGTCGAACGCCCCGTGCTCGCCGAAGTTCTGCACGACCATTTCGCTGAAGATCTTGCAGGTTCGATACATCCCGTGGGTCCCTGGAAGAATGCAGACCGATTCGTGAACCGGCGCGACCCCCGCGCCTCGGGAGTCGTAGATGCCCGACGAGCTCACGTAGACGAACCGTTGAACCGCCGCGTCCCGGGCGGACTCGAGCAGGTTCAGAGTGCCGAAGGCGTTCACATCGGCGATCCTCCGCTCTCGGCCGACCTCGTCGTCTCCGAGAACCGTTATCACCGCAGCGTGAATCACGCCTCCGATCGAGCGAGTCTCGAAGACGCCTGCGACCTCGTCGGAGCTGCTGATGTCGCAGGTGACGAAATCGACGCGGCTCGCGTCGTCCCCGATCGTGTCTGCGACCGCCGGCGGGAAGCCGGACGTTCCGAGAGCGACCACATCGTGACCAGATTCGAGCAGCAGCTTGACCGCATGGATCCCGAAGAAGCCGGCGGCGCCGGTGACGAGAATTGCCTCCCCCCCTCGACCGCTCATGTTAGGTCTTCTTCTCCGCGATGTAGCGACGAACCGCTGCACCCATCCGCTCGGCCGCAACGCGCAGCCGGTCGACCGGCGCGAGAATGGAGATCCGAACGTACCCTTCCGCGTTGCCGTACGTCGTCCCCGGGAAGATCTGAACCTTCGCGTCCTGCAGAAGATCCCGGCAGAACTCGAACGCTGTCTTCCCGGTCGGCGTGATGTTGGCGAAGATGTACATCGCGCCGCCGGGGTACCCGTAGGTCAGCCCCATGTCGGTCAGTGCTTCCATCATGAACGCGCGTCGCTCGGCGTAGACCTTGCGCGTTTCCTCGATCGACGCTTGGCCGGCCGGGCTCAGCGCGGCGATCGCGGCCATCTGCGTCGCGTGGTTGATCGAGATGGTCATGTTGTACTTAACCATCTGGACCTGCGCGATGAAGTCGGCCGGCGCAGCGAAGTACCCGATTCGCCACCCAGTCATCGAGTACGCCTTCGAGAAGCCGTTCAAGACAACCGTGCGTTCTCTCATTCCGGGGAACGTCGCGATGCTCGTGTGCGCATGTCCGTCGAAGATGATCTTCTCGTAGATCTCGTCCGAGATGACAACGAGGTCCTTCTCCACCGCCAGCTCGGCGATCGCCCGCAGCGTATCTGAAGGGATGATCGCACCGGTCGGGTTGTTCGGTGTCACGACGATGAGTGCTTTCGTCTTGTTAGTGATTCGTTCCCGGATCGCGTCCGGCTGCAGCGCGAAGTCGTCCTCTTCCGCGGTCGGCACGTGAATGAGCTTCCCACCCGCGAGGCGGACGACGGAATCGTACGCGGTGTACAGCGGATCGGCGATCAGGACCTCATCGCCGGAATCGAGCAACCCCTGGAAGATGACGTTCATCCCCTCCTGCCCGCCGGTGGTGACGACGACCTCGGTTGCCGGGTCGTAGTCGAGTCCGTTATCCCGACGAAGCTTCTCGGCGATCGCTTCTCGCAACTCCGCGAGGCCCGCCCAGTGGGTGTAGTGCGTGCACCCGTTGCGCAGTGCATCGATAGCCGCGTCCACGATTACCTTCGGGGTATCAAGATCGGGGTCACCCCGACCGAGACGGATCAGTTCGCCCATCCCCTGAGCGAGTTCGAGCAGCTCCTCCCGCTCTCCTCGCGGAGCACGGCCGACTCGACCGGCGGTTCGCGCTGCCAGTACGCTACCAGACATGCCTGTACCTCCTGCGGTGAGCTCCGGCGCCGTTTCCGACAGGCGCCTCGGCATCCTCTACGGCTTGAATGATTTGCGGAGCGGCGGGTGGTACAGCCCGACACGGCTGTGGAACAGCCCGGTGTCGGCGATCATCTCCGCGTACTTGAACGACACGACCGTCGGATCGAGCACCGGAA
>CAZSNG010000041.1:0-21144 GCA_964608345.1 uncultured Thermotogae bacterium
GGATCATCCCAATCCACTCGCGGTGCGGTATCACTTCCCACACGGACTGCTAGCATCATGCGGGAAGGATGTGCCGGTATCGACTGGAAGCCGTACTACTGCCGTGAGATCGAGTCGTCTGAGGGGATCCGCACTGTCGACGGGATGTTGGCGCGGGCGTTCGAGTCACCGGAGGATCTTGGCTTCACCCGCGGTGCGATCGCTTCATTCCCGCACACGGCGCTGATGTACGCCGGTCCGCTGCAGTCGCGGGTCGTCGCGTCCGCCTATCGAGCGGGCGTCGACCGGATTCTCGCACTCGGCGTGTTGCACGGCAGTCGTCTCCCGGCGGTTCGCATCGCGATGGACCACGCGGCTCCGCGCGAGGCGCGCCGGGATGCGCTGTCGAGGGTCGCAGGCGGCTTCCTGCTTCCGGGAGACTCCGTCGAGACGCCGTTCGGCACGATGCCGTTCGCCGTAAGCGGTGGCGCTGTCGACGTTCCCGTGCGGGTCGATTCGGATGGAGTTCTGGCCGACGAGTTCTCGCTCGACACCTTCTTCGCGTTGATGCGGCGCGCGGCCGATCTGCTCGGCGTCGCGCCGATCCCGATCCTCCCGGTGTTCGTCGGACTGACGCGCGATCCGATCGACGGCTCGTTTGCGATCGCCGAGCGCCTGGCGCAGTGGACCGGATCACAGATGGACGCCGGGACACCGACCGCGCTCGTGACCACGGGCGACCTCGTCCACTACGGGACCGCCTACGGGTCGCCCCACGCGGATGCGTCGGAGTCCGTTGAGAACGCCACAGATCGGTTCCGCCGCGCGGTCGATCGGGCGCTCACCGCGGCCCTTGCGAACCGCGACTGGGCACAGGCCCACCGAATCGCGACCGACGTCCTGCGAAACGACCAGCGCGAGATTCTCGCCGTGGTCTCGACCATCCTCGGGCCGGCACGCCACCGGCTCCTGCAGTTCGAGCTCTCGGACTACACCGGCATACTCGGGACTCCGCCGCCGTGCCTCGTCGCTTCGTCGCTCGCGATCTACGAGCGGACAAGGGATTCCGGCGCCGAGGATTGAAGGAGGCCCGCCCGCCGCGTACCCTGACTCCGGCCGAGAGGCAGGCCTCACCGGGCCGAAAGGAGTTCGATGGAAGGCGCGAAGACGATCGGAATCCTCGGCGGGATGGGGCCGCTGGCCACCGTCGAATTCTTCCGTCGCCTCGTCGCGGCGACGCCCGCGGGCATCGACCAGGACCACCTGCACATCGTGATCGACAACGATCCGAGCGTGCCGAACCGGACCGATGCGATCCTACGCGGCGGCCCGAGCCCGGTGCCCATCCTGCAAGCGATGGCCCGCCGCCTCGAAGCGGCCGGGGCGCAGCTTCTGGCGATGCCGTGCAACACCGGCCACGTGTACATCGAGGAGATCAGGCAGGTTGTCGCGATCCCGGCCGTCGACATGATCGCCGAGACGGCGACCGCAGTTCCCGGCACATCGATCGGTCTGCTGGCCACAGACGGCACGATCGGGACACGGATCTACCACGACGTCTTCGAAGCGCGGGGCATCGCCGTGATCGCCCCGGATCGAGGCGATCAGGAGGCGGTGATGGCAGCGATCGAGCGGATCAAGGCCGGCGAGCCGATCGGTCCGCTGCGGGAGCGGCTCTCGGGGATCGTCGGGAGCCTCGCCGAGGCGGGGGCGGAAGCGGTCGTCGCCGGTTGCACCGAGATCTCACTCGTGCCCGGCGACGGCATGCCGATCCCCTGGATCGACGCCCTCGACTGCCTGGTCGAGGCGACACTGGACTGCGCGGGTGCGAACGACCGAGTGCGTGAACGCAAGGAGGCTGAATGAGCGATTGGAGAGAGAAGGCTGCGGGGGCGGTCGATCGGATGGAGTCTCAGCTTCGGGACGTCGCGAAGGACCTGTTCGAGCACCCGGAAGTCAAGTTCGAGGAGGTCCGCGCATCGAAGCGGCTCGCGGCGGAGCTCGAGGCGGCCGGATTCGACGTCGAACTCGGCGCTTCCGGGATGGAGACGGCAATCCGCGCCGTCCATCCGGCGTCGAGCGACGGTCCGATCGTGGCGATCCTCGGCGAGTACGATGCGTTGCCCGAGATCGGCCACGCGTGCGGCCACAACCTGATCGCCGCCGGCGGACTCGGTGCGGCGATCGCCGTGGGGTCGATCAAGTCGGATCTCCCTGGGACGCTCCTCTTTCTCGGCACGCCGGCCGAGGAGGGCGGCGGCGGGAAGGTGCTGATGATCGAGGCCGGGCTGTTCGAGGGTGTCGACGCGGCGCTGATGTTCCATCCCGCGACGGCGACGACGATCGGCCGTGGGAGCCTTGCGATCACCGAGGTCAAGATCGAGTTCGCCGGGAAGCCGTCGCACGCGTCGGGCAGTCCCGAGAAGGGGATCAATGCGCTCGATGCAGTCATCCAAACGTTCAACGGGATCAACGCGCTCCGGCAGCACATCAAGGACGGCGCCCGGATCCACGGGATCGTCTCCCACGGCGGCGTGAAGCCGAACATCGTTCCCGAGTACTCGGCGGCCGAATTCTACGTCCGCGCGCAGGAGAACGACTACCGGGACGAATTGCTCGGCAAGCTGCGCAAGTGTGCGGAAGGGGCGGCCCTCGCGACCGGTGCGACGTTGACGTTCAGCGAGGTCGGCCACGCCTACAAGGCGATGAAGCCGAACAAGGCCCTCGGCGAGCGGTTCCTGAAGTACCTGGAGGCGAACGGAATCCCGTTCAACCCGCCGAAGGACAAGTCGATGGGCTCGACCGATATGGGTGACGTGACACAGGCGGTCCCAGGCATCCATCCGTACGTGCAGATTTGCGAGGACGACGTCGCGGGGCATTCGCGCGAGTTCACCGAGGCGTCCGGGGCGGAGCGCGGGGCGGTTGCGATGCTCGCGGCGGCGAAGGCGATCGCGATGACGACCGTCGACGTGCTGACGGAGGCCGGCCTCTCCGAGCGGATCTGGGAGGAGTTCAACACGACCTAGGCGATCGGGAACCAGTGCAGGTGGTCGATGCGGCCGGGTCACTCCACGGCGTGGGGTGATCCGGTCGTTCGCGTTTGGGCCGCCGGTCGCAGCGCGGAAGTCGCTTGGGTTGTCACCTGTCGATCGGCCCGGCCGAGAGCATCATGCCTATGGCACCGGATCATGGCCGCCGGGGTGAAACGGATGGCACTTCAGGATTCGACGCAGTGCCAGCCACGAGCCGCGCAGGACCCCGTGCCTGCCGATCGCTTCCACGGCGTACTCCGAGCAGGTCGGGACGAACCGGCATCGCCGCGGGAGCAACGGCGAGATGAGCCGGCGGTAGAGCAGGATCGGCGCAACCGCGATCTTCCGGAGCATGCTTCGATTCTAGCGTTTCTCCCCTCCCTTGACAACTGGCAGTCGTGATGCTACACTGCTGGTTAGCAATCTCATAGCGAGACTGCTAACGCAATCATCAGAAGGAGGCACCATCATGATCAGGAGACTCCCCGCCGTACGACGCGGACCGTTCCTTCTCGGCAGTCCTCTCACGCGCATGCTCGACGAGGTGCTACACGACTTCGATCGAGTCGGCGTCGAGAACGCACCGAGCCTCGGACGAACGGACGTCTACGAGAAGGACCAGAACCTGGTGTTCGAGACGGAGCTTCCCGGCGTGAAGAAGGAGGACATCTCGATCAAGGTCGAGGACGGCCACCTGACGATCGCGGGTGAGGTGAAGCGCAACGAGGAGATCGACCGGGAGGACTACTTCCGGATTGGACGTCGGTACGGCCGCTTCCAGCGGTGCTTCCCGCTGCCTGACGACCTCCTCGAGACGAGCGGGATCAAGGCCCGATTCGAGGACGGAATCCTGCGCGTGACCGCGCCGATGAAGGAATCGATCAAGGAGAAAGAGAAGCCGATCGAAGTTGCCGTCGAGTAGGCCGAATCGGTGACTCAAACGAGGCCCCGGCGTCCGCGCCGGGGCCTTCTGCCTTCGCTACTCCTGGTACGCGTTGGTGATCGGCATGCGGCGACCGCCGCCGAACGCCTTCGGAGATACCTTGATCCCCGGCGGCAGCTGGCGGCGCTTGTACTCGTTGGCGTAGTAGCGAGGGAGGACCCGATCGAGTAGCTCCGGAGCGATCCCCTCGGCGATCAGTTCGGCCCGTGACCGGTTGCCGTCGATCAGCTTCGCGAGGAGTGGGTCGAGCACAGGGTACGGCGGCAGGTCGTCCTCGTCGCGCTGATCGGGCCGCAGCTCGGCCGTCGGAGGCCTCTCCAACACACGCTTGGGAATCCGGTCGCCGATCGACGCGGCGAGCCGATAGACGTCGGTCTTGTACAGGTCGGCGATCGGCGCAAGCGCCCCGGTCGTGTCCCCGTACAGCGTGCTGTAGCCCACCGCGATCTCCGATTTGTTCCCGGCGCAGAGCACGAGTGCGTTGCGTTGGTTGGCGAGTCCCATCCAGAAAGTGGCGCGGATTCGCGGTTGGAGGTTCTCGTCGACGAGCCCGCTCGGCGGTTCGGGGAACGCGTCGCGCACCGCAGTGTGGACCGAGGCGATCGGAATCTCCAGCAGCTCGATCGACAGGTTCCGGGAGATCGCCTGCGCGTCCTGCAGGCTCTCCTCCGAGGAGAACCGGCTCGGCAGGTAGACCGCGGTGACGTGTTCCGCTCCGAGCGCCTCGACCGCGAGGGCGGTCACGAGCGCCGAGTCGACCCCGCCGGACAGGCCGATGACGACGGACGTAAAGCCGTTCTTCGCCACGTAGTCACGGATTCCCAGCACGAGCGCCGCGCGCAGCCGGTCGAGGTCGCGGGGCTCGTCCCGCGTGATCGGGCGAGGATCGGAGAGGTCGACCACGTACAGCCCTTCGGCGAACGACGGGGCTTCGAACAACGTCTCGCCGCTCGCGTTGACGATGAAGCTTCCGCCGTCGAAGACGACGTCGTCCTGACCGCCGACCAGATTTGCGTACACGATGCCGACGGCGTTCTCCGTGGCCCGCCGTCGAACCAATCGCTGCCGGATCGCTCGCTTCCCGACGTAGAACGGGGAAGCGGACAGGTTGAAGATCCATTCGGCGCCGAGGTTGGCCTGGAGGTCGGTCGGCCCGCCGTCGACCCACAGGTCCTCACAGACGTTCATTCCGATCGTGGTATCACGGAACGCGAACACCTCGATGCCCGGTCCCGGCGAGAAGTAGCGGCTCTCGTCGTACACGTCGTAGCACGGGAGGTGAACCTTGGCTGTACGGCCGAGGATCCGTTCGTCCTCGATCAGCACGGCGGTGTTGAACAGCTCGGCCCCTGCATCGTCGGCGAGGGAGGAGAGGTCATACCGGTTGACGGCTTCGCGCCTCTCTCGTGCGGTGATCGTGCCGACGATCACCCCGAGCCCCCCGGAGGCGGCGCGGATCGCCTCTACCGCGGCCTCGCAGGCGATGACGTATCCCGGCCGCCAAATCGAGTCGAGCGGCGGGTAGCCGCAGACGGCGAGTTCGGGAAGGACGACGAGATCGCACCCGAGGCTGCGCGCTTCGTCCACGATCGACAGGATCCGATCCCGGTTCCGCGCAATCGCTCCGACGTGGGCGTTGATCTGACCGATTCCTACGCGCATGCCCGGATTATAGGAGCGGTCTCTTCGCGGATTCAATCGACATCGCGGTCGCTTGGCGACGCATCCCGTAGGCGCCTCACCTCCCGCGGAGTCAGTCGCTCGATCGCCGAGGCCGGCAACGCGCCGAGCTCGATCGGGCCGATCGAGACGCGAAGCAAGCGGACGACGGACAAGTCGAAGTGGGCAAACAGGCGCTTGATCTCGTGTTTCTTGCCCTCGGTCAACACCAGGCGCACGTGTGGCGGCCGCCCCTCGATCCGCCCGGAGAGGATGTGGAGCGTGTCTTCCTTGTCGACGATCCCGCGTTGCATCTCGGAGAGCATTCGATCCATCACGGGCTTGCGCGGTAGCCGATTGACCCAGACGCAGTACGCCTTCCGGACCTCGTATCGCGGGTGGCTCAGGCGGTGGATGAGATCGCCGTCGTTGCTTAGCAGGATCAGGCCCTCGGCGTCCTGGTCGAGCCTCCCGGCCCAGTTGTAGCCGATGAAGCCCTCGGCGCGAAGAATCCGCCCGACGGTGTTCCCGTAGTGCGGGTCGTCGTGGCTGCAGAGCATGCCGGCCGGCTTGTGATATCGGTAGACGCGCGACTCCGGTGCGTCGAGCGCCAGCGGGTGGCCGCGGAGGGTCAGCAGCCCGATCTCGTCGGCCGCGAGGGAGAGGAAAGGGTCGGTGACGACCCTGCCGTCGATTGCTACCTCGCCAGCCTCGATCAGTTCCTGCGCCTTGCGTCGAGAGACGCCGGACTGCCGCTGTACCCACTGCAGCAGCTTCGCGGTTCTTGCGTGTTCGTCCATGTCACCCAAGGGATACCGCCCGACGCACCGTACGTCAACCGGGAGCGCGGCTTGGCGGCCGGTTTCGTCCCGCGATGCGAACTCGGGCATAATCCATGGATCTCATCGACGGACGGTGCCATGGGCCTCACGATCGACCGAATGCCACTCGGTGACCGACGAATCCGAACCTTCGCCGACGTTCCGTGGACGTTGTTCCGGGGCGACCCTCACTGGACCCCTCCGCTTCGCGGCGAGATGCTCGGCAGCCGGATCCTGGGGCTCACCGGGCTGCTTACGGCGAAGCATCCGTACCACCGGTCCGCCGATGTCACCCACTTCGTCGCCCGCGACGGTCGACGGCTGCTCGGTCGCGCCTCCGTCGCAATCAACCATCGGTTCAACGAGCACTACGGCGGGCGGATCGGCTTCTTCGGCTTCTTCGACGTCTGCGACGATTATGAGGTCGCTTCGGAGATCCTCGACCGCTGCCGCGACTGGCTCACCGATCGAGGAATGGACACGATGCGTGGCCCGGGAGGGTACTCCACGGCCACGCACGAAGCGCATCAGGGGGTCCTGGTCGAGGGGTTCGATACACCTCCGACGGTCGAGTTGACACACAACCCGCCGTACTACGGCGAGTTCCTCGAGCGGTACGGCATGCGGAAGGCGAAGGACTACCATGCATACACGATTCGGCTTGCCGAACCGAGCGAACGCCTGCTCCGCGTCGCGAAGGCGGTACGGCGTCGCCGACGGATCGAGACCCGGCCGATCGATATGCGCCGACTGCGCGCCGAGGTCAGCCGAATCGTCGAGATCTACAACGAGGCGTGGGCGAACAACTGGGGCTTCCTGTCGCTCGCCGAACCGGAGATCGAAGCGATGGCCGCTTCCCTGCGATTGGTCGCGGATCCCGGCCTGCTGCGGTTCGCGACGGTCAATGGTGAATTGGCGGCCGTCCTCGGGGCGCTCCCGGATCCCAATGTGCCGCTGCAGCCGACGTGGAACCGGCTGCGCGACACGGACATCGCGCGGGCGTTGCGGCTGCTGCGAACCCGCCGGCGGATCCCGAGGATGCGGCTGATGTTCTTCGGCGTCCGCCCTCGCTTCCGCAAGCTGGGGATCGACGCGGTGCTCTACACGGAGGTTCTCGACCACGCGCTGCGACGTGGCTACACGACCTGCGAGCCGTCCATGCTGCTTGAGGACAACGATCTGATCCTCCGTGCGTCGACGTTCATGGGCGGCGCGCACTACAAGACCTGGCGGATCTACGAGATGCCGCTCCAGCGAGGGGCGTTGAGCGATTCCGACGCCGACATGGCGACGGGGACCGGCGGTTCGCCGGCCCCCGAGCGCTGAGTCGAGAAGGCGTGGGCCTCAGAGGTTAGTCACTCCCACCGAAGCGGAAGACGATTCGTAGGTGCCACTTGCCGTCGGCGCCGAAGTACCAGTAAACCCCGCTCTGGGGGACTCCCGAGTGCCACTGTCCGCCGAAGTAGTACCACGTTCCGCCGGGATACCCGAAGAACGGTGGATAGAACGGCGGGTACCCGTAGTACGTCGGTGGGTATGTGGTGCCGGTCGGCGGATACCCGTAGGTCTGCTGATAGATGGTGAATGACGTCCAGGCGGTCGCCCACATCGGTTCCGGCACGATTCCGAGGATCTGGGCCTGGATCTGGCTCGTCGCGGCCTCAGGTGCCCCGGCGGCCATCGGGAACGGCTCGCCGAAGTACGGAGGGGCGAGCCCCAGATCGACCGGACTGGCGAAGACCTGCAAGTGCTCGGTTCCCGTCGGCGGTGCGACCGTGAACTTGTACAGGCCGTCAGGCAGCGAGTGGGTTCCGGCGCCGACGAAATTCCCTTGCGAGTAGGCGTTCGGGAAGATCAGCCGAACGATCCCGTCCGGCTGGATGTCGTAGATGTAGATGAACGCCGGTTGGCTCACCGAGAAGAAGATCGTGAGCGTCTCTCCGACCATGTAGGTCGGCTTGTCCGTCCAGATGCTCACCGTCAACGGCTGCGGCGTCGGCTGGGGGATCACTCCGAGCGGGGCGACGGCCCCGTCGGCGTAGGCGAGTCCCGACGCGGCGATCAGCCCGATGACGAGGAGGAGTCCTATTCGAGTTGCGTAGGTCTTCATCTTGATCACCTCGCGTCATCTACACGCCGCAACGGAGCCGGGTTTCAGTGAGCCGCAATCCGGAAGGGGATCGGTGAGCGCCTACTTCAGGCAGCGGACGACGACGTGGAGATGCTCGGTGCAATCGCGGAACGCGGGGTGATCGCACGTCTCGGCGACGAGGCGGGCGATGGTGGCGTACGTCTTCGGGGCCGTCGCTGCGATCTCCTCGACCTCACGCTGCATGCCCGAGGCGAACCCCTCGGCGCCCGCCCGCGCCTCGACCGCGAATCCGGCGCGCTTGAGTTCTGCGAGAGCCTCAGGCGGCGGGAGGAAGACCGACTCTGTGAACGCCGCTTGCTCTCCGACTTTGTGATACGTCGTGAGCAGCGACGAGGCGTCGGCGTAGTCGGTGTAGAAGGACGGAAACTCGGCGAGGCCGGCCCGCAGGACGCCCCACGGGTTGATGAACCCGACGATCGCCGGCGCGCCGGGCTTCAGGACTCGATGCAGCTCGCGCAGCGCCGCCCGCCGGTCCTCCTCCGAGACGATGTGGTACATCGGCCCGAGGAGGAGCGCCGCGTCGAACGACGACGTCTCGAGTTCCGGCAGCTCGCGCGCGTCGGCGCATCGAACCGCCTCGGCATGGAGCTTCTCTTCCTCCAGTCGCGTGCGGGCGAACGTGATGGCGCTCTCCGACAGGTCGACCAACGTGACGCGGTAGCCGAGCCGTAGAAGCTCGATCGTGTAGCGCCCCGGACCGCCGCCGATGTCCGCGACGAACCCGGCGCTCGGGAAATGCTCGTCGACCAGCCGCAACGTGCTGACGAGCTCGAACCGCCGGTACGGCGTCGCCAACCGCTCCCACTCGGTTTCGACCTGCTCGTCGTAGTAACGCTTGACGATCTCGCTCATGGCTCGCCTCCTCCTCACGTCGTGTCGATCATGCAGCGTAGGCGATCGAAGGGAGCTCCACAAGCTTGTTCAGGATGCGGTCGGCGACTAACGTCTGATCCATGGCGACACGAGTGATCGGGCTGGCCGGACGCGCCGGGTCCGGGAAGAGCGCCGTCGCGCAAGCGCTGGCTTCGCGTGGCGATGTCGAGTGGATCGAACTCGACCGACTCGCGTGGGAGACGTACCGGCCCGGCACGGAAACGTTCGACCGCCTCATCGAGCGCTTCGGGCGCGAAGTTCTCGGCGCCGACGGGGCGATCGACCGGGGCCGGCTGGCCGAGTGGGCCTTCTCCACACCGGCGTCCCGCGACGATCTGGAGGCGATCGTCCATCCGGCGGTGATGGCCCTCCTGCGCGAGGCGATCGCCGCGCATCGGCAGCTTGGGATCGTGACGATTCTCGTCGAAGGGGCGCTGCTTGTACACAGCCCGCACGTCGATCGCACGCTCTTCGACGCGATCGTTTGGCTCGATGTCGACGAACGGACGAGGGCCGAGCGCCTGCGCGCCGACAGTCGGCCACAGCACGGGCGCCGCGTTCCGGAACCATCGCCGGAGGCGTTCGACGGGGTTCGGCGGCTGTCGGCCGAGGGCACCGTTGCGGATGTCGCCGCGCGGCTTCAACGGCTCACCGAGACGGTTTGAGTCGGGATTACACCTAGGTGTTCGGGACGGCGTCTTCGCTGGCGAGCAGGGCGCGTCGCGCGGATCGACTCCGCCACGCCAGCCACCCGGTTCTCGTCGCCTCGGCGAGCGACATCGAGAGCAGTCCGACGTACAGGCCGGTCGCTCCGCCCCATACGATCCCGACGCCGAGGACCAGCGCGGTAACCCCCAGGTAGATCAGCACCGCTTCGGTGATGCTGCGCGTCTGCTTGCTGTGGAGGACGACGCCTTGGTACCAGCTCTGCAGCGCACTGAGCACGGGGAGAGGCAAGGCGAACCAGAGACTCGTCCGCGCGAGCGCGATCAGCGGTTGATCGAGGCCGGTGACGGTGCCGAACCAGAGATGTGAGAGGCCGGTGACGGTCACCAGAAACAGCAAGGATCCGGTCGTTGCCGCCAGTGCCAAGGCGAAGCGATGGAGGCGGTGGGCTGCGCCGCGCTCTCCGATCAGCGCGATGATCACCTCGTTCGATGCTACGGAGACGCTTCGAAGGAGGAAGACCAAGCCGCCGACGACCGACCAGAGCGCGAGCGACTCGATCGCCCGCGGCATCCGACTCAGGCTCGCGCTGACGATCGGCCGGACGCCGAGGAGGATGATCGACGTTAGCGAGAGCGGCACGTAGAACCGGAAGAACTCCCGCAGCGAGAGCGGTTCCTCGACCGGCGCGGGGCGGACCTGATCCCGCAGCACCGGCCGGACGCGGATGGCCACGTAGAGCGCCTCGCTGAGGACGCCGGCGGCGATCGCAGCGGTGGCGACCACGATGCCCTGGATCGATCCGACCAGAGTGCCGATCGCCAGGGCGACGCCGTTCGACAACAGGCGGACGGCGGTCCCCATGCCGACAGCCAGCGAGTGCCCGAAGCGGATGAGGACGCCCTGGTTGAAGCGGCGGTACGCGATCGACCACGTCCACGGCAGCATGATCATCAGCCCGAGGCGGGCCGGCTCGAGAACCTCGGCGGGAACGCCGAGCACACGGCCGACCACCAAATCGTACAGCGGCGTGAACGCGACGAGGACGTGAGCCACGCTCAGCAGGGCACTGGTAATGTGCATGATCCGGCGAATCCGGCAGTACGCCTGCCAGCTCTTCGACAGGGCCGTCGACGCGGCGAGAAGCATGACGATCGGTGCTTCGATGAACAGTGCCAGCGGGAAGACGACGCCGCCGTAGGCGGCGAGGTGGATCTCCGGATCGGCCAGTCGGGCGACTACGAGGCTGACGATCGGGCCCTCGAGGGCCATCAGGATCCAGCTGACCGCCAGCGGCCACCACGTCTTGAGGACGCGCGCGGACGTCAGCCGATCGGATGGCATTGTCATGACGGGCCTCCCGTACCGAACGGCGGGGATCATCGTCGCCGGCGGTTCGGAGTTCAACGGGACGCATGTCCGCCGGGCGTCATCGGCCTCGCCTTGCCCTGCGGAAGCCGTGCCGGACGGCGGCCTTGACACCGATTCCCGCGATCGCTAGCGTGCCTGCGTCGCTGGAGGTCGGCGGCGGGCTCTTGATGGAACGCGACTCCGGCCGCCCCCTCCGAGAGGGTGTCGCGACGATGAGTTCTTCCAGCGACCGGGAGGATGATTCCGGTGGCGGGCCGTGAAGTCGGGACCGTCACGTGGTTCAACGATTCGAAGGGATACGGCTTCAGCACGCGCGAGAGTGGGGACGACGTCTTCGTCCACTTCACCGCGATCCGTGGAGAGGGGCTCGCAGCCTCGAGGATGGGCAGCAGGTGGAGTTCGCCGTTGCGGAGGGAGACAAGGGACTCCAGCGCAGGACGTCGTGGCCCTGTAGCTTGTGGGGCTTCGCGGGCATGGATACGGAAGGCGCGCCGAAACACCGACCCGCGCGCCTTCCCGTCTGGATGTGCTCGGTCCCTATAGCACGGGGAGGTACCGCTCGACCTCGTAGCGATGAACCTGCGAGCGATACGCGTCCCACTCGATCCGCTTGTTCTCGATGAACTTCTCGAAGATGTGGTCCCCGAGGGCGGTCCGCACGAGATCGCTCGATGCCATCGCAGCAATCGCTTCGTTCAGGCTCCCGGGGAGTGACTCGATCGACAAGGCGGCCCGCTCCGCATCGGTCAGCGCGTAGACGTCGACCTCGGACGGGTCGGGGAGCGGGTACTCCTGCTCGATCCCTTCGAGCCCCGCGTGCAGCATCACGGCGAACGCCAGGTACGGGTTGCACGCCGGATCCGGCGCGCGGAACTCGATTCTCGTCGCCATCTCCTCGCCCGGTTGGTACATCGGGATCCGGACCATGTTGCTGCGGTTGTGGCGGGACCACGTGATGTAGACCGGCGCTTCGTAGCCGGGGACAAGGCGCTTGAACGAGTTCACCCACTGAGCGCAGATGCCGATGAGCTCGGATGCGTGGCGGACCAGCCCCGCGATGTAGCCGCGGGCGATCGGCGACAGATGGAGCGGATCCTCCGGGTCGAAGAACGCATTTCGTCCGTCGGGCCGGGCCAGCGACTGGTGGACGTGCATTCCGGAACCGTTCTGTGCCTGGAACGGTTTCGGCATGAACGTCGCGTGCACGCCGTTGCGCCGTGCGATCTCCTTGATCACGTACCGGCACGTCATCAGCTGGTCGGCCATTCGAAGCGCCTCGCAGTGATGCAGATCGATCTCTTCCTGGCTCGGGGCAACCTCGTGATGCGCTGCTGCGACGGCGATGCCGATTGCCTCGATCGCGAGGACGGTCTCCCGGCGGATGTCCGAAGCGATGTCGGGCGGCGAGAGGTCGAAGTACCCGGCGGCGTCGAGCACCTCGAGTTCGTCGTGCGATTTCAGATAGAAGTACTCCAGCTCCGGTCCGACGTTCATCGTCAGACCCAGGGCGGCCGCCCGTTCGACCGCCCGCTTCAGGACCCACCGTGGATCTCCCTCGTACGGCTCTCCGCCGGGGCGCACGACGTCACAGATGACCCGCGCGACGGTCCGGTCCCACGGGAGCACGGCGAACGTCCCGATGTCGGGGCGGGCCACCATGTCGGACTCGTCGATCCGTGCGAATCCGTGGATCGACGAGCCGTCGAAGCCGATGCCGTCGGTGAGCGCAGCCTCGACAGTCGAAGCCGGGATCTCGATGCTCTTGAGGTTCCCGAGCAGATCGGTGAACCATAGCTGGACGAACTGCACCTGCTCTTCGCTCACCCTTCGCAATACGCTTTCGATCAACTTGTCAGCCATGATTCACCTCCTGATGGGGATTTCTCCGAGCAAGTGTAGAGGAGTGGGTGGCCGGATCGCAAGAGCGGAGCGGTGTGGGACCATGTCCCGGCCGACCGCGACCGATGACCCGGGATCTCGTGACTCAGCGCCCCGCAGTTCCTTCTCGAAGCGAATAGGCTTGTCCAGGTGATCGTACGTGAATACGGTTCGTGTACAGACGATAGTGGTTCTTGCCGCCTTGCTGATCCTGCTGCTGCAGCTACCCCGGCTGGATGACCCGCCGGAGCTACGCCTTGTCGGCGCCGAGATCGATCGGGTGGCCGAGATCACAGGCGGAGCGCTGTACGCCGAGTTGCCGGGTCGCGGAGTAACGCTCGTCTTCGTGTCCGGACTTCGGATGCACGAAGCACCCTCGGGAACGGCCTACGTCACCAAACTCGACGGGCTGGTTCTCGAGAACGGACACCAGCCGGAAACGATCCACGTCGACGCGACTGCACAGGCCGCGTCGCTTGGGTGGCGGCCGGTGTCACACCTTGACGGACTGGTTCTGCCCGGGAATCAGCGGACACGCCACCCGTACGAGTTTCGCAAGCTGCGGCTCCGCAAGGCGATCCACGAGGGGCAGGACGTGCTCCTCGTCGTCGGACGACTCGAGGGACTCGATCTGGTCACGGGGCGAGTCGTCTCGGACGACTTCGACGAGTATGACTCATGTCCGGCGATTCCATTCCTCGAGTGCGTGAGCGTGTCCGGGAGTGACGATTGCTTCTGGGCGCTGACCGGGACGGTCTGCTGGGAGGGTGGACGAGACCCCTCTCTGGCCTCGGTGGCCTGGGCTGCGGGGTATGGGTATGGGGTGGACTGACCGCTTGTTGCGAAGCACCAAGCGGGGGCGAGTTTGCGTCCGTGGACTGCCGCAAACTCGCGGGGGTTGCCGCTCGCAAGGGATGCCCGATGGGAACTGACCGCTTGCTGCTGTTCGGCAAGCGGGGGCGAGTTTGCGCCTACGGACTGCCGCAAACTCGCGGAGGTTATCGCTCGCAAGGGATGCCCAATGGGAACTGACCGCTTGTTGCGAAGCACCAAGCGGGGGCGAGTTTGCGTCCGTGGACTGCCGCAAACTCGCAGCGATCACGCTCTGCAGGACCAGCGGCAGCAAGTAGGGTCGTAGGACTCGTGCGCGTCAGTCTCCGGCTTCGCAGAACGCTTGCTGTTATGCGGCAAGCGGCATGATGACCGCTCTCGACGCAGAGAAGCGGCGCGGTCTGTACCGCACCCGCGCCGCTTCGTCCCCATTCGGTTCGTTGTTCACCGGCTCGCCTGTCGCTGAGTAGAACTCAAGCCGGATCGGGCTACGGGAGCCGGATCTCCCCGCCGTTGTTCACTCGTACCGCTCCGCCGTAGATCCGGACACCGGTGGCCGTGTTGCCGCGGGCGAACAGCCGGCTGCTGTCTCCGGACGTTCCGTTGAACTGGATCGTCCCTGTCGAACTCACCACCACACCGGGCAGGAACTGCACGAACTGACCGGCAGAGAACACGCCGCTTCCGGCGGCATCCATGTCGAAGTAGCGGTAGTTGAACGTCTGCTTGGAGTAGGTTCCCGACACCGTCGGTCCGATCGCTTGAGCAGGGACAATGTTGCCAACCATGTACTCCTCGCTCGGATTGCCGCCCGGGATGGCGTCCAGCGTGAACCAACCGCTGTTCGTCCCGCCCCAGCCGTAGTTGATGTGGTACTCCCGCAGCGTGACCGGATTGCCAGTCTCGCGCCACCCGTCGGAGACGATCGAGTGGCCCGGGATCCGGTACTGCACCGGCCAGTTGTTGTTGAACTGCCCTTTCATCGCGTTGAACCAGTCAATCGCGGTGTAACTGCTGCGGACGGCGACGGTGCAGATAGTGGAGTAGCGGAAGTCGTTCTCGTACACCCCGACCATGTTGGCTGTCACGGCGCTTGATGCGCTGCAGCCGTAACTCATCCCGACGGACGTTCCCACCTCGGCACACAGCTCGGCGACCGCGTTGATCTGCGCCGCCGTCGCACCGCATGGCACCGTGTCGAGCATGTTTACCCAGTCGTAGGCGTCGTTGTACGGACTGCCGACGCCGTACGGCGGCCAGTTCCAGTACCGCATGATCTGCGCGCCCGCCGTCGCGACGCAGCCGACGAGGGCGTTGGTATTGATGTTGCACGTCCAACTGCAGGTCATGTCGGGGCACTGATCGTTGTACGGAGGGCTCTGATGCCACTCCGAGTCGACCATCACGCCGCCTTGGGCGTAGTTCGCCCCGTCCGGGCCGCCGGCACCGAGCATCTGATCCCAGCTCGCTCGGTAGTCGATCTCCAGCACCGCCTCCACCGCATCGCGTGGTGCGACACTCAGCGGACCGACCTTGCCTTCGAGCGCGTCCAGCACACGCTGAAGCACGTCCTTGATCATCGCCGGCAGTCCCTCTTCGCCGGCGAGATCGAGATCCCCGTCGTCGGTGTAGAACTTCACGGGGGCCAGTCCCTTGTACAGCGAGACCACGACACACCCTTCCGGGCTTACCGGGCAGACGTACCCCAGCACGACTCCGTCACGGCGGATCTCCTCGGTGCCGATCACCGACGCGATGGTCGAGCCGGCCCACTCGCCCGTGCCGACAATCACGTGCCGAACCCAGTTCTGCGCGACAATCGCCGCTTCGTCGCTCGTCGCGCGCTCCAGCGGGGGCGACGCCCCGACCGGAATCGCTGCGAGCACTCCAGCAATCAGCAGGAGCGCGAGTGTCACGCACGCAGTGAATCTTCTGTTGCGCATCATCGCCTCCTACTGCAGCGTCACCAGAACGAGGATCTGTCCGGTCTGACCGGCTCCCAGTCCTTCCATCGCCTTGCCGAGGATCGCGCCCTGTGCCTGGACGTAGTCGGCGACCTTCATCGCGAAGCCCGGCGTCGAAGACGTTGTCAGCAGGTCTCCGGGTGCAATCGCGCCGTGGCTCGTGTCGACGTTGCAGTAGACGCGGCCCGCCAGCGCAACATCTTGATCGAACTGCTCCCCGCCCAGTCGGACACCGGAGCCGAGGGCGTTCGCGCCTGCGACAATCCCCGCGACCTTCCGGTCGTAGGCGACGCGACTGACGGTCAGGTGCCCCGGGTTGTCCGCATCGATCACCAATACGGTCCCCGGCGGCGCTCCGCCGATGTCAGAGACGTCGAACCCCTCCGCGTAATCGAGCCCTTCGCCGATCTCGACGACCGTCGCGCTGTCCGCCGCGTTGCGGACGACGATGTTCCCGGCGACGGTGAGCGGTGCGCTCGGGCTGGTCGTGCCGATCCCCACCTTCCCGTCCGGAGTGACCGCCATGACCTGCTCCGATGGCTGTCCTTCCTCGTTGTACTCGAACCAGAGGTTGTGGGACGGAACCTTCTTGTGCGCGAGAGTCCATGAGTGGTACGGGCTTGACTGATCGGACAGCACGACGAGCGAGTGGGTCGACGCGTCGCCGTCTCCGGAGATGAGCAGCCCGGCCCAGTCGCTGTTGCCCTCCTCGGTAATCGTCATCTCGAAGAACGCCGTGCCCGTGCTGTCCACCACGTGCAGCGGGGAACCCGGGCTCGCACTGCCGATGCCCACGTAGCCGCTATTCGAGTTGGAGATGTCGTCGCCGCTCGCCGCCCAGTAGCCCGATCCGCCTGAGACGGTCTGCCAGCTGACCGAGCCGCTTCCGTTCGTGCAGAGTGCTTGGCCGTTCGTGCCGTCCGCCGTCGGTAGGGTATAGCTCCCGACCGTTAGCGCGCCGGTGAACCGGCCGGTGCCGGCGACGTCGAGCTTCCTCGTTGGAGCGTCCACGCCGATCCCGAAGTCCCCAGACGTCGCAATAGCGAGCCGGCGCGCTCCTGCATCTAGGTCGTAGATCCCGAATGCCCCATCCAGTCCCGACGCGAAGAACATCCACCGTCTCGCCGGCGAGTAGAAGTACTGCCTGATCGTGTCCGAGGTATGCTCGAGAAGCATCGATCCGTCGAGAACGTGAAGAGGCCGCGATGGAGTATCCGTGCCGACGCCAAGGTTGCCGCTGACGTACCAGTTGGTTGCATCATACGCCTTCGGCGCGAAGATCGGATCGCCGGTCCTCCAAGCACCATTGTCCGAATCGTCCGAGGCGACCGGGGCCGCCTGGAGCCGCACCTGATCGCCGGGCAGCAAGACGACCTTGCCTGCCTTGTACAGGATCAGCGTTCCGGATCCGTCCCATCCCTGGGCGAGATACAGGTAGTAGCCGTTCGCCAGTCGCTCACCGACTGCGTTGGTGCGATCCCAGTCCACGGTGTCACCTGCCACCGCCGTCGAGTCCCACAGCTCGCTTTCCGAGAGATCGTAGATCACGACCCGCAGGCTCGCGACGCCATCCGCTTCGAATCGAATCACGTCCGCGTAGAGTGTCGCTGAGAACTCTGCACGGCCTGCGTCGTCGGCCGCGGCCCAGAACGGTGCAACGGCGGCCGCTGCAACCACCGCCCACAACACGCCCCAGAAGACCGCCCTTCTCGTCGTTCGACTCATGGCATCCTCCTCGCTATCGCTGGCAGGCCGGATGTGAACGGCCTTTCGCTGGCATCGATTCACCTCCTGCCGGCGAGATGTGACGACCGTAGCGGGCGAACCCTTCTTTTTCCTTCCGGATTCCTTACGCTCAAGGCATAGTGCGCCCGATGGATGGACCTTTCTCAGTTGGAATGGTGTCTTCGTCGTCCTAGAATCATTCCGCTACGGACACAAGTTCGAGTCGAAGGAGTAGGCCGTGAGCGCGTCAGCTGCCAGGAACCCGAAGGGCCCGCAGCTGGAGATCAGGCTGTTCGGGCGGTTCGAGATTCTTCGTGACGGCGATCCGATTCCCGAAGAGGCGTGGAGACGGCGCAAGACGAAGACCCTGCTGAAGGTCCTTCTGACCAAGCCGGGGCACGTGTTCACACAGGACCAGCTGATCGAGGCGCTGTTCGAGGGGAAGAGGCCCAAGAGCGCGATCAAGAACCTCTACGGGCGCGTGAGTCAGCTCCGGCGCGCGCTCGAACCCGAACTCACGCGCGGGAGCGACTCGAGATTCGTCGTTCGCCAAGGGCAAGGGTATCGTTTCGCAGTTTCGGGAGAGGCTTGGATCGACACGCAGGAGTTTGCAGCGCAGCTCGACATCGGGGAGAGATGCCAGCAGAACGGCCGGCACACCGAGGCCGCTCGGGCCTTCGAGGCGGCCATCCGTCTCTACCGCGGGGAGTACCTCGAGGCCGACCGGTATGAGGAGTGGGCGCTCGTTCCGCGTGAACACTGGCGAGAACTGGATCTCGAGGTGCTCGTGCGCCTCGCTGAAGGATACGCGCATCTCGGCGATCTCCATCGTGCGGCCATCACCTGCCGAGCAGCGTTCGACCTCCAGCCATCCAGGGAGGGTGTGGTCCGACAGCTGATGACGTACCACCACGCGGCGGGGAATCGGGCGGAGGCTCTCCGTGTCTACAACGTCGGCCGGGCTGCCTTGAAGAGCGAACTCGACGCCGCGCCATCGGCGGAGACGGAAGCGCTTCGTCGTCAGGTCCTTCTCGGGGACACCCCTACAGAGCGTATCGCACGAGACAAGAGGCGGATCGCGGTCCTGCCGATGGTCAGCGTCGGTCCCGACGCGGAGGATGAGTACTTCGCCGACGGGATGACCGAGGAGCTGATCTACGCGCTGTCTCAGGTTCGAGAGCTGAGAGTGATCGCGCAGACGTCCACGCTCGCGTACAAGAACAGCAGGAAGACCGTCTCTCAGATCGGACGTGAACTGAGTGTCGGAACGGTCGTGGAAGGAAGCGTTCGAAAGGCAGATCACCGCGTTCGAATCCTGATCCAGCTTGTCGATGCGGAGGACGAGGAACACCTCTGGTCCCACCGGTACGATCGTCCTCTGGAGGACGCTTTGTCGATCCAGGACGACATTGCCCATCAGGTGGCCAGGGCGCTGGAAGTGGAGCTGGTTGAAGCCGGAACGGCTGTCGCCGAGCGGCGTGGCACGGAGCACCTCGAAGCGTATACGCAGTACCTCAAGGGACGCCACTACCTCAAGCAGGAGGGGGGGCTGGCCAACGCCGTTGCAGCCTACGAACAGGCGCTACGCATCGATCCGGACTACGCCCTTGTCCACGCGGGACTCGCAGAGGCGCACTGCCTCCGGGCGATCTGGTCGGCTGATCTAGATGCATTCGCGCAGGCGGACGAAGCGGCGCGCAAGGCATTGACGCTGGCAAGGGAGCTCCCCGAGGCGCACACGGCGCTGGGCCTCGTGACTTGGTTGAAGGATCACGATCCGGAACGCGCTGAAGATCACTTCAGAGAAGCGATCGCGCTCGCCCCCGGGAACGCTGAGGCCCGTCATTGGTACGGGCAGCTGCTCGAGCAGTTGGGACGATCGCGCGAGGCGCTCGTCGAGGTGCTCAAGGCGCATGAGGTCGATCCTCTCTCGCCTCAGTTCAACTTCACGCTCGGAACGATGCTGATCCTGGAGCGGCGGTTTGACGAAGCGATCAGCCGATTCGAGAAGGCCCTCGAGATCGATCCCGGCTTCTTGGGGGCTCGCATCTGGCTGGCCCGAACGAGGCAGGTGGCCTGGGATTGGGAAGGATCGGAACAGGCCTACCGAGAGGCGGTGGATGCAGCTCCCGGCAATCCGTTCGTGCACCAATGGCTGGCGACCATCCTCCAGAGCGTCGGGAAGAGCCAAGAAGCGCAGTCTGAGTTGGCGCGAGCCGTGGAACTCGCCGAGGAACCGTATTCGAGAACCTTCAACTACAACCAAGGCGTCGGCTGGTACTTCCTCGGGCAGTACGACGTTGCATTGCCCTACATGAGGCGTGCGGCGGAAGGGTTTACGCAAGCCTGCTGGGGCCTCGGTTGGATCTACAACGAGCTCGGAGAGTACGAGAAGGCGCTGGCGGCGCTCGAGGAGGCCGAGGAGACGCTCGGCGGATCCTTCTTCTATCCACGGAGTTTCCAGTCCGTGTGGATTGACTGCAACCGCGGCGTGGCTTACGCAAGGATGGGCGAAGAAGAGAAGGCGCTACAGCAGCTCGCCCGAATGCAGGAGCAGCAAGAGCCGAGGAGCGGGGCGCTGTGCATCGCCATCCTGTGCTTCGTTCTGGGACAGGTCGACCGCGGGTTCAAGTGGCTCGAAAAGGCCGTCGACCAGCACAATGGCATGCTGATGCATATCAAGAACTTCCCGATGCTCGAACCGGTGCGTAGCGATCCGCGCTACCGAGAGATTCTCCAGAGGATCGGGCTGCCGCTGTGAATGACCTCAGCCGGATCGCCCGATGAGGACTGACCGCTTACTGCGTGGCAGCAAGCGGGGAGGAGTATTCGCTCCGCGAAACTCCTGCCGATCACCGTTCGCAAGCGTAGACAAAGGGCGGGACGATACCTTTGATCGCAACGGTGCCCGATGAGGACTGACCGCTTGCTGCGCGGCAGCAAGCGGGGAGGAGTGTTCGCTTCGCGAAACTCCTGGCGGTCTACGCCCGAGAGGACTGACCGCTTACTGCGTGGCAGCAAGCGGGGAGGAGTGTTCGCTTCGCGAAACTCCTGGCGATCACCGCTCGCAGGCATAGACAAAGGGCGGGACATACTGTCCCGCCCTTTGTCTACGCCCGAGAGGACTGCCTGCTTGTCGCTGCGCGCCACGCAGGGGCGAGTCTGCTTCTGCGGTTTCTCGGCAGACTCGCAGCGTTAACCGCTCTTAGGCGTACAGAAGGGGGCGGGCCGGAGGGCGGCCCCAGGG
>CAZSNG010000042.1:0-20607 GCA_964608345.1 uncultured Thermotogae bacterium
CGCGGGAGAACAGCGTCATCAGCTCGCGGACCGGGAAGCGGGCCGGATCCTGCACGAGCAACTCCGCGCATTCCGAAGGCGTGACCGCGGCGAGTTGTGCCGCGGGGATCGGCCCGGCCGCCCGGAATCGATCGGCGAGCCGGGAGGCGATCGTGTAGTACCCGGACATCTCGGGGCGTTTGGCCAGGTGGGGGAAGTAGCCGGAGCCGAAGTTGATCGCGTCGAGGGTGACGAAGTAGGCGACGGTCTCCGCCTCGCCGCCGACGAAGTGCCTCTCGGCGTCAAGCGGCGGCGTCTCGAGGCCCTGTGCGAGGAGATCCGCAGCGAACGGCTCGATCCGCTCCTCGAGGATGCGGACGAAGTCGGCGCGGGCAGCGACGGCACGACAGGCAGTCCGGATCCGGTCAAACACGTCCTGTTGTTCGTCCTTGCTCTCGATCGTCATGGGCTCGCCCTGCTTTCGCGTCGCGCGGAATGCGCGTAGGATGATAGCCAATTCCCGGTGCGGTCACCGTGTGAAGGAGGAAACATGAACCGAGCGATCAAGGCGGCGCTCGCCGGCCTTCTCATCGTCGTCGCGGCCGGCCTGTTCGTGGGCGGGGACGACGAGACGAGTGTGACTTCGCTGATCACCGGCGTCGACGAGCTGATCCGGTACCCGGAGCCTCCGCCGTTCAGCGACACGGCGGGCCTGGTTGTGGTCGTCCTGCCCGGGACCGAACGGGCCGTCCTGCTTCGCCCGATCACCGAGGAGGAGTTCGCGTCGGCGCAGGTCCAGGCGATCGCGCCGGAGATGATCGCGAACCAGCTGCTCGCCACGGCGTTCGTCGTACCCGTCGTCTCTCCGCAGGACGCGGCCGCCATCCCGGTCGACCTGTCGGACTTCCTGAAGCGAACGATCAATCGGATCAGCCGTTTCAGCGTGTTCGACGGCGTCGCGGCGCCCGGGCCGTAGCGGTGCGTGGAGGAGCCTTCCGAGTGGCGCGAACCGAAGGAAGCGCGATGCGAGGGAGCGGTCGCTGGGCCACGGCGGGAGGGCTTGCCTCGATCGCCATCTGGTCGACTTCAGTCTCCGTCTCGCGGTTGGTGACCGAGGATCTCGGCGTGCTTCCTGCGACGGCGCTCGTGCTCCTTCTCGCCGGGTTGCTGCTGGGCGCGATCACCACGGTGCGGGAGCGGGGCGTCTCGTGGGTGCGGCGGCTGGCGCCGAAGCATCTCGCGATCTGCGGACCGCTGTTCGTCGGCTACATCCTCCTGCTCTACGTCGCAGTCGGGATAGCGCCGACCCGCGTCGAGGCGCTCGTTGCCGGCCTCGCCAACTACCTGTGGCCGACGATGATTCTCGTCTTCTCCGTGCTCGTACTCCGGCGCCGCGCGCGCGCGTCGACCCTGGTGCTCGGGATCCTCGTCAGCCTCGCGGGGATCGTGCTGGCGGCGACGGCCGCCGTCGGCGGATGGAGCGAGCTGCTCGGCGGTGTCGTCGCGGTGCCGCTCTCGCTGGTGATCGGGGGGATCGCCGCGGTGCTCTGGGGGCTGTACTCGGTGCTGGCGCGCGTCTTCCGTCAGACCGTATCGAGCGGCGCGGTGGCGATCTTCCTCTTTGCCGCCGGTCTCGTGGCGCTCGTCCTCGGCCGCGGCGCCTGGAGCGAGGCCGTTTGGTCGGGTCGTGCGGTGGTGGCAGGACTGTACATGGCGGTGATGCCGAACTCGCTTGCGTACTGGTTCTGGGACGAGGCGATGCGGGGCGGCGACGTCCCGACACTCGGGGCGATCTCGAACCTGATCCCGGTTCTGTCGACGCTGGTCGGGACGGCGGTGCTGTCCCTCGGCATTCGATGGGAAGTGATCGGCGGCGCCGTCCTTGTGGTCGCCGGCGCCGCCGCCTCTCGGTGGTCGTTCCGACGGAAGGGACGCGAGTCGCTCCCAACGGCCGTCTGACTACTCGTCGAGTTCGTCCTGCTCCTCCGTCGTATGGATGAGCTTCCCGTCCTCGCGGCGCGTGACCCGGGTGGCCCAGCGGTGCTTCGGCCCGGGATGCGGAGGGCGGGGCGGCCGTGGCGGCCGCACGTGAATCCGGCGCCCATCGGTCAGCTCGTTCAGTCGCTTCTGCTGGACCATCGTCAACCGCGTGGCTTCATCGTCCGGGATGCCTGCGTCGACCAGCTTGCGATAGAACGCGCCGATCGCCTCGCCCATCTTCTCGAGCGATTCGACCGAGAAGAGGGCGGTCTGGACGTCCCTCATGATGCCGGGGATGCGCTCGCTGACGATGTCGAGAACCTCACGGACCTCCTCGGGGCTCTCCAGCTCTTCGAGGTCCTCCAGGTCGTCCTCCAGGTCCTCGAGCTGGTCTTCGCGGTCGTCGAGTTCGTCCTGCCGATCCTCGATCGTGCACTGGCGCTCCTCCAGCTCCTCCTGCAGCCGTTCGAGCCGCTCGCGCTCCTTCTCCAGTCGGACGCGTTCCGCTTCGAGCTCAGCCCGCGTCTTGTCCAGCGCATCCCGCGCCTGCTGCCGCTCCTTCTCGCCGTCGTTCCTGCCTCGATCGAACATCATGCTCCCTTTCTCCTTCGTCCGAGGATCCGCACATCCTGACCCAGCACGCGAAGCGACCCATGAACCGACTCGGTCCCCCGGCCGGCGGAGACGCCGAAGCTGACCCCGAGCAGGAAGCTGCCGACATCGATGCGCGAGCTGGACGGTTCGAGTCGCGCATCGATGCGATCCCACGCCCGATCGAGCGCGTCACCAATCGGAAGCTCGATCCGCGCGACGGCGCGAACCCGCGTTGCTTCGGTCAACTCGGCGCGGCAGTCGGCGCACGTTTCCAGGTGCTCGTCCACGGCGCGGATGTCCGCCGGGTCGAGCCGCCCGGTGACGTACCACGGAATCAGCTCGCGGATGGGCTCGCTGCAGTCCATTGGAGCTCCTTTGCCAGGGCCTTGCGCGCGTTGTGCATGCGCGATTTCACGGTTCCTTCCGGGATTCCCAGGATCTCGGCCACCTCTCGGAGCGTCAGCTCCTCGTAGAACACGAGATGCAGCACCTCGCGGAGGCGAGGCGAGAGGTGAGAGATCGCGGCCTCGATTCGAACGGCCCGCTCGGCGGCCGGCCCCGGATCGTCGACGACCGCGGGTGCGTTTGGCTGACGCGCGCCGCGCTCCTCACGTCGGAACAGGCTGTGCGAGAGATTGCGCGCAATGCCGAGCATCCACGTCGTCGCCTTCGATCGCCCTTCGAAGCGGTCCGCTTGATCCCATACGACCATCATCGTCTCCTGCAACACCTCCTCGGCGAGGTGGGGCTCACGGACGACCCGCATCGCGAAGCGGATGATTCGCTCTGCGGGCCTCTCGTAGAGCACCCCAAACGCGTCTCGATCGCCGTCCGCGACCCGGGCCAGCAGTTGCTCGTCGGTTCTCACGCCGTGCCCCTCTCGCTGGGTTTGCCTATGAGTGGGTGATGACGGCCGGAATGGTTCACTAGTAGCCCGCGGCGAGGTCGACCGGATGGGGGATCGCGCCGCCGCGAGCCGCGGCGTTCAGCGAAACGGCGAGATCGCGCATGCGCTGTTCCTCCAGTTCGGCCGTCCGATAGGCACCGCCGCGATGAGGGCTCATCACGACGTTGTCGAGCTCGTGGAACGGGTACTGCGACGGCGGGGTGTTCCGGCGCTCCTCGGGGGCCGAGGGGTACCGGTACCAGACGTCGATCCCGGCCGCCGCGATCCGTCGCTCCTTCAGCGCGCCGTAGAGCGCCTTCTCCTCGACGATCGCCCCGCGGGCGACGTTGACGAGAACGGCCGACGGCCGCAACAGCCTCAGCTCGCGATCGCCGATCAGTCCCTCGGTCTCCGACGTCAGTGGAAGACAGACGATCAGCGCGTCGGCGAGCGGCAAGATCGCGGGCAGTTCGGACAGCCCGTGGACCGTGATCGGCTCGGCCGTCGGGAGATCGGGACGTCGGCGGACGCCGTGGACGTCCATCCCGAACGCGCGGCAGATCGCCGCGATGCGAGTGCCGATCGCGCCCAGTCCGAGGACCACCGCGGTCTTCCCGTCCAAGATGAGGGTCTGTGCGCCGTCGTAGCGGGTCCGCCAGTCGCTCTGGCGCAGCGCGCGGTCGGCGGGAACGATTGTCTTGGCGGCGGCGAGGAGAAGGGCCATTGCGAGCTCGGCCGCGGCGGCGGCGTTGTGATGGAGGTTGTGCACTGCGAGGTGCGGGAAGTCGGCGAGGATGAGATCGCGCGTCGGCGCCGGAATGCCGGCGTAGGGGACGATCAACACGCGCAGCAGCGGACAGGCGGCCAGATCTTCCTTCGACGGGCGACCCGAGACGAGGATCGCCGTCGCGGCGGGCATGTCCTGGGGCCCGACGGTGAGGGAGATCGACGGATCGAGGTCGGCTTCGAGCCGTTGTATGGCGTCCTCGGAAGGGGCATGCGCGATATGCACCGCGATCTCACGGGCCGTCGGTCGATCCATGGTGCTAGTGTAGTCGCCCGGTCGGCCTGGCGCATCGCACGATTCACACGGACTTCACGTCGGATTCACCGTTCGTTGGCAGCCTGCGGTCAGACTCCAGGCCGGCAAGCCGAGGAACGGCCCGAGGAGGTCGATCATGATCGCTAGGCACATCAGGAGCATCATGAGTTCCGCCGCACTCGTTGCGCTGTGTGCCACACTGACGCTGTCCGGATCAGCCCAGGTGGGGGACCTCTTCGTCCTGCCGGACGCGGCCGGATCGTGGATCGCACCGAACGATCGCGCCGGGCGGACACCGTCCGAGCCGATCCGCGTGGAGATCGACGGTGTCGGCTGGTTCGATGTCGACCCCGCCGAGGTCGCGCAGCACCGGCCCGATCTCTTCCGGCCGGGGCAGCTCTCCGTCTATGATCTGATCGCCCACCTCGGGTCGAGCGGCCGGATCGAGTTCGCCGGCCGGTACGACGAGTCGATGGAGACGTACGTGATCGACTCGATCGACGGCACGGCGGGGTGGTGGTACGAGGCGAAGTACGACAGCGGGTGGTTCGAACGGAACGCCACGCGGATCGACACGTATCCGGTGAAGGACGGGATGGTCGTTCGCTTGTTCGAGGAACGGCCGGGTCGGCTCGAGAAGCTGTACGCGGCGTTCGCCGAAGAGGTGGAGCGACTCGAGGCCAACGGAGGCGTCCTGATCCTGCCCGACGTCGAGATCGAGGGGCCGGTCGGAAGACTCTTGTTCGAGAATGTTCGCGTGACGCCGCACGACGTGCGCACCGACCTGTGGCAGCCGGGAACGATCACCGCCCTGGACGTCTTCCTCAGTCTGGGGGAGCAGGGTGCACTGACGAGCGTCGGCCTCCACTGGTATGCAAGCATCGGCGGCGCCGATCCGGTCGACGACTACTTCATCGAACGGGTCGAGGCGGAGGGATTTCTCGCCGAGGCGTCCGGAGGATGTGGGTTCGTCTACGAAGTCGGAGCTACGACCTTCCGCGGTTTCTCCGGCAGCCATGTGCACATCCCGACCGACGCGCGAGCGCTCGTCTCGCCCGAGTACGCGCTCTGGTTCTGGCTCTGCCTGTAGGGAGGTCGCGTGAAGCGCACTTGGATCAACTACACGAATGACGTCCTGCTCTTCTTCACGGGGGCGATCCTGGCGATCTCGTCGCTGCTCGTCTGGGTGATCCTGCCCAAGGGGTACAACCCGCAGTGGCTCCTGTGGATCGCGATCCACAAGTGGAGCGGGCTCGCGCTCGTGGTGGAATCACTCCTGCACGTCGCTCTTCACTTCCGCTGGCTGATGAAGATGACGGAGCGGCTGTTCAAGCGATCCAAGTAGCCGGAGCTGCGGCGGACTAGCCGCAGCCGCACCCCTCTTCGAAGTCCGGCGGAGGCACGTCGTTCGTGAACACAGCGTCCCCGATCTGGATCCGGAACTCGGGATCGAGCTCGTTCCCGTTCGGCAACCCGAGGCGGACTTGGTAGAACCCCACCTCGCGTCCGTCTGTCGGGACCGAGAATCGGTAGACGCCGTCCCCACCGCAGCGCACCCGCGTCTCGCGGAAGACGAGTGTGTAGTACGCCTTCTGGCGGTAGAACAGCAGCTGATAGAGCTCGACGATGATCGACGAGGAGCGGACGAGGCGCCCATTGTCACCATACATTCGCAGTCCGCCGGTGATTGCTTCGCCGACGTCATAGATCGCCCAGAGCGGTTGCCGCGCGATGCGCGGAAGGCGATCGACGACCGGAAGGCTCTCGCTGCCCTCGAGGTCCGGGACGACCTTGTCGAGGTAGATCCCGGGGCCGGCCGCACCGGCCGGAACGATGGTGTAGTTTGTGTTTGCGAGCGCGCACGCCGAGACGGCGAGCAGCAAGACCATGACCGCTGGGACGACTGCCTTCATCTTCGACCTCCTGAGATTCTCGAGCGATGAACTATCGTAGCATGTTTCGCCATCGCGCTCATGTCGGATGTCGAACGGCGGCGGCCAGCTCCGACACAAACGCGCCGACGTTCGCCTCGGCCGCCTCTCCCTCGCACCGCCGGACGACCGCGCTCCCGACGATCACCCCGTCGGCGATGCGTGCGATCGTGGCGGCATGCTCCGCCGTAGAAATGCCGAACCCGACGGCGATCGGCTTATCGGTGAAGGACCGGACACGTTCGACGAAGCTGGGAAGCTCACGCGGCAGTTCCTTGCGCGCTCCGGTGGTCCCGGTAACCGACACGAGGTAGACGTATCCCTGCGAGCGCCTGCAAATCAACCGCATTCGCGCATCCGGCGTGTTCGGCGCAAGGAGATAGACGAGCGCGAGGCCGTTGCGGCGGCAGGATTCCTCGAGCGCCTGCCCTTCTTCAGGTGGTAGGTCGGGAACGATCATCCCATCGACGCCGGCATCCCGGCACGCTCGGCAGAACACGTCGATGCCGTGGGCGAGGATCGGATTGAGGTACCCCATGAACAGGAACGGGATGCCGGGGTGGCGCGCGCGCAGCCGGGCGGCGAGATCGAGGCACGTTCGGACGGTCGTCCCACGCTCGAGCGCCGTCTGCGTTGCGTGCTGGATCGCGGGCCCGTCGGCGAGCGGGTCGGAGAACGGAATCCCCAGCTCGAGGATGTCCGCGCCGCCCTCGATCGCCGCCTCGGCCAGCGCCTGCGATCGCTCGAGTGAAGGGTGTCCCAGGGTGAGGTACGGGATGAGAACGGCGCGGCCCTCCGTTCGAGCAGCCCGGAAGATCCCGTCCAGCGACCGCACGCCGCGCGGAGCGATCATCGTCCGCTCCGTTCCGCGTCCGGGATCGCCGCGAGGTCCTTATCGCCGCGCCCGGAGAGATTGACGATTACGACGCATGATGCGTCCATGGCCCCGGCACGGCGGACGCCCTCGGCGACGGCGTGCGCCGACTCGAGGGCCGGGATGATCCCTTCGCATCGCGAAAGCAGATCGAACGCCTCGAGCGCCTCGTCGTCGGTGACTGCGGTGTACTCGACCCGCCCGAGATCGCGGAGAAGGCTGTGCTCCGGACCGACGGCCGGGTAGTCGAGGCCGGCCGAGACCGAGTGCGTCGGCAGCACCTGACCGTCCTCGTCCTGCAGGAGATAGGTGCGTGTCCCGTGGAGGACCCCGATCCGCCCGCGGGACGGATCGGCGAACCGCGCGGCGTGGAGGCCGCTCCCGAGGCCGAGACCGCCGGCCTCGACGCCGACCATGTCGACCGGATCGTCGAGGAACGGGTGGAACAGCCCGATCGCGTTCGATCCGCCGCCGACGCAGGCGACGAGCAGATCAGGGAGCCGCCCGACCGAATCGAGGACCTGCGCGCGTGCCTCGCGGCCGATGACGGTCTGGAAGTCGCGCACGATCATCGGATACGGATGCGGGCCGAGGGCCGACCCGAGGAGATAGTACGTCGAGTCGACGTGGCTCACCCAGTCGCGGATCGCCTCGTTGATGGCGTCCTTGAGCGTTCGGTTTCCGGTGTCGACGGGCCGGACCTCGGCGCCGAGGAGATGCATCCGCTGGACGTTCGGCGCCTGCCGCACTATATCCTCGCAACCCATGTAGACGATGCACTCCAGCCCGAGCAGTGCGGCGGCGGTCGCGCTGGCGACCCCGTGCTGACCGGCTCCCGTCTCGGCGATTACGCGTCGCTTCCCCATCCGCCGCGCCAGCAGCCCCTGACCGAGCGCGTTGTTGATCTTGTGCGCCCCGGTGTGTGCGAGATCCTCCCGCTTGAGGTAGATGTGTGCGCCATCGGCGTGGCGTGTCAGGTTTGCCGCCTCCATCAGCGGTGTCGGACGTCCGACGTAGTCGCGAAGCAGAGCGGCCAGCTCGGCCTGGAACGTGTCGTCCCCTGCCGCATCGTGATACGCTTGCTCGAGTTCGTCGAGCGCGGGCATCAGGATCTCGGGGACGTATCGTCCGCCGTACGGACCGTAGTAGCCTGCCGCGTCCGGCGTCGTCCTGTCGGCCGCCTGCGCCGGATCATCGCTCGTGTTCATCGCGATCTCCTTCCCGGCCGAACGCCGTTCTCGCGGCGTCGACGAACCGCCTTACCTTGTCCGGATCCTTGCATCCCGGGACGGACTCCACGCCGCTCGACACGTCGACGCCCCACGGACGGATCGTCCGAATCGCTCGGCCGACGTTCTCCGGCGTCAGTCCGCCTGCGAGGAGCACACGGTGGGTGCGCGAGACGTCCGCCGCCAGGCGCCAGTCGAACGACCGGCCCGTGCCGCCCGGCCGATCGGGATCGAATGTGTCGAGCAGATCGACGTCCGCCCCCGATCTCCCGACGGTCGCCAAGTCCTCTTGGCGTGAGACTCGGTGTGCCACGATGACATGCAGCCCGGCTCGGTGGAGCCGCTCGACGGCTGCGGCCGATCCGCCCCCGTGAAGCTGCACGCCGTGGAGGTCGGCGGCATCCGCGATTCGAAGAATCTCCTCCGGATCGGTGTCGACGAACACGCCGATCCATCGCGCCGCGACGGCCTCTGTCAGCCGCGATGCCTCGTTCGGCTCGACGAACCGAGGGCTCGGTCGGTGAAACACGAGACCGAGGAGATCCGCGCCGCTTGTCGAGGCGGCTTGGGCGTCGTCGACGCACGTCAGGCCGCAGATCTTGATCGTGCTCATCCCAGGCCTCCTGCCATCAGCTCGCGGAGCTTCCGCGCGGGATCGGGAGCGCTCACCAGCGCCTCGCCGACCAGCACCGCATCGGCGCCCGCCGCCGCGACGCCTGTCACGTCGGCCGCGCAACGGACGCCGCTCGCTGCGACGGCAAGGGCGTCGCCCGGCAACATCCGACGCAGCTGCTCGAAGACGGACGCACCGACGGAGAAGTCGGAGAGATTGCGGCGGTTGATTCCGACGACGGCGGGAGTCAGTCCGCGAATCCGCCGGACGTCCTCCTCGTCGTGTACCTCGACCAGCGCGGTCATTCCCCAGCAAGCGATGTCGCCGAGCAGCGAGCCGAGCTGGTCGTCAGTGAGGATCCGAACGATCAGGAGAACCGCGTCGGCGCCGGACGCGCGCGCCTCGACCACCTGGTACGGATCGAGGACGAAGTCCTTCCGGAGGATCGGGACCGCGCCGTCGACGGCTTGCTTCGCCGCTTGCAGGTCGGCCAGGCTTCCGAGGAAGAATCGCTCGTCGGTCAGGACCGAGATCGCCGCGGCGCCGCCCTGCACGTAGACCGCTGCGGTCTCGTCGGCCCGCAGGTCCGATGCGAAGACACCCTTCGACGGCGACGCACGCTTGATCTCGGCGATGAGCGAGACGCCGGGGCCTCGGAGCGCCTCCGCGAAGCTGTGCGGCGCCGGCTGTGTCTTCGCTCGCTCGGCGAGCTGTGCCAGCGATGCTCGAGCCTTCCGCTCCGCGATCTCGGCCCGCTTGTGGGCGACGATCTCGTCAAGAATCATCCGAGCCTCCCAGCCGGTGGGTGAGGGCCACGAGGGCGTCGAGCCGCTCGCCCGCTGCGCCGGAATCGATCGACTCCACGGCGACGGCGATCCCTTCGCCGAGGTCGCGGGCCCGCTCCGCCGCGACGAGCGCGGCGGCGGCGTTGAGGAGGACGATGTCCCGCTTCGGTCCCGCTTGCCCGTCCAGGACGCCGCGTAGCAGCTCGGCGTTGCACCCGGCGTCTCCCCCCGCGAGGTCGGACAGGCATGCCCGCGGAAGTCCGAGCGACGTGGCGTCCACCGTGGATGTCTCCACCCGCCCGTCGACGAGGCGCGACACCCGGCTCGGGCCGACCGTCGACAGCTCGTCGAGTCCGCCTCCGCCGTGGACGACGACCGCCGCGCGGGTGCCGAGCGACCGCAGTACCTCGGCGAGCGGCTCGGTCAGCGTCGGGGAGAACACGCCGAGCAACTGCACGTCGGCCCGCGCCGGGTTGGTCAACGGTCCCAGGAGGTTGAAGACCGTTCGGATCCCCATTTCCCGACGAGGGCCGATGGCGTGCTTCATGGCTGGGTGCAGGTTCGGGGCATACAGGAACCCGATGCCCAGATCGTCGATGCAGCGCCCGACGTCACTCGGACTGAGGTCGAGCCGAACGCCAAGCGCTTCGAGGACGTCGGCACTCCCGCAGCGGCTCGACACCGAACGGTTCCCGTGCTTCGCTACGGCGGCGCCCGCACCGGCGACGACGAACGCGACCGTGGTCGAGACGTTGAATGTGTTCCGGGCGTCGCCGCCGGTGCCGCAGACGTCGACCAGCGGCCGTGCGTCGGTCGGCACTCGAATCGCTCGCTCTCTCATTGCGCGGGCGAACCCGGCGATCTCGTCGACCGACTCGCCCTTCATCCGCAGGGCGACGAGAAGCCCGGCGAGCTGCGCGGCGGACGCATCGCCGGCCATGATCGCATCCATGACGGCCTCGGACTCCGCGGCGGTCAGGTCGCCTCCGTCGATCGCGCGGGCGAGTGCTTCGGTCACGGTCATCGGCTCTCCTGGCGGCAGGATGCGGACGCGACGTGAAGGAAGCTCTCGAGCAGGCGCTTCCCGTGCGGCGTCAGGATCGATTCCGGGTGGAATTGGACGCCGTACAGCGGATGGTCTCGATGCTGGATCGCCATGATCTCACCTTCCGCGGTGAACGCGGTGACGTCGAACCCTTCCGGGACCGGCTCCTCGACGATCAATGAGTGGTAGCGTGTCGCGGTGAACGGGCTCGGGAAGCTGGCGAAGATCCCCTGGCCGGTGTGGTGGATCGTCGACGTCTTGCCGTGCATCAACCGCGGCGCCTCGACGACGTGCCCGCCGAAGACGTGGGCGATCACCTGATGGCCGAGACAGACGCCGAGGATCGGCATTCGTTCGTGCAGCCGCTCGACGATCTCCAGGCAGACGCCGCTGCTCTCCGGTCGTCCGGGACCGGGAGACAGAACGATTGCGACCGGCGCGAGCGCGTCGATCTCGGACACAGCGACCGCGTCGTTTCGAAAGACGCGCAGGTCGGCGCCGAGCTCCCCCAGGTACTGGACCAGGTTGTAGGTGAACGAGTCGTAGTTGTCGATCACGACGATCATCGCCGTCCTCCTTGTGGCGCGAGAACCGCACGCTCGGTTCGCTCGACCGCCTCGGCCAACGCGCTCGCCTTGCTGAGCGTCTCCTCGTACTCGCTTGCCGGATCCGAATCGGCGACGACGCCCCCGCCGGCCTGGACGTGGATCCGTCCGTCCTGCATCACGAGCGTTCGAATCGTGATGCACGTGTCCATCGCGCCGGAGTAGCCGAAGTAGCCGACCGCCCCTGCATACGGCCCGCGCCGCTCCTGTTCGAGCTCGGCGATGATCTCCATCGCCCGCACCTTCGGCGCGCCGGAAACCGTGCCGGCCGGGAACGTCGCTCGCAGAAGATCGAACGCGCTTGCGTCCTCCCGCAGCTCGCCGCGGACCGACGAGACGATGTGCATGACGTGCGAGTACTGCTCGATCTGCATGAGCTCCGGGACCTCGACCGTGCCGTAGAGACAGACACGTCCGAGATCGTTTCGCCCGAGATCGACGAGCATCACGTGCTCGGCCCGCTCCTTCGGGTCGCGGAGAAGCTCGTCGGCCAGCATGCGGTCCTCGGCCGGGTCGGCGCCCCGCCGTCGCGTGCCTGCGATCGGCCGGACCTCCGCCGTTCGTCCTTGGAGTCGAACCATCGTCTCCGGCGACGACCCGATGATCTGGAGGTCGTCCGGGAGGTCGAGGAAGAACATGTACGGAGACGGATTGAGCATCCGGAGCGCTCGGTAGACCGCGAACGGGTCGACGTTCGTGTCACGCGACAGCCGCTGGGAGGGTACGACCTGGAAGATGTCGCCGGCGCGGATGTGCGCTTTCGCGGCGCGGACGGCCTCCTCGTACTCGGCCCGCTCCACGTTCGAGATCCAGCGGCTCTCCGCCGTTTCGTCGGGCTGGGCCGGCTCCGGAGATGCCGGAAGGGGGCGGTCGAGCGCCTCGACGATCGCGCCGATCCGCGCGACACCACTCGCGTAGGCGTCGTCGACGTCGGCTTCGCTCTCGACGTGGAGGTTGACGACGATCATCAGCTGGCGCTTCACGTGGTCGAAGATCGCCAGGGTGTCCGAGAGGAGGAAGACGGCGTCGGGGAGGCCGAGGCCGGGCCGATCGGCGAGCGGTGCACGCTCGAAGAACCGGACCGCGTCGTAGCCGAGGTAGCCGACCAACCCGCCGTAGAACTCCGGAAGCCCGGACGGCACGACCGGGCGATAGCTCTCGAGGATCGTCTCCATCGCCGCGAGCGGATCGCCGTTGGGGAAGGATTGCTCGCTTGCCGTCCGGCCTTCTCGTACGACCACGTGCCCGTCGCGCGCGGTCAGGACGGCGATCGGATCGATGCCGAGGAACGAGTACCGGCCGACCTGCTCGCCCCGCTCGACGGACTCGAGCAGGAACGAAGGCGCCTCGTTCTTCAGCTTCAAGTACACGGAGGCCGGCGTCTCCAGGTCGGCCGGGACCTCCGTCCAGATCGGAATCAGGTTGCCGCTTCTCGCCATAGTTCGGACTTCTTCTCTTGTGGGACGCACCATGTGGGACTCCTTCGATCGCGGACCGCGCTTCTCGGACGACGGCAGCTCAAGGGTGGCGTCGCCACCAGAGCGCGCAGCGCCACGAGACGAATGCGCGGTCGCGGTGGGCCGGACAGGCGCCGAAGGTCAGTTCAAGCCGAATCGCGCTCACAGGGACCTCCCCACGGCCTCGGCCACCGGCCGCAGGGCGCGCATCAAGGCCTCGAACCGTTCCGGTTTGAGGGATTGGTGTCCGTCCGACAGTGCGTTTGCCGGGTCGACGTGAACCTCGATCATCAGGCCGTCCGCTCCGGCCGCCACCGCCGCGAGCGACACTCGCTCCACCAGATCCCATCTGCCGGTCCCGTGGCTCGGATCGACGATCACCGGGAGGTGGCTCAGGTTCTTGAGCAGCGGTATCGCGTTGATGTCGAGGGTGTTTCGCGTGTACGTCTCGAACGTGCGGATTCCCCGTTCGCAGAGGATCACGCGCCCGTTCCCCTGCGAAAGGATGTACTCCGCCGCCATCAGGAGCTCCTCGATCGTCGACATCATGCCCCGCTTGAGCAGGACTGGACTCTGCGACCGGCCGACCGCCTGCAGGAGCGCGTAGTTCTGCATGTTCCGGGCGCCGACTTGGAGGATGTCGATCGCCTCGGCCATCCGCTCGACCAGCTCGGGTTGCGTCACCTCGGAGACGACCGGAACGCCCAGCTCGTGCCGGAGCCGATCGAGGATCTCCAGACCGTCCCGGCCGAGCCCCTGGAATGAGTACGGCGACGTGCGCGGCTTGAACGCGCCGCCGCGCAGAACGGCAGCGCCGGCATGGAGGCAGGCGCTCGCCGTCGCCGTCATCTGCTCGACGGACTCGACGGCGCACGGGCCGGCCATCACGATCAGCCGCCCCCCGCCGATGCTGAGGCCCCCGACGTCGACCTCGGTCGATTGGGGATGGAACTGACGTCCGGTTCGCCGAAACGGGGCATCGGTCGTCAGCAGTTCCTGGACGCCGGGCATCGCCTCGATGCGGCTCGGCTCGAGAGCCGTCAGGGAGCCGGTGATGCCGATGATCGTCTGTCCTTCGTCGCGCGCGATGTGCGCCCGGCAGCCCATCTGCTCGATGTGCGACGTGACGTGCGCGGTCTCGATCACGCTCGCCTGTCGGCTCATGACGACCATCATGTCGTGTCTCCGTTCACTTCGTCATACCGACCCGCCCGTGCGGGCAACAAGAAAACGACCGCAGGCTGCTGCCTGCAGTCATCGTGCTGGTCCCTCGTGGAGCGACTACGTACCTGTCGCCCTAGAGCAGACCAGCGTCATGCCACCACCAGAAGAGTCCGAATCGGACGTCGCGTTCCGGCTCAGAGATCCTCTCGATATGGCGTGGCATGACGGCCCATCATAGGAATCGCCCCATCCGAAGTCAAGCGATTCGCAGCTTGCGGCCTGCCGCAGAGAGTTTCCGCGACTCGCCGCCGAGTCAGCCACCGCCGATCGGGGGGAAGAGACCGACGCGGGCGCCTTCGTGCAGGTGCACGTCGCCTCCGTGGACAAGGCGGCCGTCGACGATCGTCAAGTGGACGTCGTCCGGCGGCACGGCCAGCTTCCTCAGCAGGTCGCCGATCGTCGCGCCGCCGGCCAGCTCGACCTCGAACGGCTGCCCCGACGCCGTGTCCTGCCGATGCCGGGTGAGTGTGGCGAACAGACGAATCTCGACCCTCACTTCTCGACCTCGTTCTCGGAATCCAACGCCCCCGAAGAGGTCTCGCTGCTCGAGTGCGTCTTCCCCGAACCCGAGGTCGGATCTTCCGTGTCCAGGTTCGGGGCCTCCGAGCCTGCCCTTGCCGCCCCCGAGTCGCCAGGGCGACTCGGCCCCCCAACATCGGAGGATGTGTTGGGGGAAAAGTACCACTTGTACAAGAGCTGCATGTCGTCGGGGAAGAGGCCGAGGCGGTCCCCGTCGGATACGGGCGTCGACAGATCGGCGTAGAGGCCGTTGAGGAAGACGTTGGCGCCGAGATCGTCGCGCGGAATCCCGAGCCGTTCGACGACGCTCCGTACGGTATCCCTATCCTGATGGGACACCTCAGCGATCGATGCCGACGTGGGCGTGGCATCGCGGGCGAATCGTCTCAACTTGCCATACAGATGGACAGAGATCATTGCGAGATCCCTCTTCCATCAGCATACGTCGTACTAGGGCGATCCGCCGTTCGGCGTGATGCCGGACGGCGCAGCTTGCCGTAGAGGTGCACCTCAATCATGGGGAGCCTCGAATACTCATCCACAGCAGAAGGGCGGGCGACGAGTCGCTCGCCCTTCTGCTCGCCCGGGAAGCGTCAGCTTCCCGGGCCAAACACCTTGTCCACTTCGCTGTCCGCGATGTCCCACTTGACGTTGTGCGGCGGCAGCGACTCGTACGTCATGAACTCCGGCAGCCGGTCGTCGAGCGGCGTGAATCCGGCGTTGCGATTGAACGCGCGTTCGATGTCGAGGATCTCCTTGCCGATCCGTCCGACGTCATCCGCCGTCCAAGTCGTTCCGAGGACGCCGTTGCACTCCTCGACCATCCCCTCGAACCCCGAGGAGATGTCAAGGATCGCGAACGCGATGAACAGGCAGTGACCGGTCGTATCGATGAACGCGGTCGCGTACTGGAAGTTGCGCGCCAGCTCGGCCTTGTCCGGGTTGAGCGGGTCGAGCTTGCCCGACACGCCGAGGATCTCCGGGGCGATCGTGTAACCGGAGGTATGATCCGCGCCCATCGTGGAGACCGCGTACGTCATTCCGATGCCCTTGATCGCGCGGGGCTCGTAGGCCGGCATGTTCTGCCCCTTGACGTGCGGCACCCGCGCGACGCCGAACGCTTTCCCGGTGACGAGGGCACCCGCACCGAACACCTTTCCGAGCGGGGTTGCCCGGCCGATCTCGTGAACGAGCTCGATCGCCGCCCCCCCGTCGCCGAACGCGGCGATGCCGCCTTCCATCGCCACGGCGAGCGTGCCGCCGATCTCGATCGTGTCGAGACCGTACTCGTTGCACAACTGGTTCAGCTCGGCGACCTGATCGATGTCGTCGATCCCGCAGTTGGCGCCGAGCGCCCACGCCGACTCGTACTCGAGGCACGAAGTGTGTTCCGTCCCATCCGGTCGGTGCCACGTGTTCGAACAGCGGATGATGCAACCGGGCGAGCACGCGTGGTTGTACAGCGTTCCGCCGGTCCGCTCCTTGTTCCCCTCGAAGATCGCTTCGCCCGCGATCTTGGCCGCGCCGTCGAAACGCCCTTCGCGGAAGTTGTGCGTCGGCAGTGCGCCGGCCTCGTTGACGATGTTGACCAGCACGGCCGTCCCGTAGCTGTTCAGCGCTCCTTCCGGCTTGGTGATCGCATGCTCGGTGAGCGCCGCGGCCATCTTCTTGCGGCCGCCGTCGAAGACCGCCTGATCGGCAATCGGAACGTTCTCGGCTCCGGCGTCGTCCACGACGATGAACTTGAGGCCTTTGCTGCCCATCACCGCACCGAGGCCGCCCCGTCCGGCGTAGCGGCTCGGCCGGCCGTTCTGGTCGTTGAAGCAGATCCCGGCTGCCGCCATCCGATGCTCGCCGGCGACGCCGATCGAGCAGATGTCGACCGTCTCGACGCCGTCGAACCGATCGAAGACGGTCGGATACACCTCGGACAGCTTCGACCCGGTCCACGCGTCGGCCGGCTCGAACGTGGCGCCTTCCTTGTCGATCTTCAACAGCCAGAATCCGTCGGCCTGCCCCTCGACGACGACGGCGCGGACGCCGAGCCTTGCCAGGCGGCGGCTCCAACCTGCACCGGCGTTCGCTTCCTTGATGCCGCCGGTCAGCGGAGACTTCCCGCCGACCGAGATCCTGGAGGACGTCGGCGATGCCGTTCCAGTGACGATGCCGGGAGAGAAGACGAGCTTGTTGTTCGGCCCCAGCGGATGGCACGTCGCAGGGACCTCGTCATGCACGATCGACGAGGTGAGCCAACGCCCCGCTCGGTGCTTGTACTTTTCCGGAACCGGCTCGAACGTCGCCGTTCGGTTGGTCATGTCAACCCGCAGCAATCGATCCATGAACTCCCCTTTCTCTCGTCGTGGTCACGTCGAACCGCAACTGCCTAGCAGCCAGACCAGTATAGGCGGAGTCGGTAGAGAGGGACAAGGGTCGGGTGCTCACACCGTCGGAAGAGAGCCATCTGTGGCGGCGGCCGCCAAGCGCCTCGGCAGTCGCGTTCGCCTTCTCCGACTGCACTCCGTTTCGACAAGGTTTCTCCACGCCGCTGCGGCCTGATGGGGCGAGGAGGGAACGACCATGAATGCCTCGAGTGCGAATCCGGTTCGTCTGATCTTCGTCTACAACGCGGACAGCGGACTGCTGAACCTGTTGGCCGACGTAGCCCATCGCGCGGTCTCTCCGAGCACGTACCCGTGCCGGCTCTGTGCGGTGACGTACTCAATCACCGGCATGAAGCGGGAGTGGCGACGGTTCCTCGAGAAGCTCGGTGTCCCGTTCACCTTTCTCCATCGCGACGAGCTCAAGAAGCGGTACGGGATCGACGGCGTGACGCTGCCGGCCGCCTTGGTCGAACAGAACGGAGAGGCTCGCCTCTGGATCGAGGCCGAGGCGATCGGGGCGTGCCGATCGCTCGACGACCTGAAACGTCTGGTGGCAGAGCGAGTCAGGACCCTCTCGGGGTGATCCTCTTCAGTCCCGATCGGCCACTCCGAGAATCGCCCTGCCGAAGTACTCGCTCCATCGGCTGGCGAACGAGTATCCGGGGGCGATCGATGTGAGCTGCCCGTGCCGCACCAGCACCTGCCCGTCGAGATCGAGTTGCGTGTTGAGGATCAGGCCTTCGGAGGTGTATCCGACGACGAGGACGAAGTGGTCGAGCGACCAATCGGGATGCTCGTCGGGGTAGACCTTCACGCCGCACAGGACGGGGTACCCCTGGAGAAGCGCGTCGCGGATCCAGTCGATGAAGACGTCGACGTCCTCGACCGACGAATCCCACGCGGTGTACTCCACACTGAGGGCGACGAGGGCGGTGTCGATGTCGTAGACGTACAGGTCCGCGTGGTCTGGCCTGCCGGCCACGTTGACCTCTGCCTGCGTCACCTCGGCACCGAAGTAGGCCATCGCCATCTGAATGCACGCCTCTGCGCACCATCCGACGGAGGGATCGGCTCGGTTCGGATCCCAGGCCCGATCGGGGATGTCGAGGAGAATCGCCTGGTCGGCAGGCGGAGCGCCGAGCACGAGACCGCCGAACGCCACGAACAGGGCGACGACAGCAACGACTCGTTGGAAGGTCCATCTCATGCGCCGCCTCACCTCCTCCTGCGAGCCAGTCTAGGAGTGCTCCGCGAGCGCGTCAACGCGCCTCGCGGTTTCTGCTGGAAGCGATCGGTCGAGCATCGTATCTTCTGCTCACTTGACCGATTGAAGGCGCACATGAAGGAGGACGCATGAACGACGTACTCGCAGGGCACCTGACGTGGGTCAATCGCTTCTTGTCGAGATGGCTGGACCGCTTCCCCGAGGTGAGCCGGCTCGACCGAATCGATGGACGGGCGAACTGCGCGATCTGGCATGCCGGGCACATCGCCGCCAACCGCCGGGCGATCGCCGCGCAGATCGAGTGCGATCTCGACGCTCCGTCGTGGCTCGAGCTGTTCCGGCCTGGTTCGTCCGGCGATCCGAGTTCCGACTGGCCGGACCTGTCGGAAATCGCGGAGGATCTCGAGGCGACCGCCGAATTGCTCGTCGAGCGGCTGGGATCCGTCTCTCCCGCGTACCTGGGAGAGGAGGTCGCGCACGTGCTCTCCGACGGCCGAGTTCCGCGCGCCGAGAACGTCGTGTTCCTGATCTACCATGAGGGGTTCCACGCCGGCCAGATCGAGCAGGCAAGGCGGCTTCTCGAGGACTAGGCCGCTTCAGACGGCTCGCGTGTGCGCGGGGACGCGGCGACGATCCCGATCGCACCGAAGTGGGACGGCGTCTTCGAGCGCAGGGCGAGCCCATGCCGTTCGATCAGCCCATTGAGGCTGCCTCGCGCGACGAAGTCGCGGAAGCCGGCGCTATGCTCGTCTCCCGCAGTGCTCTCGATCAGGCGGATCGCCTGCCACGGGACGTGGAGTGCCGCGCGGCGTTTCGGCTCGTCGAACTCGGCGAGGATGAGCGCGCCGTCGGGGCGAACGACGCGAAGCGCCTCGTGCACCATGACGGCGCGCTCGGGCTCGGTGTGCTCGTGGAGAGCCAGAAGCAAGAGAGCGGCGTCGAACGAGCGGTCCGCGAACGGCAGGTCGTAGGCCGAGCCGAGGACGTACTCCGTGTTGGCCCCACCTCGGCGTCTCGCCGCGGCGATCATTGCCTCGGACAGATCGAGGCCGGTCGATCGAATGTCGGCCCGACCGAGGGCGCGGCACTGCGCGCCGGTCGCCGTCGCGATGTCGAGCACGTCCTGCGCGCCGAGTTCCCTGCAGATCCGGACGATCTTCGGCCGAAGCGGTTGCAGGAGCGGATCGATCAAGGCGCCGTAGACGCGCGCCGCGGGCGAGCCGTATCGAGTCTTCCAGGCCATGCGGCGAGGATAGGGCCGTGGGAGGCCGGCTGCAATGGATGCCTGGCAGCCGCTGCGATCGTCCCGCGAGCCGACGTCCGGTATGCTCGAACCATGACGCGGGGAGAGACGTTCGACGTGGCGGTGATCGGCGGCGGGCCGTCCGGCCTGACCGCGGCGCACCGCGCGGCGCGAGGCGGGGCGAGGACCGTCCTGGTCGACCGGAAGGCCCAGCCGGGCCGGAAGATCGTCCTGTCGGGCGGCGGCCGGTGCAACGTGCTGCCCGTCGCCGTGGACCCGGACGCATACGTCACCGACTCGTCGATGAACTCGCTCCGCAAGATCCTCCGCTCCTGGCCGCTCGAGGAGGTCCGGGCGTTTCTGGAGCGCGATGTCGACCTGCGGCTTCGAGACGAGACGGAGACCGGGAAGGTCTTCCCCGCCTCCGGCGGCGGGCGCGAGGTTCTGGAACGGCTGCTCGCCCTGGTCCGTCGAAGTGGCGCGGAGTTGAGGACGGATCGTACGATTCGGGCGATCGTGCCCGGCGCGCCGCATCGACTGCGCATCGAGGGCGGCGGCGAGATCCTGGCGAACCGTGTCGTTCTCGCGACCGGGGGTTGCTCGTACCCGGAGACGGGAAGCGACGGGCTTGGCCTGGAGATCGCGCGGGCGCTCGGCCACACGGTCGTCGAACCGTACCCGGCGCTCGTCGCGCTCCGCGGCACCTCTGCGGCTCACCGCGAGCTGGCCGGCCTGTCGCTTCAGGTCGCGCTCTCCGTCGAGGGCGCGAAGCCTGTGCGGTCCGCGGGCGGCTTCCTGTTCACGCATCGTGGGTACAGCGGACCTGTGGTGATGAACGCCGGGCACCTGGCGGCGCGGACCCGTCGCGACGGGCGTCGATTGGCGATCGCGGTGTCGTGGGGCGATCGGCCCGCGGACGAGTGGACGGAGCGGCTCGTGCCTAGCACGCGAACGGTCCGAGGCGTCCTCCGTGACGTGCTGCCGGACCGGCTCGT
>CAZSNG010000043.1:0-20311 GCA_964608345.1 uncultured Thermotogae bacterium
GGATCATCCCAATCCACTCGCGGTGCGGTATCACTTCCCACACGGACTGCTAGCGCACGCCACGAACGGCCGTGTTCCTGGGTCCACGTCTTACGCGCGCTTCCGCCGCCGCCGTGGAGGAGGAAGACGAGCGGTGCCGGATCCAAGGCACCGACTGGCACGTAGATCCCGTAGGTTCGCTGGAGGTCGTCCCAGTCGAAGCGCATCCATTCGATGTCCGGAGGGGAGGTCTCGGCCAACGCCGTCACGATTGCGGCACCGGCAAGTAGACCGAGCAGGATCCCGGCAAGAACGAAACTACGCATGCGATCGCCCTCCTGATCCGGCTGGTGCAGTGTACTCCCAGTGAAGAGCACGGCCCCACTCCAGAGTGGACAAGGCTCATTCACGGCCCGAGCGCCTGCAGGTCACGGGAACCCGGATTGCGTGCCGATCCCCACTGGCAAAGCCTCCGGCGGGACGTACAATGGCGGTAGGTTCGCAGGGCGCCCACCGCTGCGATTCGCAGGGAGACGAGCGTCCTGAGTGCCTGGAAGGGATCTCATGAATGTCTTGCTGATTTACCCGCAGTTCTCCGACACATTCTGGAGCTTCAAGTACGCACTTCGATTCATTCGAAAGCGAGCCTTCTCGCCGCCGCTCGGTTTGCTCACGGTCGCGGGCATGCTCCCCTCCGCGTGGGGCAAGCGCTTGATCGATGTCAACGTCAAGAAACTGGCCGAGAAGGATCTGGCGTGGGCCGACATGGCCTTCATCAGCGGAATGGCGATCCAGCGCGACTCGGCGCGGGAGATCATCACTCGCTGCAAGGAAGCGGGGCTCACGGTCGTCGCCGGCGGGCCGATGTTCACGACCGAGCGGGACGCATTCGACGAGGTCGATCACCTTGTCCTGAACGAGGCCGAACTGACTCTGCAGCCGTTCCTGGAGGATCTTGCCGCGGGACGGGCCAAACGCGTCTACGCGACGGCCGAGTTCGCCGAAATCCGTCAGAGCCCGATGCCGCTGTGGGAGCTGGTCGACATGCGGCGATACGCATCGATGATCATCCAGTTCTCTCGGGGCTGTCCGTTCAACTGCGAGTTCTGCAGCGTGACCGAGCTGTTCGGGCATCGAACGCGTCTCAAGGCCGTCGATCAGGTTATCGCCGAACTCGATGGGCTGTACGCGCAGGGCTGGCGCGGTCCGGTCTTCTCGGGAGACGACAACCTGATCGGTAGCAAGCAGTACCTCAAGGAGCACCTGCTGCCGGCACTGATCGAATGGCGGCGCGACAAAGAAGGCGTCCAGTTCGGCACGGAGGTCTCGATCAACCTGGCCGACGATCCCGAACTGATCCGGATGATGGTCGATGCGGGGTTCAGTACGGTCTTCATCGGCATCGAGACGCCGAATCAGGAGAGCCTGACGGAGTGCGGCAAGAACCTGAACACGAACCGCGATCTTGTCGAGGACGTCAAGCGGATCCAACACGCCGGCTTGCAGGTGCAGGGGGGCTTCATCGTCGGGTTCGACAGCGACACGCCGTCGATCTTCCAGCGGCAGATCGATTTCATCCAGCAAAGCGGTATCGTGACCGCGATGGTCGGCCTGCTTCAGGCCATCCCGGGCACCAAGTTGTATGAGCGCCTCAGCACGGAAGGGCGGCTCCGGGATGACCAGACCGGCGACAATGCCGATGGGACGACGAACGTCGTTCCCCGAATGAGCTTCGAGACCCTCCAGGCCGGGTACCGCAAGATCATGGAGACGATCTACTCCCCGCGGGTCCACTACGAGCGCATCCGGATCTTCCTGCGCGAGTACACGCTCCAGCAGAACAAGACCCACCTCGATGTTCAGCACATGCTTGCGTTCTTCCGCTCCATCTATCATCTGGGGATCAAGAGCCGCGGGAGGTTCCAGTACTGGCGGCTGCTGGCCTGGGCGGCGATCCGGCGGCCGAAGGCCTTCCCTCTGGCCGTCACCCTGGCGATCTACGGCTACCACTTCCGCAAGAGCTTCGGCTAGGCGGAGACTTCCCCGGGGCTACGTCGACAGGGACTCGGCGGCAGGATCCTGCTTCGGCCCAACCGCGCCGGATGCCGCGCAGACGAAAGCGTCCTCCTCGAACTTGCGTGCTTCTGAGGGCAAGATCTGCCCTCCTGGAGGGCGGACATGACGACGGAACCGAGATCACATCACGACGCCGAAGCGAAGAACCGAGCACTGTGGGACGAGATCGCGCCGGTGCACCTGAAGGCGTACAAGGAAGTTGCCCTGCTACGCGAGGGACGCGAGGTGCTCGACGAGATCGAGCTGCGCGAGATCGGCGACGTCCGCGGCAAGACGATGCTCCACTTGCAGTGCCACATCGGCACCGACTCTCTGGCGTGGGTTCGCCACGGCGCGATCGTGACCGGGCTCGACTATTCGAGCGAGTCGATTGCCTGCGCCGAGCGGCTGAAGGCGGAACTCGGGCTGGAAGCGACGTTCATCGAGTCGAACATCTACGAAGCCCGGGATGCCATCGAAGGGCAATTCGACATCGTCTACACGTCGAAGGGCGTCCTCTGCTGGCTGCGGGATCTCGACGAATGGGGGCGGATCGTCGCCCACTTCCTGAAGCCGTGCGGAACGTTCTATCTGATGGAGACGCATCCGATCCTCGGTTCTGTCGAGGAGGAGACGCCTGGCGCGCTGTCGTTTGAGTATCGCTACTTCCATCGGGACGAACCGACGGTCTGGGACGGAGACGATCCGGACTACGCCGACGGAAACTACGTGCCGAAGAACCCATCGTACGAGTGGGACTGGTCGGTCGGCGACATCGTCGGCGCGCTGTTGAGGGCCGGGCTGCGGCTCGAGCTCCTCAACGAATACGAGAAGCTGTTCTTCAAGCTGTACCCCAGCATGACCAGCGACGACGGGCGCTGGTTCCGTCTCCCGAACTTCGCCGGCAAGTTGCCACTCCTGCTGACGCTTCGAGCGCGGAAGCCGGAGTGACGTCGAGCCGGGGAGGGCGCGGGGTCGGCCGGGCGTCGGGGCGGTGAACTCGGCGATTCACGTAGGACACGCTCGGATATGCTTGTCCGAGTGAGTCGCCCCTTGTACAGTCGGCTCGCGAGGTGATCCGATGATGCGAGACTGTCGACGCACGGTTGTGGTGCCGGCGCTTCTTGTCTGTCTTCTTCTGTCGGCTGCTTGCGCCGAGGCGGCGTGGCCGGAGAAGGGGCCGTATCTCATCTACGAGGGGACCCCTTCCGAGATGGTCGTCCTGTGGCAGACCCGGACGGCCGAGGAGTGCAGCATCTCGTGGGGCATCGACGAGACGTGCGCCGACGGTTCGATGTCGTGCACCGAGGTCGGAAACGATCATCAGTACCGTGTCACGTTGACGGGGCTGTCGCCCGCCACACGCTACCACTACTGCGTGAGCTTCGGGGACCGCGAGGTCCGGTCGACCTTCCGATCGGCTCCGTCGCCGGACGTGACCGAGGTCAGCTTCCTCGCGTGGACGGACACCCAGGGCGTCGAGGACGAGTACTCGAGCATGGCGTCCTCCGTGCGGCGGGAGATCGAATCGGATCCCGCGCTTCAGACGTTGATGCTCCACGGCGGTGACTGGGTCGGCCTTGCGATCGAAGAGATGTGGGCGCAGTTCTTCCGCAAACCGAGCGCCCGCTACGTTCTCGCGCAGGTTCCGATGCAGGGCTGCATCGGCAATCACGACGTGGGATACGCGCGGGTCGGCGGGGACACATTCGCCAAGTATTGGTCGTACCCGTACGTCGGCGATCACTACTGGTCGTTCGACTACGGGCCCATTCACTTCGTCATCCTGGACCTCTACACGGCCGCGTTCCTGGCAGACGGTACCGACCAGGATCAGCTCTCGTGGCTGGCGGAGGACCTCAGGAGCCACGATCGGCCGTGGACCGTGGCCGTATTCCACAACCCGCTCTGTGACGAGGGGTCGGTCGATTGCGAAGAGGCGTACGACGTGCTCTACCCGGTCCTCAGCCGTGGGAACGTCGATATCCTCTACACCGGCCACTGGCACAAGTACTACGTGCACGAGTTCGGCAACATCGTCCAGATCGTCGGCGGGACCGCCGGCTACGCCGGAGTGCTCGTGTACACGGTGTTCGACGTCACCGCCGATCGGCTGCGCATCGACACGAAGTGGGGAAACGGCGAGGTCATGGACTCCGTCGAGGTGGAACGGCGGTAGCTCGCGCGGCTCCTCGTGATCGAGAAGCCAGCGCGAACTGGAGAGCAGCGGGATCGGATCCTGGTCGCGAAACCAGCAAGCAGGATCCGACCCTCGCTGCTCTTCGACTAGAGAGACGCGTCGTTGCCGGCGCCGGACGATCCCTCGAAGTACTGAGGGTGTTCCTTGGTGTGGCTGTCCATCCGCTTGGCGTAGTCGAACGCCTCCCGCATCGAGACGATGCCGTCGCCGTTCGTATCGGCGTTGACGGTCTCGCCGGCCGGTGTCCGGCCCATCAGGGCGCTGACGAAGTGGTACGCGAATTCGTTGTACGCGCCCTCCGTGTCGCAGGCCCACGATGGCTCGTTCCAATCGGCCGCCGCCATGACGATGTGATTCCGACGGTTCAGCTCATCGATCATCCCGCCGCTGAAACACTGCTCGAAGAAGTAGATCCCGGTGCCGATGTTCAGGCCGTTCACCATCTGGGCGAACTCGTCATCGGTGACGTGCTCGTTGTAGTACAGCACGACGACGACGTTGTCCGTCCCTTCCGGATTCTGACTCCCGTGATTGGTGACGAAGACGAACAGCTGGTCACGCTCGGTCAGCTGCCCGCGCAGATCGTTGAACAGCGATGTCAGATCCTGGCGCGTTGCAGCGCGATCGATGTCCGGGACTCCGTCGCCGTCAAGATCCTTCGGCGAGTCACTGAACTGATCGGTGGCCCACACGTGCTGATCGTGGCTCGCGTCGACGCCGTCGGAGTAGACGACGTGGATGTCCTCGTCGGCGTACCCGTATCGCTGCTTCAGCGTGCGGTACATGAAGCTCATGTCGTTCCAGTAGCGGTCCCAGTTCGATCCCTTGTTGCCGCCGCCGCTGATCAGCACGGCGACCTTCTTCCCGTCTCCAGGTTGAGTCGGTTGGACCGGCTGAACCGGCTGGACGGGTTGGACGGGTTGAACCGGTTGCACGGGCTGTACCGTGGCCGGCGTTCCGCCGGCGCACTCGATCCGAACCCACGCGTGGGCCGGCCAGATGTCGATGCCGTAGTCGTAGCTGACCTCGATCGTTGCTCGCCCGGACGGGAGGACGGCCTCGGCCGGGTAGGAGTACTCGTCGGTCGATCCGTCGCCGTAGGTCCACGCGAGGAAGCCGTCCTCGTTGTAGACCTCGACCCGCCAGACATCGCCGGGCGTCCCCGAATCGGCGACCCATACGTCGAGCGTCGCGCCGGGGTAGACGGTGATGTCGTAGGTCATCACGTCGTCTGGACCCTGGAATGCGACTTCCTCCTCGATGTAGTCCTCGCCGCAGTGGATGTCGACGTCGCCGGCCACGGGCACGGTCGCGATCACCTCTCCGCACCACATGCGAGCGACCATGTTGGCCGGCCAGACGTCAATCCCGCCGGCGTATCGGATATGGACGGCCGCCTCACCCGACGCGAGCACGGCGGTCGCCGGGCGGGAGTGGACCTCGACTTCATAGCCGATGCTCTTCGTTGACGCGACGAGCGTGCCGCCCTCATAGATGTCGGCCTGCCACGAGTCGCCGGGCATCCCTCGATCGGCGACCGAGACATTGAGCGTCCCTCCCGGCTGCGTCCGAACGTGATACGCGTACGCCTCGGCCGGGCCGGCGAATTCGACATACTCATCGTGTTGCGTTCCATCGCACGAAAGGACGATGTCCTCCCCCTCGGCGATCGACAGTCCTTCGCCCGCCGGGGCGAAGCCCACCTCGAGCGTGCCCGATGCGGGGTCGATCCGGACGTCGATCGACAGCAGAAGCTGGTAGTCGAGCGGCGGGAGCAGGGTCTGGATAATGGTCCGGAGACCGGTAATCGCGTCCTGGAAGACGTAGCGGGCCGGATGCCCCCAGTTCGCCAGTGGGGCGTCGTCGACGAAGACCATCCACTCCTCTCCCGTCGTCGTCCGCACGTCACCGGTCCAGGTCTCGACGGTCGAGCCGGTCGCCAGCGGGCGGGTCGAGACGTAGAGATCCTTCCCTTCGACGTCGCCCGCGAGGACGTCACGGATCACCTCGATCACCGCGTCCTTCCGCTGCTCGACGTAGACGTCCTCCGTCGCAGCGCCGACTGCGTTGACGAGCACCTGCGCCATCGCGTCGTTGTACTCGAAGTAGTCGAATCCAAGCGCGACGAGCGAGCCGGAGCCGATGTGCTTCTCGAACACGACCGGACGTCCGGACTCGGTTGCGACCACGACGTGCCCGTCGTACTCGCCGAACGAGATCGTCCCGTTCAGTCCGACGAACGTCTGCGGCACCGCCGCGCTCAGGTAGTGGGCGTCGTCGACGACACGCAGGTCGACCGCGGTGTAGCCCTCGACGTTCGATGCCGACGTCAGGCCGGCACCGCGCATCAGCTCGACGCCACGATTGGCGGTGTAGCCAACCAGTTCGATGATCAAGCCACCCCGATTGACGAACGACCGAAGCGCGTCGGCCCATGCGACGCCGAGTTGATAGACCTGATCCTCCTCCGCGTTCTCCTGCTCCGGGATGAGGAACGCATCGGCCGCCTGAAGCGCCTGGGCCACGGCCGCCGGCTCGTCGGACGCCAGCTCGGTCAGTACGACCCCCGGGATCCGGTCCTCGAGGATCTCCAGGACGTGGGCGTACTCCTCGTCCCGATCCGTGTGCGTGACCATCAGAAGGATGGTTCGCTGTCCGTGTGCCGCCAGAGCGGCTCCCAACAGAACGCACAGCACCCCACAGAGTAGAATCCTACCCCTTCGTCGACCCATGCCGTCCTCCTTCTCGAGCCTTGCACCGAACCGCAGACCTTCAGCCGTCGCCGAGGTCGCTCGATCTTCAGGAGAATAGGCAGCGCGGCCGCGATCGCCAAACTGATGAGACCTGCCTGGAGTCGATAGAAGCCGACCGGCTACTCGGCGAGCGACTTGCGCTCGAGTTCCTCCCACCTGGCGAAGAGGCGGTCGAGCTCGGCTTGGGCCTCGCGATGCGCTTCGTAGGCCGCGTGAAGCCTCTCGTGATCGGCGGCGACGTCGGGATCAATCAGCTGCGCCTGAAGCGCGTCCACCCACGCCTCGGCAGCGAGGAGCTGCTCCTCCATGCCGGCGAATTCATGCTTCTCGTGGTAGCTGAGGCCGGCCTTCGGCGTGGAGGGATTGGGCTGCGCCTTCGAGACAGCGGCGGGTGCCTCGGCGGTTTCCGCTGCGCGCCGTCCTTCCGCTGCGGCGTCCTGCCACTGGGCCACGGACCCGTAGGTGCCCCATCGCCCGTCCGTGTGGAGGCCGATCAGCTCGGTACAGATCCGATCGAGCAGGTAGCGGTCGTGAGTGATCACAACGACGGCGCCGGGAAAGTCGAGCAGCGCCTTCTCCAACACCTCGATCGACGCGATGTCGAGGTCGTTGGTTGGTTCGTCGAGCATCAGCACGTCGGCCGGTTCGCGCATCATCATCGCCATCAGCACGCGCGCCTGCTCGCCGCCGGACAGCTGGCCCACCAGCATCTCGAGCTGGTCGGGCTGGAAGCCGAATCGCTTTGCCCACGCGATCACGTGGGACGCCCGCCCGAGGTAGGAGACCATGTCGCCGTTCGGGGCCAACGTCCGACGCAGCGTCTCTCGCGGGTCGAGCTGGCTTCGCTGCTGATCGAAGATCGCGACGCGCAAGTCGACCGCGTGCTTGACACGGCCGCCGTCGGGAGGCATCTCGCCGGCAAGCATCTTCAGGAGCGTTGTCTTCCCCGAGGCGTTGTTCCCTGCAATGCCGAGCCGCGTGCCCGGCCGAACGTGGGCATCGAGCGCCTCGAACAGCAACCGCCCGCCGAGCGACTTGGCGACGCCTCGGGCAGCGATCAGGTCGTGCGTTCTGCGCCCGCTGGCCGAGAAGTCGATGTCGAGCTTCGTTTCGCTGTCGTGCCGGCGCTTCGCCTCCGACAGCTCGTCGATCTTGCGGTGGGCTTCGTCGATCCGGTAGCCGGCCTTGCTCGATCGGGCCTTCGGTCCGCGGCGGAGCCACTCGATCTCCCGGCGAACCTCGTTCGCGAGCGCCTGCCGCTGGGCATCCTGCATCTGCAGAAACGCCTCGCGGCGCTCGAGGAAATCGGAGTAGTGACCGCTGACGGAGAAGAAGCCCTCGGGGTAGCGGGGGTTGATCTCGACGATCCGATTCGCGACGCGCTCGAGGAAGGTTCGGTCGTGACTGGTCAGGATGAACGAGAGCTTCGATCGTCCAAGGAAGTTCTCCAGCCACTCGATTCCGGCGAGGTCGAGATGATTGGTCGGCTCGTCGAGCAGGAGCAGATCGGGCTCCCGGACTAACGCGCAGCCGATCGCCAGCCGCTTGCGCCACCCCCCGGAGAGGGTCGCAACCGGCGCCTCGCCGCTCTCGAACCCGATCCGCCGCAGCATCTTGCGTGCCCGCACACCGCCTTCGTGCGTCTCGAGTTCGAGGTTTCGCAACGCATCAAGCAACGTGGTCTCGACGCTGGTCGCGTCGGGAAAGACGTCGATTTGCGGGAGGTATACGAGCTGCGCGGTCTTCGATCGCTCGACGGTTCCCGAGTCGGCCTGCTCGGCACCGGCGAGGATCCTCAGCAGCGTCGTCTTCCCGCCGCCGTTCGGGCCGATCAGCCCGACGCGCTCGCCGGGGTGGAACGTGATCGACAGGCCCTCGAACAGCGGGGCTGCCGCGTGCGACTTTGACAGATCACGTGCCGCCAGCAGGGCCATCGTTCACGCTCCTCCGGACCGGGTTGGGCGGCAATCGCCGACCCGGCAGATGGTCCCAGAGGATACGCGATCCGCGGGAGGACCCGCCTAATCGCGGCGTATCCGCCGTACATCAGCTGAGCTGCTCATGTACGGAATCGTAGACAAACCTCAGTGTTTGGTTCACGGGATCACACGACCTACGATGCGATCAGGCGGCCGAGTCACGAGGTCTCTTCGCCCCCGGTTGCCGAGGAGGTTGCGGTGAACGACGAACAGCGAAACTTGGAGAAGGAGAACGAGGAGCTAAAGGCGCAGCTCAAGGAGTACGAGCCCCTCCACGAAGACCAGATGGCCCGGAGGGTGTTCGAGAAGGCGCGGAAGCTGTTCTTCGTATACATGACGGTCGGTGGCGTTGCGCTTGCGTTGAGCGGCTTCTTCGGAGTCAGGGAACTGCTCAGCTACACGCGGAACGTGGTTCAGAACAAGGTCGACGAGCTGGCCGCCGACGTTGTGGAAAAGCAGTGCGAAGTGGCAGTCAGTGAACTGGCGACCACGGAGGTCCGCGGCTTCATCGACTGCAACAGAGACCCAATCATGGACATCGCGCGCGAGGTCCTTGAGACGTGGCTGGTGACGCAGGGGCAGCCGGTGGCCGGAACGTACGCGTCCACATCTGTGTCACAAGGGGATCTGATCCTCGGCGGGGCGCTGGACTACTCGTCCGAGCTCCCGCCGGTGCGCTATCAGGGAACGGAATCGTGCTGTGTCGCGTTCGCGGTGACGGCCGCGTTGGAGTACTCGGCAAGGCAGATCACTGGAGAGCCGATCGAACTCAGCCCACGGTTCGTGTACTTCCTCGCTCGGAGGGAGGCGGGCCGTCCTCTGGACATCGATTCGGGGATCAACGTCACGGAAGCAGTTCGCGCCCTCGCCGAGGTTGGCATCATCGCTGAGGACGCCTGGCCGTACGTCTCGGGGCAGTACGCTCAGCTCCCGCCGCCGGACGTGGAAGAGGCGATTCATTACGAGCTGAGTGAGCCGGAGGTGGTGGTCGGTGCGGAGGGACTGCGGGAAGCGCTGGAGAAGGGGCCCGTAGTAGGGGCGCTGGCGGTGTTCCAGTCGCTGGACGGCGACGACATCAAGAAGACGGGGGTCATCCCGATGCCCGAAGTGGGCGAACGCGTGCGAGGGGCCACGGGCGTCTGCTTTGTGGGCTGTGACGACGAGCTGGAGCGGTTCAAGTTCAGGAACTCGTGGGGGAGCGACTGGGGAGACGGAGGGTACGGGTACGTCTCCTACGAGTACGCCGACGCGTACATGAACGATGCGTGGTCTCTGAGCTTGGCCGGTGCTCCGTAGCTCCTCCTGGCTGGGTCGAGCGGACGCAGGCCGACCCGGCAGATGGCCCCAGAGGATACGCGATCGATCAGCTGTGGGAGAGCAAGGCAGTCGGCCCGGCTCCGAGTACCATCTCGTCATGGAAGCCCCTGTCCCGAAGAGGCATGAGGAGGATCGATGAGGCGACTCGCGCGGGTGCGATGGACGGTGCTGCTGATCTGGGGATTGTGCGCTGTGACGGCGATTGGGGATGAGCCTGCTACACCGACGGTCCTGTTCGGGCGCGTGATCGATGGAACCGGTGCCCCCGCGATCGAACGCGGAGCAGTCGTCATCGACGGCGCGACGATCGTCGCTGTCGGCGAGCGTGACGGGGTCGAGGTCCCCGGCGACGCGACGGTGTTCGACCTAGGCTCGGCGACGATCCTTCCGGGGTTCATCAATGCCCACGTGCACAACTCGCACAGTGACTGGGTCGCCCGCCAGTGGGTCCGAGGCGGAGTGACTACGGTACGCGACCTCGGCGTACCGTACGGCCGCGTGAACTGGAACGCGGTGTCCGACCGGTACGACGCCGATCCGAAGCTGCCGCTGGTGCTATGGGCCGGACCGCTGGTGACCGTTCCGAATGGCTATCCGATCGCCGGGAACGGCTTCTCGTCGTTGGCGGCGAGGTCGCCTGAGGACGCGCGCCGGGCGATTCTCGGCCTGATCACCACCGGCGTCGATGTGATCAAGATCGCGCTTGCGCTCGACTCGACGGTCCCGGCCAGTCTGTCTCAAGAGGAGATCGAGGCGATCGTCGAGGCGGCCCACGAGCATGGGAAGCGCGTCACCGCTCACGTCCAGACTCGGCGCGAGGCCGAGATGGCGATCCTCGGCGGTGTCGACGAGCTGGCCCACGCGGTGGTCGACTACATGCCGAACGATACGATCGACCGGATGACCGCCGAGGAGATCGCGTGGGTCCCGACGCTGGCGATCATGCGGGGCGCCGGGGGCGTCGCGGTCCTCCGGTTCCTGCGCACCGGTGGACTGCTGGCGATGGGGAACGACGCCGGCTACCTGAGCGGGGTCCTCGTCGGGATGCCGATGAACGAGATTCGGGCGATGGCGCGCGCCGGGATGACGCCGATGGAGATCCTCGTGGCGTCGACCTCGAGCGCAGCCCGTGTCTGCGCGATGGAGGGGACGATCGGTACCCTTGCGGTCGGATTGCAGGCCGACGTGCTCGTCGTCGACGGGAATCCGCTCGACGATCTCGAGGTGCTCGACGACACGCTGCTCGTCTTCCACCGGGGCGTTCTCGTCGAGGATCTTCGCTAGCGTCGCTCGGAGCCCTCGGTGAACGGATGGCGCATCAGATACTCTGTCAGGAAATCGAGTCACGGAGGAACCGGTGTTCAGACTCATCGATCTGACGCAGACGCTGACAGCTGAGAGCACGAGCTATCCGGGGGACGTCCTCGCGTTCACGGCCGAGCGGGACGAAATCGGCAGCCCACTGGCGACCGTGTCGCGGTTCACCTCGTTGGAGGCACACGCGGGAACGCATCTCGATGCCCCGCTTCACTTCGCGCCGGGTGGAGCCGACGTGACCGCGCTGCCGCTCCGCTTCTACCCGGCGATCGTCATCCGCATCAACGGTGCCTGGATCGAAGCGGCTTCGGTTCCCGAGATGTGCGAGGGCCACGCGGTGCTGTTCGCGACCGGATGGGAGGATCATGCCGGGACGCCCGCCTACTACGAGGGGTACCCGACCATCACCCGGGCCGCGGCGCAGCTGCTTGTGGACCGCGGTGTCGGTTTGGTCGGCCTCGATACGCCCGGCGTAGACAGCGGCGCGGAGCACCCGTCGTACCCGGCACACGAGATTCTGTGCGCCGCCGCCGTTCCGATCGTCGAGGGGCTTGTGAATCTTGAGACCCTTGAGACGATCGAAGGCGACGTGCTGTTCGGCGCGTTCCCGCTGAAGCTCGCCGGCTTGGAGGGATCACCCGTCCGCGCGGTCGCGTTGGTGCGGTGGTCGGAAGGAGAACAGGGATGACGAAAGCGGCATGGCGGGTGGTCTTCGTCGTTGTCTTGCTGTTCGGCGGCGCCGTCGTTGGGTTGGCGCAGCAGGTCGATGACCTGCGGATCACGATCCTCTACGACAACGTCCCCTACGATGAGCGGCTGAGCGCCGAGTGGGGCTTCTCCGCCCTGATCGAGATCGGGGAACACGTCGTACTGTTCGACACCGGTGGCCTTGGCGAGACGCTGATGGGTAACATCGCGGCCTTCGACGTCGATGTTGGCGCGATCGACGTGATCGTCCTTTCGCACGAACACGGCGACCATGTAGGCGGCCTGGAACGGCTCCTCGATTCCGGAATCGCTCCGACGGTCTACGCGCCGGCATCGTTCCCCGGCTGGCTGAAGAACGACATCCGCGGACGGACCGAGCTGATCGAGGTGACCGACGCAGTCGAGATCTTCCCGGGTGTGATCTCAACCGGCGAGATGGGAGCGCATCCGATCGAGCAATCGCTGATCCTTGAAACGGCTTCGGGTACGGTGGTCATCACCGGCTGCGCGCATCCGGGGATCGTGGGGATCGCCGAACGCGCCGTGTCGTTGGTCCCCGACGAGGTCCTGCTGGTCATCGGCGGCTTGCATCTGCTCAACCACACTCGAGCCGAGGTGCGTGGGATCGCCGGCGAGCTGCAAGACCTGGGAGTCCGGCACGTCTGCCCGACGCACTGCACCGGTGACGATGCGATTCGCGTCTTCGAGGAGGAGTACGGCACGGGGTTCGTGCCGGGCGGGGTCGGCCGCGTGCTCACCCTCGGTGATCTAGCGGAGACCGATTGATGGACGGATCGGAGTGCCCAGGGCTTGGCGTCTTGCGCCGGATCGGCGAGGGGCGAACCGCCGAGATCTTCGAGTGGGGTGAGGGTCGTGTGCTGCGTCTGTTCCGCGACGGGGCGTCACGCGCGTATGCCCGGCATGAGATGGAGGTCTCTCAGCGAGTCCACGATACAGGCATCCCCAGTCCGGCGGTCTATCCGACCGATTCCGACGACGGACTGGTCTCGATTGACGGTCGACTCGGCTTCGTGATGGATCGGGTCGACGGGCTGTCGATGCTTCAGATGCTGACGGGCAGGCCCTGGCTGCTGTGGCGACACGCGCGTTCGTTCGCGGATCTCCACCTGGGGATGCACGCTCGAACAGCGGCGGGTCTTCCCTGCCAGCGCGACCGGTTTCATCGCATTGTCGATCGGATCGAGGAGACCGTCGGTCGGGGCGTCGCGGATCGGGTTCGCGCGGCGATCGATGAGCTGTGGGAGGGAAGCGCCGTCTGTCACGGAGACTTCCATCCCGACAACATCCTGATGAACGACCGCGGACCGGTGATCATCGACTGGGGGCCGGCGACGTCAGGCTGTCCGGCCGCGGACGTCGCGTGGACTGTCTACCTGTTCCGCCACGGCGGCAGTCCGCCGGGAATGCGTCCGTGGCAGCGGTTCAGCCTGGCGCTGTTCAGGCGGCTGTTTCTCGGTGCGTATCGGCGGGCGTACCTGAATGGGTCGGCGGTGCGCTGGCGCGACGTCGTCCGGTGGGGACCGGCGATCGCGGCGATCCGCCTTGGCGACGGCATTCCCGAGGAACGACAGACTCTGCTTCGGATCATCCACAGGGGGTTCGGCGGTCCTCGTGGTCGATCCGGATGACGCTCCGCCGTTCGCCGGTTGCCGGATACACTGAGCCGTCATGAGGAAGCAGTATCACTTCCGGACCTCCGAGCGCGGGTTGCTCGCGTGGGACGTCGATCGCCTGGTCGAGCTGACGAGCGGCTTCACGCCGATCGATGTGCCGCTGTCGGAGATCCGCGAACTGGACGAGACGTTCTGGTTCGATCACGAAGGCGATGCCCCGACCTGCCGGCGGATCGCGCTGCACGCCAAGCTCATGAACGAGACCGATCTTCGACATCCGATCATCCTGTCGGCCGAAGGCCGGGTGATGGACGGCATGCATCGCGTCTGCCGCGCCCTGATCGAAGGACGCGAGACGATTCGCGGCGTCCGTTTCGAGATCGATCCAGAGCCCGACTACGTCGGCATGACCCCCGACAAGCTGCCGTACTAGCGTCCGAAGAGGTCTCCGAAGTCCGTGCTGCTGGGTGAATCTCGCCTGTCGCGTACCCTCCGCTCATGGATCGGTGGGATCGACTGCGGGACCAACTAGACGCGGACCTGCGACGACGGACCGAGGAGGAGTGCTTCTCCGGTGTCGTACGGATCACGCGCGGGGCTGATGAGCTCCTCGCCGCCGCACACGGATACGCCAGCCGGACGTGGAAGGTCCCGAATTCTCTGGACACTCGGTTCGACACGGCGTCGCTGACGAAGCTGTTCACTGCGGTGGCGACGCTCCAGCTGATCGAGGCTGGCGCGTCCTCGCTCGACACGCAGGCGATCCCGTATCTCGAGCTTCGCGATACGGGGATCTCGGAGGATGTCACTGTCTACCAGCTGCTCACCCACTCGTCCGGCATCGGCGATGACGCCGAGGAGGAGGACGGCGAAGACTACGCCGACCTCTGGCGGGAACGGCCCAACTACTCGGTGACCGAGACGGCCGACTTCTTGCCGCAGTTCGTTCGCAAGCCGGCCAACTTCCCGCCGGGAGAGGGCTGTCGCTACTGCAACTGCAGCTTCGTCCTCCTCGGCCTGATGATCGAGAAGGCTACGGGCATGACATACCGGGACGTCGTTCGCCGTCGGGTCTTCCAGCCGGCGAGGATGAACGACTCCGGGTTCTTCCATATGGCGGACTGCGTACCGGACCTCGCCGAGGGATGCGATCCAATCCGAGGCGATGATGGCGCGGTGGTCGGCTGGCGGAGGAGCATCTACTCCTTCCCGCCGATCGGCTCTCCCGACTCCGGGGCGCACGTGACCGCGTCCGATCTGGATCGGTTCCTTCGTGCGGTCAAGGACGGCGCGCTGCTGTCACCCGAGTGGACGCGTGCGTTCTTCACCCCGCAGGTTCACTACAAGGATCGCGACGGATGGGAGATGCGCTACGGCTTGGGGTTGTGGTTCTACGTCGAGCCGGACGGGCACGTCGTCTGCTGCCAGAAGGAGGGGTACAACGCCGGTGTGAGCGCCGTGATGCGCTACTTCTTCGATCAGGACATCAACGTCGTGATCCTCTCCAACATGGCGGAGGGCGCCTGGGATCCGGCGTGGGTGGCGCACAACCTCATCGTCGATTCGTCGTAGGATCGAGCTATCCCCGTGGGCGACGGCCCGTTGGCGCTACACTGCGATTGCTTCGACCGAGGAGGTGCCATGGCGATACAGATTCACTACTGGAGCGAGGACGTCGAGCGGCTGCTGGCGTACTACGTCGACGTGCTGAAGTTCGAGCAGGTCTACCGGCAGCCCGACGCGCCGCCGACCGACTTCTGCATTCTGAAGCTGGGTGATGCGCAGATCATGATCGCCCATACACCGGACATCGAGACGGTGGCCGATCGCAACGACGTCCGGCTGCTCGAGGCAATGATTCCCCGAATCGGGCGGCCCGGGCCGATCTCCGTCTATGTCCAGGTGGATGACGTCGACGCCACCCACGAGGCGATCGCGGGCGCGGGGGGCGAGATCATCGAACCGATCTGGGACGCGCCGTGGGGGCTGCGGCAGTTCTCGGTTCTCGATCCCGACGGGAACCTGACGACGTTCCACGCCGGCGGCTGAGTCCCTCGACAACCGAACGCCGGCGGCCGACAATGCGCTCGCGGGAGGGGGTGTCATGGAGTACTCACCGATTCTTGCGGTTGGTACGGCCGCGTTCGAGATCATCGTCGCCGGTTGGGCGCTGACACGGCGGGGACCGATCGGGTCGCGCGGGATCCTGTGCACGACGGCCGCGATGCTTCTGCTGCTGGCAGGCTACCAGCTTGCCGAGGTGGCGATCTGTGCCGACGCTGGTGCGGCGGGGTTCTTGCCGCGGCTGGCGTTCATCATCGTCACGTGGCTTCCGCCGCTAGGACTGCTGCTGATCGCGCAACTGCGGCGGCCGCTGTCGCGTGTCTCCACGGGGTCGGCGGCCGTCATGCTCGCCGCCGCCGCGGGGATCGTCATCTGGATCGCTCTCGACCGTTCGTTTGCCTCCGCATCGGTGTGTAACGCCGTGTACGCCCGCTACACCCACGCGATGCCGCGATTCCGCATCTACGCCACGTTTTACTGGATCGGCCTGCTCGGGATGGGCGTCTTCTCCGGTCGCGCGTGGGCGGCGTGCACCGATCGTCGCCGTCGAACACAGCTGGCTTGGCTCTTCGCGGGAACGGCCGGCTTCATCGTGCCTGCGCTCGCGGTGTCGCGAATCGTGCCGCCGGCCCGCGGCGCGCTACCGTCCATCCTGTGCCATTTCGCGCTCCTGCTCGCGGTCTGCCTCGCTCGTCTGATCACTCTCGAGCGGACACCGACCGTCGAAGCGAGGGAGAAGACCGTTTCACAGGTCGGGTGAGCGGGCGGTTGCGAGATTGGGCGTCGGGAGGAGAGATCGGATGACGAACAGGGCGCATGAGCAGGTTCGGCGGATCCTCGAGGACGTCTACGTTCGCGACATGTACGTGGGATCCCGGCTGGTGCTGTCGCGTGATTTCGACGACGCTTTCCACATGCTCGTCCCCGAACTCGACGGCCGCCGCAACGTGCCCGTCGCCGTTCGCTGGGACGGGTTGGAGGAGCTTCGTTCGAACCACCCGAAGGCGCTGTCCCCGCAGACCCGGTTCGAGTTTCCGCTGATCGACGTCGCCGGGAATGCGGCGATCGCGCGAGTCGATGTGTTTCACGGCGACACGCCCGTCTACTCGGATTACGTCACTCTCTACCGTGTCGACGGCGAGTGGAAGCTCGTGAGCAAGGTGTTTCACGCCCACGCGAGCCTCCTTGACGGCTCCTCCGAGAACCGATAGACTTCCGCCTGCAATATCGGGATCTTGAGTCCCGCACAGACGAAGACAGATCGCATCCGCGGCTGTCTTCTTTTCTTTGCGCCGACTCATCGAGCGGATCCTACGGTGCCCGCTTCCGGCGGGCGAGACGACGGAAGGAGGATCAACGCATGGCCGATCGAGAAGACATCCGACGGGTGATCGAACGGGCGTACATCGAGGGGATCCATCTGGATCAGGACGAGGAGAAGGTGAACGGGGGGTTCCATTCCGAGTTCCGGATGCTCGTTCGCCAGGGGACGGTGATTGCCAAGGTCGATCCCGGCGCGTTCCTGGAGAAGGTGAAGGCGCGACGCGAGGCGGATCCCGCGGCGTTCGAGGCAGAGCTGACGTACGACATTCCGCTGATCGACGTCGAGGGAACGGCCGCGGTGGCGCGGATCGAGCTGTCGCGTGGTGGCGTGCATCTGTTCACCGACTACCAGCTGCTCTACAAGTTTGACGACGGGTGGATGATCGTCAGCAAGATCCTCCATTCCCACACGTAGGTTCCGATCGGCCGGGGGGCGCTGCTCCCCGGCCAAGCGATCGCCGCAGCGGGCCGGGCGAGCCGTCGTGCGCTACTGGTCAAGCTGACGAGCTTCCGGTATGGTCGGCGTACGATGGGTCGATCGAACGCCATCTCTTCCAGGACGCTCATCTCCGCGGCGCTGATCGTCGTGGCACTGTCGTGGTGTGGGATCGGGCAGTCACTCGCTGTCGATCTCGAGGCGACGGGAACCGTGGTCGCATGGGTGGCAGGGATTGGCTTCCAGGCCACGATCTCCGGGGGACTGTCTCTGGCGGGCGAGGTCGTCCTCGCCGGCGAGACCGTGCCGTTCTCCGCCGAAGGATCGTTCCTCGGCTTCGGCGTGCGAGACATCTTGACACTGATCACCGAGGGGTGGTTCGGCCTTGACGCGCTGGGGCAGACGTCCGCCGGCGAGCCGATCGAGATTCACGCGCTTCTCCACGCGCGCCGGAAGAGCCTGATTCCCCTTCGAGCCGGCGACGTCTTCCTCGGCGAGCAGCAGTCGGTCGTCCTGTTCCGAGACGGGGTCCATCCGTTCTGCGGCGGGCTGTCAGGCACGGCCGAAGGCGGCCTCGAGCCGTCCGATCGGCCGGGGACGATCCAGCTGGGCGGCACGGGCATCGTCTGCCTCACGGGGGATCCACGAGTCGAGGACTCTCCGATCGCGATTCCGCTCGATGATCCGGCGCTGCCGCCCGACTTCCTCCAGTACCTGGCCGAACTCGGATTCGGAGGCTGACCGAGGTCGGACCCGGTCCGGCCGTGCCCGACCGGGACGAGTCCTCTCGCCGTCCCGATCGAGCACGAGTGATCTGGGTTCTCGCCCTACGGCCCGATCATCCCCTCGAGGAACTCGAGATACTCCGAATCGGTCGACAGCACGATGCGCGTGTCGCTGGCCAGGGCTGTTCGGTACGACTCGAGCGTGCGCCAGAACCGGTAGAACTCGGGATCCTGGTTGTACGCTTCGGCGTAGATCTCAAGTGCGCGTGCATCTCCCTCGCCACGCACCAGTTCGGCGCCCTTCCGCGCGTCTGCAAGGATGATATCGGCGTCCTTGTCGGCGGTGGATGTGATCTGTCTCGCCTGTTCTTCGCCCTCGGCTCGCAGCTGTGCGGCGATCCGCTCCCGCTCGGACCGCATCCGCGAGAACACGGCCTGCTCGATCTCCGTCGGCAGATCGGCGCGCTTGATCCGCACGTCGATGAGGACGATGCCGAACTCCTGCAGCTTCTCGCGACTGAGCGCGGCCACCTGCTGCAGGTACTCGAGTCGTTTCTCGGAGACGATCTCATCGAGCGTGTTCTTGGCGAGGATGTTCCGCAGGTCGGAGTAGACGATGTCATCGATCCGGCTCTGAGCATTTCGCAGGCTGCCGCCGGTGGATTCGATAAACGCTTGTGGATCGCCGACTCGCCAGATGGCGTAGTTGTCGATCACGAGTCGCTTCTGGTCCGACGTCAGCACGTCTCTCGGCTGGATGTCGTAGTTGAGGACCCGATCCTCGAGGTAGGTGACCTTCTGAAGGATCGGCACTTTGAAGTACAGGCCCGGTTCCTCGACGATCCGGACGATCTCGCCGAACCGGAGTACGGCGGCCTTCCTGGTCTCGTCGACGGTGAATGTAAACAGGTTGTAGGCGATCAGGACGGCCACGACGACGATGACAAACGTGATGAGGGACTTCATCGGCCATCACCTCCCGTGCTGTCCAGATTGAGGAGCTTCAGGATCCCTGCCGTGTCCGCCGAAAGGATCGTCTTCTCCATCCCCGGAAGGATCTCTTCCATCGCCTCGATGTACAGGCGCGTCCGTGTGACCTCTTCGCCGAGTTCGTACTTCGCAAGAACCTCGACGAATCGGGCGACGTCTCCCTCGGCGCCTTTGATCCGCGTCTGCTTGTAGGCCTCCGCCTGATTGCCGATCTCCTGCGCTTGTCCGCGAGCACGGGGCAGGATGTCGAGCGCGTACTCATCGGCTTGGTTGATCAGTTTCTCCTTGTCCTGCAGAGCGCTGTTGACATCGTCGAATGCGGAGACAACCTCGGCCGGCGGCTTGACGTCCTGCAATTGCACGTTATCGATTGCGATGCCGGTGCCGTAGGTATCGAGAAGGTCCTGAAGCGCCCCCAGCGTGTCGGCGCCGATTGCGTCTCGCTCCTCAGTGAGGGTGCCGTCCAGCGTTCGCGTTGCTACCTGCTCGCGCAGGACGGCCTCAGCCGCCTGCTTGACGATCGTGCGTGGGTCGATCAGGTTGAATGCGAACAGCTCGGGCTCCTTCACGCGGTATTGGACGACGATCTCCACGTGCGTGATGTTGCCGTCTCCGGTGAGCATCAGCGCCTCGGTCTCTACGGTCTGATAGCGAGGATTCGGCGGAGGGGAGACGGTTCGGAAGCCAATCTCCTCCTTCCGGACCTGGAGCACGTTGACCGAGATGACACTCTCGATCGGTGAAGGCAGGTGGTAGTGCATACCCGGATCGACGGTCGCCACGTGGCGGCCGAATCGCTTGACCAGCCCGACCTCCGAAGGGCCGATCGTG
>CAZSNG010000044.1:0-19602 GCA_964608345.1 uncultured Thermotogae bacterium
GGCGATGCAGGGCTCGAACCTGCGACCTTTCGGATGTGACCCGAACGCTCTCCCAACTGAGCTAATCGCCCGTATGCACTCCGTACTTCGCGCGGAGTGCGCTCATTGTATCACGTGGGTCCCTCGAATGGGAGCGATCTCCCACCATCTCCGCTGCCCGTCCCACCGGGAGTTTCGCTCATCGGGCGAAACCCCCACGTGTCCCGGCCGCCACGGCCGGGACACGCAAACCGCACCGCATGAGGCAGCGCAGAGCGCTGCCTCATGCGTCAAACTTCGCGTTCTCGAGCATGTCAGCGAGGCTCTCTCCTTGCCGCTTCCTCGTGATCTCCACCAGACCGAGCGCCGTCATATCGACGAAGTCGGCCGACACGCGATCCTTCTTCAGTTCGGCTTTGACCTTCTCGATGACCTGGTTCACGTCCTTCAGGCTCTCCATATCGACGAAGTCGACGATGATGATCCCGCTGATCTGGCGCAGCCGCAGCTGTCTGCCGATCTCCGCCGCGGCTTCGAGGTTCGTGTTGAGGATCGCCGCGTGCTGATTTCGGTGGCGGACATCGCCCCCCGTGTTCACGTCAATCGCAATCAGCGCCTCCGTCTCGTCGATCACGAGCGAGCCGCCGCCCGCAAGCGGAACGCGCCGAGAGAGGCTCTGCTGAATCTGCCCCTCAACGCGGTACTTGTCGAACAGTCCGTCGTTGCCCTCGTGGGTTTGAACGCGATCGTGGTACGTCGACATCTGCATGTAGTCGAGGAACGAGCAGATCTTCTCACGAAAGAACGGGGAGTCGACGATGACCGACTCGGTGTCCGGGTCGAGACGGTCGCGTAGGACCGTCTGCACGAGTCCCATCCCCTTGTAGAGGAGCCTCGGCTTCGACGCCTTGTCGGCGACCCCTTTGACCCCGTCCCAGGTCTCGACCAGCAGCCTGTAGTCACGCTCGAGGTCCTCGTCGCTCGCCCACTTCGACGGCGTCCGAGCGATCATCCCCTCGTGCGGGCGTCTGAGCGAACGTGCGATCTTCCGGATCCGGCGTTGGTCCCGCACGTTCTCCACGCGCCTCGATACGCCGAGTCGATCCTCGTTCGGCAGGTAGACCCAGAATCGACCGGGCAGGCTGATCTTCGTCGTTCCTTGCGGATTCTTGTTCCCGATCCCCTCGCGGCGGACCTGCAGGGTGACCATCTGGCCCTGTTGGACGATCTTCGTGATCGGCACATCGCTCTGCCAAGGCTTCACGTCCGCTTGGTCGAGGATGCGATCGTTCAGCTCGTTCCGCGATAGGAACAGACTCCGCCGCTCTCCGATGTCGACGAACGCGGACCCCAGTCCGGGGAGCACGTCCTCCACACGTCCTCTGTAGATGTTGCCGACCAGCTTCTCCTGGGAAGGATGCCCGTAGTAGATCTCCATCAGGCGATCGTCCTCGAGAAGAGCAACCCGCGTGCGGCGCTCCTCTTGGTCCGCACCGTCCACCGATATCAGGATTCGTTTGGCAGCGATTCTGACACCTTCTTTCCCCCATCGAGTCGTTCAAGGATGTGGATGTATGACTCGCCGTTCCGGGGGTCCACGGCCTCCGGCGCGATCTCCACCAGCGGGATCAGGACGAATCGACGTTCGTGCATCCTCGGATGCGGAATCGTCAGCCGTTCGTCCGACATCACCCGGTCGCCGTAGAGAAGGATGTCGATGTCGAGAGGTCTCGGTCCGAAGCGCACGCTCGTGGGCTCCCGACCGAAGCCGGTCTCGATCCGCTTGCACACCCCCAGCAGCTCGACTGGGCTGAGTCGCGTCACGCCACGAACCACCTGGTTCAGAAACCACGGCTGGTTCTCCACACCAACCGGCTCCGTCTCGTAGACGGACGACCTGATGGGCAGCGCGACGCCGCTTCGCTCGAGCTCCACGATGCCTTCCGCGAGCCGTGCGCGTCTCTCCCCGACGTTCGATCCGAGGCAGAGGAAGACGGTCCTGTCGCTCATGCTCTGCTCCGAGCGACTTCGACCCACGCGCACTCGACGTCTCCCAGTCCGGGAGGATCGACCTTCGACACGCGCACGATGGCCGCAGCGGCTGATGGGAACTTCGTGAGGATCTCGTCCGCAATCGCGCCGGCGAATGACTCGATGAGGTTGAATGGCCGCCGGTCGCTGATCTCACGAACGAGACTCGTAATCGTCTGGTAGTCGATCGTGTCCGCAAGCTCGTCCGATGCGACAGCATCGAACGACGCACACTCGACCTCGACGCCGACCCGGAAGCGGTTCCCGTGCTCCCGCTCCTCCGGATAGACCCCGTGGATCCCCGCGAGCCGGACTCCGGACACGCCCAATCGCAGACGGTCCGTCGTGTGCGGCCCCGGGATCTCGCCCCTCAGATGACTCTGGGGTTCCACATTCCCGTCCTGTCGTTCCGCGCGGAAGCGGGAGGGTCGGGGAGGGCTCGCCGCTCAGTCGAGGCGGCTCCGCGTCATCGCGGAGCGGTACTCCTCGACGCGCCACTCACTCGGCAGACGCACGCAGAACCGGCGTCTGGAGAGGCCGCGAGCCGGCACCGCTCTACCCCTTGACCGCTTCCTCTTTCGCGATGTCCGTCAGCGCGGCAAACGTCGTGGTATCCTTGACGGCGATGTCCGCAAGAATCTTGCGGTTGAGGGCGATTCCTCTCCGCTCTAGACCCCCGATGAACGCCGAGTACGAAATCCCGTTCAGTTTGGCAGCGGCGCTGATTCGGGTGATCCACAGCCGACGAAAATCGCGCTTGCGACGCCGTCGATCGACATAGCTGTTCCGCAACGCCTTCATCACGGCCTGCTTGGCGATGCGGTGCGACGTTCCGCGCTTCCCCTTGTAGCCCTTGGCGAGAGCCATGATCTTCTTGCGGCTCTCTTTTCGCTTGTTCCCTCCACGTGCTCGTGGCATGACCTTCTCCTTGTCGGGCCGGGTTACTTGCCGATCATCCTCGTGATCGTCTTCTCCTGTCCCCCGGTCAGTTCTTTTCCGCGGCGCGCCTGCCGGACCGACTTGGTCCGCTTCTTCGTGTTCTTGTGGAAGTAGTTCGACATGTGATGGAACAGCTTCCCGCTCTTCGAACGCTTGAAGCGCTTCTTCGCCGCTGAATGCGTCTTCTGCTTCGGCACGTCATCCCCTCCTACGTCGGGTCTAGCTCTGCTGGGTGGGGACCAACATCATCTGCAAGATCTTCCCTCGGGCCGTCGGGTTCCCTTCAACTCGTGCGAGGTCGCTGACTTCCTCCTCGACCCGCCTCAGCAGATCGCGTCCCCTGGAGGCGTGAACAATCTCACGCCCGCGGAAGAAGATGCTGACCCGTACGATATCCCCCTTCTCGAGGAAGGTGCGAGCCCGCTTCAGTTTCGTCTGGAAGTCGTGCTCGCCGATCTTGATCGTGAACTTCACTTCCTTCAGCTTCGAGCGATGCTTGCCCTTTCGATCGCGCTTCTCCTGCTGGTAGTGGTACTTGCCGTAGTCCACGATCTTGCACACCGGCGGTCTTGCCTGCGGCGCCACCTCGACCAGATCGAGTCCCTTCTCCTTGGCAAGCGCGCGCGCCTGCTCCGTCGCCATGACACCCAGGTTCTCCCCGGTGTCGTCAACGACGCGAACTTCCGGCACGCGGATACGCTCGTTGACGCGCATTCGTCTGCTGTCGATCCTAGCCTCCTATCGCTATGTGCTGCGGACGCCGGATACCTCCCGGTTCCGATACAGTCCGTTCTCGGCGATGTAGGCCTCCACTTCCGGTGCGACCCACTCGCTGATCCCCTCGCCCCGTGCGACCTTCTCCCTCAGCCATGACGAAGACAGGTCCACCTCTTCCATGTCGAGGGAGTACGTCTCCGCCGCATCGAACGGCGGGTGGTCGAACGCTCCCACCGACAATCCCTCACGCGGGGCAATCACAAACGGCACGCTTCGAAGAAGCGCCTCCGGTTCTCTCCACGTCGTGATGTCAAGCAGGCGATCCGCTCCAACGATGAAGCAGATCCCTTGGCCGTAATCATCCTTCAAAGCTCGAATCGTGTCAATGGTGTAGGACGGCCCGTTTCGATCGATCTCGATTCGGGAAGCGCCGAACCTCTCGCAGCGGGCGATCGCCGCAAGGACCATTCGGTGCCGGTCCTCGCCCGAGATCCCCGCGAGCGGCCCCTTGTGGGGCGGGATTCCGTTCGGGATGAACAGAACCTTCGACAGCTCGTACTGTTCGAGCGCCACGGAGGCAACTCGCAAGTGTGCGTTGTGGAGAGGATTGAACGTCCCGCCAAACAGGCCGACTCTACCCTTCAAGCTCAAACTCCGCCTCCCCGATTCGCACCGTGTCGCTCGGCGTGAACCCGCGCCGACGCAGCTCCTTGATCACGCCCATCTTCTCCAGTCGATCGGTCAGATACTCCATCGCATCACGGCTGTCAAGGACGAGCTTCCGGACCAGATTCTCGACCACGTCACCGGTGACGACGAACCCCTTCTCGTCACGATCGACGTGGAACCCCGTCTCCCCTTCGAATCGATAGACCTTTCGTCGCGTCGGGAGGGCGACGCCGTCCCCGTTCCCCGACTTCAGCCGCTCCAGGTCTCGGAACGTCCGCAGAACGAGTTCCTGCAGCCCGGCGCGCGTCGCGACGGAGATCGGAAGCAGCTCGATCCCCGCAGCACCGAAGCGCTCGCGTGCCGAGGCGATGTCCTCTTCGCCCATCAGATCCGTCTTGTTCCCTACGACGATCTGCGGGCGCTCGGCCAGGACGGAATTGAATGAGCCCAGCTCGGCGTTGATTCGTGCGTAGTCTTCGACCGGGTCGCGCTCGTCCAGCGCGGCAAGATCGATCATGTGGATGAACAGCCGCGTCCGTTCCACGTGCCGCAGAAACCGATCGCCGAGCCCTTTGCCTTCATGCGCTCCCTCGATCAGGCCGGGGATATCCACGGCGACGAATTGGTGCCGTCCGTCGACGTCCACGACACCGAGATTCGGGATGATGGTCGTGAATGGGTAGTCGGCGACCTTTGCCTTCTTCCCCGAGATCGCAGAAATCAGACTCGACTTCCCGACGTTCGGGTAGCCGATGATCCCGACATCGGCGATCAGCTTCAGCTCGAGTCGCAGCGTCCGCGACTCACCGGGCAGACCGCGCTCGCAGATGCGCGGCCCCTGCCGCCTCGACGTGACGAAGCTGCTGTTGCCGCGGCCGCCTTCGCCACCCTCCGCCACGACGATCTCGTCACCGGCGCTCGCCAGATCGGTGATCGTCTCGCCCGAGATCGGTTCGCGGATCAGTGTTCCGACGGGAACGAGGACCACTCGGTCTTCGCCACGAGCCCCGTGCCGCGTGTTTCTCGCCCCGTTGACGCCGTCCTGCGCAGCGAACAGCGGCCGGTGCCGGAATGGATAGAGGGTCGAGACGCTCGCCGACGCGCGCAAGACCACGTCGCCGCCCGGACCGCCGGTTCCGCCATCCGGGCCGCCGCGCGGGTTGTGGCGATTGGAGATGAAATGGATCATCCCGCTCCCCCCGCATCCTCCTCGGACGCGGATGGTCGCCTCATCGATGAACATGCTTGTGGGTTGGGATGACCTGCGACAGCCTATTCCCCACGGGAAGGGAGCACGTTGACGTGCTTCCTGCCTCGATTCTCGAAGTGAACGTATCCCGGCGCAGTAGCGAACAGAGTGAAGTCTCGGCCGAGGCCGACGTTCTTCCCGGGCTTGAACACCGTGCCACGCTGCCGCACGATGATCGTCCCGGGGTTCACCCATTCCCCGCCGTAGCGCTTCACACCGAGCCGTTTGCCCGGACTGTCGTGGACGTTCTGCGTGGATCCGGTACTCGTCTTATGGGCCATGTTCTCTCCTTGTCGTCAGACCTCCACTCCGATCGTCGCCTCCTGGACGACCAGATCGGAGGGGTATTCCTGCTCCAGCATCTTCAGCCCGATGACGAGCGTCTCGAGAATCGCGTCGATCTCCCGATCCAGATGCGTGTCGCTTCGATCGATCGTGAAGTCCGCGTCGACCTCGACCGCGCCGTCGACCGGCACGTGGAGGTACTCGGACAACGACGACGAGACGGCCAACAAGAAGCTGTTGGCGCTCGTGCCGGCCACGGTCGTGAGCTCGACGTCGCGGAACGCCACGCCGGTGACCCGGCCGCGATCGTCCCGATGAATCACTGCCTCTCCCACGTCGATGCTACCTTTCGATCGCCGTGATTGCCGTGGCCATGAACGGCTGTCGATGGCCGGCCTTCCGGCGATACCCCTTCTTGCTCTTGTACTTGTAGACGATGACCTTCGGGCCTCGCTCGTCCTTGCGGATCTCGCCCTTCACCACAGCGCCGTCGACGTACGGCGTGCCTACCTGAATCGCACCACCCTCGTCGACTACGAGAAGGACTCTGTCGAACTCGACCGTCTGGCCGACCTCGATCCCGTCGAGACGCTCGTGCTCGAGCACCGTCCCCTCTTCCACCCGATATTGCTTTCCGCCAGTCTCAATCACTGCATACATCGATTCAACACCCCAATTCGCGTCAGATTCTAGCCGTCGCCCCGACCCATTTCAACAGCGCTAGGAGACAGGGGTTCCCGGCTCCGTGAGTCGATCCGGGACGAGAAGCGACAACTCCGCTCCCTTTGCCGCGAGCAGCATGCACTCGGAGGGCAAGCCTCGGATCGTTCGCGGCTCGAGATTCGCCACCACGACAACTGAACGGCCGACGAGGTCCGCCGGCGCGTAGCATCCCTTGATCCCTGCAACGCAATTGCGCGTCTCGTCGCCGATGTCGACCGTCAGCTGCAGCAACCGTTCGGCGCCTTCGACCTTCTCGGCGGACCGGATCAACCCGATCCGCAAGTCGAGCTTCGCGAAGTCGGAGAACGCAATCGTCTCCTTCTCATCCTCAATCTGACCCACCGGTTCGCTCGGCGCTTGCGAGCTCTCGACGCGCGCACGGATCTCGTCGACCTCGATCCGCTCGAGCAGTACCCGCTCCTCGTTCAGCTCCTTGCCGCGGAGAACCGAATCGAGGTCCGACCACGCCGGTTGATCGATCCCCATCACGTCGAGGACCCGCCCCGCGAAGTCGGGCACGTACGGCAGCAGAAGAACCGCCATCGCCTTGACGAGATGGAGCCCCCCGGCCACCGCGGCCGCGTCCCCCGTCTCCCACGGCTTCTTGCGCTGGAAGTACTCGTTCCCGAACACCGCCAGGTCGCAGACGGCGCGAAGCGCCGCGCCGGCGAGCGCGTCGTCGAACGCCGCCTCGTAGGCTGCCACGGCCTCGCCGACCCGATCGAGCACCTCTCCGTCCGGCTCGACGTCCGGCACGACCCGGTCGAACCGCGTTTGAACGAACGAGAGGACGCGGTTCATGAGATTCGCGATGTTGGAGATCAGCACCCCGTTGACGGCCTTATCCAGCTCTTCCCAGGAGAAGTTCGTGTCTCGCCCTTCCGGCCGGTTGTACAGCAGATAGAACCGCCACAGTTCTCCATCCATCACCTCGAGCGCGTCGTCTCCGTACAGCCCAACGCCGCGGCTCTTCGAGAAGCTGCCACCGCCGATCCAGTTGAGGTACTCGGTCGCCGCAATCTGATCGGGCAGGTGGTAACCCTCTCCGGAAGCGATCAGCTGCCCCGGGAAGATCAGCGTGTGGAAGGCGATGTTGTCCTTGCCCAGCGCGTAGATCTGATGGACGTCGTCACCGAACCAGAAGTCCTTCCAGCGGCCGCTGCCGTCGAAGTGCTCGACCACGGCGGAGACGTACCCCAACGCCGCCTCCCCCCAGACGTAGAAGACCTTCCCTTCCGCGCCCTCGAACGGCGCGGGGATCCCCCAATCGATGTCGCGTGTCATCGCGCGCGGCCGCAGCCCGTCGTCGATCATCTGCTGCGTGTACTGGTGCACGTTGCCCTGGAAGCCTCGCGATCCCACGTACTCCTCCAGCGGCTCGGACAGCCTCGCGAGATCGAGATACCAGTGTTTCGTCTCTCGGAACTCCACCGCTCCGCCACCGCAGAAGTTGCACCGCGGCTCGACCAGTTCCTCCGGCTCGAGGATGCTACCGCACGCATCGCACTGATTGCCCAGGGCGTCCGGCGACCCGCACTTCGGACACGTGCCCGTGATGAATCGATCGGCAAGGAAGTTCCGGCAGTCCCGGCAGAACGCGCGCTCCTCCACCTTCGTGCAGATGAATCCGTTCTCCTCCATCTGCAGGTAGATCGAGCGTACGAACTCCTTGTGGACCGGTGACTCGGTCGTCGTGTAGTTGTCGAAGCGAATGTCGAACCCATCAAGGATCTCGAGGATTCGTTCGTGGTTTCGCTGGGCCAGCTCCGCCGGCGTGATCCCGCCGGCCTGCGCCTCGTATTCCACTCGCGTCCCGTGTGCGTCCGAACCGGACACGTACAGCACGTCCGCGCCTCGCAGCCGGTAATAGCGGGCAAACACGTCGCCGGAGAGCAGCGACCCGACGAGGTTCCCCAGGTGGGGGACGCCGGACGCATACGGCCACGCACTACACACCAGAACCCTTGGTTTCCTCATGGAAATCTCTCCTGCACGGACGGGATACGGCCCGGATTATAACGCCTGGCCAACCCGCCTCCAACGGGTTCCGGTTGCGTCGGCGGTGCCCACCTGGTATCAATCGTCCGATGAACTCGAATCCGCAGCCGGGAGCAACGTCCGAGACGATCCACGTCACGCTCAAGGTCTTCGGCGGGCTCAGGGAACTAAGGCCCTCCCCCGTCGAGATCCTGTCCGTCCCCGTAGACACGACCGTCGAGGAGCTCTGGCCGATCCTCGCCCTCGACGCGCCCACGTTCGTGGAGAAGCTCCGCGATGGGATCGTGAACGGCTACCTGCACGTCCTGCTCAACGGGCGCAACACCGTCTTCCTCGACGGTCCCGCCACACGATTGAGCAACGGCGACACCGTCGCCATCCTTCCGCCAATCGGCGGCGGATAACCGCGTCGCTCTAGAAGTCGATCGCGATGGTCAGATCGAGCAGCAGGCTGTTGTAGAGCGAGCCGGCCGAATCGGTCCCGCCGAGGTACGAGATGCCGAACGATCCGCTCCACATCTGCGAGAAGGCGGCGTTCAACCGACCGGTCATCGTCGCATCGACGTCGGACTCATCCTTGCTGGCGCGCACGTTGACATCGGTTCCGACGCGCAGGTCGATCAGCGGATAGCCGGCATCGTCCGGATCGCCCGCCCCCCAACCGCCGAGCCACTCGTGCAGATCGAGGCGATACGAGTTCTCGATCCTCGCGGAGAACTGGCGGTTCTCGGCGCTCCCCTTGATCGACGCGCTCAGCGAGAAGTCGTCATAGTGGATCTCACCCGGCGTCCACGTGGCCCGCCCGGTCAGCGAGTGCCCAATCGTCGCCTGGCGCCTCTCCTGGTACAGCGCGACCTGCCGATCGATCGAGTACGTCAGCGAGGGGCGCAACGATTCGATGCCCGTATAGGAGGCGGTGAGCGACAGCTTCTCGCTCTCCCGGATCACCGGCTCGCCCAATCCGCTCACCCCGGCGCGAAGCGTTCCCTGAATCGACAGATCACCGTGTCGGCCGCTGGCGGTCAGGCGCCCGTTGAGGCCGACGGACGACTCGTCGCTCGTCGCCACGAGCGTTGCACCCGGCGTGATCTTCCACTCAGATCGCTCGAACGGGTCGATGTCTATATCGAACTCCAGCTCATGACCGCGCCGCCCGATCCCGCCGGGAATCGACCGGCTCCAGTCGAGCGAGTAATCGACGGTGTAGTCGTTCGTTTCCCCGCTTCCGGACCATCCGGTCTGGAACGCGATCGTCTCGCTCCCACTCCAGTCGCCGCCGCCGGAGCGAACCGGCCGATTCCAGTCCAGTTGCGCCGCCAGCGAAGGCAGGATCGATGCGTCGACACTCAGCGTGAGCGCCGTGCTGCGGCGCGCACCCTCGAGTTCGTAGTTCCAGCTGGTCCCGTCCTTCCACGACAACACGACGTCGAGTCGCTCCGCGAAGAACTGGTCGCGCAGCGAGAACTGGTACCCGACGTCGATCGCCTCGGCACCAGCGTGACTCGGCTCGTCGTTTCGCGTCCGGTGCTGCGCGCTGGCCGTGAGCGTCGGTCCGAAGGTCCAATGCAGCGACAGGTCGTTCGCCATCGTCAGCTCAGGCTCGTCGGTCCGTCGTCCGATGATGCTGTACTCGTGGGAGGCCGACAGGTCGGCATCATCGCCAACCGCCCACGTCCCGGCGATGTCCCACCCGGTGGAGTCGGAGCGTCCGAAGCTGCCGATCGAGCGGTAGGTCGGGGAGGTGTTGTGCACTGCACCCGACAGCGTGAATTCGCTCGTCGTGCGGCGGAACGATACCCGTTCGACGAACCCCTCCACCGTGTGACCGTCGACATCCGCGTCGATGAAGGCGAACGGATCACGCCCATCGATCCCCGTCTCGTCCCGATCGTATGACTCGACCTCGTCTCCGTACGACCACAACGTCATCATGTACTCGCCGTCGGCCCTCGTGCCGATCCACAGGACGCCTTCCGCCTCATGGAGAGCCGTCACCGATGCGCCGGCCAGCAGCGTCGTCCCGTCGTCTGCGGCGATCAGCCCCACCTCGGAACCGTAGACGACCGAGCCGTTCACGACGCGGACCGAGCTGACGGGCTCGCCGAGGACAAGCCAGCCTGTTCCGATGCCATCTCGGTAGCTGCGCAGTCCGCGGCTCGACGCGACGTAGAGCGTCCCGTCGACGACGGCGAGATCGTAGATTGTCGCTCCCTCGCTGCCCTGCAGAGGGCTCCACGCGTCCGTCAGCAGCGAAAGCCGATACAGCTGGCCGTCCGTGCCGACGTACAGCGACTCGCCGTCCCCCGCCAGTGCGGTAACCGCACCGAGTTCGACACCCTCGTCCTCGTCCGGCCTGCGCCATGTGGTCAGATCGGTCAACTCGGCGAGATCGATTGCCACGAGCCCGGCAGCCGTGCCGACCCAGAGCGTCCCGTCGTCGTAGAAGAGCGCGTTCACCGATGCATTCGGCAGCCCCTCGTCCTCGGCCGCGTAGTAGCTGGACCAACTCCCAACGCGGTCGAGCGGCGACACCCCCTCCAGCGAGATCACCGTCAACCCGGACCTCGTCCCGACGAACAAGGTCTCATCGCCCGCGGTGATCGCCTGCACCGATCTGCCGGCGAGTCCGTGCCTCGTGTCGTACGTCATCCATTCGCCGGCACGCTTCACCGTCAGTCCGTTCCGGTGTCCGAAGTAGACGATCTCGTCTGCCGTCACGATCCCGGCGATCTCGTTTGGCCGGTTGATCCGCGCGTTCTCGTCGAACGGGAACCGGTCATGGCTGTACGCGACCAGCGCGTCCGCACGGAAACCATCCAGCGTGACGGCTGCGGAGACGCTCCCGACCGTGTGCCGATTCGGCATCGTCTTGACCGAATCCGGATCGGCCACCGAGCCCGGGTCCTCCACCGACTGGAGGAGGCTCGCCTGGATCGTCAGTACCTCCGACACCGGCCAGTCGAGCGTCAGTCCGTAGAAGTAGGTCGCGTAGTCGACCGCGGACCCAAAGATCCCACCGGCGAACCGCTCGTAATCGACGCGGATCACGTCCGTCTCGCCGACCTCGACCAGCAGAACGAGCATCCCGATCTCGTAGTCGATCATGTAGTCGGTGTCGCGAACGAGCGGTGCATCGTTGATGGAGACGCTGTCGCTGCCGGGGATGATCGACAGACCGAGCATGAACACGCCTCCGGTGACCGTGTAGTCGAAGTTCACGCGAATCGCGCTTTCGTCCGTGAAGAACTCCGCCGGGAAGTCGACCTCGAGGATCCCCGGCTCCTCGAACACGTCGAACTCGTAGTCCTCCCAATGCGGTCCCGTGATCCCATCAAACGTTTCGCCGTCCGAACTCACCTCGATCACGACCGATTCGACGACGAGCCCGTCGCGCCCCGTGTCGAAGAATCGGGATCGCGCGGCATCGAGGATCGGGTGGACCTCGTCGTCGACGGACACTGTCACGTGCGCCGCGATCGCCTCGAGGAAGCTGAGTTCGTAGGCTGTGTCGCGGCTAAACGGGTACTCCTTTCGGTCCTCCGACGCTAGATCGTCCGCTGCGTTGTACAGATCGATCGTCGCCTCCAGTCGGTCGCGCACGAGGTCGAGTCCGTCCTCGAGCAGGAGAAGCGTCTGCGCGTCGGTCCCGATCACCAGCCGCTCCCATTCCTCGAGCGGGAACGTCCCCGTTTCTGCCAGCACGTCGAACAGGTAGTTCAATCCGTACTGCGCAAGCACAGCGCGAAGCCCATCCCCCGCGTCGAACGAGAGGGTGATCTCACTGAACTCCTCGACGTAGAAGACCGTGAGCGGGTACGCGTACAACCCATCGATCGCCCGTTTGTACGATTGTGGCGCCGGCGGATCGTCCGAGGTGAAGGCGGAGTAGGTGAGCTCCTCATGCGCCTTCTGCCCGACGTATGTCTTCGTCTCGGAGATTCCCTCCAGCCTCGACGCGACGCCGGTCAGCACCGCTCCGCCGGCCGTGTATTCGAGTTGAAGACCCGTCATCTTCTTCCCGTATGCGGCGAATCCGCCCATCCCCTCTGCAATGAAGTCGCCGAGCACGCCGTCCAGCCGCTCGGTATCCAGGCGGATTGCCAGCGACTGCAGCGTGTCAACTTGCTGGTCGTCGAAGTGCGCCTCCACCGACAGGATGGAGAGGGCCTCCCCGCGGATATCGGCCGACAGGCTCTGGTCGAGCATCAGCTGGCCGGCGGGCAGCCCCGATGCAGCAAGCCCGACAACATCCCCGAGCCCGTACCGCAGCGTCCACGTCTTCCGGCCTTCGAGCTGAACGGCATACGAGGCGTCTTCCTCGTCACCCTCTTGGGCCATCCCGCCGACACCGACGAGCATGATCACGCACAGCAGAACGATCGACGCGAACCAGTTGATCCTTCGAGACACGATGGCGATCCCTCCGATCAGAATCGGAACGTAAACGAAACCCGATGGCTGTCGCCCAGATCGCTTCGCATCGCGTACGCCCAGTCGAACTGCAGGCTCGTGAAGCGAACCGATAGGCCGAACGTCGGCCCGCGACCATCAAACCCGACACGCGCGCCCAGGCCGCCGATCCATGCTTCCAGACCGGCCGCGAGCCGCGGCAGCGGGGAGAACAGGCCCACCGCCTCGAATGCCGCGCTCCACAGAACCTCGTCGGTCGGCGCGAGAGTCACCGCCGCACCGAGGCGGAGCGACTGCTCCCACTCCTCCGTCGTGCCGCCATCGTAGACGACCGGTGCAGACAGAGCGCCCTCGTACATCAGCGCGATCCGAATCGCCTCCATCGCGACCACCACCTCCGGATCGACGGCCCATCCGGCACCGGCTGTCGGAGAGGAGACCCGCAGGAGCCGACCGCGAACCCCGAGCGCCACCGGTCCGATCGGCACGCCGAGCGACGCAACGAGGCCTTGACTCGCATAGCGGAACGATCCGCCGTCGACCGGGATCGCCCCCGAATCGAGGAGAAACGCATTCACCCCGAGGTACGGCATGGAGAAGCCGACGATGCCGTGCGTGACGCCGCCGAAGCCGCTCGCGAGCAGCGACGTGATCCCGATTGCTTCGACCCAGCCAAGGGCGGCCGGGCTGTACAGAACGCAACCCTCATCGTCGGCGAGCGCCATGAACGCGCCGCCCATGCCGAGCGCCCGACCGGACGACCCGAGCGAGTAGATCGCTCCAACGCCCTCAGTTCCCCCAACCGGAACCGCCATCGCAGCGACCAACGAGACGACGGCGAGCGCCTTCAGCCAGCGGCTCATCGTGCGATCACCAGCCTTCCCACGTCCGAGACCCCGCGGTCGGTCACCAGTACGTACAAGTACAGACCGGACGCGAGCGGATCTCCTCGCGCCGTCCGAAGGTTCCACGACGCGCTGCTCCCGTCCGCATCGACGGGCGCCTCATAGACGAGCGCGCCCGCCACGTCGTAGATCCGGAGCGTCGCCGTCGTCGTCCCTTCGGGGACGGCATACGTGAACTGCGCCGCCGCACGGACCGGGTTGCTGCCGAGCCCGATCACCGGGACCTCCGTATCGGGCGGCGGCTCGTAGCCTGAGTCGATGACATCCTGAACTGCCGCCGCGATGTCGAGCTTTCCCCACCCCCACAGCGGATTCGGGACTCCGCCGGTATGCGCATCCTGAACCGCCGTTCCGCGGAGGAACGAGCGGATCTCCGCCGCTGTCAGGTCCGGATCGACGGACAGCATCAGGCCGATTGCGCCGGCGACGTGCGGCGCCGCCATGCTCGTCCCAAGCTCCACGATGTGGGCGCCGTCCGGATGAACGAACGACGACTGCCACCCCGCATCCACCGACAGCGCGGCGCAGATCCACGCGCCGGGCGCGGCGAGATCCGGCTTCGTCCGCCCGTCTCGTGTCGGGCCTCGGCTGGAGAACGACGCCAGCGTTCCGATCGTGTACTGGGCGCCGTAGTCCTGCATGCCGTTCTGCGACGGCCACGTCGTCTTCGTCGTGTAGGCTCCGACGGTGATGACCGCATCCGCATTCCCGGGCTCGTCGATCGTTCGATTCGGATCGCCGCCGATCAACACCGCCGACGCACTCGTGACCCACATGTCGAACCGGCCGCCGCCGCTCGTGTCGGTGATCGCGATCTCCCAGCGAGTGAAGTCGCTCAGACCGTACATCCGGACGAACGCCTCGTTATCCCCGTTGTTCGGATTGACGCCGCCCCAGGCGTTGTCGACCCGCACGGTGCCCCTCGCCGTCTCGATGGCCCCGGTCTCCGTTCCCCACGGAACCGCGATCGGATCGCTGCCGGGAGGCGTAATGGTCACGGTGAACCGCGACCCGCCCGGATACCAGATGCTCAGGTCGACGTGCGTGTCGTTCGGGGCGATCTGGTACGACGCCGATCCCCCGGACAGCGTCGCGGACGCGTGGATGTTCAGCTCGCCCTCGTTGCCGGCGGAGACGACGATCGCTCGTCCGGGCCCCGCCGATAGCTCGTCGAGCCCTTGCTCGAAAAGGCTCGTGCCATCGTGCGGGCCGTCATGCCCACCCAGGCTCAGGTTGACCACGGCGGGCATTCCGTACGAGTCGGCGACATCGAAGACGTATTCCACGCCTCTCAGGATCTCAGACGTGTAGAACGTCGTCTTCACCATCACCAGAGACGCATCCGGCGCGACCCCGACGAATCCACCATCGGAAGACGAGCCGTCTCCGGCGGCGATTCCGAGGACGTGCGTTCCGTGCCCGTCTCGATCCGATTGCCTCACGGTTCCGGCTTCGGCCCCGTATCCGTCGGCGATGTCCTGTTCGATCTCCTCCTGCGTGTACTTCACGCCGAACACGCCGAACGTCTGATCCCAGATCCCCAGGAGCCGCGACGACTCCTCGAAACCGTCGCCGTCCATGTCGCGACGGAAGTCGAGGTGGGAGTAGTCGATCCCTGTGTCGACCGCTCCGACGACCACGCCCTCGCCGCGAACCGCCGGCGCGAGGCCGTGCACGCGATCGGCTCCGATCGCCGGGATCGACGCATCGAGGTGTGGTGTCGCCTTCCAGGTCGGTTCGACGTAGATGACGTCCTCTTCGTCGAGGAGGCGGAGCAGATCGGCCGTCGTCACGTCCATGCCGACGATCGTTCCAGTGCTCCCGCCGACCGGAATCCCGGCGTAGCTGGCGCCATCGAACGGCCGTGCCAGCTTCACAAGGACGCCGATCTGCGTCTCTCCGGTCTCCGCCGTCGTACTCACTGCGTACCGGGCGGGATCGAAGTGCGACTGCACGGACACGACGGCGTCTCCGCTCGTCACGTCGGCGACAAACATGCGAAGTGCCGGATCCAGGCGGCCAAGGCGATCGGAACCGTCCTCGGCGGCACCTGCGATCATGAAGAAACCGAAACACAGCAACAGGCAGAGAATCCCAATGATGGGCTTTTTCACACGTTCCCCCTCAGGCTGGACGAGCATTGTAGCACATCCGTTTTGCGCTCCACAATCGTCCAGCTGCACCTCCGAGATGCCCCTTCGAGACCCCCGATCCCTTTACAGGGTCACGATCGCTGTGGTATCATCCGCAAGGCAGGCCAGATCGGGACTTCCGGAGAATGCGCCACCGTCTCCCCGTCGTCCAATGAGCGGATCTCGTGCGGGTTCGCGACGTGATGCGCCTGGCGGAGGGACCATGCAGATCGAGCAGTCCGCGACGACAAATCGTGCATCCGACGACGCGGAGATGCTGGCAACCTACAAGCTGGCACTCGAGCGCGTCATCGCGCGCCTTCCGGTGAAGAACGGCGTTGTCGACATCGACTCCATCTGGATCGAGACGTCCATCCCGTACGATCTCCTCCGCATGCTGCTGCAGCGCAACGACCTCGAACTGCCAGAGAACGTCGAGCGAATCAATCTGAAATCGAGAGTACGAGAGGGGGCTCGCCGTGGGCGCTCCAAGCGACGCAGAAGGCGTTAGGTTCGGTACGGACGGCTGGCGCGGAATCATTGCCAGAGACTTCACGTTCGACAACGTGGCCCGCGCAGCCCAGGGGATCGCCGACTTCCTTCGATCCGACGTGCGGCCCTCCGATCCGATCTACACCGACTGGGGCAGCGACTGCCGCGACGCGTCGCGTGGCGTCGTGATCGGCTACGACACGCGCTTCCTGTCGGAGGCGTTCGCGCTGCATTGCGCTCAAGTCCTCCAACGGAACGGCATCCCAACCGCCCTGGGCGATCGCTTCGTGCCGACGCCGGCCGTCTCCTACGGCGTCGTCGACCGAAGCGCCGCGATGGGGGTCGTCATCACGAGCAGTCACAACCCGCCGGAATACAACGGCCTGAAGATCAAGGCGGAGTACGGCGGATCGGCCCCGCAGTCGATCACCGCGGAGGTCGAGCGACGGCTGCCCGAGCGGGCTCCGGATCCAGCCTCTTCCGAGATCGAGCGTGTCGACCTGACCGGACCGTACATGGCGCGGATCGAGCAGCTGATCGATCGGGATCGGCTGACCGCGTCGCCGATTCACGTGGTGATCGACTCGATGTACGGCTCGGCTCAGGGCCTCGTCGCGGGATTCCTCGGCGCGTCCTCCGTTCCGTACACGCAGATTCGAGGGACCGTCGACGTCACATTCGGCGGGCACGGCCCCGAACCGTTGGAGAAGAACCTCGGCCCACTCCGCGATGCGATGCACGCGACCCAGGGCGGCCTGCGGACGATCGGCGTCGTCACCGACGGCGACGGCGATCGCGTCTCCGCCATGGACGAGAGCGGCGCGTTCGTCGACGCCCACCGCACGTACGCCCTCATCCTCCGCTATCTGGTCGAAGAGCGCGGGTGGAGCGGGCCGATCGTCGTCTCGTTCAACCTGTCGGACCTGATCCGGCGCATGGCAGACTCCTACAACCTCGACATCATCGAGATCCCGATCGGCTTCAAGCACGCCGCCGAGCACATCGTCAAGGGCGACGTCCTGATGGCCGGCGAGGAGTCCGGCAGTTTCGCGGTCCGCGGACACATCCCGGAACGCGACGGCGTCTTCCTGTCCCTGCTGTTGGCGGAGATCCTCGCAACCTCAGAGCGAACGGCAAGCGAGCTGGTCGCCGGCCTCCACGAGACGTTCGGGCCACAGGAGTACGCGCGCCGCGATCTCCACGTCGAGGAGCGGTTGGAGGTCGTCGCCGATCTGAAGGCCTCGCCGCCGAGCGACTTCGCCGGCCGCCCGGTTCGGGCGGTTGAGACGCTCGACGGTGTGAAGCTACGATTCGAGACCGGCTGGCTCCTGTTCCGGGCATCCGGGACCGAGCCGATCCTACGTGTGTACTGCGAAATGGAGACGGAGAAGGACGTCCAGCAAGTGCTGGACGCGGCGGTGCGACTGGCGAGAGGTGACTAGCAGCATGGCAGCGAAGCAGATCGAACCCTACGAGTTCACCACCATCGAGGCCCGTTGGCGCGACTACTGGTCCGAGCGGGGGTTCTTCCGGGCGGACACGACGTCCCGCGAGAACACGTTCTACTACCTCAACATGTTCCCCTACCCCTCGGGCTATCTACACGTCGGCCACGGCCGCAATTACATCATCGGGGATCTGATCACCCGCGTGAAGATCATGCGCGGCCTTCAGGTCCTCAATCCGATGGGGTGGGACGCGTTCGGTCTACCTGCCGAGAACGCCGCAATCGAGAACGAGACGCACCCGTGGACGTACACCCAGAAGAACATTGAGCGGTCGAAGGAGCAGTTTCGCGCCTGGGGTGTGCAGTTCGATTGGGATCGCGAGGTCACGACCTGCCTGCCGGACTACTACCGCTGGACGCAGTGGCTGTTCCTCGAGCTGTACAAGAACGGCCTCGCCTACAAGCAGAAGGCGACGGTCAACTACTGCCCGACCTGTGACACCGTCCTCGCCAACGAACAAGTCGTCGGCGGAGCCTGCGAACGCTGCGGCACGGCGCCGGAGAAGAAGGATCTCGAGCAGTGGTTCTTCAAGATCACCGACTACGCCGATCGGCTGCTCGCCGACCTCGACACGCTGACCGAGTGGCCGGAGAACGTCGTCAAAATGCAGGAGAACTGGATCGGCCGCAGCGAAGGAGCGGAGGTCGTCTTCGCAACCGAGGCAGACGACCCGATCCCCGTCTTCACCACACGCCCCGACACGCTCTGGGGAGCGACGTTCATGGTTCTCGCCCCCGAGCATCCGCTCGTCAAGAGCCTCACCACTGATACTCAGCGCGACGCCGTCGCGGCGTACCAGGCGGACGCGACGCTGGAGTCGGACATCGATCGGATGTCCACCGAACGGGAAAAGACCGGCGTCTTCACCGGCGGGTTCGCCGTCAACCCGGTCAACGGCGAGCGGATTCCGGTCTGGATCGCCGACTACGTGCTGATGACGTACGGAACGGGCGCGATCATGGCCGTCCCGGCGCACGATGAGCGCGACTTCGAGTTCGCCCTGAAGTTCGGACTGCCGATCATCCCCGTGATTGACCGAATCGACGGCCTGGCCAAGAGCTTCGTCTTCCCCGATTCGGTCGACGCCGGCTTCGGGCGCAAGCTCGAGGCACTGCACATCGAGTACGACCGCCGCTCCGTCGGCGACCTGGGCGAGGGCCTGTTCGTGACCCTGCACGGCAAGACCCAAATCGACAAGTACGTTGAGCTGATGCGCGAGCACCTCGCCCCGGACAGCTGGAACGAAATCGTCGGAGCCCGCTGGCTGTTCGTCTTCAACGATGCCGTGCTCGACCTCGGCGGCACCGACGAAGATCGGAAGATCCTCGCCCGATGCAAGGCGCTCTATCCCCGCGTAGAGAAGTTCAAGACGGTGATGGAGATGCTCCACAGCCTCCCGTTCTATCGGGATCTGTTGTTCCATGCCGAGTACGGAGCCATGATTCACTCGGGCGACTTCTCCGGCACCCCCGGAACCGACGCGAAGGCCGCGGTGACGCGCTGGCTCGAGGAGAAAGGGATCGGCAACGGCGCGATCAACTTCCGCCTGCACGACTGGCTCATCT
>CAZSNG010000045.1:0-19516 GCA_964608345.1 uncultured Thermotogae bacterium
CGGATCATCCCAATCCACTCGCGGTGCGGTATCACTTCCCACACGGACTGCTAGTCCGAGGACGACGTTTTGTCGGACGTCTTGGAGTCCTTCGTGTCGCCCGAGGAGTCCGACGTGCTCGATGATTCGGAGGATCCCTTGCTTCCTGTCTCGGAGGAGGACCGCTCGGAGCGGCTTCGACCCTTCTTCGCCCGATCGGTCTTGTAGAAACCGCTTCCTTTGAACTGGACCGCCACGAGAGGCATCAGCCGATGCGACTCCGTGGAGCCGCAGACGGGGCAGGTCGGCGCCTCGGCCTCCGTCCCCGGAAGCTCGAGGACGCGGAACCGGTTCCCACAGGTCTCGCACTCGTGTCGATGAAGCGGCATGCTCATCCTCCTACATTCTTCGTCCGCTCCCGGCGATCCTCTCCGACGGGAGCGGGCAGCGCGCAAGCTTAGCCACGCCGTGGCGATCGATCAAGGGTTCAACCTGCCGGTGCTTCCGCACGCTGTAGCTCGAATCCTCGCGAGAGGCGCCGTAGGAAGACGGTCTCGCTGATCGGCCCCTTGGCTCCGAAGCTGCGCGCGCAGAGCCGAACCGCGCGGGTCAGTCGCTCCTCGGCCTCGCGCGTCGACCGCTCCCCGCGAACGATCCGGCGGAGCTCTCCCCACACGCGACTCCCCTCTTCGGGCAGGCTGCCGGCGATCGCCTCCACGTAGCCGCCCGATCCCGCCGTCTCCATCACCCTGGCAGGATGGGACCACTCGCACAGGGCAGGACCGTCCTTCGATTCGCCGGCGAGAAACACCACCGGGATCCGCGCACGCCGCCGTTCGGAGCCGCGGCGCGTCATCCAACGAAGAAGGCTCGACAGCTCATCGCGCGCGTCGGCGTACTCGACGTCCACGGGGCAAGCGACCTCCTGACAGACTCCGAGCAGGTCGACCGGATGGCTGCCGCGGCACCGGATCCCAAGCGCCGACAGGACCGGGCGCATCGTGTCCGTCGGCCCAGCGAGGCCGAGACACAAGCCCGCGTGCAACGCCAGCGTCTTCAGCGAGTCGTTCGACAGAACGCCGGAGTCCTCGCCGAGTACGCGCCCGTCGCTGGCGATCACGACGTCTCGATCGTCCCGCACGGCCAGAAGGAGGCTCATTCCACCTCGGAGGATATCACGGGGTGCTTCGGCGAGGAAGGGCGAGGCTTCACCGAAGCGAGGCCTCGCCTCCCCCAGCTCATGCTACGACAGCGGTTCGAAACGAGCCTGGAAGAAGCGCAGCTTCTCCGGCTCGTACACCATCTTCAGACCCGGGATCGCGTCGCGCCCTTCGAGCAGCGCCTCGCAGCTCTCGGCGGCGACGTCCATGTGCAGATTGGTGTAGACGCGGCGCGGGATGGTAAGGCGGACGAGTTCGAGCTTCGGATGCCTGTGCTCGCCCGTCTCCGGATCGCGACCGGCGCTGACGATCCCGCGCTCCATCGAGCGGACGCCGGAGTCGACGTACAGCGCAGCGGCGAGCGTCTGCGCCGGGAAGTGATCCTGCGGCATGTCGGGCAGGAACCGGCGGGCGTCGAGGAACACCGCATGCCCGCCGACCGGCTCGACGATTGGCACGCCGGCTTCGAGCAGACGATCGCCGAGATACTCGACCTGGCGAACGCGGCTCGCGACATGCGCGTCCTCGACCATCTCCTCGATCCCGCGGGCCAGGGCCTCCATGTCTCGGCCGGACATCCCGCCGTAGGTGTGGAGCCCCTCGAACACGACGACCATCTCCTTGGCGCGAAGGAAGAACTCGTCGTTGTTCGTCGCGAGGAAGCCGCCGATGTTGACGAGGTTATCCTTCTTCGACGACATCGTGCAGCCCTCGCCGTAGCTCATCAGCTCCTTGAAGATCTCGCGGATCGAGCGATCGGCGTATTCCTTCTCGCGCTGCTGGATGAAGTAGCAGTTCTCGAGCGCCCGGGTCGCATCGAAGATGATCGGAATCCCGTGGCCGGCCGCCCATGCCGACAGCTCACGGAGGTTGGCCATCGAGAACGGCTGCCCGCCGGCCATGTTGACACACGGCGCGATCGACAGGTAGGCGATCGCGTCGGCCCCCTTCTCGGCGACGAGTCCGTCGAGCTTGGCGATGTCGACGTTCCCCTTGAACGGATGCTGATTGGCGGGGTCGTGCGCCTCGTCGATGATGCAGTCGAAGAAGACGCCGCCGGCGCGCTCGACGTGCTCGCGCGTGGTCGTGAAGTACATGTTCATCGGCACGACCTGCCCCGGCTTGATCCGCAGCTGCGACGTGATGTGCTCGGCCGCGCGCCCCTGATGTGTCGGCACGACGTACTTGAAGCCGTAGACCTCTTGGATCGCCTGCTCGAGATGGTAGAAGTTGCGCGATCCAGCGTATGCCTCGTCGCCGAGCATCATGCCGGCCCACTGACGATCGCTCATCGCTGTCGTCCCCGAGTCGGTCAGCAGGTCGATTGTCACGTCCTCGCTGCGAAGGAGGAACGTGTTGTACCCGGCCTCGGCCATGCACTTCGCCCTGTACTCGGGAGTGGTCACCTTGATCGGCTCGACCGCCTTGATCTTGTACGGCTCCGCGATGGTTCGCTTCTTCATCCGATGATCCTTTCGTTCGAGCCGCCGTGTACGGCGTGCTCGCTGTTCCGTTCCTCGGTTCGGGCGCCGTCGGCCCGGACCGCTCCGCCGTCCGCTATCGATCGTGCGACGAGAAGCCGATGATCTCGTCGATCAGTCGAGCCAGGTGCGCCCGCAGCACGCCGGCGACCTCTTCGCTGTTCTTCTCTCGCGCCGCGACCACCAGGCGGCTGAACTCCTCGTGGATCCCGCTGAAGAAGTGGTCCTCGCCCGCGGGGACGTTCGTGTCCCACACGCGAGATACCTGGTTTCGCAGGCGCGTCAGCGTCTCGGCCAACATCGTGTTGTGGGTCGCGGCATTGACGAGGTCGTGAAACGCCATGTCCAGGTTGCGGAGCGCCGCGGCGTCTGCTTCCGCCTCGATCCGCCCGAGCAGCTCGTCCATCGCCTCGAGTTCCGAGACCGTCGCGCGTGACACCAGCAGCCGTGCGACGAGTTCAGCCAGATGGGAGCGAATCTCGAACGACTCCTTCAGGTTCTGCAGGGAGACCTCGGTGACGTACGCACCGCGGCCGCGCGAGACCTTGACCAGTCCGTCCGACTCGAGGCGGATGAGCGCCTCGCGGATCGGCGTCCGGCTGACAGAGAAGGTCTCGGCGAGATCCTTCTCGTGGAGGACCTCGCCCGGCTTGAAGTCGAGCTCGACGATTCGCCGTTTCAGCTCTCCATAGACGTCGTCTCGCATCCGTGCCTCCGCAGCATGCCGGTGGTATACAGGTAGCATATCCCGGTCGGCCGCGGCCGGCAACCGCGCTTGCTGTAGTTCGACGGATGCGTACGATCATGTGCATGCCGACGCGGACACGGAGGAGCGCATGACGGATCTCGACTACACGAATTACTTCTGGGCCGGGGAGCAGGTGCGCCTGCGCGGCCTCACCGAGGATGATGCCGAGTCGTCGTTCGCCAACGTACTCGACAGTCCCGGCCGCCGGGTCCTTCAGCTCGGAATCGAACTCCCGACCTCCGTCGAGGCGCTGCGGGCCGAACTGGGCAAGCGAGCGAACTGCAAGGACGTCAACGGGGTGATCATCTTCGCGATCGAAACGTTCGACGGAACCTGCGTCGGCGGCGTCTCGCTCCACACGCCGAGCCTGAAGAACGGCACGTTCGGGTTCGGGGTGAACGTCCACAAGTCGCGCCGGGGCAACGGGTACGCCGCGGACGCGGTCCGGATCCTTCTCAAGTACTGCTTCCACGAGCGACGATTCCAGAAATGCAACTCCGCGTGCGTCGCGGGCAACGAGGCCTCGATCGCGCTCCACAAGAAGCTCGGCTTCGTCGAGGAGGGCCGCCGGCGGCGGCAGTACTTCCTCGACGGGCGGTTCCACGACGACATCCTGTTCGGCATGACACGGGAGGAATTCGACGCAACGCTCGATCAGAACGGCTGATTCGCCCGGACAACGAGCCGGTTTCGATTGCACCCTTGACGTTCTCGCTCCGGATAACGTATGTTGGAGTTAGCGTCGCCTGCGGGTGGCGCTTCTGCTTTGGGCGGCCCAAAGACCATCGGCTCCTCACGAGCCGTCGCATGATACGTCGCTCGTTCTTTCCGCTACGGGATCCCCCAGAGAACGGCCTCCATGTCGAACGACGCCGACGCAAGCCGAGTTCCGTCCGGCGACACCGCCAGTGCGCACACCTGACTGCGGTGCGTTCGTAGCACATGCGCAGTCCCTCCGGTCCCGACTTCCCACAGGCGAATCGCTCCCCCTCCGTCTCCCGTCGCAAGGAGACTCTCACCGACGAAGAGCAGCTGGAAGAGCGGCTGCGTGTGGCCGCGAAGGGTCCGAGCCACGTCTCCTGTCGCGGGGTCCCAGAGCATCGCGAGGGTGTCCGCACCCACCGAAGCGAGGACGCCGCTCGGCGAGAAGCCGACGACGTGTGCGTCCGCCCGGTGCTCGAACGACTCCCACACCATGTCGCCGGTCTCGACCGACCAGAGCCGCACCGCGAAGTCGGGGAGTCCGTGCGCCGTCGCCAGGGCGGCGTCGTCCGGGGAGAACATCGTGCCGAACATCCGGCTTCCGGCGGGAATCGCGTGAACGAGATCTCCGGTCTCCACGCTCCACACGCGCAGTACCTCGTCCCGGCAGGCGGACGCAATGAGCGTCCCGTCGTTCGAGAAGGCAACGCTGTGCGTCCCACCAGGCGACAGCTCGCGCCGTAGGTCGCCGGTCGCCGCGTTCCAGATCCGGACGACGGCGTCGTCTCCAGCCGTCGCGATCCACAGCCCGTCTGGCGAAAGGGAGATCCCGGCAGCGTATCCCGGGTGTGCCGGCCACGATCTCAGAACCGTGCCGTTCGCCGAATCCCACACGACCACCTGGTGCCCCTGTGCGCCGTACAGCTGTGTGCCGTCCGGGGAGAAGACGAGTCCGAACACCGGTACGCCGCCCGTCGCCCACGTGAGCAGAGGGACGATCGATCGGGCGTTGTCGACGGTGATCGCGTCCGTGGCCACAGCGGCCGGGGATACGAAGAGCAACACGCAGGCGACCACAACAAGAGCCACACCGCCATACAAGGGACTTGGATTCGGTGCGCCGCCACGACGATCCACTGCTTCGATCATGCATCCTCCGTTCACTCGGAATCGAGTTCTTCCCATTCCGAACGCAGCGTACAGCACGGTCGTTCGGTGCGCGGGACGATCTGCGGTCGCGTCCGATGCGAGACGGTGACGCAACGGACCTCGGGGAGGATTGCGAACCTCACCACCGTTCCTGGAGATGATGCTGCGTGAGACATCGATGGAAGCCGCTGCTCACCAGATCGATCGGCCTGACTCTCCGAGCCCCTCCAACGGAGTAGGCATCTCCGGCGCCCGCGTCAGTGGGCGCCGGAGGCCGTCTCCTCGAGGATGAGCATCTTCCCCATCTCGACGACCCCGGCGGCAGTCATCCGCTCCTTCAGGTCCGGGGAGTCGAGGAACGCTTGAACCTGCTCGGCGCTCCGCTGCTCCGACATCACCGTGACCACGTTCGGATCCTCCACACTCCGGAGGATCTTGTAGGAGACCTCGCCGGATGCCTTTCGTAGCTCGACGCTCTCGTCGTAGCCGGCCTTCCATTGCTCGTAGTCCTGCACTCGGAATGCGACGTGCATGTGTGTGACCATCGTTTGCCTCCTTGGGCTGTCTCGAGTGTCCTTCGCCATACTACGGGCAGGAGACGCCTCGAAGAAGTGGGGCGTTTCGGAGATGCTCTGGCTTGCCCCCTGGGAGGAGGGAACGGGATGTCCCAATCCGGTCGCAACGTGATGGGCTCGAAGTATGCGCTGTACATGCTCGTTCTCTCGGGCCTCACGGCAACCCTCGCCGTCGCCGCGCCGACGATGGCGATGCCCGTCCTGTTTGCGGAGATCGCCGACGAGCTCGGGTTGACGCTCGTGCAGGTCGGTGCTGTGTGGGGGTTGGTGTCGTTCGCTGGCCTGTTCGCCAGTTTGGCCGGTGGGATGATCGGCGACCGTTTCGGCACGAAGCGAACGTTGATCGTCTCCTGCCTCCTGGTCGGCCTCGCAGGCGCATCTCGCGGGCTCTCGAACGGCCTCTTCTCCCTCTCGGTCACGGTGTTTCTCACCGGCGCCCTGACCGCTGTGATCCCGGTTGTCCTGCACAAGACCTGCGCATTGTGGTTCACGGGACGCCGACTGGGCGCGGCCAACGCCGTCGTCTCCGGCGGAATGGCCCTCGGCTTCATGCTCGGCTCGCTCGTCAGCGCCACGGTCCTCTCCCCGTGGCTCGACGGGTGGCGTAACGTCCTCTTCTTCTACGGCGGCATCGGGATCCTGATGAGCGTTCCGTGGGCACTCACCCGGACGTCTCCGCGAGAGGCGGAGCGAGCGAAACATGCCGCCCACGGACACTCATTCCGTCAGGCCCTCTCTCACGTGGCCCGCTTGCGAAGCGTGTGGATCCTCGGGTTCGCGCTCTTCGGGTTCGGGGGCGCTGTCCAGGGACTGCTCGGATACCTGCCGCTCTACTTGCGAGGAATCGAGTGGTCCGCCGCTCGCGCCGACGCGGCCCTCTCGAGCTTCCACGCCATGAGCCTCCTCGCTGTCTTCCCGTTGGCGATGCTGTCCGACCGAATTGGATCGAGGCGGAAGCTGCTCGTCGCCGCCTCGTTGACGGTCGCCTGCGGGATCGGGCTCCTGTCCGTCGTCGACGGCGTCGTCATCTGGATCGCCGTACTGATGGCCGGCGCGGTCCGCGACGGCTTCATGGCCGTCTTCATGACCGCCGTGTCCGAAGTTGATGGAGTGGGACCGGAGTATGCGGGAACGGCCCTCGGGCTCGCCCTGACGCTGTTGCGCGTCGGCGGGCTGATCGCCCCGCCCCTCGGCAATGCCCTCGCCGCCTACGGCCCGCGAACGCCGTTCCTCCTTTGGTCGGGCATGGCGCTCCTCGGCTTCGCAGCGCTGTGGATTCTCGGACGCGTCGGGCAGCGAGGATTACGCAGCGGGCGGCTCGAGCCCCGCGTCGATGACGAGCTCCGGAAGCGTGCTCATAGCGATCCCCAGAGCTTCATGTAGCTCGAGCCTGGCGGATGCGGACCGCAATCGACTCAAATCACCGAGCCACAGCTTGCGGCCGCATCCGCCTCACCGTCCCGCCCAAAACCATCGTGGGGCGACGAACGGAAGCCAGCTGCCTGACCCCGCTGCCTCGACGTGGAGGATCTCGAGTCATTCCTCAACGAGATGAGGTCAGCACCCTAGGTGATTCCGCTCGTCTGCGCGGTCCCCGATCGGCTGTCGGCGCTCGCACGTAGTGCAGGGAGCCATGCACCGAGAGGCACTAACGTGACTTGGAAACAATCTCTTATCATCGGTGATTGGTGCACTCCATTTCTTGACATTCCCTAGCCTGGTATGCCATACTGCCCGCACGCCTGCTTCCGTGGACGGCGCGGCGCTGACAGAGCTCCAAAGGATGGCCGATGGCACAAGCGAAGCACTGGCCAGCTCTTCCCGACTCCGTGGGAGTCATTTGCCTGACACGCTCCACGAGCCAAGTGCCCGTGATGGGCCATCGCGTGAATCAAGACCAACGGCCGGACGTAGGAGTCAGCAGATGCTCTACGAAAGGTGCAAGCAAGCGCCCCGGACAACCCGCAATGGGGAGCCTCTGCTTGCCGGCCCAAGCGAAGGCGGAGCCACGGCCGGGTTCCAAATCCAAGGGGACCAGACCCCCGAGAGCAAAGAGATCTGAGAGGTGAGCCATGGTTCAACTGAGGAGAAGGGCTACGGTCGTCGGACTGATCCTCTTGGCGGCAACCTTTGCGTTCTGCGTTGCCGCTCAAGCCGATGTCGAGAAGCAACTGTGTTTCCTCATCGACGGATCAGGGAGCATCCCGAGCGAGGATTTCTACGACTGCATCCTGCGAGGTCTCTCGGATGCTGTCGAGAGTACCCTACCGGTAGACGGTACGATCGAGATCTGCGTCGTTCAGTTCGCCGGGAACATCGGCGCCGCCGTTGAGATCGAGCCAACGATCCTCGACGACATGTCGACGGCGAACTACCTTGCCGAGGCCATCAGAGGAATCCAACAGGCGGAAGGAGGCACGCCGCTCGCTGTGGGGATCGATGTGGCCATGGATGCCATGCTCTGGTCTCAGTGGGGTGAGTACGCCACGCAGTTCATCAATATCTCGACAGACGGGGATCCAGACGACAAAGAAGCAGCAAGAGCCTCGGTCGAATACGCAGTGGAAAATGGTCTTGACCACCTAAGTGCGGAGGCCATCGGTATCTCCCCCGGAAGCGACAGCTACGCCTTCCTTGAGCAGTTGGTGCAGATTGCGCGGACCGGCTTCGTTCACGCTGTCGCCGATGCTTCCGGATACCCGGAAGCAATCGCGCGGAAGGCAGCTGGGCGAGAGGGCACGATCGTTGGATGGGTTGTCGACAGCACGACGGGCGATCCGGTCGAAGGAGCCATCGCCAGCACATCGGGCGGCTCCATCGCGCAGACGAATCGAGATGGCGTTTTCGCTGTCGAGAGCATGCCCTCCCCGCACGTCGTGGTGAGCGTTGTCGCCGAACGGTACACCAGCGCGTGGGTGACCGTGCCCGTCTCGTCGGACGAAGAGACGAATCTGCCGGAGATCCTCTTGAAGCCCATCGGCATCACAGAGACGGTTTGGGCTGAGGATGGCGGCGAGGTCTCGTATGCTGGGGCGTCCGTCATCATCCCGCCCAACGCGCTTGTCGATGCGTTCGGCGATCCGGTCTACGGAGAGGTGGAGGTGAGCCTGACGGCATTCGATCCGACGGCTCCGCTTCAATTCGACCCAAGCAGGACGGAGGCCGATCTATTCGCCGGCGGAACGTTCGTCCCGTGCTCGCTCGAGGGGAGCATGCTCGTAAGCTACGGATTCATCGACATCGTTGCCGAGGCGGGCGGAGAGCGAGTCGACCTGGCGCCTGGAGCAGAGGCGGAGATAGGCATCCCCGTCGCTGTCGGCCTGGCGGACGAGGCCGATTGGGAGATTCCTCTTTGGTACTTCGATGAGCAATTGGGTTGCTGGGTGGAGCAGACTGATCGGACGCTCTACCTGGAGGACTCCTATGACGCGCCATCCGGTCTCCGATGGGCAGGAGCCATCCCGCACTTCTCCCAATGGAATGCCGACTCCTTGTTCGACACAGCCTGCGTTTCCGGACGCGTCGTCGACGAGAACGGAAACCCCGTGGGCAAGGCGCTGGTCGCGCTCCGAGGGATCAAGCCGAGCAAGGCGCCGGATGGGTACCGGACGAGTACGTTCACTGAGAATGATGGAAGCTTCTTCATCGACGGGAAGATGGGAAGCTCTGCAATCATCTCCGTCAGCGTCGGAGGCGTGAAGTCCGTCGTTGAGATCCCGATTCAGCTTCCGAATCAACACGGCTTCTCGGGCGTCCCAAGCACGTGCGTCGCCATCGCCGAGCTCAACCCTATCACGATTCGCCAGACAGTACGTGCAACGCTCTCCTGGACGAGCTCCGCAGACCTGGATATTCATCTGACAGGCCCATCCGAGACCGGTGGAACGTTCCACGTGTACTACAACAACCTTGGATCAGAGACTTCGCCCCCCTACGCAACACTCGATACGGATACTCGGCCGGGGCCGGGCGCTGAGGTGATCACACTCTTCGGGAAGACTCCAGGAACATACTGTATCACTGTTCATAACTACAGCAGTGAGAGCGCCTTCTCGTTCTGCGATTCAGGCGCCTATGTGCAGTTCACTGCGCCGGGCTCCAACCTGCGCGTCGATATTCCGAAACAGAACGTCAACAAGACGGACATCTGGCATGTGCTCAGTTTCGAGATCCGAAGCGACGGGACCGTTGCGCAGCCTGTACGGATCAACAGACTTCAAGGCAGCGGAACGCACATGTCTGGAGACATCGACAGCTTCGACTGCAGGTAGATCGACGGAGGCGATGGAGGGGATCGGGATCACGCCAACTCCGATCCCCTCGCCCTGTATCGTCTCGCTCGGAACCTTCGCACACTCGAGGAAGAACTCTCGTTGATCGAGCCCCTTCGCCTCGACGCAGACGATCTCGAGTTTCTCATTGGCGAGATGCAGTCCAGCTTCAGCCAGCTCCTCGCGATCGGCTCACTCCGCCCGACCACGACGAGCATATCAGCGTAGCTACGTCGCGAGTTCGAGCCGCACTCGCGATGCTTTGATCGACGATCCGCGCTTGTCCCGACGCACTCAGAGACCGGAACTCGGACCACAACGCGGGCGGGCTGATCGCCCCCCGCCGCTCGGCAACGCCCTCGCCGCCCGCGGCGAGCGCATGCCGTTCGTGCTCTGGTTCGGTGTGGCGCTCTTCGACTTCGCGGCGCTGTGGCTCTCGGACGCGGCGAGCGGGAGACGCCAGCTCGACGCCGGCCTCGATTCGCTGGTCAACAGTGAACTTCACAAGCGCAGCTACAGCGATCCCTAGAGTTTCACGTAGCCGCCGCCGATCGCTGCGCGTAGCTCGCAGCAGTTTCTCGCTTGCTATATTGCCCAGCGGGAACGGCCCGACGAAGTCATGGAGGAGGACATATGGCTCAAGGTTTCGACCGAATCAAGGCCGGGATCAACTGCTTCCTCCTTCGAGGCCGGGACGGGTTCGTGCTGATCGACACCGGCCCGAGGATGTCGCGGCGTCGGCTGCTACGCGGTCTCGAGGACGCGGGATGCGGCACCGGCGACCTTCGCCTCGTCATCATCACCCACAGCGATTCGGATCACATCGGCGGCTGCGCGGTCCTTCGCCAGTCGTACGGCGCGAAGATCGCTGCACACGAACTCGAAGCAAGGGCGATCGAGACCGGCGATTCCCTCGCCCACCGCAAGGTGCGGCCGGACCGAGCACCGTGGCTGTTCAGAGTGTTGCTGCCGCTGACCGCGCGGCTCGGCCGACCCGGCCCGTTCAAGGTCGATCTGCTTCTCGAGGACGGACAGAGCCTCGCGGAGTACGGAGTCGACGCGACGATCCTCCACCTGCCCGGTCACACGAAGGGATCGATCGCCGTGCTGACCGGAGACGGTGACCTGTTCTGCGGCGACCTCTTCTGGAGCTACCGGCGGCCCGGCCTGCATCCGCTGATCGACGATCTGCCCGCCGCCCGCGCAAGCATCCAGCGCCTCCGCGACCTGCCGATCGAAACCATCCAACCCGCACATGGCAGGTCCTTCTCCTCGGACATCCTCAGCCAGGAGTTTCCCGCCTGAGGCGGTGGGAACTCCTCACCGCCGCCGCAAGCAGCGACCGGCGTGCTCAACCGAGAGTTTGCAGCCTGGGCTGGAGCAAACTCCCACCGCTGCCACAGGCAGCGGCAGGATTGCACCGACACGTCGGGCACGATACGCTCTCGCCGACGCCCGATCACGGCCTTTCCCAGGCTCGCTTCACCCAACCCAGGCTCTGTGTGCCATGGCAGACCGTTGCAGCGCCACGTCAGAGCCGGGGCACTCCTCACCGCGAAAGGAAGCAACGTGAATCACGCAGTACTCCGTTCGATCATCGACGACAACTACCGAATCCCGGCGGGATCCGACGCGTTCGATCACACCGAGGATCTGATGGCCGCACTAGGATCGACCGACGCCGACCTGCGCGAGGGAAGCCTTGATGTCCTCTGGCAGTGGGGGCAGCGCGTCCACTTCAGCGATGAGCAGCTGATCGAGATCGGGGAACGCATGGCCGCGAACCTGTCTATCGGCCTTGGCGAAGCCGGGACGGACACGGTCTTCCTGCGCGCCTTCTCGTCCCTGGTCCTGGCGATGGTCGTCTTCGTCAACCAACTGTGCGAACTCGGCTGCATCGAGGGCCGGGTCGCGTTCCTCGATGAGGCGCGGGTCCTCCGTTGGTTCGACGGATCTCTTGCATGCCTAGCCGGGGAGGAGGATCTCCGCGGCTGGATTGACACGGCCGGATGGGCGCATTCCATCGCGCACATGGCCGACGCGCTGTGCGGATTCGCCCGCAGCCGGTACCTCGGAGCCGGGCATCTCGAGCGGCTGCTGATCGCCATCGCCGACAGGCTACGACGCCCGGTGGAATCGCCCTTTGTCTTCAACGAGGACGAACGACTCTCGCAGACAGCGATCGCCGTCCTACTACGCAACGATCTCTCCGCCGACACGCTTCGCCGATGGCTCGATCGGCTGGCACGCAGGCCGGACGACGGCGATTGGGGGCGTGTCGTGGTCCTCACCGGCTGCGACAGCGGGCTGAACAACGCCCGGCTCAACGTCCGCAGCTTCCTGCGCAGCCTGTACTTTCAGCTGCACATCGGATCCCGCCGATCCGCAGGGCTCGCCGCCGAGTACCCGGGATACTACGAGTACTACGCACGTCCGATCGAGGCGCGCGACGATCTCCTGATCGGGATCGTCGGCGCGCTCAAGGCGATGGATCGGCACTTCTACGCCGACGACAAGCAGGGGGGCTGAGCGCCCGCCGGAAGGAGATCCCGTGAAGCCGTTTCGTGAGCTGACGAGCCTCGGACAGGCCCGACGCCTCCGCCCGCACGCGCATCGCGTGCTCGACCGGTTCGCCATCGGGCCGCGGAGGCTGCGGCAGTTGACCGAAGCGACGAATATCGTCTTCCGCGTCGACACGAACGCCGGCCGGCGACTCGTCCTCCGCCTGACATCACCGAAGAGTGCCCACTCGATCGAGAACGTGCGCTCCGAGAACGCGTGGATGCGCGCGCTGGTTCGCGAATCCGACGTCGACGTGCCTGAGCCGATCGCGACACCCAACGGCGACTACACGCTTTCGCTGTCCGACCCCGATCTGCCCGGCGAATGGTTCTGCACGCTGTTCGAGTGGGTGCCCGGGCCGATGCTCGCGGATCGGCTGATCCCCGAGAACGTCGCCCGCCACGGGGACCTCGCCGCGCGTCTCCACGCGCACGGAGAACGGTTCGCACCGCCCGAGGGCTTCCGCATCCGCACGTACCGAACCGTCTTCCCGTACTCCGATCCCGACCTTCCGAATCCCGAGCCGATAGTACTCTTCGATCGCTGTCCGCCGGAGCTGATGCCGCCCGACCGCATCAGCGTCTTCCGGGCGGCGCACGATCGCATCCAAGGGGAGATCGACCGGGTTCACGATCGACGTGAGCCTCAGGTCATTCACAACGACCTGCACGTCTGGAACGTGAAGCTGGATCGCAGCAGGACGGTCGCCCTCGACTTCGAGGATCTGCTCTGGGGGTATCCCGTGCAGGACCTCGCAACGACGCTCTACTACTATCGGTACCGGCCCGATCACGAGGCACTGTTCGCGGCGTTCCGCCACGGGTACGAGGCCGTCCGTCCGTGGCCTGAGGACCGCGCCGGGCAGATCGAGGCACTGATCGCGGGTCGCGGCGTTCTCCTCGCCAATTACGTCGCCGCCTCGCAGGACGCCGACGAGCGCGCCATCGCGCCCACCTACTTGGAGCGGATGGAGAAGCGACTCACGGGGTTTCTGGGGCAGACCGCGTGAAGCAGCACGCAGGCTTCCCCGTACAATGGGCAGGTACCCCACGGTCGAAAGGGCCGCCATGCGCCTTCGCATTCATCAGATCTCGATCAAGCTCGACTACGAGAAGCCGGACGTGCTCGAAACGATCGCCCGGTTGCTGGACTGTCGGGAGGACGAACTCGATCGGCTCGTCCTCCTACGCCGATCGATCGACGCACGGGGGCAAGAGAGGCAGCCCCGCTTCGTGCTGTCGGTTGAGGTCGACTACCTCGGCGAAGCCGAGCCGCCGTTCAAGCCGGGACGTGTCGAGTCGGCCGTCGAATCGAAACCGATGCCGACGATCCAGCACGACCGGCCAAGCGCGCATCGGCCCGTCGTCGTCGGCTCCGGACCGGCCGGCCTGATGGCGGCACTGACGCTCGCCGAGGCCGGATGGCAGCCGCTCGTCATCGAGCGCGGCGCGGACGTTCGAGTGCGCAGCCACCAGGTCGAGACGTTCTGGCAGGAAGGGGTGCTCGATCCCGAGAGCAACGTCCTCTTCGGCGAAGGCGGCGCAGGCCTCTTCTCCGACGGCAAGCTGACCGCACGCTCCAAGGACCGCGGCGGCATTCGCCGACTCTTCGACCTGCTCGTGGAGTGCGGCGCCTCGCCCGACATCCTGATCGACGCCGAGCCCCACGTCGGCAGTGACGTGCTCCAGCGGATCATCCCGGCGCTTCGGGATCGCATCCGCGAGCAAGGAGGCGAGCTTCGGCTCGGCGTACGACTCGACGGTCTGCACATCGAGGACGGCGCGCTGCGCGGTGTCATCGTGTCGGACGATAAGCTCTCAAGAAGTGAGATCCCGACCGACACTTGTTTCCTCGCCACCGGCCACAGCGCGCGCGATGTCTACGCGATGCTCGCGTCGTCCGGCGTGCCCCTCGCCGCCAAGCCGTTCGCCATCGGCGTGCGCGCCGAGATGCCGCAGAGCCGGATCAACGTGTCACGGTACGGTTCGTGGGCGACGCATCCGAGGCTCGGGAGCGCCTCCTTCCGGATGACTCGCAAACCCGGGGCGACGACGCGCGCCTGCTACAGCTTCTGTACCTGCCCTGGCGGCCTCGTGATGGCGTGCGCCTCGTCCGACGGGCGATTGACCACCAACGGGATGAGCTACTCGAGCCGCGCCAAGCCGTTCGGAAACGCGGCCTTCCTCGTGCCGGTCGGTCCGGACGACTACACGAACGGTGGAGCGGACGCCGCGCTCGCCGGGGTCGAGTTCCAGAGGGCGATGGAGTACGCAGCGTTCCTCGCGGGCGGCGAGGACTACGGGCTGCCGGCGCAGCCGTTGGCCGACTTTCTCGCAGATCAGGATCCCACAGACATCCCGGAGGCTCGATCCTGCGCCCGCGCCGTGCCAGCCGATGTCGCGAGCCTACTGCCGAACGAGGTCGCCCGAACGCTTCGCACGACGCTGCCGAAGATGCTTCACGAGTTGAACGGGATCCGCCACAAGGACGTTCTGCTGTACGGCGTCGAAACCCGCAGCTCCAGCCCAGTGCGCATCGTGCGTGATTCGGAGAGCCGCCAATCGGTGGGCGTGGCAGGGCTGTATCCGATCGGCGAGGGATCGGGCTACACCGGAGGCATCGTCAGCTCCGCCCTCGACGGCATGGCGTCCGCGCAGCGCGCGCTGGAGTCCGCCACCTAGCCGTAGCGCCTCGGTCGCCCGTGCTGGAAGAAGGCCCGGCAGCTCGGCACCCGATCGCGTGCGGGTCTCCGGACAGCCACAGTTGACGCATCTCCCACACCTTCCCTATCCTGAAAGCGGAATGCGAGATCGTGCGAGGCATTCCGGCTTCGCCGACTGCGCGTTCCGGACAGCGTGAAAAGGGGTGGAGCATGCGGCGTGCAATCGGGTTGATCGGTCTTCTGGTGGCAATCGCCCTCGTCGGTGGCTGCTGGCTGTTCTCGCCACCGTCTGTCACACCTCCGACCGTCGTGACACCCCCGGAGCTGCGGACCGTCACGTTCGAGCAGGTCGACTGGTACGAGGCGGACGGGACCATCGTGCAGGCGAACTCGCTGTACGGCCTGATGAGCTGGACGTACGAGCCCGACCTGCGGACGACCTTCTTCCTCAACGTCCGCGCCGCGCTGACGCCCGACGATGATGGCGGCTGGGTAATTCGCAACCTTCCGCTGTTCGCGGCCGACGACGCGAACACGTCCGCCCGCCGCGAGGCGACCTACTTCACTCTCGCGGACCTCGGTCTGGTGTTCGACTCCCCCGCCGAGCTCGTCGTGGGGATCGACGTCGGCCGGCTGTACGTCTCGATCTCGGTCGACAACGAGATCCTCAATGACTTCCCGGCCGACTCGACCGATCTCGTCGACGTCGGCACGGTCAAGCATTGGGCGACCGGCTTGGCGGACGAGTCGCCGCTGCCCGGCCCGTTCGCCGATCCGGGTGAACCGGAGGGCATCAAGGTCGAAGGCGTAGCGACCCGGGTCAACGGCGCGCGGGACGTCCGCGGCGTACAGGAAGAAGGTGCCCGGTGCGCGGCCGGTGCGTTTGCCCGGAGCCTCGACTGGCTGAACCGGGAGCACGATCTCGGCATGCAGAAGAACGCCCAGCAGATCTACCGCGAACTGATCGCGGCCGGCGTCTCGGAGCCGAATGACGACAACACCCCCGCCCGCGACGAGTGGATCGCACGGAAGGACGAGTACGCGCGTGAGCAAACCGACGGCCGGATCGTCACCAAGGTTTGGGATCGTGGCACGACCGTCGAGCTGATTGAGGGCGTCACCGAGGAGACGGGCGACTTCGCCGAGTGGTTGAAGCGCGAGATCCGCACCGAGGACGTCGAGGTCGCCTACTACTACCCCGGAAACGCCCACATCGTCACCGTGCTCGAGGTGTACACACGCGGCGGCCACCTGTACGTCAAGTACCGCGATGACGAACACCAGGGCAACAACGCCCGCGGCGACACCGCCGTCAAGCACGCCAAGATCTACAAGGTGGACGGCGAGTACCGCTTCGGCGCCGACCGCAACCGGATCTACTTCGCCGTGTCGGAATCGGTGGCCGCGGAAGCGCCGCCTGAAGAGAACTGAGATCCGTTCCTCACGCGACAAGCCGGGCGCTATCGCCCCCAGATGCGTACGGCCGTGTCTCCGCCTGCCGCCTTGTACTTCCCGCTCCCCGAAGCCAGCTGCGTCCCCTCGGGAGACCATCCGACCGATCAGACAGGCGATCCGTGTCCCGACAGCGTCGCCAGAGGCTCGCCAGTGTGGGCGCCCCACAGTCGGACGGCGTGGTCGCTTCCCGTAGTCGCCAGGATGTCGCCCGAGGGGGAGTACGCGACGCCGCGCGTCCAGAAGGACGAGTGCCCGATGCGTACCTCAAGCGCGACCGCGCCCCTCTCGACGTCCCAGACGTGGACCCCGCCGGACTGCCCGGCCGCCGCCAGGAAGCGTCCGTCCGGCGACCATCCCAGGCCATTGATGTCGTTTCGCGCCGTGGTGTCCACCCGGAACACGGCAAGGACGTTTCCTGCCCGATCCCACAAACGCACGGCGTAGTCGATCCCCCTGGAAGCGAGCGTCTCCCCGTCCGGAGACCACGCCACCGCGATGACTTCCGTCGAATGGCCGCCCTCGATGTGTCCGTGCCAGGATGCGATCGGATCTCCTGTTTCCGGATCGTGCAATCTCAACACGCCGAATCGGTTGCCGCTCGCGAGAAGCTCCCCGTCCGGACTCCACGCGACGCTGTACACCGGACTGTAGTTACCCGTGATCAGCGTGACGGTCTCGCCGCTCTGAATGTCCCACACCCGGACCGAGTCACCTTCCCCTCCCGATGCCAAGCGCGTTCCATCGGGAGACCACACGATGCTCCACACACTGGCAGCGTGTCCGCGGAGCCCGTGGACCAACTCCCAGGTCGAGGCGTCAATCACGCGAATGGAGCGATCCGCGCTCGCGGTCGCCAGCATCGTGCCGTCCGGGGACCACGCCAACGAGTAGGCATCGCGCGTATGCCCTTCGATTCGCGCCGTTTCGGCGACGTCTCCTACGTTGTCGACAGTGAGTAGATCCACGGCGTACACCCCCAGGGCGAGCATACAGATGATCGACAGCAACACCCCGACTCGCACCGATGCTCGCCGGGAAGCTCCACTCTTGCGAGGACTCCTATTCATTCGTCTCTCCTATCAACCCCAGCGCCCACAGCACGCAGTTCCTCATGAACGACCAGGTCACGGGCCCCTCCCACTCGGGGTGAGGGCCGGTGAGGAGGACACGGCCGTCGCCGTGCCGTTGGGCGACGATCGCCGGATCGCCGGTGGAGACGTACGTCGCCAGGACGTGGGTCTCGGCATCGAGGTTGGCCCGAAGGAACGGGGCTGTTGTCCTGCATGGGCCTGCGTGAAGCTAGCCCATGCAGGGCGCAGAAGCACGTGCGCTGCACGTGCTTCTGCTGTCTATCAGCCATCGCACTGCTGCGCCTCGCGTCCCACACACGAGCGAAGCTCGTGTCCGCGCGGACCCCGGCGCCTTGCCGGGAGTCGCGCGAGAACATGGCGCCGGCGCACGTGCCGATGTAGGCCATGCCGCCGGCCACGGCGCTCCGCAGACCGGCCCTGCCCGTCGGCGTGATCCTCTCGATGTACGGCGGCGAATCCCCGCCGGGGAAGTAGATCACGGCAAGATCGTCGATCGACCCTTCGTTCACGTCGTCGGCGAAGATCCGCCGCGTCGAGAACCCCATCGACCGGAACATGTTGATCGCGGCCCCGGAACAGGACGGGTGCGCCCCTTCATCGACGTACACGCCGACCACGTACGGGGAGAGATCCTCGGTGGCCATCACGCTCGCCACAGCAAACAGGCAGAACGCCGCAAGCGCAACGATCCAAGAGCACTCGGCTCCTCTCACGGTGTAGCTCCTCGGTGCAGAGATGCTCTCATTCTAGCGCGCACGCCCTCTCGGAAGGAAGGCGCTACACGCAGCGATCGCATTGGCGAAACCAAGCGGGACTATAATGGGGGTTGTCATATGTGGGCGAGGCTCGGGATGCACGACACCTCGAGCAGTTCGGCGGAGCCGAAGAGCACAAGAGGTGAGGAATGAGCACGAGACGCTTCAAACACGGCCTGTGGCTGTTGGGAATCACCTTCTCGCTGACAATCCTGGGAGTTCTGCTGATCGGCGGAGCTGCACTGAGCACTGACGTCTCTCAGCTGGGCAGAATCGACGTTGTGCCGAGCACCGTGACGTTGAATCTGGACGAGCGCCAGCAGTTCAAGGCGAACGGCTTCGACCTCTCCGGGGAGGCCTTTCCTGTTCAGGCGAGTTGGTCCGCAACGGGTGGAAGCATCGACAGCCAGACCGGTCTGTATACTGCCACCACGGTCGGCAGTTTCACGGTGACCGCGTCGGTTCCCGGTAGCACGGTCACCGGAACGGCGTCGGTGCATGTGGGTCCGCCAACGCTCGCGGCGATCACCGTGACACCGACGGACGCTCAGCTCGATCCCGGCGGCGAGCAGACGTTCACCGCCCAAGGATACGACACCCAAGGCAACGCGACCCCGATCGACCCGATCTGGACCGCGTCCGGCGGCACGATCAGCCCGCGGGGTCGGTACACGGCCGGCGATCGGCCCGGCGTCTTCCTCATCACCGCCAGAGCCAACGGGACTTCGGTACGGGGGTACGGAGCGGCGTGGGTCGTCATCCGTCCGCAGATTCTGACGAAGATCACCGTGAGTCCGACGAGTGCATCGCTCGACCCCGGCGGCGAGGAGACGTTCACCGCCCAGGGGTACGATGCTGAAGGCAACGAGATCCCGATCGACCCGATCTGGACCGCGTCCGGCGGCACGATCAGCCCGCGGGGTCGG
>CAZSNG010000046.1:0-19091 GCA_964608345.1 uncultured Thermotogae bacterium
CTAGCACGCGAACGGTCCGAGGCGTCCTCCGTGACGTGCTGCCGGACCGGCTCGTCGCCTGCCTCCTGACCGAGCTCGGCCTGGTCGACGCGAAGACTTCCACGTTGATGAAGACGGAGCGTTTCCGGTTGATCGAAGCGCTGACCGCCTACCGGCTGCCGTGGACGTCGGTGGGCGGGTTCGGCGAGGCGGAGGTCACCGGTGGCGGTGTTCACCTGCCCGATGTCGATCCGCGAACGCTCGAGAGCCGGATCGTCCCCGGAGTGCACTTCTGCGGCGAGATGCTCGACGCGTTCGGACCGATCGGCGGGACGAACTTCCTGTGGGCGTTCGTCACCGGTAAGGTCGCCGGCGACGGCGCGGCGGCAGTCTAGCCGTCGATCTCGGGGCGTTTGCGCGACGCCTTCTTCTGTGCGCGACGCCGCTTGGCATCAAGGATCCGGCGGCGGACGCCGCGGGGGACGCTCGTTGGGATGCGGGTGGGCTCGGGACGATTCAGCTCCTCCAGGCGCTCGCGCAGCCGGCCGAGCGCGATCTGCTTGTTGCGGAGCTGGCTGCGCTCCTGCTGGCAGGTGACGGCAATCCCCGTCGGGACGTGGCGGATGCGCACGGCGGTCTCCCGCCGATTGACGTGCTGCCCGCCCGGCCCGCTCGACCGGAACGTCTCGACGATGCAGTCGGCGAGCAGGGCGTCATCGGAGTCCGGGGTCCTCACGACGTCCTCCTTCGGAGCAAGCGCACGGCCTACGCCCAGTCCGGCTTCAGCGACGGGCGGTCGGAGAGGTACCGGTCGGCGGCGATCGCCGCTTGTGCCCCCTCGGCCGCCGCGATGACGGCCTGCTTGACGTGCTTGCAGAGCACGTCACCCGCCGCGAAGACGCCGGCGACGCTCGTCTGGAACGTCTCGTCGACGCGGAGGCAGCCCTCGCCCGTGGTCTCCAGCTGGTCGCCGACGAAGTCGAGGATCGGCTTGCCGCCCTGCAGGTAGATGAAGACGCCGGAGACAGGGATCGTCTCGTTCGTACCTGCGCTGCCGGCCTCGACGACGACGGCCTCGACGCTGTTCTCGCCGACGATCTCGCGGACGTGGGAAGACGGTCGAACCTCGATTCGCTCGTGGGCGGCCGCCTGCACCGCAAGCGCGTTATCGGCGCGAAGCTGCGCGGTCGGCGAGAGGATCAGCACGCGTCGGGCGAACCGTGCGACATGCAACGCCTCCTCCAGCGCCTCGTCACTGTTGCCGACGACCGCGACCTCCTTGTCGAGGAAGAAGAAGCCGTCGCACGTGGCGCAATACGAGACCCCCCGTCCGGTGAGCCGCTCCTCACCCGGAATCGACTGGGTGCGGCCCATCGAGCCTGTGGCGAGGATCACGGCGCGGGCGCGGTGCGCTCCACGGCTCGCAAAGACGGTCTTGCCGATGTCCGATAGCGTCGCGGCGGTGATCCGCCCCGCGACGAACGCTGCGCCGAAGCCGACCGCTTGTGCGCGGATCCGCTCGACCAGGTCGGCTCCGGACACGGTGTCGCCGACGCCGGGGAAGTTGGTGATCTTGCTCGTCATCCCGAGCGCGCCGGCGGTGATCCCTTTGTCGATGACGACGGTGGACCAGCCGGCCCGAGCGCCATACAGCGCCGCCGTCGCCCCGGCAGGGCCGCCCCCGACGACCACGACATCCCAGATCTGCTCTTGATCCTCGGCGGCACTCGACCTCGCGTCCGAAGCTTCTGTGCTCATCGCGACGCTCCTTCCCGGTTGCTGTGCCATGATACCGCCAGGGAGGGTCGAGGGACGGCCGCCGGACGTGCTACCATGGGGTCCATCCAACGGACGAGGAGACGACGATATGGCCGATTGCACGAATCACGGCTCGAACCTGGAAGGCTGCGCTTGCACGTACCCCGGGTGCCCGCGCAAGGGGACGTGCTGCGACTGCCTGAAGCACCACCTCGCGAATCGGGAACTCCCCGGCTGCTGCTTCCCGCCGGAGGTCGAGCGGACCTACGACCGATCGTTCGCACGGTTCGTGCAGCTTCACGGGGGGTGATCAGAGGCATGGGACGATGTTCTCAGCGGCGCGCGCCGGGGCTGGTGACGCGCGAGCGGATCGCACTCGACCTGCGGGAGCTGGGGATCTCCCCCGGCGACACCGTGATGCTCCACGCGTCGGTTGGCGAGATCGGGTGGATCGTCGGCGGTCCCGATCGGGTGCTGGCGGCGGTCCTGGATGTGATCGGAGAAGACGGCACGCTTCTGATGTACGTTGGGTGGGATGGCTCTCCGTACGACGTCACGATCGGGGCGCCCGAGCTGCCTCAGGAACTGATGGCCGCCTGGCCGGCCTACGATCCTGAGACGTCGCGGGCCGTCCGGGAGTGGGGCGTGCTCGGCGAGTACTTGCGCACGTGGCCGGGCGCCGAGCGCAGTCGGCATCCGGACAGCTCGTTTGTCGCAGTGGGCACTCGATCTGGCGAGCTGATCGCCGATCATCCGTTCCAGTACGGCATGGGCCCCGGCTCCCCGCTGGAGAAGCTCTGCCAAGCACGCGGGAAGGTCGTCCTGCTCGGATCGCCGCTGGCGAACGTGACGTTGCTGCACCACGCCGAGCACCTCGCCGACGTGCCGGAGAAGCAGGTCGTCCGGTACTGGGCGCCGATCCTCAGGGACGGCGTCAAGACGTGGGGTCAGATCGAGGAGTTTAGCACGGAGGGGTGCCTTCCGTGGTACGGGCCGACGGACATGTTCGAGGCGATCTTGCGCGACCATGTGCAGGACGGTCACGGCGCACTCGCGCACGTCGGCGCGGCGCAGAGCTACGTCTTCGATGCGGCCGACCTCGTCGAGTATGCGGTGGCGTGGATCGAGGAGCGGTTTCATGATCCGGCGGGCGAACTCCCCGATGTCGAGGTTCGACCGGCGGAGCCCGGCGATCACCGCGTGCTCGCGGCGCTGTTGAGGGAACTCGAGGAGGAGATGACCGGCACGCCGATCCCCGAGTCGCGTGCCCTCTCGCGGATCGACGAGCTGATGGAGGGGCCCGATCGATGCGTAATCGTCGCCGTGACCGACCGGGACGCAGTGGGGATGGTCGTGGCGTCTGTCCTGACGCCGCAGCGCGGGGCGCTCGAGCACGCGTTCGTCGAGCCGCCGTACCGGCGGCGCGGGATTTTGCGTGAGCTGGAGATCGAGGCGACGACGTACCTTCGCGACCGAGGTTGCCGCGACGTCGAGCTTCACATCGGCGCGGAGAACGTGGCGGCACGCGAGGCCTGGGCTTCACTGGGCTACACACCGACCGTCCAGTACATGGAGAGAGCGCTCTAGCAGCTCGCGCTCCGGGAGAATCGATGAAGAACGACCTCGTCGCACGGATCCTGTACGAGATCGCGGACCTGCTCGCTCTCGACGGTGTGGCGTTCAAGCCGCAGGCGTACCGGCGCGCGGCTCAGGTCGTCGAGTCGCTCGGCGAGCCGATCGAGGAGCTGGTGACGGCGGGCAGGCACGGCGAGCTTCCCGGAATCGGTGACGCAATCGCCAAGAAGATCGCCGAGATCGTCGAGACCGGTCACCTGGTGTACCACGACAAACTGAAGGAAGACCTCCCGATCGATCTGTTCGCGCTCACGCAGGTCGACGGCGTCGGGCCGAAGACGGCCAAGCTGCTGTATGAGAAGCTCGACGTGCGGGATCTTGCCGGTCTGGAACGCGTCGCGCGAGACGAGAAGATCCGCGACGTCAAGGGTCTTGGCGCCAAGACGGAAGAGAAGATACTTCGCGGCCTGAGCGAGACACGGCGGGTCGAAGGACGGATCTTGCTGGGGACGGCGGCCGATCTGGCGGACGACCTGACGGCCAAGCTCGCGGCGACCGGACTGTTCTCGCGGATCGAAGTCGCAGGATCGCTGCGACGGGGGCGGGAGACGATCGGCGATCTCGACCTGCTTGCGGTGGCGAAACGCCCCGAGGATGCCTCGCGCGGGGCTGAAGCGTTTGTCTCGCTCCCCGGAGTCGAGGAGGTGCTGGCGCACGGCGAGACGAAGTTGTCCGCCCGGCTGGCCGCCGGTGTTCAGGTCGACCTGCGGATCGTTCCCGAAGCGTCGTTCGGCGCGGCGATGCAGTACTTCACCGGCTCGCAGGCGCACAACATCGCGCTTCGCAAGCGGGCCGTCGCGAGGGGCTGGAAGCTGAATGAGTACGGGCTCGTCGATTCCACGGAGGAGACCCTGGCGGGTGCGGAGGAGGGCGACGTCTACGAGACACTCGGCTTGCAGTTCGTGCCGCCGGAGCTCCGCGAGGATCAAGGGGAGATCGCGCTTGCGGAGAAAAACGGCCTGCACGAGCTTCTCACCCTCGATAGCATCCGCGGCGACATGCACGTGCACACGGACGGGTCCGACGGACGCGCGTCGCTGCCCGAGATGATTGCGGCAGCCCGCGCATGCGGGCATGAGTACATCGCGATCACCGACCACGCGAAGTTCGCCGAAGTGATCGGTGGGCTGACTCCGGATGACCTGAGGCGGCAGATCGACGAGATCGCGAAGCGGAATGAGACGCTCGACAGCTTCCGCGTGCTGACCGGGATCGAGGTGAACGTCCAACCGGATGGCTCGCTCGACATGCCCGACAAGCTGCTTGCAGAGCTGGATGTGGTGATCGCATCCGTGCACGGGAGCTTCCGCCAGTCGAGGGAGGACATGACGGCCCGCCTGGTTCGGGCGGTCGAGCACGAACACGTCGACATTCTCGGCCATCCGACGACGCGCAAGATCGGCGAACGCCCGCCGGTCGATGCCGATTGGGACGCCGTGTTCGAAGCCGCGGCGAAGCACGACACCGCGATGGAGATCAATGCCAACCCGATCCGACTCGATCTCAACGCCGATCTCGTTCGCCGCGCGATCTCTGCCGGAGCCAAGCTCGCGATCGGAACCGACGCTCACGTCCCCGAGCATTTCGACTACATGCGACTCGGCATCCTCACCGCGAGGCGCGGCTGGGCGACCTGCACGGATGTGCTGAATGCGGTGCGACCCGAGCAGCTTCGCGCCACGATGGGATAGCCTCTGAGGTACTCGGGCTGCGTCTCGTCATGCCGTTGCTGTGATACTCGTGTCGTAGATCAGACGACACGTTGTGATAACACGACGGAAGTTGACGTTCCCCATGCATCGCCCTATCCTGCCGACGGAACGGGGATTGCCACCTAGGGCGGAGGGGAGCGTGGTGAGTGCGCGTCTACGCGAAGAAGCTGAGAGCGGGTCGGCTCCCCAGGCGTGTCATGCATCGGCGGGGAGGCTTCCGGCCGCTTCGGGAAGAGGACCCGGTCCTTCACCCACAACCCGCGCGCGGGACGGGGCCTCTTCGTGTCGAGGAGCCGATTCGTCCTTTACCGGGACTCAGGACGCGCTACGGGCAGGTCACATGCTTGGCTCCGTACGCTTGGGAGCATGCAGACATCCGGATTGCCAACTGCGATGATGGCTGCACCCGATCCGCCACGCAGACCCACGAGGAGACTCATGTCGCCGATGTCTTGGATTGCTGCCTGCGATGGCGTTCGGCCGCGCGGCCCGTCTACTCGGCAACGGCCGTCAACGCGCAGTTGGCACTGCGTACCTACTCGCAGTGGCTCGACTGGCTGGGCGCGAATCGAGACTTCCTGGAGGCACGAGCGGACAACGCTCAACTCGCCGCCCTGCGCCGACTGGAACGGCAGCACGCCTGCGGCCAAGCGGGCTCCGCCGATCGTCCCTGCTGCGCCCGGATCAGTCGCTGGACCCGCGAAATCACACAGAGCATGTTGGAGCATCAACGGCAGGCAGGCGGTGGCTTGACGGCCTGTCCGTGGCCCCGCGTGACCGCTTCCGGCTCTCCTTCGATCCAGCAAGCGGCCGAGTGCCATGGCGGGGGCAGCTGGATCGATCAGATATCGGAGTCGATCAAGCGGAGTCCGGCGGCGAGCCGAGGCGTGTCCACAAGACGAATGCCGCCACTGTCCAGCGCAAGGAGACATCGGAGCCGGGACGTTCGCCCAACAGCCGGGACAGAGTCCTGATGATCTACCCGGGGAATCCCGGGAACGCCATTCGGGAGGCAATGAGGCGGCTATGGCAGCTCTCTCGCCCCAACTCGCTTCACTCGGTGGAGGCTGCTGTGACCATCCTCTGGGATCCGCGGACCGGGCGCTTGCGTTTCTACGGGTACGCCCTGGGCGAGGAAGGACGCCCGAACCGGGTGCAGATCTGTTGCCCGCCTCGGGCTGCGATGCGGGGAAGCGAGATCGTGGGGACGATCCACACGCATCCGTTCCCTCTGAGGGACGCCCAACAGGAGCCGAGCCCCGAAGACAGACAGGCTGTCGCCCAGATGCCGGCTACGCGTGGCCGGCTCGAGAACTACGTGGTCGGCCTCGAGGACATCTTCATCCTGTTCAGAGACGGTCGATGGTTTCGGATCGGACGAAGGGAAACAATGCTCGGGGGATAGCGCCGCCCATCGCCGAGGGTGAGCCGCGTACGTCACTATGGCGATCGAGGCTTCGGCTGAGGCGTCGCGTTCCTCATCGAGTTCGTGCTTGGTCGGGAATGAGACGGGGGCTCGTAAGACACCGCCGTGGAAGGGAGGGACTGTGGGCAAAGAGGTTTTCCGCTACGAGTCACACAAGAAAGGGACTGTGCGCATCTTCTGGGAGGGGCGTTGTGTGATGACGCTCGGCGGTGAGCGAGGGCGCCGCCTGGCCGAGGAGCTTGAGGACGCGGACGAGACGCGGGTGCAGTACCTTCTCCGGCGGACGGCAGGCAACTTCAAACGGGGCAACGAGCGGCGAGGACGCACCAGGTAGCCGTGGTGTTCGCCCGATTGCCGGGAAGGACTCTTGCTGCATGGCACAGACCTGGACGCAGCCGTTGACCGGACACTGGATCGCCGAGAGCGGGTCCTTCACCTTCAACAGTGGCCTGATCCTGCACGAACGTGTCGCCTGCCTAATCGATCCCGGCCTCCTTCCGCAGGAGATCGACGGGATCCGTGACTTCGCCCTCGATCGAGGTGCATCGCTGGGGTCCATCGTCTTGACGCACAGCCACTGGGATCACGTTCTCGGCCCCGAGCGCCTGCCCGGCGTGCGCACGATTGCGAACTCGGCGTACCCCACCGAGTGTGCCGAGCGACAGGGCCGAAAGGTGCCCCGCCAGGTCGCCGAATGGGAGACCACCCAGAGAGTCGAACGAGAGCGGCCGTTCGAGATGCCCGTGCCCGACGAGGTGTTCGACGAGACCATGACACTGTCGATCGGAGGGCGGTCGCTACGACTGCTTCACGCGCCGGGCCACGCGCCGGATCAGCTTGTCGTGTGGGAACCGGAGATCGGTCTCCTCTGGGCGGCCGACATGCTGAGCGATCTGGAGATCCCGTACGTCTGCCACAGCTTGGTCGCCTACGAGGAGACGCTGGACAGGCTTCGCGAGATGCCAATCAACTTCGTGGTCCCGGCGCACGGGCACGTCACGGGCGATCCGAGGGAGATCCGGGCGCGGCTCGACGCCGATGCGCGGTACCTTGCCGACCTGCGCGTCCGCATCGAGTCCGCCCTTCGAGCCGGGCGCTGCCTGGAGGAGACCGTCGCTCTGTGCGGGGAGATGCGATTCGGCAACCGGCAAGAGAACGAACGGCCCCACCGGTTCAACGTCGAGACCGCTTTCATCGAACTCGGCGGCACGGCGGATGCTCGAACCCTCGGGTGGCACCGACTCGAGGACGACGTGGACTGAGGGCGACCAGCACTCCTCGTTGAATCCGGCAAGGACCGTTGACTCAGGCCTCTTCGTCTCCTAAGCTCGCGGCCATGAAGACGCGGGTCCTCATCGTGGATGGATCGATCGATCCATCGATCTACCGTCCGGTCGAGCAGTGGGCGCGGCACCTCGATGGCGTGGCATTCGATGCGGTCCGCCCGCCAGTGGACGACACGCTCCCCAATCTCGACGACTACACCCACGTTCTGCTGACCGGGTCGGAGGCGTCCCTCGAAGAGCCGCAGCCGTGGTTCGGCGTGGAGGCCGACATCGTGCGAGACGCGGCCGATCGCGGACTTCCGATTCTCGGCAGCTGCTTCGGCCACCAGTTGCTGGTGTGGGCGCTGTCCGGCCCGGCGTACGTTCGCCAGGCGGCGAGGCCCGAGCTTGGATGGGTGGCGGTCGACATCCTGAGACAGGATCGGCTCCTCGCGGGGCTTCCGAATCCGTGGCACGCGTTCGCATCCCATCTCGACGAAGTCGTCGACCTGCCGGACCCTTGGCGCATCCTGGCCGCCAACGAGGATTGCTCCGCGCACGTGATTCGATACGGGGAGCAGCCGATCTGGGGGGTCCAGCTGCATCCGGAGACGAATCCGGCCGAGGGGATGCTGCTGATGCGCGCTGCGATCGATCGATTCCCCGTGTATGCGGATCGGATCCGCTCGGCGATGCGCGGCCCGGTTCGCGATGATGGCGTCGCCGGCCGGCTGATCGAATCGTTCCTCGGGAGCGCCTGAGAGACACGATCACGGCCGTTCACGTGGGGCTCTCGCCCTTCGACCGAATGTCGCCCCCTGGTCGTGGGGGCAGGTGAAGCGGCGTATCATGCCATCGGCGCAATTCGGGTCGGGACCGGATTCAAGGAGGCAGTCTTGAAAACGCTCCTGTTGGTCCTCTGCGTCGCAGGGTTGGTCGCGGTTCTTGGCTCGGCACAAGGCGCAGACTACGGTCAGGTCGTCGACGATGGCTACGGAGCATTCCTGTTTGCTCCCGCAGGCGAGTTCCTGATGGGCGACGTCCGCGAAGAAGGAAACCCTCGCGAAAGGCCCTCGCACCCCGTCACCGTCGACAGCTACTTCATCGGCGCGTACGAAGTGACGAACGCCGACTACGCGCGGTTCATGGATGACGGGGGGTACGCTGATCCTGCCTACTGGGGCGCCGGCGGCTTCAACCGCTTCGGGGCACCGCGATACTGGAGCAACCAGGCGTGTCGCGGCGGCGGCATCCCGGGGAACGGGCGCTTCCCCGTCGTCGGAGTCAGCTGGTACGAGGCGAACGCGTACTGCGCGTGGTTGTCTGTGAGGACCGCCGAGGCGTATCGGCTTCCGACCGAGGCGGAGTGGGAGAAGGCCGCCCGCGGCGGACACTTCCTCGACGGGGACGAGCGCGCGCTGGTTCCGAATCCGATCGATCCTCCGCGCCGGTATCCGTGGGGCAACGACATCGACGGCAGCTACGCGAACTACCTTGCCAGCGGAGACCCGTACGAGCCGGGATTGACGCCTGTCGGCTACTTCGATGGGGACACGCACGACGGCTTCGCAACCCACAGCAATGCCTCGCCGTACGGAGCGTACGATCTGTCGGGGAACGTCTACGAGTGGTGCATCGACGGATACAGCGAGACGTACTACCAGCAGTGTCTCGACTCGGGGATCGTGGCGAACCCCCGAGGCTTGCGGATTGCGAGTTCCTACGTTATCCGAGGCAGCGCGTTCGACTACAAGACGTTCAAGCAGCGCTGTGCGTACCGCGGTGCCTACTACCCGACGGCACGCATGGCGTACATCGGGTTCCGGTGTGTCCGCGAGATGAACGTGGAGTTGCCGTAGCGAGGCATGCCCCAAGTCCGCTGCGGGCTGTGTGGAAACGCTCTGCGTCTTGCATCACTGGCGGAATCCCATTCAGGCGGACGGTGCGCACCGCCAGCCTGCTTGATCTCGATGCCACTGTGGCGCCGACCTGACCGCGCTCGGAAGCAGTGAGGTTGATTCGTGGTGCTCGGAAGCAGCTTACGCCATGTTGAGCGCAGTGCTTCTACGCGTCCGGGTGCTCTGGCGCGCCAGCTTCGACAAGGAGCCGATCGAGAGGGCTTGCATCGAATCGATACCCGAACCCCTTGACGTTAAGGATGCGCTCGCCGAGTCCGATTCGGATCTCCTCCAGGCGTCGTCGAAGCCGATACACGCACTGTCGAACATCATTTGCGTTTGCGTACTGGGTATCCCCCCACACATCCGCAAGGATCTCGCGATCGCTCAAGACCTTGCCATCGTTGCGGGCCAGCAACCCCAGAAGAAGAAACGGCTTCGGGGGCAGAGTGAACTCACTGTCGTCGACAGCGACGATTTTCCGACTCATGTCGATCAACAGCGGACCGGCCGAGATCCGATCCGGAGCGGCAGTCGGGACCTCGCGCGCAGTAGACGCAAGGTGATCGATATCTCGGCTCCGCCTTCTCCGGGACATAAGGGTGCCGAGAATCAGGGCAAGCCAGACTGCCGCTGCACCCCCTCCTGTTCCGAAAACGACACTTCGGAGCTGCATCCCGAGAAGGCGCGCATGCCTTCCAATTTCCACGATGCTTCCTGCACCCTGCCCGCCGAGAATCTGGATTCGGGAGACAACGATGAGCTTGCCACGGATGGAGTGGAGAGCCGACGCATCTTGCCCAGCCTGCGGCGGCGAACCTGCCGGGAGCGTGAAGTCCTCCCATCCCGGCGCCCGTGCATTGGCGATGGTCTCGCCGAGGTAGGAGATCTTGATGTGAACGGAATTCTCAAGTAGGAGGGCATCGACGAGTTGCGACACGCGGTCGCGCTGCTGGTCGGTGTCGAAGACAAGCCAGTTGGACACCAATTGCGCCAATGCGACCGCCGACTGATGAGAAGTATCGATGGCTTCCTGGATGCTATTGGAGGACCTGTAATATGCCACGAGGAGAGCGCTAGGAATGATTGCGCAGGCGGATACAACCGCAACTACAACGATGAGCAGCCCGCGCTTGCTGTCGAAGGAGCGCATACCCCACCAACGGTAGCCCACGAGTTCGGATCTGGCAAGGTGATGGGCTCCGCGGACATCGCACGCAGGATCCGCGATCCTGGGATTCTCACGTCCGCGTAACGTTGATGTGATAGACAGTTCACGGCGTCTTGTGGAATGTGATGTCACGCACTAGTACCGACGAATGCCGGCCTCTTCTGGAGAGCAGAGGTCGGCATTCTCTCTTCCGTTCTTCGTGATGATGCGGCCTCTCGCCACCGCCGCAACTCAGACTTCGTGGCTCACATTGTGGAGGCAATCACACTGATTCGAGTTTGAGATGATGCTTCTGCCCCTCGCAAGGGGGGCACGCTACGGGCTGAGCGCCGTTCGCGCATTGACGGAGCTGCACCTTCGCCGCTAGGATGATCGCGGGGCAGCTCCCCACATCTCGGAGTCGAATCACGAAAGGATGGTCCGATGGCCGCTGTCGTACTCGATGGGAAGGCACTGTCGAAGCAGATCGAGGCGTCGCTCACCGAGCGGGTCGCGAAGCTGAAGGAGAAGACGGGCGGGCGCACGCCGATCCTGGCGACGATCCTCGTCGGGGAGGATCCGGCCTCGGCGACGTACGTCAAGATGAAGGGGAACGCCTGCGGCCGCGTTGGGATGGAGTCGGTGAAGGTCCTCTTGCCTGAGACGGCGACCACCGACGAGCTCTTGGCGGAGATCGACAAGCTGAACGCGGATGCGAACGTCCACGGCATCCTCCTCCAGCATCCGGTCCCCGCGCAGATCGACGAGCGCGCCTGCTTCGATCGGATCGCTGCCGAGAAGGACGTCGACGGCGTGACCTGCCTCGGCTTCGGCCGGATGACGATGGGCGAGGCGGCGTATGGCTCGGCAACGCCGGCCGGGATCATGAAGATCCTCGGGCACTACGAGATCCCGATCGAGGGGAAGCACGCCGTGGTCGTCGGGCGGAGCCCGATTCTCGGCAAGCCGATGGCGGTGATGCTCCTGAACAAGAACGCCACCGTGACGATCTGCCACTCGCGAACGAAGGATCTGCCTGCGATCGTCAAGCAGGTCGACATCGTCGTCGGCGCTGTCGGCAAGCCGGAGTTCATCAAGGGCGACTGGATCAAGGACGGCGCGGTGGTCGTCGACGCCGGCTATCACCCCGGCGGGATCGGCGACGTCGAGCTGTCCGCGGTGACCGACCGGTGTGCGGCCTATACGCCGGTGCCGGGCGGCGTCGGGCCGATGACGATCGCGACGCTGATCACGCAAACGGTCGAGGCGGCGGAGAAGGCGGCCGGCTAGTCCCTTCGGGCCGATCGCTGTGGAAGGCCGACACATGAGCATCCCGCGATTCGAGCTCGAGCGCTACTTCGCGCGGCATGAGTTCACTGCTCGCTACCTGCTTTCCTGCTCGGATTGCGAGCCGCTCGCGATGAGCGATCTCCTTGCGATGGCGGACGCGGAGACGAGCGGTCTCTGGCGATCGTTGCGGCTCGGCTACACGGAATCATCCGGGCATCCGCTGCTGCGAAGCGAGGTTGCCGCGATGTACGGCGGCTTCGCTCCGTCGAGTGTCCTCGTGGCGGCGCCGGAGGAGTGCATCTTCCTGACGATGACCGCGCTGCTGCGACCGGGGGATCACGTCGTTTGCACGTTCCCGGGGTACCAATCGTTGTACGAGATCGCTCGGTCGATCGGCTGTGAGGTGTCGTTCTGGGAACCGGACGAAGGGGCTGGGTGGAGGTTCTCCGTCGACGATCTCGCGAGGCTGCTGCGCGACGACACCCGGCTGGTGGCGATCAACTTCCCGCACAATCCGACCGGCGCGCTGCCGAGCCGCGACCAGTTCGAGGATGCCATCGATCTCGTTCGCGGCGTGGATGCCATCCTGCTGTCCGACGAGATGTACCGGGGGCTCGAGTTCGAAGGTGGGCGAACGCTGCCTGCCGCATGCGAGCTGTACGATCGCGCGATCTCGCTGTCGGGCCTGTCGAAGGCCTACGGTCTGGCCGGTCTCCGGCTCGGATGGCTTGCCTCGCGAGACGAGAAGGCGATGCGGCGAATCGGCGAGATGAAGGACTACACGACGATCTGCCACAGCGCGCCGAGCGAGATCCTCGGGATCATCGCCCTGCGAAACCGCGAAACGATCGTCGGGACGCAGCTCTCTCGGGTTCAGCGGAACCTGAAGCGTCTCGATGCGTTCTTCGAGGAGTACGCCGAGTGCGTCCGTTGGAACCGGCCGGAAGCCGGATCGATCGGCTTCCCGCGCATCGAGTGCGCGGACGACGCGGAACGGTTCTGCGCCGAGCTCGTCGAGCGAGCCGGAATCATGCTGCTGCCCGGATCGGTCTTCTCGTACGGTAGGCAGCACGTCCGTCTGGGTTTCGGGCGCGAGGACCTTCCCGAGGTTCTCAGTCGGTTCGAGGAGTACCTGACGGAGGAGGTTCGCTAGTCGGGCCGTGTCCGTAGGGGCGCGCGGCTAGAGCGGTCTCGCCATCTCGTACTGGTCGACGAGGTGCGTGAAGCCGAGCGACTCGAAGAACGCCTGCGCCCCCGTGTCGTCCCCGTCGATGTTGAGCGCGGTCAGCTGCTCCCGCGACTCGGGAAGCGTCCCCGCGAGATGTCGAAGCAGCGCGGTGCCGACACCGCACCTCCGATGTGCCCGATCGACGAGAAGCGTCAACAGCCAGTTGAGCGGCGCCGCGTAGGCGACGACACCGGCGCAGGTTCCCTCAACGAACGCGCCGAGGATCTGCATGCCGTCTGGGATGGCGTCGACGGCCGAGAACCGGTTCTCGAACGACGGCAGCCAGTCGGCGGCCGGCTCGAACCGGCCGAGGGCCGCGCGGTCGACGGGGCGAATCCCGATCGACGCAGGCGCGTCGAGCGCCCGTAGGACGGCCGTCTCCCCCGCGTAGCATCTCAACTCACGGGTGATCGCGAAGCCGCTTCTCGTGTATGCCTTGATGGCCGGCTCGTTCTGCTGAAGAACCTCGAGGACGAACCGGTCGACGCCTTGTTCACAGAGCGTCGGAAGCGCGTGGTCGAACATCTTCCGCGCCCAGCCCTGCTTCCGGAAGTCGGGCACGATTCCGGTCCCAGCATCGAACGCCGTGACTTGCCCTCCCCACGCGTCGAGCCCGATCAGCGTGAACCCGACAAGCCGTCCGTTGTCGTACAGCCCGGGAGAGACGTCGTAGTCGACCGCGTTCTTCTGCATTCGCAGGAGCATCCGTTCCTCGGTCGTTCCGCTGGTGTCCATCGCGTAGTCGGCGAATGCCTCGAGGAACGCGCGATGAACCTGTCCCTTGTCGACACTTCGGAGGCTGGGCATGGTGGGCGGATTGTACCGGGCCCGGAGCGTTCGGGTGCTCCGAGAGCTCGGTTTCGGTAGACTGACCCATCCGACGACTGTCAAGAGGAGCGATCATGGCCAAATCCCAGGACAAGAAACGGAGTGCCGACAAGAAGCAAGCGCAGAAGTCGCTGAAGGAGAAGCGGGCAGCCAAGAAGGCGAAGAAGGCGGAGAAGGACCGAGCAGCCTGAGGCGGGACCGCCGTGAGCGGTGCCGACACGATCTGTGTCACGGGAAGCTCAAGGTGAGGACTGGATGCGAACGGCGCTCATCACAGGAGGAAGCAGCGGCATTGGACTGGAGTTCGTGATGCAGCTGCTCGACGATGGATGGCAAGTCGTCACTGGCAGCCGGAATGCAGAGAGCTGCGCCCCTCTACAGCGGCTGGAGGAAACGCACGACGAGCGAATCCTGGTTGGTCGGCTAGACGTCGGGAGCGAGGAATCGCGGAACAGCTTCCTCGACATGGTTCGCGACGAGGTCGAGCATCTCGATCTCCTGATCAATGCCGCGGGAATCATCGCCGGCGATGAGGAGAGCATCTCCGTCTTCGGGAAGCTCGATCAGAGCGAGCTCTCTCGCACGTTCCTCATCAACAGCATCGCGCCTCTGATGATGGTAGAGGCGTGCTTCCCGCTGTTTCGGAAGGCGGAGCGGCCGGTCGTTGTGAATCTGTCCTCACTTAACGGAAGCATCGCTCGCTGGGATCGACCGGGGAAGTACAGCTACTGCGCCAGCAAGGCGGCCCTCAACATGATCACCAAGAGCCTCTCGTTTGAGCTGAAGGAGGCGGGGATCACTGTCGTGGCCTTCCATCCGGGTTGGGTGAAGACGTGGATGACCCGAAACGAGCCTGCGCCGATGGAGCCCGCGGAGTCGGTGGGGGGCATGATGCGCGTCATCGAATCGCTGGGACCTGAGGACAGTGGCAGGTTCTTCGATTGGGAGGGAAGCGAGGTGCCATGGTAGTCGATCGCCTGAAGGCCGAAATGTTGCAGCGGGCCGAGCTGTTCCGAGAGCTGATCGATCGGTACGGGAGCGGTGTGCTCGATGTCGTTTCCAGACACACGGCCGAGAGCGCGAGGGTGTGTCTCGAAGCGGCGAACCTCGAGCGGCGCGACCTGAACACCGTGATGGAGATCCTGTGGGACCAGATGGTCGAAGGAACGGAGTTCGAGGTCGTGGAGCGGTCGGCCGCGGTGCTGAAGCTTCGCGTCAGCAAGTGCCTGTTCGCCGGCGAGATGCTTCGCCTTGGCGCCGAGGACATCGGAGACGCCTTCTACTGCGCGTACGATCGTGGCTTCTGCCAGGGGCTGAATCCCGCGATCCGGTTCTCTCGAACGAAGTCGCTGATGGGTGGAGACGACTGTTGCAACCACACCTACGAACTGATCGAAGGCTGACCGCTTGGTCGCCGAGAGGCGGGTGGTGCGTATCTCTCCTACGACGGGGCCGTTTGCGACGGTCATCTGGGACTTCAACGGGACGATCATCGACGACCTCGATCTGGTCGTCCGGTCCGTGAACGCGCAGTTGGCGAAGCGCGGGCTGCCGCTGTTGACGGGCGATCGCTACCGTGAGGTGTTCGGGTTCCCGGTCGCCGACTACTACCGGAGGATCGGCCTCGATCCCGACGGGGAGACGATGAGCCGGCTCTCGGCGGAGTTCTTCGACACGTACGCGCCCGAGCTCCCGTCTTGCCCTCTTCACGACGGTGTTCGCGGGACATTGGCTGCGCTTCGAGAACGTGGTGTGCAGCAGTACGTTCTCTCCGCGATGGAAGAGGGGCTGCTTGCGCAGACCATCGAGCACCTCGGGATCGGCGAGTACTTCACAGCCACATACGGGCTTGCGCACCTGGAGGGCGACTCGAAGGTGTCGCGAGGCCGTGAGCTTCTGTCCGAACACGACATCGCGTCCGAGTCGGCGCTCATGATCGGCGACACCGATCACGATGCCGAGGTCGCGGAGGCGCTCGGCCTCTCCATTGCCCTCGTCGCGGTCGGACATCAGAGCGCAACACGGTTGCGGTCGACCGGCGTTCCTGTCTACGTGACACTCGCGGAACTCGCAGCAGCACTCAGCGCGCAGTCGGCGCCCACCACCCGCAGCTAGCTCCTTCTACTCTCGGAACGGGACGAATCGGATCGGGTCCCCACGGCGGATCCGAGATCTCGATCATTGCCCACCGACTCGATTCTTGATCCATCCCACTCCTTGTGAAGGGCGGACAGGCATTTGTGCGGTGAAGAGCGGAGGACGTAGGATAGCCACCGCATATTGCCGGCAACCGCGAGAGGAGAGGATCATGCCGGGAACCGCTCTGCAGGGCTTGCGACTCACGAAGGTGACCGACGGGGACACGGTCCGGGTCATCATCGACGGAACGGAGGAGAAGCTTCGGCTCGCTTGCCTCGACACGGAGGAGAGCTACGCCGGCGGGTCGAAGCCGGTCACGAACGCAGGAAAGCTGGCGACGCAGTGGGCGAAGGAGTTCTTCGGCGCCGATGCCGATGGCGTCCCCCAGTCCGAGGTGTCGGTCGACCTCGAGTTCGATACGGCCGATCCCACAGAGGTCTGCTTGGCGAAGCATCGAGGCAACTACGGACGGCTGATCGGCTACCTCCACATCGGCGACGTCAACTACAACCTGCTCGCCGTTCAGGAGGGCTGGAGCCCCTACTTCGTGAAGTATGGCAGATCGCGCCTGTATCACAAGGAGTTCCTCGCGGCGGAGGCGTCCGCCCAGGTACGCGGGGCGGCGATCTGGGATCCGGCGACCAACGCCGGCGGGGCGTTCCGCGACTACGAGGGACTGATCCCGTGGTGGGCTGCTCGCGACTCGATCGTTCAGGACTACCGGGTCGCCGGCGGATCGGCGGTCGCCCTCTCCGTGCGCCTCGACTACGAGGAGATCGTCCGGGCGACCGAAGCCGAGGAGGAGATCACCGTCCTCTGCGATCTGCAAGGGGGCATCAGCAAGTGGCCGGGCGGCGGGGCGCTGATCTTCGCCGGCTCGCGAACGCACCGATTCAACCTCTGGATCCTGGACCGAGAGACGACCCCGGCCCAGGAGATCCTTCGGCTGATCGAGGCTCGGTACGGAGGCCGCGGCCGTGGGTACGTCTACGTGACCGGCCGAGGTGAGATGTATCCGGTGGTGGGCGACGGCCAGGTGCCCCAGATCGTCCTTGCCGATTGCCTGCAGCTGAGCGACGCGCCCTGACAAGCGCTGGAGTGCCGAAGGAGACGAACGAAGCAGGAAGGAGGGAGCGAATGACGCGACCGAGTTGTCCATTCACGGTGGCGGATCTGTCGAGTCCCGGATCGACGTGGGTCGTGGCGAACTTCCACACGCACACGCCGGGATCGCGCGACTACACGAAGGCGTTGCTGCCGTCGCGCGATCTGACACACGAGGACATCGCCCGCGCGATCCTTGACGAGTGCCTTGCCGCGGACCCGCCGGTTCGCGTGTTGGCGATCACCGACCACAACAGCCCGAGCTTCGCGCGGCAGGACAAGAAAGGATTCGCGGTCGACCCGGACAGCAAGAGTTACTACGCGATGATGCGCGAGATCATCCGGGATGACGCGGAGACGTACGGCCACATGCTCGTCCTGCCCGGCGTCGAGATCGGTGCCGAGAACATTCACGTTCTGGGGATCTTCCCGCCGAGTGAAGATCCGGGGTGGGACGTCCTGAGAATCGCGGCCATCCTCGACAAGGGGAACTGCCCGCCCGAGTTCTACGGAGACCACTTGAAGTCGTGCACGGATTTCTCCGTTGCCGATGCGATCGACGAGATCGACGAACGAGGCGGGATCGCGATCCCGGCCCACATCGATGGCGCGAGCGGATTCCTCGAGGAGGAAGACCAGAAGCGGCTGCTGAAGATGATCGTCTCGCGTCGCCACCTGTTCGCGGTGGAGTACGTCAGGGACTCGGCACGGACGAAGCTGGAGCAGATCATCGCCACGAAGGACTGGAAGAACCTGTTCGAGGCGCGAGAGGGGCGATCGATCGCCTGGACTCAGTCGTCCGACGCTCATTTCGTCCGTGTCTTCAACCGGAACCAGCGAGGCAACGGGAAGCCGATCGGCCACCCCGAGCGACGCACCTGGTTGAGGCTCGATCCGTCGGCGCTGTCCTTCGAGGCCGTCCGCGCGGCGTTGATGGACCCGGAGAATCGGGTTCGAGTCGACAAGACGTCCCGGCCTCTGGGTCGACAGGGCGCCCACCGGGAGAGCCCGGCCGATCGCACGTACGTCAAGGCGATTCGGATCGACTGGGGAAACCGGCAGCGGGAGTCCGTCCGCTTCAGCGAGGGGATCAATGCGGTCGTCGGGCCGGCCGGGGCGGGAAAGACGTCGCGGTCCCAGATCTTCTCTGTGATCGGAGGCACCGAACCGCGGCTCGAGGTGGCGGATGGCTCGCTGACAAGCGCCGACGGGACGTCGTCGGGACCGTCAGTCCGTGCCGTCGACATGGTTCTGTCCCGTGGCGGCGGGGTCGTGCCATCTGAGTACTGGTGGCTTCATCGAGAGGATGCGGAACGCATGTACGTCGCCCGCGTCGAACGCCGAGGCGAGCGGCTCGTCGTCTCGAACGCTGCTCATGGCCGCGAGGTGGAGCTGTTCCACGCCGGAGACTTCGATCGCCGCGCACTGCGGGATGCGCTCGCCGATCTGGCACGGACCCACGCATGGGCCGCGCCGGCTGTGCCGCAGGCGTTCGGCTTGAACGCGATGGCGAAGATGCTCGCCGATCCGGTTCGCGTCTGGAGATTCATCGAGTGGCACTACATGCCGGACGAATCGGTCGCCGGTCACCGTGCGCTTCACAAGAGCCTGGAGGACGTGACGCGTGCTTCCGGCGCGGCGACCGTGGCGGAACTGCAGCGCAAGCTGGGCGAGATCTA
>CAZSNG010000047.1:0-17261 GCA_964608345.1 uncultured Thermotogae bacterium
CCACCGGTTCGCGTTCCCACACCAGCCTCCTTGGCTCGAGCAACGACAAAGGCACACCCGACACGGTTCACCACGCCTCGATCGGATGTGCCCTCTTCTCGTTCGGTGCCACGCTTCTGGGTCAGTATACCACATCCCATGCTCGGTTGGAACCTCCGGCAAACCGTCAGGCTCTGAAACTTGATCACCTGTTCGTGTCGGCCATAGTCAGAGGCCCATGTGTTGGTTCGATAACCTGAAGAAAACATCCAGATTGGGAGAGGGGGCTGCCTTGACGGTTTGGCGCTTCAAGGCAGGGGCGAGAACTGCGTCTTGCCTCGGCAAGCCGGGCGAGAACGGGAAGCTCGAAGCTCCCCGTTCTCGCGTTAAATGAGCTAGCTCTGATGGGTTGCGCCAACCGAGACGTGGGCACGTCATCAAACACGAGAAGGGAGAGCGTCTAGCGCACCGTTCTCGTACGGCTCGCCGAAGGTGAGACGCTGCCTAGGGAGACTCAGCTACTGCGACGAGGAGTGTCAGATCAACCGCGCCACCATCTCCGAGAGAGACGCTCAAGACGTATTCCCCTGGCAGCAGGGCTCCGGCGTCGACGGTGAGGACCGGACGGCTCAGTGTGGCGTCGAACGAGATGCTGAGCGCCTCGGGATGCTCGAGGCCGTCGGCGAGGGCGACCAAGACGACGGAGCCCGTGGTGAGGATCGCACCTTCCGGCCCGATGATCCGGAGGACCTCGCCCTGCGCCGCCTCGATCTCCGGACGGTCGGTCGCAACGCATGCGCCGACCGCGATGTCGACACGGGCCGTCGCCTCGTTCCCGAACGGGTCGGCGATGCGGATCAGGACTGCGTCACGACCGGTGTATCCGTCGGCCGGTATGTAGACGAGCGTGATCGACGCCGTCTCCGTGGTTTCGAGCGTCGGCACCGTCGCGCCGCCCATCATGATGCGGCTCGGCGGGGTCAGGATCGCGTCGGTCGGATCGCCGATCAGCACCCCATGCGACGGTCCGGCGACGACCGTGAACGCAAATGGAATCGCGGCGGGATCGGTGTCGACCCACAGGTCGGCCGCGACCACCATGAACTCGACCGGTTCACTGGCGCACGTGGTCACGAACACGTCCTCCATCGCCACCTCGGGGACCGTGTACAAGTACACCGTCGCGATCCCATCCGACACGTTGCCGCAGGCGTCGCGAACTCGATAGGTGAACTGGTCCGGCCCGACGTAGCCGAGGCCCGGCGCGTAGCGAATCACGCTCCCGCCGGTGCAGTCGCCTGTGTCATCCTCGAGCGTCGCCGTCCCGTGCGCTGGTGGATCGACGATCGCATCGATCGTCAGCGTCGCGCAGCTGCAATTGTCGGTGTCATTCGCCACCACGTCGATCCAAACCGGTGAGTTCTCCCGCAGGATCAGCCGGTAGACTCCGAACCCGTCCAGCCGCACATCGACCAGTGGATCGATGATCGCACTCTCGTCGAGCACCATGTCCTGGCGCGGGTCGTCCCGCGGAATCGGCGCAATCTCGTCAACGGACTTGTTGTCTGCGCAGTAGGTGTTGGCCGTCCCGCTGACCTCGCAAATCGCGTCGGTGAAGTCCGCTTCTACGAGGATCGACACCTGGCCGTGGATCGAGTTCATGCACAGATCCGTAATGAGGTTGCGAGGCGCGATCGTGAACGACTGGGTTCCTCCGCCGCTCGCGATGCTGACGCCTGCGAGCGTCTGCGTCCATTGGTCGATCTGATTCCCTGAGCACCCTGTGCTGTCGTATAGAGTGAAACGCATCGGGATGTCCTCAGTCAGGCTTCCTCCACATCCGCTGTTTGAGAGCGTAATCGTCCCCGAGATCTGTACCTGGCCATCCGGCACGCAACGGACCGACAGCGTGTCTCCAACAACACTGATATCGGGCGCCGTCTCGGTGCCGGCGGCTGATGTCGTAGTGTTGTTGCTGCCTTCACACTCGGGAATGAGATCATCCGGATCGACCGTGGCTGCGAAGCCACAGCCGCAGTTCGTCCATCCCGACGTGTACGGGAAGACGACCTCAGTGCTGCCTCCAGCCTCCAGCGTCGGGCCGATTGGCTGATCGGGAAAGGTGAGACCGCAATCCGAGGCCAGTCGAACCACGACGTTGTCGACGTCCGAACAGCCGATGTTCGAGACGCCTATCGCAACAGATCCTTGGATGTTCCCATCGCCCACACAGGTCACCAGCGGAGTCACGCTGGTAACTTCCAGATCCGCAATGCTCACCAGCTTGCTGTCGGTACAGCGCACGTTGTTCGTGTCGTCGGACTCGTCGATCGTGTGAGAGTAGTCGGCTTCAACGAGAATCGACACGTGGCAGTCGGTCGAATTCACGCACAGGTTCGCCGTGATGGCGCGGCCCGCGATCGTGAAGGTCTGCGTGCCACCGGCAGCGGGGATGTTCACGCCGGCAAGCGTCTCCGTCCACTGCGCGAGCTGCGCTCCCGAGCACCCGGTGTTGTCGTAGAGCGTGAACTGCATCGGCACATCGTCAGTCAGGTTCGATCCCGTGCCGTTGTTCGTCAGCGTCAGTGCCCCCGAGACCGTCACTTCTCCGTCGTTCGATGCCACGATCGCCAGCGTGTCGGCGGACACCTCGATATCCGGCAATGTAGTGTCGAACAACATGTCGCTGCCGTACCTTGTGCCACTGCCGTTCTGAGCCACCACGCGGTAGTGGTAGGTCGCTCCGGGGGACAAGCCGGTGATGCCTTTGCTCACCGCCGTGCCCGTACTGCCCGTAGTCGGCGACTGATCGGCCGTCGCGGTCATCCCGTAGGCCATCGTCGGTCCGTAGTGGAACGTCACCGTCGTGGAGTCGTTGTGCGCATTCACCGTGCCGTTGAGCGTCGCCCCCGTCGCCGTGATGTTGCTCGCAGCGTCTGTCGTCGCTGTGGGCGGTAGGGATCCGGTGGTGAACGTCCTGTCGGCACCGTACGTGGTACCTCCCACGTTCGTCGCAACGACACGGTAGTGATACGTCGTGTTCGCCGAGAGCCCGGTGACTCCCTTGCTCACCGCCGTCGACGTATTCCCCGTAACCGGCGATTGATCGGCCGTCGCCGTCATCCCGTAGGCCGGAGTGACGCCGTACTCGAACTCTGCGGCCGTGGAGCTGTTGTTCGCATTCACGGTTCCATTCAGTGTCGCTCCTGTCGCCATGACGCTGCTCGCGGCGCCGGTCGCTGCCGTGGGCGGCCCTGATCCGGCTGTGAACGTCCTATCGGCGCCGTACGTGGTCCCACCGGAGTTCTGCGCCACAACCCGGTAGTGATACGTCACTCCCGTCGCCAGTCCGGTGATGGCCTTGCTCACCGGCGTGTCCGAACTGCCGATGACCGTCGACGGGACGGCCGTCACCGTCGTGCCGTAGAACGTGTCGAGCCCGTACTGGAACGATACCGTCGACGAGTCGCCGTTGGCGTTGACGGTCCCATTCAGTGTCGCCGACGTAAGCCCCACTGCCGTAGCCGCATCCGTCGTCGCGGATGGTGGAAGTGGGAGCGTCGTGAACGGCTCGTTGTTCCCGTACGCGGTTCCGTAGGAGTTCATCGCGTACGCGCGGACGTAGTACGTCGTCAGCGCCGTCAGTCCGGTCAGGGAGCTGGTGAAACTCCCGGTACCGGATCCATCGGACGTGGAGTCGTCGGCAGTTGTCGGATTCGGGGAGGTTGACCAGCAGACGCCACGTGCCGTTACCGGCGCGCCGCCCTCGCTGGTGACGTTGCCCCCGCCACTCGCGGTATTCGATCCGATCGCCGTGACGGGGGAGGTCGTCACGGTCGGCATGTTGGTGCTGGTCGTCGTAAACGGCATGTCCGCGCCGTAGGTGGTGCCTTTGGCGCTCGCCGCAACAACACGGAAGTGGTACGTCGTGTTGCTGGACAGCCCGGTGATCGCCACGCTCACCGGCGTGTCCGTGTCGCCCCCAACGGGGGATTGATCGGCCGTGACCGTCGTGCCGTAGAACGTGTCGGTGCCGTACTCGAACGTCACTGTCGACGAGTAGCCGTTGGCATCCACGGTGCCATTCAGGGTGGCCGTCGAGGTTCCGACGTTCGATGCCGGATCCGTCGTGGCGGTCGGAGGCTGCGAGACTGCGAGCGACGCCAGAGGGAGAGCGGGGAGCACGAGAAGAAGCAGTAGCGCCGAGCGCCTCGCCAGGACCGCAAGATCACACCCTCGCCCGTTCGCCACATCCGCCTCCTCGCGTCTCCGAGCTACCGCTCGGTCCGGCAACCGCCTCATGCACGCCGGCACATCCGACAATCTCTGGCCACATCCAGTATAGCCCTGGGACGGACGGAGCAACAGGTTTGCGCGGTGTCCAGCGCTGGACGCGTCGACCAGTCCGCGTTTGACGGAGTGACGACCACCGCCTACCATTCCCGCAACGTAGCCAGAGTGGCGGAATTGGCAGACGCGCGGGACTCAAAATCCCGTGGCCCTTTGGGTCGTGTGGGTTCGACCCCCACCTCTGGCAAAGAAGGAGCCCCCGGAGATCCGGGGGCTTCGTCGTCCTTCTCGGATTCGTTCGGGTCTGAGGCTACTCGCCGCTGTCCTGGGGCTCACCCCATGGCGGGCGCGGCCGCTCGTCTCGACTGCGTCGACCGCGGCGCAGGAACGCCGGGATATCGAAGTCGTCGGCTCCGACGCGGCTCTCCTTCTCCAGCTTGGTGAGCATCGTCTCGTTCGACAGCGGCGGTCCCTCATCGTCATCCTGCCCGTACTCGACCGAGAAACCGGTCGCGATCACGGTCAACCGGACCGTCTCCAACCCGTCGCGGATCGCGGTACCGAAGATGATGTCGGCGCGGTCGGAAACAGCCTCGCGGATCAGGTTCGCCGCGGAGGTGACTTCCTCGAGCGTCAGGTCCGATCCACCGGTGATGTTCATGATCACTTTCCGCGCCCCCTGGATCGATCCGTCGAGCAGCGGGGACGAGATCGCGTTTCGCGCCGCGTCCTTCGTCTTGCCCTCGCCTTCACCTTCGCCGATTCCCATCATCGCGGTTCCGGCGTTGCGCATGACCGACTCGATGTCCGCGAAGTCAAGGTTGATCATGCCGGGGACGGTGACTAGATCGGAGATCCCTTCTACTCCTTGACGCAGGACCTCATCGGCGATCTCGAACGCCTTGGTAATCGGCGTCTCGGCCGGCGCCACCTTCAGGAGCTTGTCGTTCGAGATGCAGATCATCGCGTCGACCGCCTGAGACAGCCGAGCGATGCCGGCCTCGGCCTTCTCGGCCCGGGCCAGACCCTCGAACGAGAACGGCCGCGTCACGATCCCGGTCGTCAGGACCCCTGCTTCCTTCGCCAACGCAGCGATGACCGGAGCGGCTCCTGTTCCCGTTCCTCCGCCCATTCCAGCGGTGATGAACACCATGTCAACGCCGTTAAGCAGATCGACGATCTCTTCGTGGCTTTCCTCGGCGGCGAGCCGACCGATCTCCGGATTGCCGCCCGCGCCAAGGCCAGCCGTCAGCTTCCGGCCGAGCTGGAGCGTTCGGTGAGAGCGAACGACCTCGAGAACCTGCGCGTCGGTGTTCACTGCGACGAGTTCGACCCCGTTCACCCGGGTATCGAACATCCGGTCGACGGCATTCCCGCCACCGCCGCCGACCCCGACGACCATCAGGTTCGCCGGAGAGGAAGGGTGGTGCGTCTGCTCAGGAATCGTCATCCTCTACCCCCGGAAGAATCGGTTGAACCAGGAGAACAGCTTCCCGATGATCGATTCCCGCCGCCGCTCGGCGAACTCGGGCTTCTTGAAGTCCTTCGTCTCGACCGCGTAGCGCAGCAGGCCGATCGACGTCGCGTAGATCGGCGACTCGACGATGTCGCGCAGTCCGTGGATTCCCTGCGGGATCTTGCCCCGGCGAACGGGGATGTCGTATCGCTGCGTGGCGAACTCAGGCAGCCCGTCCAGAAGACATGATCCGCCGGTGAGCACCAGTCCGGCCGGAACGAGGTCGCGATAGCCGGCGTCTTCGACTTCCTGCATCGCGAGGTCGAGGAGCTCCTCGATGCGCGGCTCGATGATCTTGGCCAGCCGCTTCTTCGATACGAGCTTCTTCTCGTCGCCACCGATCGTCGCCACCTCAATCTTGTCGTCCTCGCTGACGGAGTCGACGAGCGCGGTTCCGTGCATCTTCTTGACGAGTTCCGCCTCCTCGATCGGCGTCTGCAGTCCGACCGTGATGTCGTTGGTGATGTGCTCTCCGGCAATCGGAATGACCTTGGAGAACCAGATATCCCCTCCGCGGAAGACCGAGATGTCGGTCGTCCCGCCGCCGATGTCGACGAGGATGACGCCGAGTTCCTTCTCGGCCGACGAGAGGACGGCGAGAGACGACGCGATCGGCTCGAGCACGATCTGCCGAATCCCGATCCCCAACGTCTCGACACATCGGACGAGGTTGTGAACCGCGGTGATCGCGCCGGTCACGATGTGCACGTCGACCTCGAGGCGCGTACCCGTCATGCCGACCGGGTCGGTGATCCCGTCCTGGCCGTCGACGATGTACTGCCGCGGGATCACGTGGATCATCTCGCTCTCGGGCGGAATCTGGATCGCCTGTGCCGTCTCGACGACCCGACGGACATCATCCTCCGTGATGATCCGATCCGGTCGGTTGATCGACACGGTTCCGCTGTTGTTGATCGACGTGATGTGCTTGCCCGCGATTCCGACGTAAACGGCGTCGATCTTGACGTCCGCCATGTTCTCGGCCTCTTCGACGGACTTGCGGATCGACGAGATCGTTCGTCCGATGTCGACGACGACCCCCTTCTCGAGACCGTGCGACTCGGACTTGCCCATGCCGATGATCTCGATCAGCCCGTCGATCACATTCCCGACGAGAGCGACCACCTTGGTGGTCCCAACATCGAGCCCGACAACAACCTTCTCTTTCCTCATCTCTGCACCGCCTTACCGAGGCACCAGCGTCGCCTCACCCCCGAACCTGAGATCGACAACCTCGTAGTCTTCCAAGTCCAGCGAGGAGCGATAGAGTGCCACCAAGGCATCCAGTCGCAACATCGCATCGTTCAAGCCACCGAGGAGTACACGGAGACCCGATCCCGCCTCCACTTCGACGGACGTCGGGTCGGTCACGTCGATCCGACGCGTGGCGAGGAACGCCAGCGCGGCACCGCGCAGTGCATCGACCAGCCGCACGATCGACGCGTCCGGCAGGAACGCTCCAACGCCAACGCCGGAAAGGCGCGCGCCGCGAAGCTCGATCAACGAACCGGATCGATCGCAGTCGGCAGAGACGACTACGCCACCCTCCGCGAGAGTGACGCAACCATCGCCGGGCGGCGGAACCATCCAGGCCACTTCCTCTCTCTCTACAACCTGGATGGCCAACGTATGGGGTAGCCTGCGATCCAAGGAGATGTGCTTGACCCACGGATGAAGCAGCAGATTCGATCGGATCCGCCGAAGTGACAGGGTAAGAAGAGACTGGCCGCGATGGAGACCTGACAGTGACACAAGATCCGCCGCAGAAGCGTGGGCGTTTCCCGAGATCACGACCTCCCGCAGATCAACCAGGCCCAACCATGGCGTGCAAAGAGCAATGGCAGCAGCAGTGATGAGTACCCCCCCTACAGCGAAGACCCGAACAGCGCGCACGCGCCAGAATGCCCCCTCCTTCACCCGTCAAAGACCCCATACTGCCCTACTAGAGCGAGATTCGTGAAGACTGTTATACACCTTTTGTTCGAGAATGTCAATTGCCTTGCGCATCTCCGCGTTCGGCGCCGTGGCCGAGGGACCTGCGATTCCGTGCTTCGCGTCTTCTATTCGAGTATCTTGTGCTGCAAGCCGAACCACAACGGCCATTCCTAGTACGTCCAACCGGAACGCTCCCCGGACGCGCACCTCACTCTCAAGGTGGTCATGCCGTCGCGCCCTGCACCACATGAGACACCTAGATCCTATCATACCGCTAAGGCTTGCCCGGTCAACGACGTGGCTGGAGGAGCGCTGTGTTGTGGCCTAGGCCGCGCAGAACGACCCGCGTTCGAGGAAGTGGGCGAGCTCCTCGGTCACGGTCCAGATGTCGCCGGCACCGAAGGAGACGATGAAATCCCCTGGCACGATCAGCGACTTGATGAAGCCGATCGCATCGTTCTTGCTGGCGATCGAGTGGACGGCGGCGTCCGTCTCGCGCTCGATCGCACGGACGATCGTCCGCGACGAGACGCCGGGCACCGGCGCCTCGCACGCCGGATAGATCGATGTCACGATCACGGTGTCCGCGAAGGAGAACGCCGCGCCGAACTGCGCGCTGAGCGCCCGCGTCCGGCTGTACCGGTGCGGCTGGAAGATCGCGACGATCCTGCGGTCGCGCCAGCCGGTACGAATGGCCCTGAGCGTCGCCTCGATCTCTTCGGGCAGGTGGGCATAGTCGTCGACGACGGTCACTCCGTTCTCCTCGAGCACCTCGAAGCGACGGTGCGGGAGGACGAAGGCGGAGAGTGCTCGTGCCGCGGCGCAGAGGTCGATGCCGGTCAGGGTCGCCGCGCCCAATGCGCAGAGGGCGTTCTTGACGTTGTGTTCGCCGGGCGCCGGGAGGGAGACCCGTGTTACGACCTCTCCCCGGTGCAACAGATCGAACGTCGTCTCGAACCGCTCGAATCGGAGGTTCACCGCCCGAAGCTTCGCATCGCTCCGGATCCCGACGGTCAATGCTTCAGGCAGCGCACGGGCGATCTCGGCCACGTGCGGGTCGTCGATAGCCAGAACGGCGTCCTCGGCCTGCGAGACGTACTGCCGGAACGCTGCTCGGATCTCGTCGAGATCGTGATACGTCTGCAGGTGATCGAGACCGACGTTCGTCAGCACTGCGACGTCCGTCTCGAGCGACAGGAACAGCCCATCGCTCTCGTCGACCTCGGCGATGAACCAATCCCCTGAATCGAGCCTCGCGTTTCCGCCGAGGCCGGGGCAGTGCGCACCCACAAGGTAGCTCGGCGCGCGGTCGAGGCTACGGTGAATCGTCGCCAGCATCGCGGTGGTGGTCGTCTTCCCGTGCGTCCCGGTCACCCCGACGGAGCGGTGCGTGCGGAGCAGTTCCGCCAGCGCATCGAGGCGTTGGACGATCGGGATCCGCTGCCTTCGCGCGGCCAGAACCTCGACGTTGTCCGCCGGAATCGCCGACGAGACGACCACGCGATCGAGGTCGTCCGTCACGTGGCGCTCGTCATGTCCGACGTACACGGCCACCCCGGAACGCCGGAGCGCATCGAGCTGGCGGTTGGCCCTGAGGTCCGAGCCGGAGATGTCGTCGCCGCGGGCGCGAAGCACGGAAGCGAGGCCGCTCATGCCAATCCCGCCAACTCCGACGAAATGCGTTCGCGAGCCCGTGTCGATCACGCGCCGGCCCCCCTCATCATCGAGTGAATCTCGACGAGGATCCGCGCTCTTGCGCCGCGCTTCCCCAGCCGGCCGGCGTTCCCCGCCAGCCGTTCCAGCGCCAGTTCGTCGCGGATCAGGCCCGCGATCAGTCGCACCAGACTGCGTTCAACGATAACCTCATCATCGGCGACGGCGCAAGCCTCCGCCTCTTCCAGCCATCGGGCATTCGCCGACTGGTGATCGTCGGCCGCCTCCCGCCACGGAATGAGGACCGACGCCTTGCCGCACGCGGTGATCTCCGCAAGTGACGTCGCTCCGGCGCGGCAGACAACCAGATCGGCGATCGCGAACGCCGCTCCCATCTGCTCGACATACGTCTTGACGACGACGTTGTCGACCGAGGCGGTGGCAAGCTCGCCGCGGATCGCGTCGGTCGCACGCTCGTTCCCGGTCACGAGAAGGATCTGTAGTCCTGCGTTCGCTCGAATGACGTCCTTGGCGTAGACGATCTGCTCGGTGATCTCGCTCGATCCTCTCGACCCGCCAAACACGAGGATGGTTCGGCGCCGCGGATCCAGGCCGAACTTGCGGTACACGGAATCGCAGCGCCTGACGTGCAGAAACTCCTCCCGGATCGGGTTGCCCGTCACGACGAGCCGCCGCGCGGCCGGGAACGATCGCTCGGTCTGCGGGAAGGACGCCATGACGAGATCGACGAAGCGCGACAGCCAGCGGTTGGCGCGGCCGGCGACGACGTTTTGCTCGTGAATGGCGGTCCGGATGCCGAGAACCCGCCCGAGGAGCGCCCCGAGGAAGACCGGCGGGAACGACGCGTAGCCACCGACACCGATGACGATCTGCGGTCGGAATCTCGCCAAGACCCACAGCGACTCGAGCAGCCCCAGGGCGAGTCGAAGGAGGGTCGAGGCGTTTCGGAGGAGCCCGCCCCGCACGAATCCCCGGACGTGGATTGGGAAGAACCGGATCCAGGGGTACGCGGGGAGGACTCGCGCCTCGATTCCCGTGCGTGTTCCCACGTACGCGATCCTCGCGTCCGGGTCGCCTTCTCGGAGCCCCTCGAGCATGGCGAGCCCGGGGTAGAAGTGTCCGCCCGTACCGCCTCCGGCCACGAGGATCCTCATCGGCCGACCTCCTGCTTGGAGATGCTTAGCAGCACGCCGACCATCGCCAGCGTGACGATCAACGAGGAGCCACCGTTGCTCAGGAACGGAAGCGTCAGCCCGGTCACCGGCAGGAGGCCGACGACGACGCCGAGGTTGATCAGCGTCTGGAACCCCAGCACGAATCCGATCCCGAGCGCCAGCAAGCGTCCGAGGCGGTCCGGGGCCCGTTCGGCGATCGCGAATGCCCGCCACACGAGGAAGCCGAGCAGGCCGAGCACGGCCAGCATCCCGACGAATCCGAGCTCCTCGGCGACGACCGAGGCGATGAAGTCGTTGTGCGACTGCGGCAGGTAGAACAGCTTCGCGTGCGACGCGCCGAGACCGCGGCCGATCAGGCCGCCCGACCCCACTGCGATCAGCGACTGGATCGTCTGGTATCCCGACGTCGTGCTGTGCGCGAACGGATTCAGGAATGAGAGGAGCCTCGCCATCCGGTACGGCGCAACCTGGATCGCCAGGAAGACGAGCGGCGTGCAGCCGAGCGCGATGCCCACGAGGTGTCGAAGCCGAGCGCCGGCGAAGAACAGCATCGCCAGGGTTACCGACCCGAGCACGAGCACCATTCCGAGATCGGGCTGGCTGACCACCACCGCGGCGAGAACACCGAGGACAATGAGATACGGAAGCACGCCGTCAAGAAACGACTTCACGCGGTCACCCCGCCTCGCCAGACTCGTCGCCAAGTAGAGGATCAAGGAGAACTTGAGCAGCTCCGTCGGCTGGAACGACGCCGGGCCGAGGGCGATCCAGCGGCCGTCGCCGAGGCCGAGCGGGAGGATCGTCATGACCGTCAGAGCAAACGATCCGAGCAGAAGCAGGTCGTTGATCGCCGCCAAGCGCCGGTAGTCGATCGCGGCAAGGATCCCCAGCGCCGCCAGGCCGACGACGGCCGCGACCGCCTGCCGAAACAGCATGGACAGGTCGCTTCCGAAGTGACGCAAGGAGAACGGAGCCGACGCACTGTACAGCGCAACCAGCCCCGTCAGCACGAGGACCGATGTCACGAGAATCGTCCTCCGGTCCGCTTGTCCCCCCACGGCTCGCTCCTCTAATGCTGGGATTGGAGTCTCGCGTCACCAGCGGATCAATCGTTGCGTCATCTGCCCGGGAGCGAAAGGAACCGCGTCGCCGACGGTGAGACGATCGGTCCAGAAATGCGCGGACGATTGTCCCGCCGGAGGAGGAATCGCGTCCTTGGGATGCGTCGATGCCGTTCCGATCAGTCGGCCGTGAAGCCGGGGGCGGCACGAACCGCCCGCGCGAACGCCTCGCCCCGTACCTCGAAGTTCGAGAACGCGTCGAAGCTCGAGCAGGCCGGAGAAAAGAGGAGCGCGTCGCCCGCTCGGGCGGCCGCAAGGCCTGCCCGAACCGCGGCATCGACGTCCGGCACGCCATGCACCGGCCGTCCCTCGAGGAGGTTCGCCAGCCGGTCGGCCGCCTCCCCGAACAGAATGGTTCGCCGGACGGACGGATTGTCGATCGCGGTCCGAAGCGCGTCGTACCCGGCTTCCTTCATCCGCCCCCCGAGCAGCAGGACGACCGGGCCCCGCACCGCCGCCAGCGCGGCGATCGTCGACGCCGGATTCGTCGCCTTCGAGTCGTCGATCGCCCGAACGCCGTACACGGATCCGATCGGCTCCATTCGATGAGGCAGGCGGAGCGCGGAGACGATCCGATCGATCGGGACGTCCCTCCACCGGACGTCTGGATGCAGTGCCTCGCAGGCGCAGAGCGCCGCGCGGAGGTTCGCCCGCTGGTGGGGTGGGAGCCGCCCCGCCCCGTCCGGGAGCGCAAGCCGCTCGTCGTCGTAGCGGACACGTTGCGCGCGGCCTTCGGGGAAGTCATCGATCAATGCGGCCGGGAGGATCGCGACGTCATGCGGCGTCTGGAGGCGGAACAGCCTCCCCTTCGCCGCGCGGTACGCATCCATCGTCTTGTGCCTGACCAGATGGTCCGGCTCGAGGTTGAGCAGCACGCCGACGTCGGGACAGAACACCTCCGACTGCTCGAGTTGGTAGCTACTCGCCTCGACGACGAACGCATCGCGACGATCGGCATCCTCGATCACATCGATGAACGGGACGCCGACGTTCCCGACCACGGGAGCGTCCCACCCGCTGTCGCGGAGAAGGGCACCGATCAGGGAGACGGTCGAGCTCTTCCCGTTCGTCCCGGTGACGGCGACGATCGGCCGACGACCGGACGCGAGCGCAGCGAGGTCGAGTTCCGAGTGGACGGGGATCGAACGCCGCCGCGCCGCATCGACCAGCGGCGCCTTCACGGGTACGCCCGGGCTGAGAACGACCGCATCGATGCCGTCCAGCGCGCGATCGCTGTGTCCCGCATCCTCGCACGCGATCCCGTGGCCGGCGAGCCAGGCTCGCTCCTCCGTGGTCAGAGTGCGACGCTCGCTCACCGTGACGGAGAGGCCGTGTCGGGCCGCGTACCGGCAGACCGCCTTGCCGGTGACCCCGAATCCGACGACCATCAGGTGTTCGACGCTCGCGTCGCCGATCCGAAGAGTCATCGCGACGCGAGGCGGTTCTCGAGGATGACGCTCTCGAGATCACGATCGAGCCGGAGCTTCTCCGTCGTCGCGCCTTCAACGGCGGAGCGCGGCGCCAGACCGACGATCTCGCTGTTCGCGACCGAGACGCCGGCCCAGGACGCTTCGGCCTCGACGCGCTCGTAGGCGCGCAGAACCCCGGTCTCTCCGACGTCAGTCAGATTCATCGAGACCTGGACGAGACCGCGGCCGGCCAGCGGCAGGCCAAGCGCCTTGACCCCTCCCAGACCACCGCTCCTCTCCCGGATCGTCGTGGCGATCCGCTTGGCGATCGACAGGTCGTCGGTCTGCAGCACCACGTTAAACGCCACGAGGAAGTCCCTCGCACCGACGGCGACGACCCCGGCGCTTGGGTGCGGACGGCTCGGACCGAAGTCGGATGCCCACCCAGGCCGCGCGAGCTTCTCCGTCATGCCCTCGAACTGCCCCTTGCGGATGGCCGCCAGGTTGCGGCGGGCCGGCGACGACGCGGCCCGCTCGTACAGGATGACAGGGATCCCGACCCGCTCGCCGATCTCTCTGCCGACACGGCGGGCGAGTCGAACGCAGTCGCCCATGGACGCGTCGGACAGCGGGACGAACGGGATCACATCGACGGCACCCATTCGCGGATGGACACCGGCTTGGGTTCGTAGGTCGATCCGGTCACGCGACGCCTCGACAAGGGCGAGGGCGCCCTGGAACAGCTTCTCCTCGTCCCCGACGAACGTCACGACCGAGCGGTTGTGATCCGGATCGACATGGAGATCGAGCACGCGACAGCCGGATCCGGCAACCACATCGACCAGTCCGTCGAGGACCGCACGATCCCGTCCTTCACTGACGTTGGGGATGCACTCGATCACGAACGTCCTTCGGCCGCCGCCTCGGCCGTCAGCAGAGACATCGTGGCCGACGCCGCCGGCTCGCCTTCGACCGACGCCGCGACGTCGGCCTGCAGCAGACCGTGTCTCGCCCGAACGAGCTTCGCCTCCAGCCGGAGCCGATCGCCCGGGACGACCTTCCGACGGAACCTGGCCTTGTCCACACCGACGAGGTACCCCTCCAGGGGGCCGTCCCCGTCCGGACGCGGAACGAGGAACGCCGCCGTCTGCGCCATCGCCTCGAGAATCAGCACGCCCGGCATCACCGCCTCGAACGGCTCGGGGAAGTGTCCCTGGAAGAACGGCTCGTTGACCGTCACGTTCTTCGTCGCAACGACATGGCCGTCCTCCAGTTCCTCGATCCGGTCGATCAAGAGGAACGGGTATCGATGCGGCAGAGCGCGCCGGATCGCCTCGATATCGAGCATGTTCGTGACGTCTACAGGTACGTCGCCAGCTTCGCCTCGACGAGATCGGTGATGTCGACGATCGAAGCGGGGTTCCAGTAGACGAGGACGTTCTTGTAGTTCAGGATCAGGTCGTACCCGTTCTCCAGGGCAACCTCTCGGGCCGCCTCGACGACCTTGATCGTCGCAGCGTTGACGAGGAGCTGGTCGAGCTGTCCGTATGCGCCCTCGAGTTGGCTGTAGCGGCCGTTGAACTCAGCAGAGTCGATGACACCGATGCGAGCCGTCGAGAGGAGGTTCTTCATCTCGTCGATGACCGGTTGCATCTGCTCCTTCAGGTTCGTCAGGTCCGCGCGGATATCGGAGAAGCCGTCGGAAGCGACCATCCTGTCGATCATCGCGACCTGAACCGCGAACTGCGCATCGAGGAACTCGGCCTGCAGTCCCATCAGCTGAACGTCGTAGTCCTCACGCGAGATCGTGCTCTCGACGAGCGCGCGCTGCAGCGTCGCGATCTCGGCCGCCTTGTCGGTGGCCCGCTGCCGCATGTCGCTCACGGCGTCCAAGAAGACGCTGAACGCATCTTCCGTCCGTGCGTACGCGATCCGCAGGGCCCCCTGCTGTCGCAGCGTGGTGACATCATCCTGTAGTGCGCTGAAGTCTGCCTCGCTGACGCTGCCGCCTGACGACGGCAGCACGAATTGTAGGACCAGCGCTCCAGCAGCAAGCAGCAAAGCAAGACCAGCGATGACAAGCGTATTCCGCGACATACCCATTCCTCCTTGTGAATCTCCGTTCTTCCCGATTATAGACGACTGCCCCATGGAACGTCAGAAGTCAGAACATCTGTCCGAAGCCGATGTCGAAGCGCGGGACCCAACTCCAATCGGAGCTGAGCGACCACGCGACGTCCAACCGGACGTAGATCCCGACCGCGTTCACCGCGAGCTCGATCCCTGCGGTCGACAGGAACGCATCCGGGCGCACGGCGTCGAGGTCGAAGCCCGCGTCGAGGAACGTCGTGAAGTAGAGCCCCTCCTCGGCGAGTTCGACTCGATACTCCACGTTGGTCAGGAACATCCGCGGAACGGACAGCGACTCCATCCCTCGCACCGATGTCGGGCCGCCGAGCTCGTAGTACTGACTGGTCGGCAGTCGATCGTCTCCCCACCCCGCCTTGAATCGCACGCCGACCGCTTGCCGCATGTCGCCGAACAACGGCAGATCGGCGGGACCGAATCGGACCCACGTCAGCCCGAGGTTCACGAACTCGCGACCGGCGGAGAACCCGCCCGCCTTCTCCATGCTGAACAGACGGCGCGTCCCGTCCGTCGGGAATGCGAAATCCGTGACGTCGTCGTAGCGGATCGAGAAGGTCACCGAGTCGGTGGGGATCCACTTCGTCTCGCCGATCACCCGCTCCTCTTCATGCTTGTACGTGATCGCTAGATCCACGTAGTCCATGACCGGGTAGGCGAACGTCGTCTTCCTGCCGTACGTGATCAGAGTCGAGGTCTCCTCGTCTTCGGTGACGTCTTCCGTCTTCTGGTACAGGTCGAGTCCGACGCTGTCAAATCCGGGGAAGAAGGCGACCGAGGTGTACGCGAGATCCCACGTCACCGCCCTCGGCTCCCCCTCTGTCGCCAGCCCGCGCGTGTAGCTGAGCGAGACGTCCTGCCCGGTCCCGAACAGGTTCTTCTCGCGAAGCTTCAGTTCCCCAACGAGGCCGCCGGTCGTCGGATCGAGCGCCATCGTCCCCTCGAATCCGCCGAGCCTCGCCTTCTCGTGCACCGTCACCGTAACGGTCACCGCATCGTCGACCCACTCGGAGGCGATGTCGACGGTGCCGAAGTAGCCGAGAGACGACAGGCTCTGGTACGAGACCATGTAGTCCGATCGCGTCAGGATCCGGCCTTCCGCGATGTCGAGCTTCCTGCGGACCACGTACTCCCGCGTGTGCGCGATCCCCTCGACGAGGATCTCACCGACGCGTCCTTCGCCAATCCGCACCCGCAGCGCCTCCTCGTCGATTCCTTCGACGACGAAGCGGGTCATCATGTATCCGGCCCCGGTGTATAGATCGTAGACCCCTTGTAGGATCCGCAGCAGTCCGTAGTTGTCGATGGGGGCGGCCGGGATCTCGCCGAGCGCGGCGTAGACCGTCTCCTCCGGATAGCACGTGATCCCCAGAAGATCGATCGCGGACAGCTCGATCGCGTCGTGGATCAGCGCTCGCTCCTCGAGCTTCCACTCCAGGATGACGGAGTCCCTATCCGGCCCGGGCTGCGGGACGACTTCCACGTCCGTGAAGTAGACCGACTGATTGATGCGCGCCAGGACCTGCTGCACATCCATCATCTGCAGCGGCTCGCCCAGCGGCACGTCGATCATCAGCTGGGCCGCTTGATTCGGCACAGTATCGAGACCGGTGACACGATTCTCGAAGATGAGCGCCTCGACGATCTCGATCTCGAGGGTCTCGTCAAGCTTCACGTCGCCGAGCGCTACGAGCACGTAGCCGCGGTCCCTGTACTCGTTCAGGACGTTGTCCAGCGCCGTCTCGAGCGACACGCGATTCAGCACCTTCCGCCTCCGGATGTCCTCCTGGTAGAGGACCTGCTGGATCTTCGACGTTGGAACGATCGGGAGGCTGAACAGCCGTACGCCGAACGCAGAGTACCACCGCCGATTGACGTTGCCCGTGATGACGATCTTCCGGATCACGGGGTTCTCGACGACTCGGAAGGTGATTTGCCCGTCTTCTTCCACGTCGGGGACCACTTCACCGAACCACCCCAGATCGAAGACCGCCTGCGAAGCGGCCCGCAGGTCGGC
>CAZSNG010000048.1:0-17163 GCA_964608345.1 uncultured Thermotogae bacterium
CCGTTTATTCCAGGACCACGTTCCGCAACCGTCTGTGCCGACGAACTGCAAGCCGAGCCTATCGAGGAAGCCGCCCGTAGACGTGTAGATCTCGACTCCGTACCAGGCCGGTGCCCCGGTGTTCCGATATCCGACGAGGACGGTCTGCGCGGCGTTGTACCACGCGCGATCGGCTTGCAGCCCACCGGTGCAGACCTCGGCGGAGCCGAGCGTCAGGAACGAGAGCAGCTGCCCGACATCGATCGAGAAGCCGGTCGTGCCCTCATGGTGCCCGTCGGCGAAGACGGACGTCAGAAGCCGTGAGCTGTGGACGTCGATGACCTGGGCCGAAAGACGGATGTCGACCGACGCATTGTCGAGGCGGAGAAATCCAAGGCTGAGGGACGTCTCCTGCACATGGACGTCGACGACCGACCCGAGGATGAGGAGATCGGCCCCGATGAGCCGTCCCGCGAGCGCAACATCGTCCGGATGCGCCGGATTCAGTCCGTTGGACTGCATCGCCGTGTCGAGCTCGTCGTGGTCGAGAACCCGCAGACCGCTCGCGGCAAACCGGTCGGCCAGCTCCTCGGCCACTCCCTCACCGATGTTGATGAACCCGGCGCTGTTGACGTCGTCGAATCGAGCAACGGCGATCCGCTGCGGCGCGAGGACGGCCAACGCTTCGTCATCGAGGCGCACATTGACCGACAGGGACCGGAGGTTGTTCTCCTCGTCCTCTTCTTCGATGCGATCGAGCGCCGCGTCGATCTCGGCGGAGAGCACGTGCGGTCCTGCGGTCGCCGTCCACGCCGTCGACACATGCTGCGTGCGACCGGAGGGGAGCCGGCTGACCGAGACGAGGTCGATCTCCTGTCCGTCGGACGTGAACCGTACGAAGAACGGGGCATCGGTATCATCGTGGCCGACGTTTTCGATCGTGGCGGTGACGGTGACGACGAGGCCGTCGGTGGGGACGGCCGGCGAGATGTCGAGCTGCGAGACGACGAGGTCCGGAAGGGCAAGCGCGATCTGCGCAAGACATCCGATCGCCAAGGCGGCACAAGCAAGAATACGTTTCGTCATCATTTGCTCCGGGCGGTTCTCGCCTTCACGTACACTGGCCCTCGGGGTAGGTTTCACCGGGGGTTTCCCTGCATGGACTACCATAGAACGGCGCCCTTGACAACCCCGCACGTCCCGAGCGCTGGATCGACGCCTCCGCCCTCTCCCCCTGTCGCTAGATCCGACTCCAATCGCGTCCCGTGGCGACCTTGACCGAGAGCGGGACTCTCAGTGGGAGAACCTTCTCCATCTTCTCTACGATTACCTCCGTCGCTTCGCCGACGATGGTCTCTTCGATCTCGAACACGAGCTCGTCATGGATCTGGAGGATCATCTTGACGGCGGGGCGCTCCGCCTCGATCCACCGATCGATCTCGATCATCGCCAGTTTGATGAGGTCGGCGGCGCTTCCCTGGATCGGCGTATTGACCGCGTTCCGCCGATCGAAGTTGCGGCGCGCTACGTTCCGTGACGTCAGGTTCGTCAACGGTCTGCGCCGGCCGAGGATCGTCTCGACGTAGCCCACTTCGGTCGCGCGTTCGATCATCCGATCGATGTAGGCCTTCGCTCCCGCATAGGCCGAGAAGAAACGATCGATGTACCCTCGCGCCTCCGCTTGCGCGATCCCCAGCTCGCGAGCCAAGCCGAACGGGCTGATGCCGTAGAGAATGCCGAAGTTGATCCGCTTGGCCGCGTCTCGCAACGAGTCGGGAACCGCGTCCTCCGGCAGCCCGAACACGACGCTCGCTGTCAGCCGGTGGAGGTCGAGTCCGTCGTGGAACGCGTCGATCAGCCGTTCGTCCTCGGAGAGGTGCGCCAACAGGCGAAGCTCGATCTGTGAGTAGTCTGCGGCGACGAGGGTCGAGCCTTCCGGAGCGATGAACGCGGCGCGGATTCGGCCGCCGATCTCGGTCCGCGTCGGGATGTTCTGGAGGTTCGGTTCGGACGAAGACAGCCGCCCGGTGGCGGTCACGGTCTGGTGGAAGCTCGTGTGGATTCGGCCGGTCGACGGGTGAATCGCCTTCGGGAGTTGGTCGACGTAGGTCGTCAGGAGCTTCTTCAGCTCCCGGTGGGCGAGGAGCTTCCCAGGGAACGGGTGCTGCTCGGCGAGGATCGAAAGGACTCGCGCGCTCGTTGACGGGCCGGTCTTCGTCCGATCGATGACCGGCAGGCCGAGCCGCTCGAACAGGATTTCTCCGACCTGCTTCGGGGAGTTTGGGTTGAACGGCCCATCGGCCATGTCCATCAGGTCCGACTCGATGATCTGCAGTTCGGTCCGCAGTTGGTCTCCCTGCGCCGAGAGGACGGTGGCGTCGACGAGGATGCCGTGCTCCTCCATCCGGGAGAGAACCTGAATCAGCGGGATCTCGACGTCCCGGAACAGCCGGGTGAGGTTGCTTTCCTCCAGCGCCTCCGTCAGCGGCGCGAACAGCCGCTGGACGATCTCGGCGTCCTCGGCGGCGTACTCCGTCGCTCGATCGATTGGCACCGCGGCAAACGCCCCGTCCTTCCCGGCCACGGACTCGTAAGAGATCATCGAGTGGCCGAGGGTCGTCATCGCGATCTGATCGAGGTTGTGTCGCCGCTCCTCGGGGTGAACCAGATGCGATGCGATCATCGAATCGAACGCGATACCGGCCGAGTTCAGGCCGTGGCGGCGCAGGATCGTCACGTCGTACTTGAGGTTCTGCCCGATGAGTCGCGGCGTCTCCGATTCGACGATCGGTCGCAGAGCTTCGAGGACATCGGAAAGGGAGAGCTGATCGGGGGCGTCGAGTCCCTCGTGTGCGACCGGCACGTAGTACCCGGAGTACGGGGCGACGGAAAGCGCGACGCCGACGATCCCCGCACCGATCGCGTCGAGGCTCGTCGTCTCCAGGTCGATCGACACGGTCTCCGCATCTCGGAGTTCGACGACGAGCGCGTCGAGCGCGGACCGCTCGAGGATCGTGCGGTAGTCCACGGGGTGGGACGGCTCGGGCGGGGTGCGATCGACGGACGGGGTTGGCGTGAGGCCGAGTTCCGTCAAGGAGGAGGCGAAGTCCAGCTCGGTCAGCACCTGGGCGAGTTCATCCGGGTCGATCCCGCGAAGCCGGCATGAGTCGGGGATCTTCTCGAGTTCGAGGTCGGACCGGAGCAGGATCAGTCGTCGAGCGAGTTCGGCGGCGTCCCGATGATTCGCCAGCCCCTCGGAGACGCGCCGATTCTTCACCTTGTCGGCCGAATCGAGCGCGGCATCCAACGAACCGAACTCCTCGAGGAGGCGGGCGGCCGTCTTGCTGCCGACACCGGGCACCCCGGGGATGTTGTCGGAGCTGTCGCCGACAAGCGAGAGCAGGTCGACGATACGCTCGGGCGGAACGCCGTACTTCGCTTCGACACCGGCCGGATCGAGGATCTGCTGCGCGGTGTCGACGCCGCGCCCTGCCGGGCGCAGCAGATGGATTCGCTCGGAGACGACCTGGGCCATGTCCTTGTCGGAGGTGGCGATCAAGCAGGTGAGATCGCGCTTCGCAGCGCGCAGCGAGATCGTCGCGAGGACGTCATCTGCCTCGACCCCGGGGACGGAGACTGTCGGCACGCCGAGCGAGTCGAGAAGACGCTCGATCATCGGGATCTGCGACGCGAGCTCCTCGGGCATCGGCTTCCGGTTCGCCTTGTACTCCGAGTAGACCTTGTGGCGGAACGTCTCCCCGCCCACGTCGAAGGCGACTACGACGTAGGCGGACGGGAAGTCTCGCAGGGTACGCAGGAAGATGCGCCAGAAGCCGTACACCGCGTTGACCGGCTCCCCGGTACGCGTGGTCAGTTCCGGGATCCCGTAGAACGCGCGATAGGTATGCGAGTGGCCGTCGAACAACAGCACCCGCCGCTCGTCGAGCGGGCCTGGGAGGCGAAGGACTTCCTCATAAGTAGGCATCGTCGGTCGGTTGCACTCCTTGTCGGTCGAGCAGATAGCAGAGCGCGAGGGCAAGCCCGTCGGCCATGTCATCCGGTTTGGGGATCTCCGAGAGGCGGAGAAGACGCTTGACCATGGCCTGGACTTGCGACTTCGGGGCCCTACCGTAGCCGGTGATCCGTTTCTTGACCTGCAGCGGCGTGTACCCGCGAACCGCGACGTCGGCCGCGGCCATCAGCAGGACGCCGCGCGCTTCCGCGGTCCGCATCGCCGTCGGCGCATTCGCCGCGAGGAAGACCTCCTCGATGGCGATTCCGTGGGGTCGGTATGTCTCGATCAGCTCGCGTGCCTCGTGGTAGATCGTCTGCAGGCGCTCGGCGCGCGGAGTCCCTTTTGGCGTCTCGATGACGCCGCCGGCGACGACTTCCCACGCGCTGCCGACGCCACGGACGATCCCGTAGCCGGTGGTCGCCAGACCGGGATCGAACCCGAGCGCGACGAATGCTCCGGTCATGTGAGAAGATCCCTCAGCGTCGTCCGGTCGCTTCGATCCTCGTCGCAGGTGTGATCCGGTTGGCGATTAAGGTTGGCACCGCAGACGGGACAGAGACCGCGACAATCCTCCTGGCAGACGACGTTCGGCTGGTATGCGGAGAGGATGAGTCGGAGGACGACCGGAAGAAGGTCGACGGTCTCGGTACCCGGCGGAATCGGCACCTCGAACGGCTCGTCGAGTTCCAGCGTCGCCCCGACCGGGTCGAGACAGCGGCGGCACGGCTGCTCCAGCTGCGCGCAGACGGTCACCTCGAGGTACAAGGTGGACAGCTGCGCGAACGCCTCGCCGACGATCTCGATCGACTTGACTGTGCACAGGCCCTCCGGATCCCGTCCTCCCTCGAGCGTGAGTTCGATGGGAAACCGTCGGCCGGGGCTCTCTACGAAGTCAACGATTCGCAGCGGCATCGCATCGAAGGCGCTCCGCAACGTCTGCGGTCCGCCTTCCCTCCTTCGCGTCGTGGACGCGGATAATCGAAGCTCCGTGAAGAATCGCGGCCGCGTTGGCGGCGATCGTTCCCTCGATCCGTTCGTCCGGTGGCAGATCGAGAATCGCTCCAAGGAAGGCCTTGCGCGACAGACCGACGAGCACTGGGCGGCCGAGGTCGACCAGCTGTTCGAGATCGCGGAGGAGGGCAAGGTTGTGATCGAGCGTCTTGCCGAAGCCGATCCCCGGATCGACGATGATCCTCTCTTCCGCGATCCCGCCATCGGCCGCGGCGCGGACCCGCTCGGCGAGGAACGACCGAACGTCCGCAACGACATCGGCATAGGTCGGGTTCCGCTGCATCGTCTCCGGGCGGCCGAGCATGTGCATCAGCACAACGAACGCACCGGACCGCACGACGACCGGGGCCATGCGTGCGTCCGAGCGGAGCGCGCTGATGTCGTTCACGAGGCTGGCTCCGAGCGTGAGCGCCTCCTCGGCGACGTCCGCCCGGGTCGTGTCGATCGAGACACAGACGTTGGCCCGCTCGAGAACGCCCTTCACGACGGGGAGCGCGCGGTCCATCTCCTCCTGTGCGGTGATCGGACGGGAGCCGGGGCGGGTCGACTGACCGCCGACGTCGATGATGTCGGCCCCCTCATCAACCATGCGGAGCGCGCGGTCGATCGCCTCCTCCGCGCGCGGCACGCGACTGCCCGCGTAGAACGAGTCCGGGGTCGCGTTGACGATCCCCATCACGAGGGTTCGGTCCCTGCTCTTCTGCCATTCGGTCAGTTCGATCATCGGCCCACAGTATATCATCGCCCTTCCGGGCGAGCAGGCGCCTGGTTTGACGAAAGGATGCGGGCTTTCTACAATCTAGCGGTACTGAGACAGGGGTGATTACGATCGCTAAGGTGTTGCTTACGACGACTGTCGAGCGCTTGGGCCACGTCGGGGAGGTCGTGAACGTAGCGGACGGCTACGCACGAAACTACCTGCTACCACGCGGCCTTGCCGTCGCACCGACCGAGCACAACGTAGCACGTTTCGCGAAGCAGAGGTCGGCCCACGAGACCGAACTCCTCGAACGTGAGGAGAAGGCCCGCTACCTACGGGACAAGCTGGCCGACCTGCGGCTCCGCTTCGAGCGCAAGGCGCACGATGATGATCGTCTGTACGGATCGGTGCGCGTGGAGGATATCACGGCACAGATCGAGGAGATCCTCGGCGAGCACATCGAGACGTCCCGGATCCAGCTCGAGCATCCGATCGAGACGCTCGGCCCGCATGCCGTGACAATCAGTCTGTACAAGGACATCGCCGTCGACGTTCGGCTGCAAGTCGACGAGGAGGGCGCAAAGGAGGAGTAGCCCTCAATGAAACGCGAGGTGGTCGGGGGGATCGTTCTCTGCCTTCTCTTCGTGGCCTCGTGGAGTGCCTCCCTCGTCGCCGTTTCCGTAACCGTCAACGGCGTGCCGCTGTCACTGACCCATCCGATTCTTGAGGAGGACGGGTCGGTTCTCGTTCCGATCGAGGTGTTCGGGCGCACGATCGGGATCGAGGCGGAGGCCGAGGTCGACCGGCTCGTGCTGCGTTGGTCCGGCAGACGCCGCGGTCTCGAAGCCGATCGGTATGCGGTCCGAGACGGGACGCCCTACGTCGGCATCGAGTGGATCGTCGGCCTCGTTGGCGGCGAAATCCACCGTGTCGGAGACGCATGGTTCGTGGAGACGGCGACCGCGACGCTCGAGGATCTGGAGGCGACCGCGGATCGCGTCGTTCTCCGATTCGATGCGTTCGTCCCGATCACGATCGACGCGTCGGATGACGGCACGGAACTCCGTTTGACTGCGCACCACAGCGGATCGGATATCGGCCCTCAGCTGATCGTCCTCGGAGACGCGGGGATCGAATCCGTTCGTATCTCCTATGCGGCATCCGGGCGGGTGGACGTCACAATCGGTCTTCACGAAGGGACAATCGTTCGCACGGAGACGGTCGAGGCCCCCGGCTTCTACTCCATCTCGATGGAGACGGCTGACCTCCCGGCGGAGGCGTCGGTGGTGCGGATCGGCGACGGGATCGATCTGCACGAGCTGACGGCGATCCTGTCGACGGCGCCGGTTCGCGCGGACTGGCTCTACGTCGAGGCGTGGCGTGATCGGTATCGGCTTGCCCCGGCGGTTCCTTCGACCGGCTTCGGGACCCTCGCGTCGATCGAAGATCTCGCCGCTTCCACGAACGCCGTAGCCGCCGTGAATCTGGGATGCTCGCGCGCCCGCCCCCCGGTTGACCTGCTGATCATCGACGGGACGCCGTACGCCGCCGCCGCCGGCGAGCACGTCGGTCTCGCTCTCGACATGTTCGGATGGTGGGCATACTGCGCCGGCGAGGCGACCCTCTTCGCCAAACATGGCGGAAGGGGAATCCCGATCGACGACCTCAACCGGCCCCTTTTGTACGGCGAGGTGATCGCCTACCCGCCGGGATACGGCGGCACGATCGCCCGCGGCGTGCCCGGGTCATTCACGGTCGTCAAGGTGCGCAGCGATCGCGTTGTCTCCGTGTACGAGGGACCGTTCGTCGCGGCCGATTCGTCGGCGACGCTCATCGTCGCCAGCGGCGAGGCGAAGGCGCGGCTGTCGCTCGTCATGCTAGGGGACACGCTGTCCCTGGAATGCGGCATCGGAGCTGCCGCGACATGCTTCACCCACGCGTTCTCCGCCGGCCCGATTCTGATCGATTCCGGGGTGGCCGCCGAGGTGCAGGGAGGCGTCACGCCGGGTACCGCGACCGATTGGATCGTCCTCGCCACCGATTGGCACGGGGGGCTGATCCTCCTGTCGTTCGAACGGGAGACGGGAACCGAAGCGGAGGCGCTTGACGACCTGACGGCTCTCCTGGGTGCGATGCCCGTCCCGATCAGGGATGCGATCGTCCTCGGACGGTGCGGCAGTAGCGCGTTCGCCGTCCGAGACGCGGCCTCGATTCACCGATGGGGATCGGGCGACCCGTACGCCGCGGCCCTCTGTCTCGTCCCCCTCGCTCCATGAGGAAACTCGCCCGCGACGTTCTGTTGATGGCGCTCGCCACCGGATTGTCCCGCGTGCTCGGGCTGCTGCGAGACGTCGCGATCGCCGATCGCTTCGGGACGGGCGGTGCGTACGACGCGTTCTTGATTGCATTCTTCATCCCTCACTTTCTGCGTCAGTTGCTGGCGGAGGGCGCGCTGTCGACGGCGTTCGTGCCCGTGTACACCGGGCTACGGGTCGTCCACAACGGCGGCGACGCGGATCGATTCGCAAGCTGCCTTCTCTCGTGGCTCCTGCTCGTCTTCGCCACCGTGGTCGGGATCGGTGTCTGGCTCGCGCCGACCTACGTTCCGTTCCTCGCAAGCGGCTTCTCGCCGGAGAAGCTGGCGCTGGCGGTGCGGCTGACGCGGATCGTCTTCCCGTTCATTGCGCTGGTCGGATTCGCTGCGATCTTCATGGGAATCCTGAACTCGTATCACCGGTTCTTCGCTGCGTCGCTGGCGCCGATCTGGTTCAACGTGGGGATGATTGTCGGAGTCCTCATTCTCGTTCCCCGGTTCCCCGAGGCGCCGGCCGTCGGCCTTGCGGTGGGGGCGCTGATCGGCGGGGCCGGGCAACTCATCGCCCAGGTTCCGGCGCTCTCGCGCGTCGGGTTTCGATTCCGCCCGACGCTTCGGCCGATTCACCCGGCGATCCGGAAACTCGGTCGGCTGATGGCCCCAGCGGTCCTGACCCTCGCGGTGGCGCAGGTCAACCTGCTGGTGGACAACAAGCTCGCATCTCATCTCGGCGACGGGGGCATCGCGTCGCTCCAGTATGGGATGCGCCTGTTCCAGCTGCCGCTCGGTGTGTTTGCAGTGTCCGTTGCAGCGGCGCTTCTGCCGAGGCTCTCCGCCGCGTGGGCTCGGCGAGACGAGGCGCGGTTCTCGTCGGATCTCGGGGACGGGATCTCGCTCACCGCGCTCGTTCTCCTGCCGGCGATGGTCGGGCTGCTCGTGATCGGAGCCGACGTCGTCCGGCTCCTGTTCGAGCATGGTTCGTTCGGGCCGGGAGACACGCTCCGCGCGGCGCGTGTCCTCTCCTTCTACCTGATCGGCCTGTTCCCGTATGGGTTGGTCTACCTGTTCTCCCGTGCGTTCTACGCCCTCGAGCGAACGCGCGTTCCGCTTGTTGCCGCGATCCTCGCTGTCGGAGTGAACGTCGCGCTTGACCTGCTCTTGGTCTCGACGATGCGGGAGGCGGGCTTGGCCCTCGCGACGGCGATCGCGGGAGTGGTGAACGCGGCGGTTCTCGGCCTCACCCTGATCGGCCGGATGAGGATCGACGTCAGGCGGCTCGGCCTGGTTGCGCTCGGGAGCGGATTGCTGTTCGGGCTCACGTGGGCGACTCGGCGGGCGGTCGGCGGCGGAGCGGCCGCGCTGGCGGTGTTCGGACCGCTCGCGGTCGGTGTCGTCGCCTACGCGACGTACGTCCGAATCACGCCGCTGTGGGGATGGATCGGGCGCCTCCGGGCCGAAGGAACGCCCCCGGACTCGGAGGTGGGCAGCGGCTAGCGGCCGGCCTCTCGGCCTCTAGCCCGTGTACCCCAGCGCCGTTCGCGCCTCCTCGGAGAGCCGCTCGAGCGTCCACGGTGGATCGAAGACGAGGCCGACCTCGACGTCTTCGATCTCCTCGAACGTCGAGCGTACGACCTGCTCGACCTCAGTGGCGAGCGTGCCGGCCATCGGGCCGTCCGGGTTCGTCAGGGTCAGGTCGATCTCGATCCGAGATCCCTCGACGCGAACTCCGTAGATCAAGCCGAGATCGACGATGTTGATCCCGAGTTCCGGGTCGATGACCGCCTTCAGACAAGCCGTGATCGTCTCGAGGGTAACGCGCTGGTCCCTTGTCATGTCTGTCATGGTTTGCTATGCGGCCGGGGCCGGAGCGAGCCGGTTCAACAGGTCGCTCAGCTCGTCCCCGGCGATCTCCTCGCGCTGCAGGACCTCCTCGGCCAGCCGGTCGAGGGCCTCCCGATACTCTCCCAGCAGCTGCCGCGCCCTTTCGTAGGCGCCGGTGAGCAGCCGGCGGATCTCGCGATCGGCGATCGTCGAGATCTCCTCGGAATGCTCGTTGCTCTTGATGATGTCCTCGCCGAGGAAGACGTTCGTTCGCTCTCTGCCGAGGTTGATCGGACCGAGCTTCTCGCTCATTCCCCACTCGATGACCATCTTCGTCGCGAGGCGCGTTGCCTGCTTCAGATCGTCGGAGGATCCAGCGGTGAACTCATCGAACGCGACCTCTTCCGCGGCCCGTCCGCCGAGCATCTTGACCAGCACGTCCTTGTACTCGGATCGGGTGGGCATCCAGCGCTCCTCCAACGGGAGCGTCTGCGTGACGCCCATCGACCCGTGCGACCGTGGTAGGATCGACACTTTGTGCACGACGGTGCTGTCGGACGGAAGCAGGTGTCCGAGCAGGGTGTGCCCGCTCTCGTGGTACGCCGTCACCTTCCGTTCCTGCTCCGTCGGCGTCACGCTCTTCTGCCGAAGGCCGAGCAGCAGCCGATCGGTCGCCTCCTCGAAGTCAACCATTTCGATCGCTTCCTTGTCCTGCCGCGCCGCAAGCAACGCGGCCTCATTGCACAAGTTTCGCAGATCGGCGCCGACGAAACCCGGCGTCTTGCGGGCGATGATCTCCGGATCGACGTCGTCTGCCGCTGTCCGCGGCTGCAGATGGACCTTGAGGATCTCGACACGGTCCCTCAGCGCCGGGTACGGGACCTGGACGCTGCGGTCGAATCGTCCGGGGCGAAGCAGCGCCGGATCGAGCACGTCGGGCCGGTTCGTAGCGGCGAGGATGATGATCCCCTTGTTGGACTGGAAGCCGTCCATCTCCGCCAGGAGCTGGTTGAGCGTCTGCTCGCGCTCGTCGTGGCCGCCTCCGAGGCCGGCGCCGCGCTTCCGTCCGACCGCGTCGATCTCGTCGATGAAGATGATGCACGGAGCGCTCGCCTTCGCCTTCTCGAACATGTCCCTCACGCGAGCCGCCCCGACGCCGACGAACATCTCGACGAAGTCCGAGCCGCTGATCGAGAAGAACGGGACCTTCGCCTCGCCGGCAATCGCCTTGGCGATCAGTGTCTTGCCGGTTCCCGGCGCGCCGACGAGGAGGATCCCCTTCGGGATCTCCGCCCCCAGCTTGATGAATCGCTTCTGATCCCGGAGGAAGTCGACGATCTCCTCGACTTCCTCCTTGACCTCGACGTTGCCGGCGACATCGGCGAATGTGATCTCCGTCGTGTCGGGGCGGACGAGCTTCGCCTTAGACTGCCCGAACGAGAGGGCGCCGCCACCGGTCTGGGTTCGCCGCATGATGTAGATCCAGACGGCGATCAGCAGCAGGATCGGCAGCATGGAAATGAGGATTGAGGTCCAGATACTTCCGGATGAGTCGGGCTCATACTGGACGTCGGGGACGTTCTGGTCGAGTAGCTGCGAGTACAGCGTCACGTCCTGCGGGAGCTGCGCCGTGAGCGGGCTGCCGTCGACCAGTACCGCTTCGGCGATGTTGTCCTTGATCGTGACCTGGGCGACCTGCCCGGACTCGACGAAGGTCTTGAACAGGCTCCAGCTGATCTCGTTTTGCCCCCCGTCCCGGCCGAACCAGGACTGGAGCAGGATCAGCCCGAGGATCACGACGATCGTGATGAAGGCTATGTTGCGGAGATTGCGATTGCGCATCTCCCGCATCGGCTCTCGTTCCATCTTCTCTCCTTGGTTGAGGCTGGCCCGATTGTAGCACCGGGTCTGAATAGCGTCAAACGCAGTACAGTACGGTGATACCGTCTGCGGGGATCTCGGCTACCGGCGCAGCAGGCGTCGCCAGAGCTGCAGCTGCGGGAACGAGCGCTCCTCGCCTCGCAGGAGGCGCCCGATATTGGACCGGTGCGTGTACAGAATGAACACCGCCAGGCCGCCGGTCAGGCCGATGAGCAATGGCGGGTAGCTCAGCGTCGTGAGCCGGTCGAGCAGCAGTGCGGAGACGGGGATCGCCCACGCCGCCAGGATCGATCCGAGGGAGATCTTCCCGAACAGGAAGACCAGGAGCAGGAAGACGCCGAGTGCGCAGGCAACGGGAACTGGCGCGGTCGCGATCAGCATGCCGCCTGCGGTCGCGACGCCCTTCCCGCCGCGGAAGCCGGTGTAGATCGGGAAGACGTGCCCCAGCACCGCCGCGAGACCGCACAGGATGGCGACGATCTCGAGGCTGAACGGAAGCGGCCCGATCGGAAGACGAGCGATGCCGACGGCGGGCACGACGCCCTTGGCGACGTCGATTAGAGCGACCGGGAGGCCGCCGCGCCACCCGAGAACGCGCCACGCGTTTGTTGCGCCGGCGTTTCCGCTCCCGTGTTGGCGGACGTCAATCCCCTTGAGGAGACGACCGACGACGACGGCCGTAGGGAACGCGCCGATCAGATAGGACAGGATCAGCAGCACGGCCAGAGCCACTATGCGGCCCTCGCTTCGATCGCCCGGCGGACTGCGCCGGCGTCCGTGACGGCGATCGCCGCCGCGCCGGGGCCGGCGTGGCTTCCGATCGCCGGCGCCGTGTCGGTCACCCACACCTGCGCGTCTCCGGCCTTGAGCAGCAGCTCAGTCCGGTACATGGCAGCCAGATCGGGAGCCGCCGACTGGCTGACGACGAACGTCGGCCGTTCCATTCTGTGGGCGGTTCGGAGGATCTCCTTGAGGACGCGCTGCTGCGCGGCACGCGGCCCGAACGCCTTCCCTGCGGGGACGATTCGACCGTTCTCGACCCGCAGGACGGGACAGAGCTTCAAGAGCTTCGCGACCCGTCCCTGCATCGGGGAGAGCCGCCCGCCGCGGACGAAGTACTCGACGGTGCGGACGAAGACGAACACGTCGGTGGCCGACGCGGCCTCCCGTGCGATCTCGGCGGAATCGCTCAGCGAACAGCCGGCCGCGATAGCTTGCGATGCCGCCCAAACGACGAGCCCCTCGGCGGCAGAGGCGGATCGGCAGTCGACGACCTCGATCGGGACGCCCGTTTCCTCGGTGATCTGTCTTGCCGCGGTCGTCGCGCTCTGCCATGTACCGGATAGCTCGGCCGATAGATGGACCGACACGATCCCCTCGTGGGTCGTCGCGAGGTGCCGGTAGAGGGCGAGGAAGTCGATCGGTCGGGGCTGGGACGTCTTCGGGAAGACGGGGGATGTCCTTAGCCGCTCGTAGAACTCGCCGGGAGTGATCTCGACGCGATCGAGCAGAACGTCGTCCCCGAACGCCAGGCGGACGGGCACCACGTGCACCTTCCACTCCGTCAGCATCTCCATCGGGAGGTCGCAGGCCGAGTCGGTGACGAGTGCGATCCCGCTACGAGCCGCGGACGCCGGCTCGTCGGCCACGGCGGCGAGCATGTCCTCGACCTTCGGGGACTCCACCGCGCCGTACTCGGCGAGCGTCGCCAAGACGTACGCCGGGACGTTGGTGTGCACGTGCGCGTGGATCTCCGACTCCGTTCCCGCGACGACGACCGAGTCGCCGAGCGTCGACAGGCGCTCGATCACCTCTCGGCGCGGGATCCGCTCGCCGCGAACGACCGCCTCGACGCAGTAGCGGAAGTCGAGCCGCTGGGGCGCGGGGCTCGGAGGCGGCCCTGGGCTGTCGTCTTCCTCCGGGAGCGGCGCCTCTTCCTCTTCCGCGCCGCGATGAAAGAAGTCTCGAACGCCCTCGAGGAAGTGAACGAATCCGAGCGCACCGGCGTCCACGACCCCGGCTTGCTTCAGGACCGCGAGGCGCCCTGTCGTCTCGGCCAGCGACTGCTTCGCCACGTGCAACCCTTCGTCCAGCAGCGATCGGAAGTCGTGCAGTCGCTCTGCGTGCTTGGAGAGGTGGTCTGCGACGTCGCTGATCACGGTGAGAATGGTTCCTTCGCGTGGCTGGGCGAGCGCCTCTCGCGCCCGCACCGATGCACGATGCAGGGCGTTCACGAAGCGGTGGACGGACACCTGGACCGAGTCGCTGAACTCCTCGCGGAGGCCCTGGAAGAACTGCGCGAAGATCACGCCGGAGTTCCCTTGTGCGCCGGTGAGGGCACTGGTAGCGATGGATGAACTCACGGCGGCAACAGAAGGAAGCGGCTTCCTGAGCCCGTCGACGATTGCGCCCATGGTCAATGCGAGGTTCGTTCCGGTGTCGCGATCGGGGACCGGGAAGACATTGATTCGATCGAGGTAATCCCGATGCGCGATGACGCGGCGCGCTCCGGCAATGATCGACTGCCGCAGGAACTCGCGTGTGAGGGTTTGAATCGACCGATCCGACTTGTCCGACATGACACCGGGATCTTACGTGACAAGGTGCGGCACGGACAACCGGCGGGAAGGAAGAGGCCCCGGCCGGATGTCGACCGGGGCCATCGCTTGCGTCCTGTGCCTCATCCTATTGGACGGTGATCGGGACGAGGACGGTCTCCCCTTCGTCGTAGACGGCCCATACGAGGTAGTTGCCCGTCGGCAGGCCCGTGGTGTCGATCCCGAGCATGTAGAGATCGGCGTCGTACCGGCTGGTGAACATGAAGACCGGTTGGATGCCTCCTCCCTCGCCGGCGACGTCGCCTGCGGCAACGACCGTCGGCTGACTGACGCGGATCCACGGCATGCCGGTCTGCGTTCGTTCACTGCGTGGCAGGTCGAGTCCGACTTCCACGAAGTCGCCAATGGCCCAGTCCGTCGGGTCGAGGGAGACGAACAGCTCCATCTCCTCCAGTGTCTGCGAGTTGATGACGTCGGCGGTAGCGACGAGCGGCCGTTCGTCGGCGTCCAATCCTCGCGTAACGATCCCGAGGTTGGTGTGCCAGTTATCCGGCTCGTCGGGGCCGAGCGGGTTGGTTCGCTCCATCGTCCCGAAGGTTCTCGTGTCTCCGGCCGGCCAGCCGCCAGGCGACTCGAACGCGTTTGCCGTGTCGATGACCTGCTGGGCGTCGTCGATCAGCTGGATGATCTCGCCCTCGTCGGAGAGCTCCATAGGGCGCTCGACATCGATGTCGACGTAGACGATGTTGGCGTCGATGTTGCGGATCGTCATGTCGGTTCCGCGTTCGAGAAGGTAGTAGCTCTCATCGAGATCGACCGGTTCGGCCTCGACGAGCCACGACAGCCCGTCATCGCGCTCCGTGAATCGGATAGAGGGGACCGGATCGCTGTCGGCGAGGTCGCAAGCCGACTGCGGGGCGGGTGCGAGGACACCTCGAAGTGGGATCGCCTTCTCCCAGACCTCGTTGGGCGCATCCTTCCTCCGCCAGCGCAAGTACCAGCCCGTGAGATCGATCTCCGCGTTGCTGATGTTGCGCAGTTCGATCCACTCGTGGTCCGGACTGGCGGCCGTGCCGGCCCAGGCGATCTCACTGATGATCACCTTGTCGCACGCCTCACCGCCGGCGCCGCCGCCCAACACGGTGATCTCGGCGTCGTCCTCGTCGTTCGAGGAGTTCGGATCGGGGAGATCCGTCTCCTCGACCGATGCGGTGTTGACGATTGTCTGTCCGTCGGTCCCCGCATCAACCTCCGTGGTGAACCGGATCGTTCGGGACCCGGCAACAGGCAAGAGCCCGATGACCCACTCGCCGGACGCGGCGTTGTAGCTGCCAGCGCCGCTGTCACTGACGTAGGTCACTCCATCGGGGAGCACGTCGGAGATCACGACGCCGGTGGCATCGTTTGGTCCGTTGTTCAGGACCGTGACCGTCCAGACGACCGTGTCTCCCTCGGCCGGAGTCGGGATGTCGACCGTCTTCACGACCGCGAGGTCGGCGGCGACGACGGTGACGTCGGCCGAGTCCTCGTTGTTCGACTCGTCCGGGTCCTCGACGTCACTCTCGATCACGAGCGCCGTGTTGGTGATCGTCGTGCCGAGGGTGCCTCGGTCGACCCGCGCGGAAATCCGAAGCGACGCCGATGCGCCGAGAGTCAACGTGCCGACGGCCCAGCGGTTCGTCACCTCGCTGTAGTCGCCGCCTCCATTGTCGGAGACGTAGAGCAGTCCGAGCGGCAGGACGTCTTCGAGTGCGACGCCCGTCGCGGTGTCCGGCCCGTCGTTGGTGATGGTGATCGTGAACACGATCGTGTCGCCCTCGCTGGTGAATGGGTCGTCGACATCCTTCTCGACGACCAGGTCGGCCTGCGGGTATCTGACGATCACGGAGTGGTCGTCGGAGACCGGACCGGTTTCGTCGGAGTCGGCAATCGCGGTGTTGTCGACGCGCGGCATGTCCGCCGCGGTGGTCGGCCCGTAGGTCGGGGCGGGAGCGATCGTGGCGCTTGCGCCGGGGGCCATGTCGCCGAGCGGGATGTTCGACAGCCCGAGCTTGGCGTCGCTGACGACGACGTTGTGCAGCGTGACGTCGCCGACGTTGGTGACCGTGATCGTGTACGTGATCGTCTCACCAACCAGGACCTCGGCCGGGCCGGTCTTGGCGATACCGAGCGCCGGACCGCCGAGGATTGCGACCGTATGGCTGTCGTTCACCGATCCGGTTTCGTCGGAGTCGGCGATCGCGGTGTTGACGATCGGTCCGGGGAGATCGGCCGCGTTGGTCAGGTACGTTGGCGTGACCTGCACGCTGTTGCCCGGGGCGATCGAGCCGAGGTTCTGGCTCAGACCGAGCTTGGCGTCGTTCAGGGTCACGTTGGTCAGCGTCACGTTCCCCGTGTTGGTCACGGTGATCGTGTAGTTGATCGTGTCGCCGACGTTGACCGGGCCGGCGTCGCCTGTCTTGTCGATGGCGATGCCGGGCTCCTGCGACAGCGGAACGTCCTCGCTGTCGTCCTCGTCGGGCAGCTCGTTGGACGAGACGGTGGCGGTGTTGTCGATGTCGCCGTCGCCGCCGCCGTTGCTGTCGATGTCGGACTGCTGGACGGTGTAGGAACCGGTGTAGGTCCAGGTCTCACCGACCTCGAGGATTCCGTCGACGGTCATCGACTCGGTCTTGCCGCTGAGGGAGCCGTGGGCGCCCTCGAGCAGCGGATCGGCGACCGAGACGCCGGTGAGCGACTGGTTGCCGGTGTTCTCGACGACGATCGAGTAGGCGATGAGTTCGCCGGCGTTGTCGATGACGCCGTTGCCGGCCGCGTCGACCGCGGTGGCGGTCTTGTCGATCGTGTAGGCCGGCTCCTGCGACAGCGGAACGTCCTCGCTGTC
>CAZSNG010000049.1:0-14474 GCA_964608345.1 uncultured Thermotogae bacterium
GGATCATCCCAATCCACTCGCGGTGCGGTATCACTTCCCACACGGACTGCTAGGCTACCGGCGCCACTGAACGATGCCGGTAGCAAGAGAGAACGCCCGCGCCACGGGCGTTCTCTCCTCAGCTCAGGCTAGCCGCTGATCGCGGCCTGAGCTGCGGCCAACCTCGCAATCGGGACGCGGTACGGGCTGCAGGAGACGTAGTCGAGGCCGACCTTGTGACAGAAAGCGACCGACGACGGTTCGCCACCGTGCTCGCCGCAGATGCCGACCTTCAAGCCCTTCCGAGCCTTCCGACCATTCACCGTTGCCATCTCAACCAGCTTGCCGACGCCGGCCTGGTCGAGCACCTGGAACGGGTCGTAGTCGTAGATGCCCATCTTGACGTAGTCGCCGAGGAACTTCCCGGCGTCGTCTCGCGAGAAGCCGCAACCCATCTGCGTCAGGTCGTTCGTGCCGAAGCTGAAGAACTCGGCCTCTTCGGCGATCTCGTCGGCGGTGACCGCGGCGCGTGGCACCTCGATCATCGTGCCGATGAGCACGCTGAGCTTGGCGCCCTTCTTGGCTTCCACGTCGGCGATGGTGCGCTTCACGATCGCCTTCTGGTTGGCCAGCTCGTTCACGTGTCCGACCAGCGGGATCATGATCTCGGGCTGTGACCCCTTGACGGCCACGGCCGCTTCGCAGATGGCGCGCGTCTGCATCTCGGTGACTTCCGGATACGTCATGCCGAGGCGGCAGCCGCGGTGGCCGAGCATCGGGTTGAATTCGTGCAGCGCTTCAACAAGGCGCTTGATCTCGGCCGGTTTGACGCCCATCGTCGCGGCCATCTCCTTCTGGCCGGCGGCGTCATGCGGCAGGAACTCGTGCAGCGGCGGATCGAGCAGCCGGACGGTGCACGGCCGACCCTTGAGCGCCTTGAAGATCCCGACGAAGTCCTTCCGCTGCAGCGGCAGCAGCTCGCGCAATGCCTGCTTGTACTGCTTGATCGCCTCGGCGGCCGCCTTGTCCTTGGCGCACGCCTTCTGCAGCGCACCGAGATCCTCGATGCCCTTCTCGTCGCGCAGCTTCTTGACCATCTCAGCGACAAGGATCAAGCGGCGGAACGACACGATCCGGCTGCCCTCGAAGAACATGTGCTCGGTGCGGCAGAGGCCGATTCCCTCGGCGCCGAATCGCACTGCTACGGCCGTATCGTGCGGGGTGTCGGCGTTCGTTCGCACGCCGAGCTTTCGGTACTTATCGGCGAGCTTCATGATGGTGCCGAACGGGCCGGTCAGGCTCGGATCGACGGTATCGATCTGGTCCTTATAGACGCGGCCAGTCGAGCCGTTGAGCGAGATCCAGTCGCCTTCCTTCACGGTCACGCCGTTGCAGGTGAAGCGCTTCGTCTTGTAGTTGATGCTCACGTCCCCAACTCCGGCGACACAGCAAGTGCCCATGCCCCGGGCGACGACGGCTGCGTGTGATGTCATCCCGCCCCGCGATGTCAGGATGCCGACGGCCGCGTCCATGCCGCCGATGTCCTCGGGGCTTGTCTCGGTGCGGCAGAGGATGACATGCTTGTCCTGAGCCGCCCACGCTTCGGCGTCCTCGGCGGTGAACACGACCTGGCCGGTCGCGGCACCGGGCGAAGCGGGTAGGCCGACGGCGATCTGCCTGGCCTTCTCCTCCGACGCCTTGACGAACACCGGATGCAGCAGTTGATCGAGCGACGCCGGGTCGACGCGGAGGACCGCCTGCTTCTCGGTGATCAGCTTCTCCGCCGCCATGTCAATGGCGATTCGAACCGCCGCCTTGGCCGTTCTCTTCCCGTTGCGGGTCTGGAGGATGTACAGGGAGCTGTTCTCGATGGTGAATTCGAGGTCCTGCATGTCCTTGTAGTGCTTCTCGAGCTTCACGCGAATGGCGTCGAGCTGCTTGAACGCCTTAGGCATGACCTCTTCGAGGGACGGGAACTGCTTCTTCCGGTCCGACTCGGCGACGCCGTGTGACCTCGCCCACGCCCGAGAGCCCTTCACGGTGATCTGCTGCGGCGTGCGGATTCCGGCGACGACGTCCTCGCCCTGTGCGTTGACGAGATACTCGCCGTAGAAGTACTTGTTCTCGCCGGTCGACGGATCGCGCGTGAACGCGACGCCGGTGGCGGAGTCCTCGCCGCTGTTCCCGAAGACCATCGTCTGCACGTTGACCGCCGTGCCGAGCAGCCCGCGGATATCGTTCAGCTCGCGGTACTTCACCGCGCGGGGGGTGTTCCACGAGCGGAAGACCGCGTCGATGCCGGCGTACAGTTGAGTCACTGCATCCGTGGGGAACGGTTTGCCTGTCGACTTCCTGTAGACGAGCTTGTATCGCTCGATGACTTCCTTGAGGCCGGCCACGGTCAGGTCGGTGTCGAGCTTGGCGCGCTTCGCCTTCTTCACCGCCTCGAGTTCGTGCTCGAACGCGTGGTGGTCGACGCCCATGACGACGTTGCCGAACATCTGGATGAACCGCCGGTACGAGTCCATGACGAACCGCTCGTTGCTGCTCGATTCGATCAGGGCATCGATCGTCTTCGGCGTCAGACCGAGGTTGAGCACCGTGTCCATCATGCCCGGCATCGAGACTGCGGCGCCGGAGCGGACCGACAGAAGGAGAGGATTCGGCCCCGCCCCGAAAGTCTTGCCCGTGGCCTTCTCGAGCCGCTTGAGCGCCGCTTCGGCTTCCGGCTTCAGGGCGGCGAACAGCTTCGTCTTCCCGAGCTTGTAGTAGGCGTCACAGGCCTCGGTCGAGCACGTGAATCCGGGCGGCACGGGGAGGCCGAGGCTCGCCATCTCAGCGAGGTTCGCCCCCTTTCCTCCGAGCAGCTCCTTCATTCCCTTGTCGCCTTCTGCATGCTGCTTGCTGAAGGAATATACGTACTTCATCCTTGGTGCACCTCCGTGCATCCTTTGCCGATTGCTCAGTCGTCTTGTGCAGTGAACAACGCTTCGACGAAATCGCCCACCGAGAACGCGTGGAGGTCCTCGGCGGTCTCACCAACGCCGACGAACATCAGCGGGATCTCGAGTGCGTCCCAGATGGCCAGGACGCCTCCCCCCTTCGCCGTTCCATCGAGCTTCGTCAGGACGATGCCGGTGAGGCCGATCGCGTCGTGAAAGCGCTCCGCTTGCGAGATTCCATTTTGTCCGGTCGTCGCATCGAGCACAAGGAGCCGCTCGTCCGATCCGCGGCCGAGCTTCTTCGCGACCGTCCGCTCGATCTTCTTCAGCTCCTCCATCAGGTTGTGCTTTGTCTGGAGGCGGCCGGCGGTGTCGATGAACAAGATGCCGCCGGTTCGGATGGCATGGTCGACGGCGTCGAAGGCAACGGCGGACGGATCGCCGCCCGAGCGGTGCTTGATCAGGTCGGCGCCGATCCGATCGGCCCACACAGCAAGTTGCTCGATCGCCGCGGCGCGGAACGTGTCGGCGGCGGCGAACGTGATCGGCAGGTCCGGGCGGTCCTCTCGGACGTGGGCGGCGATCTTCGCGATCGACGTGGTCTTCCCCGTGCCGTTGACACCGGTCACGAGCAGGACGGTCGGTCCACCGTCGGTGCGCAGGGAGAGGCCCCGTTCGGATCCTGCCAATCGCTCTCGGACGGATTCCTTCAGAGTGTCGAGGAGGTCGCGCGCATCGCCGCGACGTGCCTGCGCGGAGAGATCTTCAGCCAGCCGCATCGCGAGAGAGACCCCGACGTCTCCTCCGATCAGGATCTCCTCGATCTGCTCGACCTCCTCGTCGCTCAGGGAACGGTGCCCGGCCAGGATCCGTCCGAGCGGCTCGGTGAATCCGGCCCGCGTCTTCTTCAGGCCGGATCGCAATCGATCGATCCAGGCCATTACATCTCCTCCGGCGTGTCCATCCCGAGGATCTCGAGGATGTTGCGTAGGACCGTCTTGAGCGCATGGAGGAGCGCCAGGCGTGCGTGCGAAAGGGCTTCGTCGTCGGTGAGGACGCGGTGCTTGTCGTAGTAGGCGTGGAACGATCTGGCCAGGTCGAGCGCGTACTCGGCGAGTAGGTGGGGGCCGAACCCTTCGGCGGCCGCCCGGATGACGTCGGGGAACCGATCGAGCGCCTTGACGAGGGCGATTTCGTTCGCCTCGACCAGCGGTGACAGGTCGACGTCGTCCCACGTGCGATCCGACGAGCCTGCCTTGCGGAAGATCGACGCGATCCGCGTGTGTGCGTATTGCACGTAGGTCGCGGGGTTGTCCTGCGATTCGGCGCGTGCCAGGTCGAGATCGAAGTCGAGGTGCGCATCAGGCTTCCGCGAGATCATGAACCAGCGAACGATGTCCTTCCCCAGCTCGTCAATCAGCTGGCGCAACGTCACGAACCGGCCCGCACGGGTCGACATCTTCAGCGTCTCGCCACCTTCTTTCAGGGAGACGAACTGGTGCGAGGCGTACGACAGCCATCCCTCCGGATAGCCGAGGATCCGCATCGCCGCCTTGACGCACGTCTGCTCGGCGTGATGGTCGGCGCCCTGGACGTCGATCACGCGGTCGAGCCCGCGCCCGCGTTTGTCGATGTGGTAGGCGATGTCGACCATCAAGTAGGTTGGGCGGCCGTCGCTTCGGATGAGGACTGAATCCTTTGCGCCGCCGTGCTCCTCGGCCCGCAGCCAGACGGCGCCGTCTTGCTCGTAGACGCTGCCGCGCGCTTCCAGCTCCGCGAGAGCCTTCGCCACCTCGCCGGCTCGGTGCAATGTCGCCTCGCTGAACCACGTGTCGAATCGGACCCCGAGCAGCGCGAGGTCTTCCTTGATCGTCCGGATGATCCGCTCGGTCGCCTCGTGGCGCAGCACGGCGGGGTCGAGATGCTCGTACAGGAAGGAGCGGGAGACCGTTTCCGGGTTCGCCCTCCGAATCTCCTCGATCGCGCTTGCGACCGCGTCGCTCTCGGCGATGATCCGCCCGGCGACGTCCTTCAGGTACTCACCCGCGTAGCCGTCCTCGGGGATCTGCGGATCCATCCCGAACGCGATCTCGAGCACCCGCTCGGCGGTCGAGTCGGTCAGCAGCTCGATCTGTCGACCCTCGTCGTTGAAGTAATACTCCCGATGTACGTCGTGGCCGAGCCACTCGAACAAGGTCGCGAGGACATCGCCGAGCGCCGCCTGCCTGCCGTGGCCGACGGTCAGCGGCCCGGTCGGGTTGGAGCTGACGAACTCGAGCTGCGTCTTCGATGGCGCCGCGATCGGCCACCGGCCGTATGCTTCGCCGTCGGCGAGGATCGTTGCCAGAACGCCGTGGACGAGGCGCGGACTGACGAAGACGTTGATGAATCCCGGTCCGGCGACTTCGATCCGCGGGAAGTCGTCCGACGAGACCTGCTCGACCATCTTCCGTGCGAGGTCCGCGGCCAGCTCGCGGGGCGAGACGCCGGCCCGCTTCGCCTCGAGCAGCGCCACGTTCGACGCGTAGTCGCCGTGGTCCGGACGGTCGGTCGCGCGAACCTGGACGGTGTATTCCGGCGGTTTGCCCTTCAGCGCCGCGTACGCCGCAAGCACGGCGTCCCGAATCCGATCCACAAGGTATGTCTCTACGTAGTTTGGCATCTGGCTTGAACTCCGTGACCGCTACTTCTCGACGATGAAGCGGATCCCCGTCTTCTTCTCTCCGTCGATGTCGAGTTCCATGAACCCCGGGATGACCCTGATCTGCTGAGACTCGTTCTGCTCGATCAGGCGGCGCGCAATCGCAATCGCCTTCACCGTCTGGTTCACCGCACCGGCGCCGATGGCATGCAGTTCGACGACGTCGCACTGCTCCAGTGCCCCGGCGATGGCGCCGGACACGGAGTTCGGATTCGAGCGGGAAGCGACCTTCAGGACCTCCATGTCCCTCCTCTTGCGGCGGACAACGTCTCCCAAAGTAGCTCGGCCAGTATATTGTGGGCGTTTTCCTGTGTCAATCGCCGGAGACCCTGTGGGCTTAGTGTGGAGACGATGTGGGCATGGTGTGAAGAGGGCCGCTGCCGATTGAATGCCCCGTCCTCGATCGCTACAATGATTTGGTCATGGGCCGAAACACAGACTGGAAGCGCATTTTCTCAAAATGCCGCAAGCCTTGGGTCATGACCACCGGCGGTCTCGTGCTCGGCGCTCTCGGCGCGTTCGTCTTCGTCGCCATCCTCAACTACGTCATTCAGCCGCAGATGTCCGTCGAAACCCGCGATATCTACTCGGTCCACGGGGACCGCTTCGACGTCTGGTATCACGAGGGATCACCCCACCGAGCGTCCTACGCGGAATTGAATGCTCTCCTGGAGGAATCGCTCGACGACCTGCTCGTGCGGCTCGATGTCGCACCATCGGTGATGCCCTCGCCGATCGACGTCCTTGTGCACGACAACTCGGGGCAGCTCCAGGCGAGCATCGCCCAGCGCAAGTCACCGATGGGGACCCACACGTTCTTCGCCGTACTTGATCTGCTTGCCGGAGAGGATCCGACCCCACGACTGACGGAACTCGTCCTGGCGTTCGGTTGGGGCGAATGCTTCTCACAGCTTCTCTACGCGGGAACGCTGGCCGTCCTCATCGAGCCGGAGCGGAATCATCACGCCGCGCTCGCTGCAGCCCCTCCGAGCCTCCAATACTCGTTCGGGGATCTCGTGCGACTGGAGGCGGCCGGGGAGTTCGAGCCGACGATCTACCAGCGCTTCGACTCCCCGTTCTCGTCGAGCCTGGCGCTCAGTTCGCTCGAAGGCATCGCCGCCTTCTACTCCGTGTTTGCTGCGGGGGATGGGGCGATCCCCGAAGAGAACTTCGCCGTTCTGCAAGCGGCGTCGCTGGTCGACTATCTCGTCGAGTGCAACGGCGGGCTCACGGCGATCCAGGAGGTCTGGGGGCCGGGAAGCTCGGAGGCACTGTTCGAGCGGCTTGCCTGCGGGACGCTGGACGAGCTCAGCGCCGCGTGGTGGGCGGTCGCGGCCGAACGAGGGGCAATGGGGGAGCAGCATGACTACTACCGAGCGCTCTACCTGTTCGAGAGCGGGGACTTCGCAGCGGCCTATCGATTGACTTCGGGTTGGGAATCGAACGACGCGAGCCACGAACTGCTGGCGCTCGCGGTGCGTGCCGCGCTGTCCGTCGGGGAGTTCGAGGTGGCGCAAGCTTGGGTCGAGACAGCTGGGCCGCGCATCGATCAGCTGACGGAGTGGGTCGCTCTGTTCGAGGGATGGACGCGTCTCGAAGAGGAAGGACTCACGATCCTCGTCGCATCATCGGACACGGACATCAGTTCCGTGCTTGAAGAGGTGCGCGCGGCGTCCGCGGAGATTGCATCGAAACTCGAGCTGGAGGCAAGACGCCTGCCGGCGCAGATGACCGTCTTCTGCTATGACGACGCCGAGGCGCGGCGAGCGGGTCAAGGCGTGACTCCCAACGAGAGCAGCCGCCAGACGGCGTGGCACGTCGTCGAGGGAGAGGACGTCGCGTGGGTTCTGGCGTCCTCGTTGCCGGCGTACGCGTACGGAATCGCGTCGGCCTCGAACCTGCTGCGCACAGGCATCGCCGCGGCCATCACCGTCCCTCGCGCCGATCTCATGACGGCCGGGTGTGAGATCCTCGTCGACGGGAACTGGACGCCGCTGTGGCAGCTGGGGTTCGGCGGGGTTCCTCCGCGCCTGTTCCAGACGCAAAGCGGCCTGATGGTTCTACATCTGATCGACACGCACGGATTGGAGACGATCGAGGAGATGTGGCACGCGACGGCACGTCTCGGCGGCGGCCGGTCGTTCGATAGCGCCTTGCTCGAATTCGCCGGGACGTCGCGGCGCGAGGTCGAGCAGGAGCTGCTGAACACGGTTCTGGTATGCGATTGAGGAATCCGAGAGGATTGACAGTGGCGGAAACGATCTGTATACTGGGCTTTCAGGCGAGTATGCCTTTCCACACTAGATCGAGCTCTGCCTGGGAGGTGGTCTACGAGTAGCAAGGAGTGCCAATCATCGTTCGGGCAAGAGCACAAGGAGGTTGAATAATGAAGCGTAATGGCCTTCGGGCACTAGGGCTGATGACCTGCGCGGTTGTCTTGGTTTCGTTGATCGGTTTCGCGGCGGTGGATCTAGAGGATATCGTCGCGAACGAACTGATCACTGAGATCAGCAATGCAGCCGGGCTGGCACTGGTCAATGACTACATTGCGGACTACACAGTGGAAGAGCTGGAGGAAATGGCGGAGACCGGCCGAACGCCGGGACTCCGACTCGCCGCGGACCGTGCGCTGTTCATCGTCAACGGTAGGGAGATGGAACTCTACGCGATGGAAGATGACGCGCTGATCGCGCTAGCGGAAGCAGGAGACCAGGACGCCGCAAACATGTGGTGGTTCCACAACCGAGCCAGCTACAAGCGGCCGGAACTCGTCGAGGCGTACATCGCCGACGCCGAGGTGGAGACCCTGGAGTACGCCGCTGGTGTGCATCTCGGCGGCTTCTATATCCCCGGATCTCCGCTTGGTGCGAAGACCGAGGACGAACTGGTCGAACTGGTGAAGAACGGCGAGAGCCTCGGGCTGAGAGTTGCTGCTGCCACTGCACTCGCAGCGATCTGGATCGCGGACCAGCCGCTTACGATCGACGAGACCCGTACTGAGATCTTGTCGGTCATGCTGGTCTATCCGGAACTTGCACTGGCCTATCAGGGGTATCTGGCGTACCTGTTTGCCCTCTAGATAGGACCTAACGAAGGAGGTTCTCAATGAAGAAAGCGTTGATTCTGGCGGGGCTACTCGCCGTCTGTTCGCTCCTCGCCTTCGGGCAGGGATACGACGCGCAGCCGGCGGACGCTCTCGTCTTCCCGATTGGTGTTGCGGGAACTCCGTATGAGAATGCGGTCCTGGGTGTCCAGGGTGGAGTGCTGAACGAGTCCAGCATCGAGGATCCGCGAGGCTGGAACAACCATACCGCCCACGAGACGAGCACGACGCAGTACACCAACCTGATGCATCGGGGTCTTCTGAACCTCGACCACATCAGCGGTGCTGTCGTGGTCGACTTCGCGAAGAGCTACGAGATCTCCGATGACGGTCTCGTCCTCACGTTCAACCTTCGCGAGGGGATCTACTGGTCGGACGGTACTACGCTGGTTACGGCCGACGACGTCCTGTTCACGTACAACGACGTCATCCTCAACGAGGACGTTGACTGCAATGCGCGCGACGGACAGATCCTTCCGGACGGGACCTTCCCGATCCTCGAGAAGGTCGACGACTACACCGTCACGTTCACGCTGTCGACGATCTATCGGCCGATCCTCAACTCGCTGACCTTCAACCTGATGCCGAAGCACAAGCTGGCGCAGTTCGTCCATAAGCTCAACCCGGACGTTCCGGTGGGGACGTTCAACGAGACCTGGACGCTCGACACGCCGCTTGAAGAGCTCGTCGGCAACGGTCCGTACGTTGTGACGGGCTACCAGGTGAACGTGAGCGTTACGATGGAGCGGAACCCTTACTACTACGGGTACGATAACGCCGGAACGCAGCTTCCATACTTCGACAAGTTCGTGAGTCACATCGTGACGAACCAGGACGTGTCGATGCTGAAGTTCCGCAACGGCGAAATCGACGTGTATGGCCTCCGCCCCGAGGACATCCCGGTCCTACTCCCCGAGTCGGCCGGCAAGGGCTACACGGTCATGATCACCGATCTGGCGACCTACGGGACGACCTGGATCATGATCAACCAGGACGTCGGCCTGCCGGACGGAACCGATGCGGAGAAGCGTGAGCTGTACCGCAACGTCGAGTTCCGTGAGGCGCTGGCGCACCTGCTCGACAAGGACACGATGGTGCAGAACGTCCTGAACGGGCTGGGCACGGCGCAGTGGACTGCCGTAAGTCTGCCTTCCCCGTTCTACGCGGGACGCGACGCCTACGGCGGCCCGATCACCGAGACCGATGCGGTTTGGTTCGAGTACGATCTGGCGCTGTCGGCGAGCAAGCTTGACGCGCTTGGTGTGGTCGACGCGGATGGTGACGGATGGCGTGATCTCCCGAGTGGGGACCCGCTGACCATCACCATCAATGCGAACGACAACACGATCCGAATCGCGTACTGCCTGATCATTCAGGACGACTTCCGCGCGGCCGGACTGAACACGAACTTCCAGGTTGTCGACTTCAACACGCTCGTCGGCGATCTGTTCTCGTCCACCGGCGACATCATCCAGCTCGGTCTGACCGGCGGAGATGAGCCAAACAGCGGGAAGAACGTCTACACGTCCTGCGGCGGCCTGCACGCCTATCGCTTCTCGGCGTGCGAGGACCCGGACGAGGTCGATCTGCGGATCGATGAGCTGATCAACCTCGGCGCGAACACGTTCAACCTGGACGATGCCTTCGGGTACTACAAGGAGTATCAGGTGCTCCTGGCCCATCAGCTGGGGTACGTGTACCTCTGCCAGCCTGTATTCCTGTACGCATACTACGACGGCATTGGGAACGCGAACCTGTCGAGCCCGACGTCGTCGCCTGGAGGAAACAACGGGCTGCTGTTGGAGCTCTGCTTCGACAACACGCTCTAGAACTTCGATCTCAAGGGGATGCGGCTCGAGGCGGCAACGCCTCGCGCCGCACCCCATCTTCTACACGGATCTTCCATGGCGAACGGAAGGTAAGATAGATGCTGACATACATGATCCGTCGGACGCTCTACATGATCCCGCTGCTGCTGATCGTCTCGCTGATCTCCTTCTCGCTGATCAAGATCATGCCCGGTGACTACCTGACGACGGCGAGATTCAACCCGCAGATCACCGAGGAGACTCTGCAACAGCAGATCGAGCGGTTCGGCTTGGACAGGCCTTTTCTTGTCCAGTACTGGTTCTGGCTGAAGAACGTGCTCCGAGGTGATTTCGGCACATCCTTCGACACGAGGATGCCGGTCTTCCGGACGCTGTTCTTCGGGAATCGCTTAGTTTGGACGATCATCCTAGCGACGACGACGCTGGTGCTCACGTGGATCATCGCGATTCCCATCGGAATCTACTCGGCGACGCACCAGTACAAACCGAGCGATCATATCGTGACGTTCTTCGGGTTCTTAGGGCTGTCGATCCCGAACTTTTTCTTCGCGCTGGTGCTGCTGTGGATGCTGGTGGTCATCTTCCGGGTGGGGGACTACGGCCTGGGGGTCGGCGGCTTGCTCGACTCGCGGTTCTTCGACGCCCCGATGTCGTGGGCGAAGTTCTGCAACTACATGTGGCACCTGTGGCCGCTGTGGGTCGTCATCGGCACGGCGGGAATGGCGGGCCTGATCCGGCTGATGCGAGGCAACCTGCTCGACACACTGTCGCTGCCGTACGTGCAGACCGCCCGTTCGAAGGGTCTGCCGGAACGGATCGTCATCTACAAGCACGCGGTGCGCAACGCGATCAACCCGCTCGTGACGGTGCTCGGACTGGCGCTGCCGGGTCTCGTCGGGGGGTCGATCGTCACGGCGATCGTGTTGAACATCCCGACGGTCGGACGTGCCTATTTCAGCGCGCTGCAGCGGCAGGACGAGCCCGTAATCATGGGAGCGCTGCTCTTCTTCAGCCTCTTCCTGCTGATCGGCAACGTCATCGCGGACTTCCTCCTCGCGTGGGTCGATCCGCGAATCCGCTACGACTGAGGACGGGAAAGGGAGATCGAGGAACAAGATGGCACTATGGGAACGACGAAGGACCACGAAGGCTCAGCAGCGCGCGCTAGACGCGGAGGGAACAGAGTTCGTCAGCCGCTCGCAGGGGCAGATGATTTGGAGCGCCTTCAAGCGCCATCGGGTCGGCAACATCGGCACGGCTGTCATCTTCCTGTTCATCCTGCTCGCGGTGTTTGCCGAATTCATCGCCCCGTACCACTACGGGAAGCAGTACCGCAACTACCCGTACGCGCCTCCATCTACGGTCCACTTCCGCGACGAGGACGGATCGCTGTCGCGGCCGTACGTCTACAAGACGGAGCGGACGCTCGATCGAACGACGTACCAGGTGACGTACGTAGAAGACACCAGCAAGAAGTACCCCATCCGGTTCTTCTCGCGCAGTGAGACGCACTACCGCCTGTTCGGCATCATTCCGACGAATGTGCACCTGTTCGGCGCGGTGGCCGACGACGGCTCGTTCGCCGAGGTCTTCGTGCTGGGAACGGATGCCTTGGGACGTGATTTGTTCACCCGCTGTCTGGTCGGCAGTTGGGTGTCACTGGCGGTCGGGCCGCTGGTCATCCTCTGCGTCTTCCCGATCGGGATTGTCCTCGGCGGGTTGTCCGGATACTACGGCGGTGGGGTCGACATGTTCATCCAGCGGGCCTGCGAGGTGATGCTGGCGATCCCCGCCCTGCCGATCCTGATGGCGATGGGGGCCGCGCTGCGGGGCTTCGGGTTATCCGCCGGCATGGTGTTTATGGGGATGATCGTCGCCTTGGCGATCACCGGATGGGGCGGCATGGCACGCATCATCCGCGGCCAGGTTCTCGCAATCCGTGAGATGGACTTTGTGACCTCCGCTCGCGCGGCGGGCGCCGGCGACATGCGGGTCGTCCTCCGCCACATCATCCCGAACGTCACGAGCTACCTGATCGTGAACGCCACCCTAACGATTCCGGGCATGATGCTCACCGAGGCGACGCTGAGCTTCCTCGGCTACGGCATCCAGGAGCCGATGACCAGTTGGGGTGCGCTTCTCAACGCAGCGACCAACGTCGGGGCAATCGAGCAGCATCCGTGGATCTTGATCCCCGGGGTGTTCATCGTCATCTCGGTTCTGGCGTTCAACTTCATGGGCGACGCCGTGAGAGACGCGGTCGACCCGTATTCCATCATCTAGAACGAGTCGTACGGAAACGTCGGCCCCCGCTCGTGCCGAGCGGGGGCTTTTCCGTTCCCTCTCGGCGATTCCCAGCGAATGCAGAATCGACGTCAAACTTGCTTCAGGACAGGAGATTCGGTATCCTATGCTGTTCGTTTGAGTGGGGGGGTGGAGTATGGAACGCATCGAGCGGACCTTCATTGAAGACGAGATGGAGCAGTCGTACATCAACTACGCGATGAGTGTCATCCGCGGTCGCGCGATCCCGGACGTCCGTGACGGATTGAAGCCGGTTCAGAAGAGGATCCTGTACGGAATGCGCGAGCTCGGCATCACGCCGAGCAAGCCGCACCGGAAGTCGGCTCGCGTCGTCGGTGAGGTCATGGGCAAGTATCACCCGCACGGAGATCAGGCGATCTACGACACCATGGTCAACATGGCGCAGCCGTTCTCGTACCGGTATCCGCTCGTCGACGGCCAGGGGAACTTCGGCTCGATCGACGGGGACCCGGCGGCGGCCACGCGGTACACGGAAGCGCGCCTGGCACCGATTGCGATGGAATTCCTGGACGAACTCGACGAGGGGACCGTCGACTGGCTCCCGAACTTCGATGACTCGCTCGAGGAGCCGATCTACCTCCCGGCGAAGGTTCCCAACTTGCTGATGAACGGCGCGTGGGGGATCTCGGTCGGCATGACAACGCAGATTCCGCCGCACCATCTCGGCGAGTTGCTCGACGGAACGATCGCGTTGATGGACAACCCGTTCATGACGGTCAAGGAACTGATGAATCACATCCCGGGCCCCGACTTCCCGACCGGCGGGCTGATCATGGGTCGCGACGGGATTGAGGAGATGTACCGAACGGGCCACGGCAAGATGACCGTGCGGGCGCAGGCAGCGATCGACGACGACCGGATCGTGATCACCGAGATCCCGTACCTCGTTCGCAAGTCGACGATCGTCGAGTCGATCGCTGACAAGGTGCGCGACGGGCAGATCGACGGGATCTCCGACCTGCGCGACGAGTCGGACCGCGAGGGCCTGCGAATCGTCATCGAGCTGAAGCGATCTGCGAATCCGACGTCGTCCTCAATCAGCTGTACAAGTACACGCCGCTCGAGCGAACCTTCGCCGCGGTGTTCCTCGTCATTCTCGACGGGAACCCCCGAACGCTCTCGCTGAAGGAAATCCTCAATTGCTTCATCGATTTCCGGCGCGGAGTCGTCAAACGGCGCACCGAGCACCGGCTCGAGGTCGCCCGCAAGCGGGCGCACATCCTCGAGGGGTACCGCACGGCGCTCGACAACATCGAGCGGGTGATCGAGCTAATCCGAGGCTCGAAGGACACGGCGGCCGCCCAGAAGGGACTTCAAAGCGAACTGGCGCTGTCGGACGAGCAGGTCGAGGCGATCCTGCGGATGCGTCTGTCGCAGTTGACGGCGATGGAGGGCGACAAGATCGACGCCGAGTACGAAGAGAAGCTGAAGGCGATCGCCAGCTACGAGGAGATCCTCGGAAGCGATGTCGTTCTCGACGGGACGATCAAGCGCGAGATGCAAGAGATCTCCGAGAAGCATGCCGACGCCCGTCGCACGGTGATCACAAACGAGAATGGCGACGTCGACTTCAACGAGTTGATTCCCGACTACGA
>CAZSNG010000049.1:14574-16688 GCA_964608345.1 uncultured Thermotogae bacterium
GAGCAGGACGAGATCGTCCGGTCGATCCTGCCGGTGCGCAATTTCGGCGACGTCGAGGACGAGCTGATCGTGATGTCGACAGCGAATGGCATCGTCAACAAGAACCTGCTGACGAACTACTCCAACGTCCACGCGGCCGGGATCAACGCGATCAACGCTGATGAGGACGACCGCCTTGTCGACGTCGAAGTGACGGAGGGCGGCGGTGACGTCATCCTCGCATCGCTGAACGGCCAGACGATCCGTTTCCGCGAGTCGGACGTCCGGCAGACGAAGCGCCCGTCGCGAGGCGTGATCGGCATCCGCCTCGACGAAGGGGACTCGGTCATTGGGATGGCCTGCCTCGGGCGGGACATCACGATGGACAAGAAGGTGCTGATGGTCACCGAGCGCGGCTTCGGCAAGCGCGTGTCGCTCGACGACTTCCCGCTGCAGGGGCGCGGTGGCAAAGGCGTGCAGGGGATCAAGCTCGACCGTGACTCCGGTGAACTCGTCACGATCGGGATCGTCACCGAACAGGACGAGCTGATCATCACGACGGAGAAGCACGTCATCCGAATCCTCGCCGGCGACATTAACGTCTACCGACGGTACGCCCGCGGCGTACGACTGGTGCAGCTGGACGAAGACGATCGGATCGTCTCCGTCGTCAGAACGTCGTGAGCGATCGACCGGAGGCGCTGGTCGATGCCCTCGCGCACGGAACCGACCAGCTGATCCCGCGGGAAGAGCTGGCCGAGAAGCTGAAGCGTTCGAGCGAGACCGGCGCGCCGCTCCGGATCAAACTAGGGATCGATCCGTCTGCACCGCACCTCACCCTCGGCCACTCGGTGCCGATGCGCAAGATGCGGCAGTTCCAGGACCTCGGGCACATAGCCGTCCTGGTCGTCGGCGACTTCACGCGGCGGATCGGCGATCCGTCCGGGCGCTCGTCGACCCGTGCGCTGATGTCCGTGGAGGAGATCGAGCGGAACATGGAGACGTATCGGGAGCAGGCGTTCAAGATCCTCGATCCCGATCGAACGGAGTTCCGCTACAACTCCGAGTGGCTCGGAGAACTCGACTTCGAGAAGGTGATCCACCTGACGGCGAAGTACACCGTCGCGCGGATGCTGGAGCGGGACGATTTCGCCAAGCGCTACGCCGCCGGGGAGCCGATCAGCGTTCTCGAGTTCCTCTATCCGCTGGCGCAGGCGTACGACTCCGTCGCGATCGAGGCCGACGTCGAGCTTGGCGGCTCCGATCAGTTATTCAACCTGCTCGTTGGACGCGACATCCAGCGGGAATACGGACAGGAGCCGCAGATCGTCCTGACTGTCCCGCTGCTGATCGGCCTGGACGGCGAGCGGGCGATGAGCCAAACGACCGGAAACTACGTCGGGATCAGCGAGCCGGCGAGCGAGATGTACGGGAAGCTGCTGTCCATCCCGGACACGCTGATCGCCCAATACTTCGACTGGCTGACCGATGTGGCTCTCGACGATGATCTCAGGAATGCGATCGAGGCGTCACCGCGCGACGCCAAGCGGCGACTGGCACGCACGATCGTCGCCATGTATCACAGCCCCGATGCGGTGGGGTCCGCAGAGAATGAGTTCGATCGGATCCACGTCCGTCATGAGCGGCCGTCGGAGATCCCGCAGGTCGAGCTCGACCGCTCGCTTCTGAAGGACGATGGCACGATCTGGATCATCGACCTGCTGCAGGCCTCAGCCCTCGTTGGCAGCCGTGGCGAAGCGAAGCGGCTGATTGCCCAGGGTGGCGTCCGCGTCAACGAGGAGAAGGTCGACTCCCAGGACTGCGACGTCCCGTTCGCCCCGCCACTCCTCGTCCAGGTCGGCAAGCGGTCGTTCGCAGAGATGATCTAGATCCTGCCTGGCGGCGCCCGTGACTGCAACGGAAGGGCATTCTTCGGCGAAGTGACTTGCGAAGAGCCCGGAACTCCGAGAGCCATTGAGCCCGCAAGCGAAAGCGCGCGTTTCAACCCTAGGCCGTTCCGCCTGGCTCACCCAGCTGGGCGCTTCTCGAAACCACTCCGCGGAGTTCGAGTCCCCCACGCTGGAGCTGACGGGAGTCGAACTGGCTAGTCGGCGGTTCGAAACGAGTGCACTAGG
>CAZSNG010000050.1:0-1424 GCA_964608345.1 uncultured Thermotogae bacterium
TACGCGGTCCTCGGCCGTCAAGTAGTCCCACCCGAACTTGCCGCGCGCGCAGAGGTAGCCATCTGCGCCAGGGCGCGCTCGAACGATCCGCCCGTGGGCGGTGTCCATGACCAGATCGCAGCCGAGACTGCACAGCCCGCAGCGCGTCGGTGCCGACTCGAACTCCCACTCGCGCCCGCGGAGCTTCCGATTCCGCTCGACGAGGCAGCCGACCGGGCAGACGGCGACGCAGCTGCCGCAGAAGTCGCAGTCGGACTCAGCGAGCGGCTTGTCGAGCGACGTCGTCACGGCGGTTGCCATCCCCCGCTGCATGAAGTCGAGGATCCCCTGGCTCTTCTCGCGGCAGGCGCGAATGCATCGTCCGCAGAGGATGCATAGGCTCAGGTCCCGCTCGATCAGCGGATCGTCGTGGGCGGTCGGGAACCCCTCGGGGACGTGGAGCGGGTAGCGCGTCTTGTCGACGTTGTAGTCGTACGTGTACTTCTGCAGATCGCACGCGCCGCTCTTCTCGCAGGTCGTGCAGTCTCCGGGGTGGGTCGACCAGATCAGCTCGAGCACGAACCGGCGCGCGTCATCCACGCGGTCGGAGCGGGTGTGAACGGCCATCCCCTCCTTCACGCGTTGTGTGCACGACACGGCGAGTCGCCCCTGGCCTTCCAGTTCGACCAAACACAGGCGGCACGATCCGCTCGGAGGGAGCCCCTCGAAGTAGCAGAGGCGCGGGATCTCGATCTCCGCCGCCTCCGCCGCCCGGAGGATCGTCGTTCCCTCGGGGACCGTGACCGTCCGTCCATCGATGCTCAGGCTGATCTGCTTCGTCGCCATCCTCTCTCCTTACGTGACCCGTTCGATCGCGCCCTCGGGGCAGGCCTCGACGCACGCGCCGCAGCCATCGCACTTCAACGTGCGGATGACGTACGGGCGATTGTCACCCAGGTACGGCACGTAGGGGTCCCCTACGATCGCGTCCACCGGACAGACTGCCTTGCATTCCCCGCACATCGTGCAGCGCTCCTCGGCGATGGAGTACCGCGTCAGCGCGCGGCATGCACCGTCGGGACAGATGCCCGCGACGTGGCGGCCGTACGCGGCCGCATCCTGCAGCGATTCGCCGAGCCCTCGTGCGGCCTCCTCCCCCTTCGGGCAGCGGGCCGCGTCGACGAGCGCCGTGGCGACGCGCGCGAGCCGCTCCAGATCGGCCTCGTCTCCCCGGCCGTCGATGATGCCCTCGAGGAGGACGATCGCCTGCTTCGTCGCCAGCGGACACGGCAGACAGCGCCCGCACATGCCGTCGTTGGCGAACTCGACCAATGCGTTCAGCGCGCGCTGCGGCGCACAGATCGTCTCCGTCCGCGTGCTCATACCGGCACCTCCTCCGTTTCCGCGAAGATGACCGCTTCGGCCGGACAGACATCACGGCACCG
>CAZSNG010000050.1:1524-16646 GCA_964608345.1 uncultured Thermotogae bacterium
CCGATCCGGCACGGCGTGCACTTCCCGCACGACTCCTGCTGCGTGAACGCGAGGAAGTACCGCGCGATGGCGACCATGCAGTCGGACTCATCCATCACGACGAGTCCGCCGGAGCCCATCATCGCGCCGACCTCCTGCAGTGAGTCGAAGTCGATCGGCGTGTCGAACAGCGGCTTGGGAATGCACCCGCCGGACGGCCCGCCGATCTGCACCGCCTTGCACGGCGTTCCGTCGAGCGTTCCTCCGCCGATCTCGTAGACGAGTTCGCGGATCGTGATCCCCATCGGCACCTCGACGAGTCCGGTATTCAGGACCTTCCCGGTCAGCGCGAAGACCTGCGTGCCCTTCGAGCCCTCCGTACCTATTTCCGCCAGCCACTCCGCTCCCCGCGTGACGATCACCGGCACGAGTGCGAGTGTCTTGACGTTGTTCAGCACCGTCGGTTTCGCCCACAGTCCGCGCTCGACCGAGCGTGGCGGAGTCTGGCGCGGCATGCCGCGGTTCCCTTCGATCGAGTACATCAGCGCGGTCGACTCGCCGCAGACGAACGCGCCGGCGCCGCGCTTGATCTCGAGGCGGAAGGTGAGCCCCGAGCCGAGGATGTCCTTTCCGAGGAGGCCGAGCTCCTCTGCCTGGGCGATCGCAGTGGTGAGATTCTGTACGGCCAACGGGTACTCGGCGCGCACGTAGATGAATCCCTCGGTGACGTTCCCGATCGCGTACGCGGCGATGATCATCCCCTCGATCACCGAGTGCGGGTCTCCCTCGAGAACGCTGCGATCCATGAACGCCCCCGGATCCCCTTCGTCGCCGTTGCAGATCAGGTACTTTGGCGTCGCTTCCTGCCCGCGGCACAGATCCCACTTGCGGCCGGTCGGGAAGCCCGCACCGCCGCGACCACGGAGACCCGACGCCTTGACCGCGTCGATGACGTCTTCCGGGCTCATCTCCCCGAGGGCCTTTGCCAATCCGCTGTAGCCGCCGGAACGGATCGAGTCGCAGATGTCGGTCGGCTCGATCCGACCGCAGTTACGCAGGATCACCCGCTCCTGCTTCTGGTAGAACGGCAGATCGTCGCGCCACGGGATCGTGGCTCCCGCCGGATCGTGATGCAGGAGCCGATCGATCGTTCGGCCGCGCGACAGGGTCAGGTCGGCGATCGCCGGGACGTCGAATGGGTCGACGCCGAGGTAGAAGAGCTGCTGGGGCTCGATCGCCACCAGCGGTCCGCGCTGGCAGAGCCCCTGGCAGCCGGACGTCGTGACGTGGGCGTCGACGCCGGTCCGCTCGATCTCGGTCGCGAAGGCCTCCCGGACTTCGTCCGCCCCGGCGGCTCGGCAGCCCGTGCCGCTGCAGACGCGGACCGTCGTCTGCGCGGTCGACGCGGGGGCGAGCTTCTCGCGGAACGCCACGAAGTCGACGACGGATCGCAGCCGCTTCACGACGGCCTCTGTTCCCGCATCCAGCCGGTGAGCTTCCGTTGGTCGCGGCGGTTGAGGACGCGGTCGTTGACCGTGACGACCGGAGCGAGGGCGCAACAACCGACGCAGTTGACCGTCTCCAGCGTGAACGCGAGATCGTCGGTCGTCTCGCCGGCGAGTACGCCGAGTTCGTCCTCCAGTTTGACCTGGATCGCCGGCGCGCCCCGGATGTGGCAGGCGGTCCCGGTGCAGACCCGGACGATGTGCTTTCCGCGCGGCTCGAAGTAGAACTGGGAGTAGAACGAGGCGACGCCGTAGAGGTGAGAGACCGGCGTGTCCAACGCATCGGCGACGGCGGCCATCGCCGCTTCCTCCAGGAAGCCGAATTCCTCCTGCACGTCCTGGAGGAGCGAGATCACCGCGCCGTCCTTCCCGTCGTACCTGGCCAGTATCGGAGCGAGTCGCTCGGTCAGCTCCTCAACGGTTGTCGCCGTGCCCTCGGAATCGGCCATGCGATCTCCTTTCGTCGATCGTTGCTACGCGCTGCCTCCCGCCTTGAGCAGAAACGCGCGGATGTACGAGTCGGAGTAGATCTCCTTGTTCAGCATCAGCTCTGCCGTCGCCACGGCGGCGATCGTCTCTTCGTCGCAGACGTCGCAGATCGCCGCGTCCAGCCCCTTGGCCATCGCCATGACGAGGAACGTGCGAATGACCCGCCCACGCTCGACCACCTTGTTGCCGATGTTCGACAGGCCGACCGAGATGTGCGGCGGCGGGTCGGAGAGGTGCGTGAACTGCTCGATCGCTTCGAGGACGTGCGGCACCTGCTCCTGCATGAATTTGATCGGCATCAGGATCGGATCGAGGACGATCCGCTCCGGCGGGATTCCCGCTTCCATCGCCGCCATGAACACCATTGCGCCGTTCTCGACACGGCGCTCGACGTTCTGCGGGGAGCCGCGGTCGTCCATTGCGAGACCGAGCAACGTTGCCTCGTACTTGACCGCGAGCGGGACGACCTTCTCCAGCTTGCCGGGGTCGGCGGTCGTCGAGTTGATGAGCACGCCACGGCCGTCGATCGCCTCCAGGCCGGCCTCGATCGCCTCGATCTTCGTCGAGTCGACCGAGATCTTCGTCGGGACGGCCTTCTGCACCGTCTCGACGAGCCACGCCATGTCGGCCGGATCGCGCGACGCGGCGCCGATGTTGACGTCGAGGTACGTTGCACCGGCCTCCGTCTGGGCGATCGCCCACTTCTCCACTGCAGCCGGATCCTTCGTGCGAATGGCGTTCGCGATGTCCTTGAACCCGGCGTTGATCCGTTCTCCGATCAGGATCATCCGGCGCCACCTCCCATCAGTCGCGAGATCGTCTCCTTCGTGATCCGTACCGCCTCCGGGTGACGCATGATCAGGACGTCCGCTCCGGCGAGGAGGTACGCGGTCGCCGTCGACGCCTCCCACATCGGGCCTCGAGCCTTGACATCGCCCCAGCCGGGGACCTCCTCCTCGGGGGCCTTCGCCTCTTTGACCGACCAGACCTCGGCGCCAACGTCGCAGAGCAGTGGCATCGCGACGACCTTATCGCCCTTCAAGCCGGCGATGCGGAGCCGCTCCATGATCGAGTAGACGTACTCGAGCCCGTAGCCGAGCGCGCCGGTGCTCGGGAAGATCACGAGGTTCTCCGACGGGAAGCCGACGTCGAGGGCGAGGATGTTCACCTGCTTCGCCATGTTGATATCGACCGGCGACTCGGCGATCAGCTTGTGGCCGTACGCGGTGCCGAGGGCGGTCAGCGTCTTGTAGTTGTCCTCGGTGATCGTCCCGAGGAGGCAGTTCTCGCCGGAGAGCGCCTCGGCGACGACGGGGAAGACCTCGTTGTCCTTGTCGTCGTTTCCGCAGCCCCAGACGATGAGCGGCACGCCAACCGCTGCCGCGACCGCTTTGGCGGCCGCCGCCGCTTCATCGGGCGAGCAATCGGCGCCGTTCGGGTCGCACCCCTTGAGACGCAGACAGATCGCTTCGGCGCCGAAGCCGTCGACGCACTTCTTCGCCCATGCGCCGGGGTCGGAAAGGACGTCGGCGAACGGCTCGCGCACCGTGTCCGGCCAATCCTCGGCGGGTACGTCCCAGATCTCCATCGCCACGACCGGCTTGTTCGGCATGGCCCCCTCGAAATGATAGAAGGGGAGCGTCGTCTCGGCGCCGATGGTCACGGTCGACGTCCGCGTCCCGCCCTCGGCGGACGTGGCGCCGATCGTGACGGCGTTGATCGTGTGCGGCCAGTTCTTCTTGACATCGGGGATCTCAACGGTCACGCGGCTTCCTCCTTTTGCAGCAGCCTATCCAGCATGTCTGACACCTTGGTCAACGAGACGGCCCCGGCCGGGAGATCTCCGATCGGCCGGCCGGACAGATTCAGCTCGGCAATCACCTCGTCGAACGGGATCCGTCCGACGACCTCCAGGCCCGTCTCCGCCATCTCGGACTGGGCGCGGTCGGTCAGCTCGCCACGCACGTTGGTCAGCACGAGCGATCGACGTCCAATCTCCAGCTCGAGGTCGTCGGCCATGCGCGCGATCCGCCCGGCGGCGCGCAGCGCGTTCGGGCTGGCATCGGAGACGACGAGCAGAAGATCGATTCCGTGCGAGACGCGGCGGGACAGATGTTCCATCCCGGCTTCGTTGTCGAGGACCGTACACCGATATGACGAGCGCAGCGATTCGAGGTAGCGTCGAAGGATGTGGTTGACGGCGCAGTAGCAGCCGGGGCCCTCGCCATGGCCCATCACGAGCAGGTCGACACCCTCTCCCTCGACGACCGCCTGATGGAGCTCGTATTCGAGGTGCCGGCTGAGCGGCACACCGGCCGGCAGGTCGTGGATCTGCTTCAGCGTCTCGGACTGCAGTTGGCCGATCGACAAGTCGGCGGCCAGACCGAGCGCCTCGCCGAGATTCGCGTTCGGGTCGGCATCGACCGCGAGCAGCGGCGTCAGCCCGCGCTCGCGGAGCGATCGAATCATCAGTGACGACAGGGTCGTCTTGCCGGTCCCGCCCTTTCCCGCAACGGCGATCGTTAGGCTCATCGGTGGGTACCGCTCCTTTCGCCGGGCGAGGCGGCCGCGAGCCCGGACACTGTCGGGAACAGCTCCAGGTCGGTGTGCGGCAGGAACTTCGCCGACATGAACTCCTCGTAGTAGCTCGGGTACGTGATCAGGTCGTAGTACGTCGTGCTGTGCGCGATGCCCGCGCATCGTTCGTACGCGGCGCGGGAGAGCAGGGACATCTTCGCCCCGATCAACGATGTGTTCCCGACGAAACGAACGCGTTCGAGCGGCACGTCCGGGATCATGCCGAGACGGATCGCCTTCTCCCGGTCGAGGTAGTTGCCGAAGCCACCGGCGATCAGCAGCAGTTCGATGTCCTCGAACGTGTGGTCCGTCGACTCGAGGAGGGCCTTCGCCCCGGCGAAGATCGCCGCCTTGGCGCGCAGCAGGTTCGCGATGTCCGCCTGCGTGATCACGATTTCTGCGCCTTCCTCGGATTCGCCCTCTGCGACGAGGACGAACTCCAGCTGGCCGTCGGCTTCGCGGACGCGTCGCGAGCGATCGGGAATGAGGCGGCCGGAGCGGTCGACGATGCCTGCGGCGAACAGCCCGGCGATCGCGTCGATCAATCCCGATCCGCAGATGCCACATGGCGGCGCTTCGCCGATCGTCTGGATCTCGACACGATCCTCCGGTCCGATCTCCACCCGCTCGATCGCGCCGCGGCCGGCGCGCATGCCGCAACGAACGCCGCTTCCCTCGAACGCCGGGCCGGCCGACGTGGCGCAGGCGATCATCCACTGACGATTGCCGAGGACGATCTCGCCGTTCGTCCCAACGTCGATCAGCATCGTCAGACGATCGCTCTCGTACAGGCCGGTCGCGAGGATCCCGGCGGTGACGTCGCCGCCGACCCAGCTGCCGATCGACGGCATCGTGTACAACAAGCCTCGCGGGTTGATCCGGATCCCGACCTCGGCGGCCCGCACGGCGGGCGGCGCCGTCGTCGCGGGGATGTACGGGGACTTGCGGATGTGCGACGAGTCGAGGCCGAGGAGGAAGTGGATCATCGGGGTGTTCCCGGCGGCGGCGAGGCCGATGATGTCGTGCAGCTCGATCGGATTGCGCTCGACGAACGCGGACACGAGGTTGTTGATGTCCCCAACGACCGCCTCGCGCAACGCGTCCGGCCGCTCCCGCTCGGCGTGGATGATCCGGCGCGTGACCTCCTCGCCGTACGTCATCTGGGAGTTGTAGCAGGCTTCGGCGTCGAGCGTCTCGGAGGTCTCGAGGTTCACGAGGTGGGCAACGATCGTGGAGGTCCCGATGTCAACGGCCACCCCGTAGCTGGATCGCTGGTGATCGCCGCGTTCGACCTGGACGACCTCAGTTGTCCCGCCGCGGTGCCCGAGCGTCGCAGTGAGTCGCCATTCGCCCTGTCGGTGCGCGGCGGGGAGATCGCGGAGGACCTTGAGTCCCATCTGCAGTACCGGTGCGTCGATGTGGCGGCGGATCTCACGGAGCAGACGCTCCTGGCACGCGAGGTTGTCCTGCAGCGTCGGCGCAGGCAGCGTGAGGGCCAGCTTCCGTACGAGCGGATCCCGCTCGAAGAAGGCGGGTTCGGACGTCGTCGGGTAGAGCGCACGGAATCGGCGGGCGTCCTCGTCGATCAGGATCTGGCCTCGGTCGGTCCGGGCCTCGCGCGGAATCGAGACCGTGACCGCTTCGAGCACACGCGTTCGACAGGCGAGCACCACACCGCGGAGGACCTCCTCGCGCGTTAGGAGGGTCGTCGGGTCGGCGTCGACCTCACCGTCCTCCACGACAACGCGGCACTTGCCGCAGATGCCGTCCCCGCCGCAGATCGACGGGATCAGGACGCCGGCGACGCGGGCCGCATCGAGGAGCGTAGATCCACGCTCCACGTCCACGGTTGCACTGTCCGGCTGAAACGTCACTCGCACTGCCGACGTCGATTGCACTAGGCGGACCACTCCGTTCGTAGGAAGGTCGGGATCCCAGCTGCGTCCTCCGGCCCGACGATGACTTCCCAGCCCGCTTCCTCTTGGATCTCCATCCTAAGGACGGCGACCAGGCCGGGGATGATCAGCTTGTTGTGACTCACCTTGTCCATCGCGCCCTGCGCCTGAACCGTCTTGAGGATGATCTCGGCGCTGAGCTTGTCGTCGGCGTAGGCGTTGAGGACGCCCAGCCCCTCGGTGTCGATGACGGTGATGTACGCCGGAACCTTGCTGTTCTCCACCTCGCCCGCGACGGTGAAGTAGGTCAATGCGAAGTTCGTTGTCATGATCACCGGCGAGTCCGGTCCGGGGCTTCCGATCTCGTACAGCTTCGCCTCGATCGCGTTCGGCACCGTCGGGTCGGTGTAGACGTTCTGCCGAATCGTTAGGACCGGGAGGATCGTCTCCGGTTCCGCCGCGTCGGTGATCACGATTCCCGCGTAGCGGCAGACTGCCGCACCGGCGGCGAGCGCATCGGCCTCCGTCGAGTCGCCCGGTGCGACGGCGAGGGTCGGATAGCCGAGCGGCCGGAAGACCTTCTCCAGTGACAGCCGTCGCAACAGCGTCAGCTGGGTGAGCGTTCCGACGAGGTCGGGCGCGACCGGTTGCAGCACCAGATCCTCGACGCCTTTGCTCTTGAGCTTCTCGGTCAGTTCGGCGAGACCCTCCAGCGAGTCCGCCCGGACGAGGACGGGGAGCTTCTTCTCCGCCGCGACCCCGGCTATCGCCTCCCAGTTCGCATCGGTCGCCGGCCCGATCAACGGCCGCTTCGCCGCGGTGCCGTTCAGGGCGCCGTTCAGGATCGCAGCGTCCGGGCAGAGGAGAATGAGCGGGAGATCGGTCTTCCCGGCGACGTGGGCAACTGCGGCACCGAATCGATCGGCTCCGCCCTCCTCGGCGTCGATCGCGATCAAGTTGACGCTGATCTCCTCGCCGACGCGGGTGAAGTGCAGTTTGGCAATCGCGTCGAGGCGGGCGTCGATCGTCGCGTCATCATCCGCGGCCGAGACGCGAATCGCGACACCGGTCGGATGGTGGAACTTCTCTTCGTGCCGGAAGAGGACGGTCTCGCCGCCGACCGCGAGCTCGTTGCCCTCGGCGCCGATCTTGACGGTCAGCATCGGCGGCGCCTGGGCATCGCCGAGGGCGGATTGCGCCTCGGCCGACACGTGCGGGCACTGGTCGAGTGCCGCCTTCTTCGCGGCGACCTGCATGGCGAACGCCATGCACGTCGGGAAGTTGCAGTCGCCGCAATTCGTCTTCGGGAGCAGCTTGTAAATGTCGATACCTGTTACCTTCGCCATCGCTTCCCCGTCCCTCCTTTACATCATCGGTTCCATCGCGAGAACCGGATGACCGACCTTCTCCAGGTGTGCCAGGAGCTCCTCGCTCGTCGTGGCGTCCTCCTCGGTGGCGATCATGTCGAGCAGCTCGGACTTGCCTGCTTCGGCGAACCGCTCTTCGAGCCGGTCGCGGATCTCCTCCTTGAGGATCTTGGGCATCCAGACAACACGTTCGATCCCCCCCTCAGCGGAGATGAACTTCTTGCTGGAGATGTATAGCTTACCCATTCCGATGAACCCCGGCGTCTGGATCCCGCCGCCGATCTGGCCGGCCATCGTCGAGAAGCTCATCCCGATTGGCGTCATCCCCTCGAACTCGCGGTTGACGATCATCACGCCGTTCGCCTCGGGGAGGATCGCCGTGATGCATTCGAAACAGCCGCAGCTCGTCATCGGGTCCTCCATCATCGAGTAGGCGTTGAACCGCTCGAGGTTCCCGTTCGATGCGACCTCGAGGAACTCGTTGACGCCGCGCCACTGCCCCTTCGCCTCATCGACCGTGTCGCCCTTCTTGATCGGCTGGTTCGGGCCGTGGGGGTTCATCTCGAAGCTGGCGGCGCAGTCGAGCCAGGTGTAGGCGCCGCACAGGCCCAGGCGCTCCGGCGTCACGACGCAAACGTGATCCGGCGCGTAGGACTGGCAGAGTACGCATGAGTAGAAGGTGTCGGCGTCTTCGTCGATCATCCCCTTGATCCGGTCGTCGCGCTGCCGATAGACCGCTCGAGCCTCTTCGAGAGGGGCGGCCAGCTTCTCCAGGTCGGTGTAGATCGTGACCTGAATCTTGTCGATGATCGCGGAGAACTCCTCGCGAAGCTTCGCGACGAGCATCTCGCCGTAGTCCTTCATGCGGAAGCCCTTCTCGTAGGCATCCTTGCTGATCCGTACCCAGACGATCGAGCGCTGCCCCATGTGGAAGACGCCGTACGCCCACGACGCGAACTCGTGGATCCGTCGCTCGATGACCGTCTCGAAGTCCTCCCTGAAGCTGCGTCCGGCGACCTCGACCACGACGCCGAGCGGCAGCGCCCCGCCCACCTCGACCTCGTCGATGTCCGGCCCGACCAGCTCGATGTGCCCGTCCTGAATGTCGTCCATCGGTCGGCCGCGCACGAGCTCGAACGACTCGGTGTACTTTCCGCCGAATTGGATCTGCATCTGCTCCCTGCGGACCCGCTCGCCTTCGAAACCGGCGCCGTACGGCACGGGGATCGGGATCTCGCTCATCTTGAGCTTCAGCCCGCGGACCTCGACCGCCTTGTTGACGATCCGATCGCGAGCAATCCCCGAAACGACGTGCTCGTACGTGCAGACTCCTCGTGGGAGGATCTGCGGGATCTCGACGTCGGAGATCACCGGAAAGCCGAAGTTGATCGCGCCGGCCGCGGTCGCGTACTTCTCGTCGGTGAGCAGTTGGTTTCCGTTGTGGGCCGGCCCGTAGTCGGAACCGAGCGCCAGGACGAACGCGAAGACCCGCTCCTTGTTGTACATCAGGATTTGCCGCGCCGCATCGAGGTCCCCCGGCTTCACGCCGCCGAACGTCATCGCGGCGCGGGCGGCGAAGTTGAGCGCGAGGACCGCCGACGAGGTGTCCTTCCCGTAGGGGACGAGGAACGTGTCCCAGTTCATCTCGACGCCCTCTTCGGCGAGCTGCTCGGCCATCGATCGACCGTCGGTGTTCGATGCCATGAACACGAGAATGCTGCGCTCCTGCAGCGAGCGGGCCAGCTCGACCGCCTCCTCGTTCGTCGGCAGGGCGCCGACGCAGGCCGCGAAGCCGGGCATTCGGCCGTCGACGAGCTTGATCCCCTGCAGCCGCAGCGTGGCATCGCCCGTGAAGCCGAGCCACGGCTCCTCCGGCTCCTGGCCGTTGAAGACCTTGAGGACCTCGATGATTTCTTCTGCGATCAGGGTCGCGACGCCTGCGTCGAGCGTGTGCCCGAGGTACGGGAGCCACCGTGTCTCGTCAGGGATGAGGGGCAAGAGAGAAGCCGCCCCCTCCAGGGCGGCTTGCGCCTTCGCGAGAGTGTCCACCTCGCGTCCCGTGAGCGCCAGCGTGAGGGGCAAGAAGTACGCCGTGCCGGGAAACTCGACCTTCGTGTCGGGGCCGTGTGCTTCGACGGCCTCCAGGAGCTGTGATCGAGCCTGCTCCACGTAGCCGTGTGCCCCGCGGATCGCCGCCGTGGCGATGATTCTCGACATCCGTCCACCTCCTCGGAGCGGATCAACAACGCCTTCACATGAAGACGCGAGCGAGGATGTCTTGTGCGTCGGGTTCGAGGTGTGTTGTTTGTCGTATCGCTCGTGAACTCAGAATACCACGACTGGGGACGGTTCTGCAAGCGATGCGACGTGAAGCCCGGGAACCCTCTTCCCTTGCGCGATAGCTAGGCGCTCCGAGAGGATGTCATCCGCTCGAGTCGGGCGAAGAGCTCGGAGACGGAAGGGTGCGAGAACCCGTCGGGCAGCGGGCCGCGACGGGCGGCGATCCGGATCGCGTCGACGTAGGGAATCGAGCCGACGATTTCGATGTCAGGGGGGAGGCCGGTGCGGATCTCCGATCGATCCTCGTCGTCGTGAACGCGATTGGCGACCGCGAGAATCCTCTCGATACCGAGATCGCGAGCCAGTCCGATCGTCCGCTCGGCGGTCTCGAGTGTCTTGCGATCCGGCTCGACGAGGAGGAGCAGTCCGTCCACGTCTTGTACCGTCCCGCGGCCAAGATGCTCGATTCCCGCCTCCATGTCGAGGAGGACCACGTCGGTCTCCGCCACCAGCAGGTGGGCGAGGAGGGCCTTCAGGAGCGTGTTCGCCGGACAGGCGCAACCGGTTCCGCCGCCTCGAATCCCGCCGAGGACAAGGAGGCGAATCCCCTCGTGCTCGACGGTGTAGCGTGACGGAATGTCGTCGACGGTCGGGTTGAGGCGGATGAACCCGTCGGAGCCGGCGCGCTCGGTGACGAGTTCCTGTTCGTCGGCGAGTGTGGAGACCGGGTCGGTTACGCCGAGCGTCGTGGCGAGGTTGGGATCGGAGTCGGCGTCGACGACCAGGACACGGTAGCCGCGTGCGGCCGCCTCGCGGGCGAGCAGCGCGACGAGGGTCGTCTTCCCGACGCCCCCCTTCCCCGCGACGGCGAGCTTCATCCTGGATCTCCCTCCTTGGCGATTGCGCGGCAGAGCATGCGGCCGAGGATGGCGAGGCCGTCGGTCGGAAGGTAGACGCCGGCGACTCGATCGAACAGAACGGTCGCGTTGGCCGGGAAGTCCTCGTCTCCTTCCCACCAGACGACACCGAGGGGGACGTGCGGCAGGACGCGGAAGGCGTAGCCCGCGTCCCCCATCGGGAGCGGCTCTCCACCGAGCGTCCCGGCCGCCCGTCGGAAGCGATCGATATCGCCGGACAGATCCCTCGCCAGCTGGTCGCCGGAGTAACCCTGGAACGCGTGACGGTAGAACGCGCCGTCGGGGAGCTCCTGGAAGCCGATCCACTCGCCGGTCGGCGTCGAGCCGTCGGACCGCGCGAGGTAGTCGAGGACGAGGATCGCGAATTCCTCGGGGCACGCCGTCCCATCGGGGAAGGCGATGGTCAGCTCGGGCCAGGCAATTGCGTAGGTCCGCCCGAGAAGCGGCAGATCAAGGACGGCGCCGCTGTCCTCCGCCTCCCGGACGATCAGCCCGGCCCGGCGGGCAACGCCGGCGGCTTCGCAGGACGACAGATCGCGCCGGGCTGCGTCGATCCGCGGGCGCAGGGACTCTCGCCACTCTTCCTTGGGCATGGAACCGTTATAGTCATAGCCGGGCGGCGCATCAAGCGCTCGGCGGTGCTGCGAGCGCGGCGAAGAACGCCGCAAGGTCGGCATTCCCGCCGCTCAGGATCACGCCGACGCGTCTCCCCTCGGCGGCGACGGTGCCGTTGAGAAGCGGCGCAACGGCGACCGCGCTCGACGGCTCGATGACGATCTTCATCCGGTTCCAGACGGTTCGCATTGCGGCGATGATCTCGTGCTCCGCGACGAGGACGATGCGATCGACGCCGTCGCGAAGGATCGAGAACGTGTTCTCCCCGAGCGGCGTGCGGAGGCCGTCCGCGATCGTGTTCGGAGTGAACTCGGTGATCCGGCACCGCTCGCGAAGCGAGCGGAAGGCGTCGTCGGCGCCGGCCGGCTCGCAGCCGATGACCCGCGCGTTCGGCGACAGCCGCTTCGCAGCGATCAGCGTCCCCGACAGGAGCCCGCCCCCACCGACCGGTGCGAGGATGAGATCGAGTTCGCCGACCTCCTCGAGGAACTCGGCGCAGCAGGTCCCTTGGCCGGCGATCACGCGCAGGTCGTCATGCGGATGAACGAACGTCGCTCCGGTCTCCGCGCCGATCCGCGCTGCGACCTCCTTGCGGCCGGCGTGGGTCGGCGGACAGGGGATGACGCGGGCGCCGTACTCCTCGGTTGCCTTCACCTTGGTCGGATTCGAGTCCTCGGGCATGACGATGTGCGCCGGAACTCCGTGCAGCTTCGCTGCGAGTGACAGCGCCTGCGCGTGGTTGCCGCTCGAGTGCGCGTACACCCCTCGATTGAGCTCCTCAGGGGCGAGCGAAGCGACCGTGTTGAACGCACCGCGGAACTTGAACGAGCCGGTCTTCTGGAAGTTCTCGCACTTGAAGACGATCCGGGCTCCGCTTCGCCGGTCGATCGCCGAGGAGGTGAGGACCGGCGTGCGATGGGCGTGTCCGGCGATCCGCTCGCGCGCGGCGCTGACGTCGTCCCACGTGACGATGCTCATGGCATCTCCTTAAATACTGCGGCACGGTACCGTCGAAGCTCCTCGATCGACTCTCGGATGTCGTCCAGCGCGCGATGCGTCGACTTCTTCTCGACACGGTCGATCTTCCCCGGATACCAGCGTTCGACGAGTTCCTTGAGGGTACTGACGTCGACGTTGCGGTAGTTGAGGTAGCCGTTCAACCGGGGCATGTGGTGCATGATGAACCGTCGATCGAACCCGATGGAGTTGCCACAGAGCGGCGCCCGCCCGCGCAGGCAGTGCTTTCGAACGAACGCGAGGGTCTCCGTCTCCGCTTCGGCGATCGACAGTCGCGATCCCCTCGATGCGTCGGTGAGGCCGGAGGATCCGTGCTGATCGATGCACCACGGATCCATCCCGGCGAGGACGTTGTTCGGCTGATGGATCACGAAGTCCGGTCCCTCCGCGACAAGGTTCAGGTCCCCGTCGGTGACGATCGTGGCGATCTCGAGGATGGTGCACGTCCGATCGTCGATCCCGGTCGTTTCGAGATCGAGCCAGACGAGGATGTGCGGGTCTTTCGCCATGGAGCTCCTTTCGGTATCGCGCACAGGGTACCGGATGCCGTGCGGCCGAGCCACCGGCCGAACGGAAGCGCGGTTCCGGGGATTCGTGAGATGTTCGGCCAAGTCAATACAGTGGATGGAGCTGCATGCGGGACCACGCCTTGACGGCGCCCCCGTGGTGGGTAACCTATCGCTCATACTACAGATGGTGGGGGCTGGGACCGGGTCGGTGGATAGTCTGCCGCGTGGTCTTCGTTCTCGCCGACTATTTGGCCGAGCGCTTCTCGAACGAGCGCCCGTACCGGTGGCGGTTGCACCCCGTTGGCTGGGCGGAAGGCCGGTGCGAGGTGAAGGTATGAGTAGCAGCAAGGACAAGGAGACGGAGAGGTACGTTGCTCGCGAGTTCCGGAAGAGTTTCTCACTGGGGATCTTCTTCCTGCTCGTGACGCTGATCCTCCCGATCCTCAACCAGTTCGCCGGGGGCCTCATGTTGAGGAAGCTGTTCGGCGAGATGTCGGTGACCTACGCGTACTCGGTACTCCTAATCTACATCGTGGCCTGGATCATCACGGTGTACTACGTCGTGCGGACCGATCGCGAAGAGGAGGCACACTAGCATGCAACAGCCCATCGCAACGGCACTTGTTGGTGTCATCGTAGCGATCAGTGTGACCGTCGCCTTCCTGTCGCGGAAGTTCACGCGTAGCACGTCGGAGTTCTACGTTGCCGGTCGAGGGATCAACGCGATCCAGAACGCCCTTGCGCTTTCCGGTGACTACATGAGCGCGGCGTCGTTCCTCGGTGTTGCGGGCTTGGTCTGGGCGTACGGCTACGATGGGATCTGGTACGCGGCCGGCTTCTTCGCCGGATGGCTCGTACTGCTCCTGTTCCTCGCCAGCCCGATCCGGCGATTCGGCGCCTACACGATTGCGGACTTCGTCGCCGGTCGGTTCCACTCGCGCCCGCTAAGGATCGCTGCGATGATCGGCACGCTGATGGTGTCGCTCTTCTACATCATCCCGCAGATGGTCGGCGCGGGGGAGTTACTGGGGCTGCTACTCGGCTGGGACTACGTGTTCGCGGTCGTCATCGCCGGCGTGCTGATTACGATCTACGTCGTGCTCGGCGGGATGCGCGCGACCACGTACAACCAGATCATCCAGTGTGTCCTGCTGTGGACGGCGATGTTCGTCGTCATGGCGCTCGCACTCGGCAAGTTCAACTTCAACTACAGTGAGCTGCTCGGCACAGTGAGCGAGTACACGGTGCCCGGGAGGTGGCTCGACTTCACGAACAGCTTCGCACTGATCTTCGGTCTGGTCTTAGGAACGGCAGGATTGCCGCACATCCTGATCCGTTTCTACACCAACCCGTCCGGCCGATCGGCTCGATGGACGACGGTGTGGACGCTGCTCATCATCGGAACGTTCTACATGATGACGCCGGTCGTCGGTCTGGCGGCTCGCTCGTTGCTGGGAGACACGCCGACGACGACGAACCTCGTGCTCCCGCTGCTGGCGCAACACGTCGGTGGCGAAGGGATGATCGGCGTGGTCATCGCCGGCGCGTTCGCGGCGATTCTGTCGACGGTGGCCGGTCTGGTCATCGCGTCGACCGGAGCGATTGCTCACGACCTGTTCACCATGCTGGTGCCCGGTGCGTCGGACAAGCGACAGGTTGTCGTCGCGAAGCTGACGTCGGTCGGCGTCGGGATTCTCGCGATCATCACCGGGCTTCTGTTCCGCGGCTACAACGTTGCGTTCCTTGTCGGGCTGGCGTTTGCCATCGCGGCCTCCACCTTCTTCCCCGTCCTGATGATGGGCGTCTGGTGGAAGGGAACGACCGAGAAGGGCGCGTTGACGGGGATGATCGTCGGCATGGTCGGTTCCGGCGTGATGATTGCGACCAACCTCATGAACGTGCACACGCTCAAGAACCCGTCGATCATCACCGTGCCGGCGGCGTGCTTCGCGATCTACTTGGTGTCCAAGAT
>CAZSNG010000051.1:0-16147 GCA_964608345.1 uncultured Thermotogae bacterium
AGCAGACTTTGCCACGCTCGATGATGTGAAGGGCTCGCTACAGATGCAGGACTACCAATTCCTGCAGCAGGATCCCTCGCGCGCAGACGACATCGGCATCCTACGCTCGATGTCCAGAACCCGGACGCTCCTGACACTCAGTGAGCTACTGCAGGCTCCTTATGACCCCGTGTCTTTCAGGACTCCGCTTGTCAGGCTGATGGGCCCAGGAAACCTCTCCCCGATACACCTTCGACCATACCGGAAGTTCGAGAGCGACATTCTTGCGTTCATTGCAGAGGCTATCGGTCAATCTCCATCATTGCGTCTTCCACTCATGTTCACTGTCGTCCTCTCGGAGATGGGGAGTGGCTCTCCAGATGACATCATCAGGACCGCACTTGAGCTGCGTGATCGTCCAGATGTGGAGCTCCTTAGGAGGTATATTCAGCAGTTCGTGTCCGCATACGGCAACATCAACGTTCAGCGAATCGCCTCCGCAATGAGAGATGTGGAACATCAGGTAGAGAGGCTGCAGAAGGCTCTGGAAGGAGCTCATCCACTTCTCGACCTCGTGAGCATTCGGCTGAAGCCAGCCTGGTTCCCGCTGGAAGTCTCATTTGACGTCATGGGTTTCTTGAGGCATATGAGGCAGTCGCAGTCGAGAATCGCACTATCAAGTCTGCGCCGCATGACCCTTCGAGCCCTCACTCCGCTCCGCGACACGCGCCATATTCTGAATCGCATACTGAGACTAGCCTTGACCGACGCCGACTTTCTGGAGGACCATAACGGAATCTCCTAAGACGGCTTCCCACTCCTGTTAGATCTCGACGTGGACCACTCTGCTGCGTCGAAGGCGGCTTGTGTCGGGCCTCTTCATGATCGAAAGGCAGGTCGGGAGCCAACGGTTGAAGCAGTGAGAGACGTGAGTAGTCCGAGCTACCAGCTGTGTCGCCGGAATCTCCACAGCACTTGGTTCTCACGGCAATGGAGGCAAGCCGTGGCGCGCCCTAGCCTTGTTGATCTCTGCGATCTGATCCTCGTTTAGGCGCTGTTGGAGCTTGAGCCACAACTCAGGATACTCGGGAGGGAGCGAGAACCACTTGCTTCCAGATGCAATCCGATCTAGTACATAGCCAAAATCACCTTCAGCCCACTCGCCTTTGCGCGCCTGAAACTCAAGGAAGACAAGATCCTGAGAAGTACCGAAGTTCATCGCTTCATAGAGCATTCCCAAAGCCCTTGCCGCTTCCTCGATCTCATCCAGGCTCACAATTGCGTATCCGCCATGGAGAGGTAGTGTACCCCGCTGGTGTGCGAGTCTGGCGTGACGGATCTCGCGACATCGCTCGATGATTTCACACGCTTTCAGCGGGGGCCATGCCTGTGTGAGACATGCTCCCACAGCGGCTCTGTATTCCGGTAGCACCGCTGTATCCTTCAGCCAGGCACTGAACTTGCCGAGTCGAACCGTGCCTCGCCTCTTGTCTTCCCAAAGCCGTGTAAGGATGAGGAGAATCTGATCGACGAAGTTGATGTACAGCAGTGTCATGACTGCTGTAGACGCCTCGAACAGCTCTGCATCGAATTCACGCATCTGGCGCAGGATGCTGAGATTCGTGTGGGCAATGGTCAAATCATCAGAGAAGGTTCCCATGTGATCGGTGTATTGCGCAAGCAGGTTGGGTTTCACGATCCTGTCAGGCGTCAGTTCAGCAATGCTCTCCGGTCTGGTCATGTCTGCATCTCCTCCAGCTAGGATACCTCACTGAAGAGCCCGGGAAGCGGTATGCGTTGGAGCAGCGGACTGCATGATCGTCTTGACGTAGCGGCCTCGCTGGCGTACGGTTTCGCAGCAACCCAGCCACATCACGTGGATGACGAATCCGCGTGTCCCAACGAGACATGCCAAGCAAAGGAGGCGCGAGAGAATGGCTCAGGTAGAAACTATCATAGGGTCCGCGGTTCCGCTTGGTGTGGTGGACGCTCGCTGATTCGCCCCATCGAACGCAACATCCCATCGTCACACTGACGTCCATCCAAGCTGAACTCCCCCGAGTCTGTCTCCGCTGACTGATTCCCGGAACTGAGGATCGCCCCGGAGAGCGCAGCTCTCCGGTCGGAGATCACGCAAGCATCAAGGACGTCGAACCATGAAGGTACCCATCAAGCAGTACTACAACCTACTCTCGACCTACCTGAGATCGCAATGGCGATGGGTGGCCGTGCTCGCGCTGCTCATCCTGATGACCATCGGGCTGCGGCTGGCCAACCCACAGATCCTTCGCGTGTTCATCGACACCGCCACCGAAGGCGGCGCGCGATCCATCCTGATCCGTTCGGCGCTGCTGTTCTTCGGGATCGCCATCCTCACGCAGGCCTTGGCGGTGGCCGCAACGTACGTCGGCGAGACCGTGGCGTGGACGGCGACGAACGCGCTCCGGCTCGACCTGCTCGATCATGCGCTGCACCTGGACGCGACCTTCCACAAGGACCATACCCCCGGCCAGATGATCGAACGGATCGACGGCGACGTCGCGACGCTGTCGAACTTCTTCTCGCGATTCACGATCGACATCGTCGGCAACGGCATCCTCGTCGCCGGGATCCTCGCGCTGCTGTTCCGCGAGGACTGGCGGATCGGACTGCCGATTCTCGGCTTCGCCCTGGTGACGCTGGTTCTGTTGATCTGGATCCGCAAGCTGGCCGTGCCGTATTGGACGAAGTACCGGAAGCTCCGGGCGGAGTTCTTCGGCTTCCTCGGCGAGCACATCTCAGGACGCGAGGACATCCGGGCGAACGGCGCGGTGAGCCATGTGATGCGCCGCTTCTACGTGTTCGTCCAGAAGATGTTCCCGGTGCGTCTCCGCTCGAGCCTCGGCGGCTACGCGATGTGGATGGCGAACGTCGGGCTGTTCGCGTTCGGTCACGCCGTCGCGTTCGGCGTCGGTGCAACGCTCTGGCGCGCGTCGCTGATCACGATCGGAACCGTCTACCTGGTGTTCCACTACACCGAGCTGCTACGCGGGCCGATCTCTGAAATCCGCACGCAGATTACCGACCTCCAGCGGGCGGAGGCCGGCATCCGCCGTATCCGCACGCTGTTGGGCACGCGATCCCGGCTGATCGACACCGGAACGCTGCACCTTCCGGCGGGCCCGCTGGCCGTCGACTTCGACGGCGTCTCGTTCGCCTACGAAGCGGCACGTCTCCGTCGTGACAGCGACGGAGCCGCTGAGGACACCGAGCCGGAGATGGTGCCAGCGCTGCACGACATCGGCTTCACCCTCGAACCGGGCACTGCGCTCGGGTTGCTCGGACGAACGGGCAGCGGCAAGACGACACTCGCACGGCTGCTGGTGCGGCTGTACGACCCGCAGACCGGCGACGTGCGTGTCGGCGATCGGCCGGTCGGATCGGTCCAGATCGCGGATCTCCGGCGAGCCGTCCGGAAGGTCCCGCAGGAGGTCCAGCTGTTTCATGCCACGATCCGCGACAACGTGCGGCTGTTCGATCCGTCGGTGAACGATGCGCGGGTGCTCGACGCGCTCAAGCATCTCGGCATCCGCGAGTGGGTGCTCGGCCTACCCGACGGCCTCGACACGATGCTCGCAGCGGACGGCGGCGGGCTGTCCGCAGGGCAGGGCCAGCTGATCGCGCTCGGCCGTGCCTTTCTCGCCGATCCGGGGCTCGTCATTCTCGATGAGGCGTCGTCGCGGCTCGATCCGGCGACCGAGACGTTGCTCGAGATCGCCGTCGATCGACTGCTCGAGGATCGGACCGCGATCATCATCGCCCACCGCCTCTCGACGGTGGAACGCGCCGATCAAGTCCTGATCCTCGACGACGGGCGGATCGCCGAGTTCGGAGATCGCACCGATTTGGTGGCCGATCCGCACTCCCACCTGAGCCGGCTGCTGCAAGCGGGGCTGGAGGAGGTGCTGGTATGAAGATGCGTCATGCGCTGTGGCAGCTGATGAAGTACCGCCCCGGTCTGTACGCCGCCGACGTCGCCGCTTGGATCGCCATTCTGCTGGCCGAGCTCGGTGCCGGCTACATCGCGAAGCTGTTCTTCGACGCGCTCACGGACAGCTCTCCGGTCGGGCTGACGATTTGGGGCATCATCGCCCTGGTGGCCGCTAGTGGCATCGCCCGAATCCTGACGGTCCTCACGGGCGCGCTGATCGACATCCGACATCGCTACAACATGGGCACGCTGATGCGACGCAATCTGTTGGCTTCCGTTCTCGCCCGACCCGGCGCGCAATCGCTGAACCGCTCGACCGGCGAGGCACTCAACACGATGCGTGACGACGTCCAGATCGTCGAGGACACGATGAGTTGGATGGTCGATCAGATGGCGTTCGTTGCCTACGCCGCCGTCGCACTGATCGTCTTGATCGCGATCGATGCACGGATCACGGCCATCGTCGTGCTCCCGTTGCTCACGGTGATCGCCGCAGCCCGACTGGTCGGCAAGCACATCCGGCGCTTCCGCGAAGCGAGTCGCCGGGCGACCGAGAAGGTTACCGGAGCGATCGGTGAGGCGATGGAAGGGGTCCAGACGATCCAGCTGGCGGGCGCTGAGAAGCACGTGCTCGCCCATGTGGAGGAGCTGAACAAGGCTCGGCTGCACGCGACGGTCCGCGATCGGCTGCTCAGCCAGTCCTTCCACTCGTTCTTCTGGAACACGGCCACGCTGTGTACCGGTCTGATCCTGCTGGCGGCGGCCGACAGCCTCACGGCGGGTTCGTTCACCGTCGGCGACTTCGCCGTGTTCGTCATCTACGTCGGCGTATTGGCCGAGGTCGTCGCCGAGATCGGCGACTTCATGATGCATCTCAAGCAGGGCGCCGTGTCGATGGAGCGGATGGCCGGGCTGGCCGACGACGAGACCGCGAACTCGGTCCTCACGCACGCCCCGATCCACATGCACGGCCCGCTGCCCGACGTAGTTGCTCCGCGGCGGACGGCGGCCGATCGTCTGGAAGAGCTGCGCGTCGAGGACTTGACGTACCGATGGCCGGGAGATGGCCGTGGGGTCAACGGCTCGAACGGCACAAACGGGTCGTTCGCGCTGCGCGACATCTCGTTTGCCGTGTCGCGCGGCGAGTTCGTCGTGATCACCGGGCGGATCGGATCGGGCAAGACGACGCTGCTGCGCGCCTTGCTCGGCCTCGTTCCCGCCGACTCCGGAACGATCGCGTGGAACGGGAAGGCCGTCGAAGCACCGGCGGAGTTCTTCGTCCCGCCCCGCTGCGCCTACACACCGCAGGTGCCGCAGCTGTTCTCGGACACGCTGGAATCGAACATCCGCATGGGATTCCCCGCATCGGCTGAGGAACTGCAGGCGATGCTGCGCGTCGCAGTGATGGAGGACGATGTGCCGCATCTGCAGGACGGACTCAACACGCTGATCGGCGCCAAGGGCGTGAAGCTCTCCGGCGGACAGCGGCAGCGAGCGGCCGCGGCGCGGATGTTCATCCGTGACCCGGAGATGCTCGTGTTCGACGACCTCTCGAGCGCTCTGGACGTGGAGACCGAGAACCTTCTCTGGGAGCGAACGTTCGCGCGAGGCGACCGGACCTACCTCGTCGTCTCCCATCGCCGCCCGGCGCTCGAACGCGCCGACCGGATCATCCTGATGCAGGACGGGGCGATCGAGGGCATCGGAACGCTTGACGAGCTCCTGGCACGCTGTAGCGAGATGCGCCGGCTCTGGGCGTAGGATCACCGAGGCTCGCTACCGACGAGCCTCGGTGATCCATCGCGGCACGTGCTTCCAGGCGCCCCTCAGCTCGGCTCGCAGTCTGTCGGTGTCCGGTTCATGCGCTCGAACCAGGTCCCAGAACGAAGCCGAGTGGTTCGGGTACCGCGCGTGACAGATCTCATGGAGCAGGATGAATCGGACCAGCCGCTCCGGCAGGAACAACAGCTGGGCGTTCAGGCTGATCGTGCCCGACTGGCCTCTTCGAGCCGTGTAGCTGCCCCAACGCGTCTTCTGGCAGCGAATGGTGACGCGCTCGATGCGAACGCCCAGCTCGTCGGCAAGCGCCTGGGCCCGAGGAACCAGAACCTCGCGCCCGCGCGCAAGCAGCCACTTCCGTAGTGCGACGCGCCACGTGTCTCGATCGTCGATCGGGCCGGAGAGACGCAGGCGGGAGGCATCGATCTTACCAATCCGGATCTTCGGATCGTTCGTCTCGTGCCACTCCAGCAGCCAGGTTCGCCCGATTGAGGGAAGACTGATCTCCTCCGGCCGCGCGTCCGGCGATGGCATCGCCGCCCGATGCGCCTCGACCTGCTTCAGTGCACGGTCTATCCAGCGGCGCTTCTCGTCGATCAGCGCCGGAATCCGCCGGCGATCGAAGCCTTTCGGGATCACAACGACCAATCCATCGGCGAGCGAGACCTTGAATCGAACGTGTTTTGCACGAACGCTCTCTCGGATCGTGTAGTCGGGCAGCAACAGGGTGTTCCCTTCCCCGATGTGGCTGGGTTCCGCAGCGTATAGTATGTTCGACCAATCGACAGCGAGGATCCATCAAGCACCCCGGGAGGAGACATGGACGAGAAGCGCGACATGCTGCGACACTCTCTGGCAGCGCTGGCGTACCGAACGCAGAAAGCCCTCCGCGGGGCACCGGACGGCTTCGGCGACTTCCGCATCGCGCCCGATGTACGCAACCCACGCGAGCTGGTGAAGCACATGACGAGCGTGCTCGGCTACGCGCGGACGTTCTTCGTCGGCGGCGAGTACCGGCCGGAATCGCTCGCCACGCTGGACGAAGAGATCGAACGCTTCCACTCCGTCCTCGGGAGCTTGAGCGAGCACTTCCAGACCGGCGCGTTCTCCCGCCTGCCGCCCGAGAGGTTCCTGCAGGGACCACTCTCGGACGCGATGTCGCACGCCGGTCAGCTCGCCATGTTGCGACGTCTATTCGAGTCGCCGGTCCCACCGGAGAACTTCGTCTACGCCGACATCCGTGCCAGCAACGTGAGCACGAACCAGCCGCCGCCTGTCTCACCAGATGAAGAATGGACCACACCGAGTGGCCCGCAAGCGGGCGGAGGCTCACGCACCACTCGAGCGTGATGGGGCGATCTCCACCACCGAGCCGGGCCGGTCCCTCGCCCTTTCGCTGAGTTCGTTCGCCAAGCTCCCAAGCACGCCGGTCAGCACGTCGATGGCTCGCAGGAACTCGGCAATCTTGATGTGCTCGTCCGGCGTGTGATCCAGGTTCGAGTCACCCGGTCCATAAGCGACGATCGGGCATCCCCACGCCGGTCCGACGACGTTCATGTCCGATGTGCCTGTCTTCAGCTTGAACCGCGGACGCCCTGACGCGGCACGAATCGAGCAGAGGAAGGCGCGCACCAGCGGGGAGTTCTTCTCCGACCGGAAGGCCGGCTCGGCATACGGGAAGGTCACTCGCTCGCCCGGGTGCCGAGCCGCCAGCGCCTCCTGCGCCGAGGCCGGTGACATGTTCGGCGGAAGGCGGAGGATGACGTTCATCTCCGACCACGCCCGGATCCCGTCGGAGAAGGTGTGAATCTCTCGAAGCGACGGCGTCGCGGAGTTGAAGATGCCGCTCCGCCCCCTGTTCATCTTCGCCGCCTGCGCACGTACGTGATCCCAGAAGTCGACCGCTTTCTCCGCCGGCGTCTGGTGGTCCGACGCACCGTGCTTGACCGAGCTCTCCCACCGATGGTGCACGGAGAGAAGCCCCTTGTACCCAAGCGTGATTCCCTCCCAGCCGCTCGGCTCGCCGATCACGACGAAGTCCGGAGGCACCATCGTCTCTCGCAGATACTGCGCTCCGCGTCCGTGCGCCTCCTCCTCCACTGCGCCGACCACGAGGATTCGCACGCCTTCGAGCCGCTCGGCCATCTCGGCCGCGGCGAGGATCATCGCCGCGAGCGGTCCCTTCGCGTCGACCGCGCCGCGGCCGTACAGGCGGTCGTCCTCCCGATGGACCGGGATCTGTCCGCGCACGGTGTCCATGTGTCCCAAACACAGGACGGTGCTTGGGGCGTCTGCGGGACCGGCAACGCCGATCGCATTGCCGACAGGATCGAGCGACGATGTCAGACCGAGCGCCCCCATTTGGTCGACAAGCCACGCCGCAAGTTCCCCCTCCTGGCCCGAGAGGCTCGGGATCCGCAGCATGGATTCCAGAAACGCGACCCTATCCATCGGACACACCCCTCAGGACCTCGGAGACGGCTTCGAGGACCGCATCGATCTGGGCCTCCGAGATGACCAGCGGGGGGAGGAACCGCACGACCATCTTTCCGGCCGGCAGGGCGAGCACACCTCGCTCAGCGAGCGCCGCCAGGATCGGGAACGACTTCACCTTCAGCTCCATCGCGAGCATCAGGCCGAGGCCGCGGACCTCCCGCACGATCGGTGCGTCAACCGACTCCAGGCCAGCGCGCAATCGCTCGCCCAGTTCTGCCGAGCGGGCGGGTAGATCCTCGGCCTCGATCGTGTGGATCGTTGCCAGCGCCGCGGCACAGGCAAGCGGATTCCCGCCGAACGTCGAGCTGTGAACACGCGGCGGAAGATCGCCGACACGCGGGCCGATCAGTATGGCACCCATCGGGAAGCCGCCGGCCATCGCTTTCGCGACGCACAGCAGGTCCGGCTGCAGTCCGTGGTGTTCGCAGGCGAACATGGCGCCCGTCCGGCCGAACCCGGTCTGGACCTCATCGACAATCAGCAGCGCACCATATTTGTGGCAAAGCTCCTGGACTGATCGGAGGTAGTCGCCGTCGCCGGGGATCACACCTCCCTCGCCCTGGACCACCTCGAGAAGGACGGCCGCCATCTGCCGGTCGACGACCTCTCTGAGCGGCTCGATCCGGTTATACGGGACGAAGCCGATGTCCGGAACGAGCGGCTCGACCGGCTCCCTGTACGCTTTGTTCCACGTCGCCGAGAGCGCGCCCATCGTGCGTCCGTGATAGCCGCGCATTGCCGCGACGATCTTCGTCCGCCCGGTTGCCACGCGGGCGAACTTGAGCGCCCCCTCAACCGCCTCGGTCCCCGAATTGCACAGGAAGACGCGGTCGAGCCCGTCCGGCGCTACGTCGATGAGCGCTTCCATTAGCTCCGCGCGCGCGTCGTTGTAGAAGCCGTTCGGACAGATCGCCAGCCGCCCAGCCTGCTGGTGGATCGCCGCAACGACCGCCGGGTGTGCATGGCCGACGTTGGCGACGCCGTGCCCGCTCATGCAATCGATGTACTCGCGTCCGCCGGCGTCCCACAACCTCGCGCCCTCACCGCGAACGAGAACGATCGGCTGGTGGCCATAGACGCCGCTTCCGTACCGGTCCTCCGTCTCAATGACATGCTGCGTATTCATTCGACGACCGTCCCTTCGCCGGCCAGCGCCCGCTGGAGCGGTCGTGCAACCCTTCCGTCGGCAAGGACAACTCGACCGACGCCCGCACGAACGGCTTCGGCGGCCCCGAGCACCTTCCGCTTCATCCGCCCCTTCGCCACTTCCTCGAGAACGGCCTCCGCGTCCGCCACGGGCACAACCGGGATTCGCGAAGTCGGATCGTCGACATCCCGAAGAAGACCCGGGACGTTCGTAAGGACGATCACCGCCACCGCCCCGAGCGCAGCACCGATCGCCGCAGCCGCGCGATCCCCGTCGACGTTCACCAAGTCGTGCTCCCCGCTGATCGCGAACGGCGCCACGACCGGTGTGTATCCAGCGTCGAGCAGCGCCGTCAACAGCGCCGTGTTCACCCCTTCGATCTTCCCGCTGAACTCGCCGCGCAGGACAAGGCGTCTTCCGCCCTCGACGATCCGCAGCGTCGACTTGCGCCGGGCCTCGAGGAGCCGGCCGTCAGCGCCCGACAGGCCGATCGCATTCACGCCCATCCCCTGAAGACGCTCGACGAGAAGCTTGTTGATCCGGCCGCCCATCACCATCGCAAGGATCTCCATCGTCTCGCGATCGGTGTACCGGCTCGAGTGCCCCGAGACCGACGTCACGAAGCGCGGCGCATGTCCAAGCTGTGTCCCCACGACCGTCGACTCGTGCGAGCCGCCGTGCACGAGGACGACTTGCCGTCCGTCCTGCACGAGTTCGGCAAGCTCGGCGCAGACGGACGCCATGTCGATCCCCTCACTTCCTCCCACCTTCACGACGATCATGGTCCCTCCTCTGAGAGCTACGCCGGATGCAGGCCCGGGAACTCGAGCCCCGCGGTCTCCGGCCATCCGTACATGGCATTCATCGTCTGAACGGCGTTGCCGCCGGCCCCTTTCATCAGGTTGTCGATCGCCGCGACGACGACAACGCGCTTCCCTGCAGCATCGACGGCGAACCCGATGTCACAGTGGTTCGATCCGGACAAGAGTTTCGGTTCCGGATACCGGTGAACGCCTCGCTTCGCCCTGACGAGCCGAATGAACGGCTCTTCGCCGTAGTCCTCGCGGTAGATCGACCAGATCGCGCGCTCGTCGATTTCGTCATCCAGAAGGCAGTGGCAGGTCGCCAGCGCGCCGCGAACCGTCCCGACCGACGTCACCGAGAAGTGGAGACCCGGCGATGCCGGATCGAGCTCGAGTTCCTGGATCAGTTCAGCCACATGCCGATGGCCGGTCGGCGCGAACGTTCGCATCACGCCGGCGCGCTCCGGGTGGTGCGACGCGGGCGTCGCCTTGCTCCCACCCTCGGACGACCCGACCTTCACATCGACGATCGTCTCCCGGACCAGGCCTCTCCGGACCAGCGGATTGAGCGCCAGGAGCGTCACCGCTGCGTTGCATCCCGGGCCGCTTGCGTACGCCGATGCACGTAGTGCTGCCCGGTGGATCTCCGGCAGTCCGTAGACGAACCGAGACAGCCAATTGGGCGAAGGGTGTGTACACCCGTACCACGTCTCGTAGTCCGCCGCCGCTCGAAGCCGGAAGTCAGCGGAGAGGTCGATGATCCGCTCCGCCTGCTTCGACCAAGCGTCGATCCGCGACATCGTCTGTCCGTGTGGCAACGCAAGGAAGAGCAAATCGCACGGCTCGATCGACGCGAGGTGCGTGAAGCGCAGATCGGTGTAGCCGCGAAGGTTCGGATGGACGAAGTGAGCGTACTTCCCCGCGTGCGTCTCCGATGTGATCTCCGAAACCTCGACATGCGGATGCCCGAGCAGCAGCCGCAGCAGCTCGCCGCCTGCGTAGCCGGATGCTCCGACGATAGTGGCACGAATCATCTGCTCTCCTTTGCTCTTCCGATGACGTAATCGGCCATCGCGCCGGCGACATCGATGTCGACAACGCGTGTCGCCCCGTGGAATTCCGGGGTGTGATTGACCTCATTGACCAGGAGTCCGCCGGCGTCCGACTCGAGCAGATCGACCGCGACAATCTCCCCACCAACGGCACGAGCGGCGCGAAGCGACAGCCCCCGGATCTCTTCCGAGATCGGGCAAACCGCCGTCTCGCCGCCCGTTGCCGTGTTGGTGATCCAGTGGTCGGACGTTCTCCAAATCGCGTAGACCACGTCGTCGCCGATGACCATCGATCGGATGTCTCGCCCCGGCTTGTTCACGTACGCCTGCGCGTAGAAGACAGAGTGGGCAAGCCCACCGAGTGTCCTCTTGTGCTCGAGCAGCGCCTCCGCGGCACAGCGATCATTCACCTTCGCCAGCAGGCGTCCCCAGGAGCCGCGTAGCGGCTTCAGAACCACCGGGTACCCGACCTCCTCGATCGCTTCGACCATCACCTCCGGCTCGAAGGCGAAGGTCGTCCGCGGCGTCGGCAGTCCGGCTTCCTCGAGAGCGATGCTGGTCAGCAGCTTGTCGCCGCAGGTGGCGATCGATCGGTGGGCATTGATCGTCGGGACCCCGAACTGCTCCAACCATCGCGTCAGGTAGAACGCGCGGGAGTCACTGAGGCACCGGACAAGAACCGCATCGAAACCGTCGAGCGCGGCATCGCATCCCGCGACATCGAACGCCAGCGAACGGACATCGATCGGCTCGTATGGCACGTCACGGGTCTCGAACGCTGCGAAGAGGTGTTTCTCTTCGTGACGTACACGGGAGCAGAGGATCGCGATCTTCACGATGGCTACTCCCCCCAGTCCTCCTCGACCTCGGGTGCGAGTTCGAGGGAAATCGGATCCAGCGCCACGACCTCGAGTTCGATCCCGCAGTCGGCGCACACGACGATCTCCCCTTGGTGGAGGACCTCGTCGAACTTCAAGCCAGCACCGCATTCAGGGCATGCCTTCATTCTCTCATCTCCTCTTCCGTTGCTTGGAATGCTGCAATCTGTTTCTTCAGCTGGGTCTTCGCGGCCTCGATCTGGTTCGCGACCGCCTCCGGCGCCGTGCCACCCTTCGCCGCTCGAGCCGCGACCGAGCGGTGCGGATCGAAGACGGTGTAGAGGTCGGACTCGAACGCGTCATTGATCGCCTCGTACTGGTCGAGGCCGAGCTGTTTCAGCGGCACGCCTGCCCTCTCGGCTCGGCGTACCGCCTCGCCGACCAACCCGTGTGCCCTACGAAACGGGATGCCCTTGAGCACCAGGTAGTCGGCCAGATCGGTCGCCAGCATCGCGTCGTTTCGCGCCGCGGCCATGTGCGCAGCCTGGATTCGCAGCGAGCGGATCAGTCCGGCGGTCAGCGGAAGCTCGAGCTTGAGTGTGTCAATCGCGTCAAACAGCGCTTCCTTGTCCTCTTGCAGATCCTTGTTGTAGCCGGACGGAAGCCCCTTCAGCGTGCCAAGGAACCCCGTTGCGTGGCCGATCAACCGGCCGGCCTTCCCTCGGATCAGCTCCAGCGAATCGGGATTCCGCTTCTGCGGCATCAGACTCGAACCGGTTGCGTACGCATCTGAGAGAGCCACGAAGCCGTACGCCTCACTGGACCAGATGATCAGCGTCTCGGCGAGCCCACTCAAGTGGATCTGCAGCAATGCGGCCCACGAAAGGAACTCCGCCACGAAGTCGCGATCCTCGACCGCGTCGAGGCTGTTCTCCGTCGATGCCGAGAAGCCGAGCGATGCTGCCAGTGCCTCGCGGTCGATCGGATACGGGGTCCCGGCCAGCGCGCCGGATCCGAGCGGGCAGACGGCCACCCGCTCGCAGAGTTGTGACAGCCGTTGCGCGTCCCGCGTCAGCTTCCAGAACTGCGACAGCATCCAGTGACTGAACAGGATCGGCTGCGCGGATTGGAGGTGCGTGAACCCCGGCATGACGATCGACAGGTTGCCCTCCGCCTTGTCGATCATCGCCTCCTGCAGGGCCGCCAGAGCCGGCTCCAGAACCGCGATCTCGTCGAGCAAGTACAGGCGAAGGTCCATCGCAACCTGATCGTTGCGGGATCGCCCGGTGTGGAGCTTCCCGGCAACAGCGCCAAGCCTCTCGGTCAGGAGCCGTTCGACCACGGTATGGACATCTTCGTCCCCCGGCTCCGTCACAAGTGCCCCTGCCGCCAGCTCGAGGTCGACCTCTTCGAGCCCGGCGACCAGCGCGGCGCGCTCCTCCGCATCGATCACATCTGCCTGCTCGAGTGCACCGGCGTACGCAATGCTGCCTCGAACGTCGGCCTCCGCCAGGCGCAGATCGAACGGCAAGGAGTCGCCGAATTGCCTCAGGAGCTCGTCCGGTGGAGCCGAGAAGCGGCCGCCCCAGAGCGTTGTGGTCGTCTCGATTGCAGCCTCAGTCGTCTTGGCGGACATGAGGCCTACGCCACGGCGGCCGAAGACGGCGAAGCGACCGACACAGCCATCTCCTGGTCGACTAGCGCCTTGACGGTCAGCGGGAGGCCGAACAGGTTGATGAAGCCCTCAGCGTCGCTCTGGTTGTACACCTCGTCGGCACCGAACGTCGCGAAGTCCTCCCGGTAGAGGCTGAACGGCGATTTCCGTCCCACGACCGTGGCGGAACCCTTGTACAACTTGATCCGCGCCGTGCCCGTGACGCACTTCGTCGCCGCGGCCACGAACGCCTGGAGTGCCTCTCGAAGCGGGGTGAACCAGAGGCCGTAGTAGACGAGTTCGGCGATCTTCTGTGCAACGACGAGCTTGTAGTGCAGCGTCTCCCGATCGAGGCAGATGCTCTCCAGACCCTGCAGCGCCGCGTACAGGACGGTGGCCCCCGGTGTCTCGTAGACGCCGCGCGACTTCATCCCGACCAATCGGTTCTCGACCAGATCGGCGCGTCCGATGCCGTGACCGCCCGCGATCTCGTTCAGCTTCGACAGGAGATCGACCGAGCCCATGGGCACGCCGTCGAGACCCACTGGCAGGCCGTGCTCGAAGTCGACTGCGAGGTACTGCGGCGCATCGGGTGCTGCCTCCGGCGCGGTGCTCAGGCAGAACATCGATTCGTCCGGCTCGGCCCATGGATCCTCGAGGATTCCGCCCTCGTGGCTCATGTGCCAGATGTTCGCGTCGCGGCTGTAGACGGATTCATCCTGCGACATGATCGGCACGCCGTGCGCCTCCGCGTAGGCCACCGCGTCGTCGCGCGACTCGATCGACCATTCCCGCCACGGAGCGACGATCTCCAGGGTCGGATCGTGTGCCTTCACGCCCAGCTCGAACCGAACCTGATCGTTTCCCTTGCCCGTGCATCCGTGAGCAACCGCGTCCGCCCCCTCCCGGTGCGCGATCTCCACCAGCTTCTTCGCGATCAGCGGTCGCGCAGTCGACGTCCCCAGAAGATAGAGACCCTCGTACACCGCGCCGGCCTGAAGGGTCGGGAACGCGTACTCGTCGAGGAACTCTTCCTGGAGGTCGAGGATGACTGCCTTGCTCGCGCCGCTGGCGAGCGCCTTCGCCTCCAGTCCGGCGGTCTCGCAGGCTCCCTGCCCAAGATCGGCCGTCAACGTGACGACCTCGCAACCGTAGTTCTCCTTCAGCCAAGGAACGATGACCGACGTATCGAGACCGCCTGAGTAGGCCAGGACGGCCTTCTTGATCTGACCTTTCACAACACACCCCTTTCACACTCGTTCGGTTCGGATTCCAGCGAGACGCGGCCGCACACTCCCACGCGACACGTGGGCCGAGGCGGCGAACAAGCGCCGGGTCAGCCGACCGGGTGTGGCTCGATGTGTGTGGAAAAGAAGAACGACAGCGACCTACAGCCCGGACGACTACCCGGCTGTACGTCTACGGCGAACCGTACGTGTACGAAGGATCAGACCTCGCAACGTGCTGTGCATGATGCGCGCACTATAGCGGTCGCCTTCTTGGCTGTCAAGGACACGCTGTCTCGGGAGATCAGGACGCATCTGCCTCGTATGCGAGCCCCCACAGCGCTCGGATCTCGTCCAGGGTGCGCATGATCGAGAGCGATTCGTCGAGCGGCATGACGTCGCTCTCGAGCCGGCCGTCGCGTAGGCAGGCCATCACCTCAATCGTCTCGTGGGCATAGCCGTTGCCGATGTGAGGGATCTCGACGACTTCCTCGGGCCCGTCGTGGGAACCGCGCATCAGCCCCTCCGGATGGGTGATCGGCGGGCGCAGACGGATCCACCCCTCCGAGCCGACGACCAGCATGCCCCGCGGCGTGTGCACCGGCAACGACGCGACGAAGCCGGCGACCGCTCCGCTCGGATAGGCGAGCGACACGGCGCACTGTGCGTCGACGCCGGTCGGCGCCGGGTGCATCACTCCGGAGATGGCGGTTGGGGACCCGAGGAGCATCGACGCGAGCGAGATCGGATAGACGCCGACGTCGAGCAACGCCCCGCCAGCCAGGTCGGGACTGTAGATCCGGCTCTTCGGGTCGTACGGCTGCTCCCATACGATGTCGGCCGAGACCAGATGGACCTCCCCGATCGTCCCGACATCGATCCACTCCCGGAGTTTGACGACGGCGGGGACGAACCGCGTCCACATCGCCTCCATCAGGAAGAGGCGCTCGGACCGCGCGACGGCGACGAGTTCCTCGGCCTCCTTCGCGCTGACGGTCAGCGGCTTCTCGCACAACACCGGCTTGCCGGCCCGCAGCGCGAGGGTGGCATCGCGCAGATGGAAGGCGTGCGGGGTCGCGATGTAGACGACGTCGACGTCCGGGCAGGCGACGAGATCCTCGTACCGCCCGAAGCGGAGCGGAACATCGTACGTGCGACCGAACGAGTCGTCCGTATCGTCCGAGCGCGAGCCGACGGCGATCAGCTCGGCGTCCGGCAAGACT
>CAZSNG010000052.1:0-16018 GCA_964608345.1 uncultured Thermotogae bacterium
GCGATCTCGGGCATCCCACCCTGGAAGACGAGGTAGCCATCGTGCGGCTCTCGCTCGGTGATCTCACCGCAGATCGGTGTCAGCATGACTTCCCGAACTCGGTCGAGGTCATCGGTCTGCCCGAGCGCCCAGGCGAGTTTCACGTAGGCAACCTCGGGGAGCATGTTCTCCGCCGGAATGATCCCCTTCGCCATGAGGTCTCTGCCGGTGTCGTAGACGAACATGTGCACGTATCCCCACAGGGTCTGCACCGTCATGTAGATCGCGACGCCGGCGGCGATTGCGCGTTCGATGGCGGGGTAGACCGGCTTGTTGACGTGTCCCAGGCCGGTTCCGGCAATGACGATCCCCTTGTAGCCCTTCTCGACGAGGGCGTCGATGATGTCCGGATGCATGTTGGGGTAGTAGTAGAGCAGCGTGACGCGTTCCTCGAATGAAGGGACGATCCGCACGGACCGGTCGTCCCGCCGCCGGTTGTAGTCATCGCGCAGCGGGGCGACACCGTCGCGCGTAACGGTGGCCAGCGGGGTGTCCCCGATCGTTCGGAACGTCGACCGGTACGAGGAATGCATCTTCCGCACACGAGTTCCTCGATGCAGGAGGCCGTACTCGTCCGACGTCGGGCCGAACATGCAGACCATCACCTCGGCGATGTCGGACGTCGCGGCGGTTGTCGTCGCATGGATCAGATTGAGCGCCGCGTCGGACGATGGGCGATCGGACGAGCGCTGCGAGCCAACCATCACGATCGGCACCGGCGGATTCTGAACCATGAACGCGAGGATGCTCGCGGTGTGGTGCATCGTATCGGTCCCGTGGCCGACGACGACGCCGTCGATCCCGTCCTCGATCTCTCGCCCGATCGCGCGGGCCAGCTCCTTGTACTCGTTCGGACCCATGTTCTCGGAGAAGACGCCGAACAGCTTATCGGTCGTGAGGTTGCAGATGTCTGCCAGTTCGGGAACCGCACCGTACAGCTCGCCGGGGGAGAATGCGGGGATGACCGCGCCGGTGCGGTAGTCGAGCCGCGAAGCGATTGTCCCGCCTGTCCCGAGGAGCTTGACGTTCGCCTTGTCCGGGGAGATGGGGAATTCCTTCTCCGGGATCTTGTAGTGCGCCTCCTTCGAGCCGAGCTTCGTCATCCCGGAGATCGTCCGAACGTCGATCCCGACGTTGTATCCGGTCGGGAGCTTGAGCACGAGATGGAACGAGTCGTCGAACTCGGAACGTGGGAGGATGATGCCGCGAAATCGCCCGCGCGTCGACTTGATCTCGACGTCGTCCCACACCGCGACCTCGAACGAGCCGAGGACGTCCAGCGCTTCGCCCTTGTAGCCCTTGTGCGCTTCGCTCATCGAAGCGCCTCCTCGATTCCGGCCGCCAGCTCGGAGAGCGAAACGTTCCCCAGCGCTTGAGGGCGAAGCTCCCCCATCAAACGATTGCGCGCGTCCGTCGGGGAGAGGTCGCTGCAGTCCAGCTTCGTTCGGAGTCCCACGAGAGCCGCATCGATCTTCTCGCGGGACGACGGGCGGTAGCCGATCCGGTCGAGGAGACAACCGAGCTTGGCATCGGTCTCGACAAGCGCCAACGGGAGCAGAGGCTTCAGTACATCGGTCGTGAGCCCGCGCTCGCGCACAGCTCGAACGACGTCGACCACGCGGTCCGCGTCGATTGGAGCGGACCGACTGGCGTGCCTGAGGACGTGTCCGACCAGCGTGCCAGCGAGGCGGGGACGCAATCCGCCCTCCTCGTGGAGCCGTCGGACGAGTGGGAACAGCGCCCGCCGCAGGATGAAGTCGTACGTATCACACGGAACCTGCCAGCGATCGAGCTGAGCCATCTGGTCCGCGATCGACTGCGGCGGGAGTGCATCGCGGGCCGCGTCGATGGCCGACTCGGCGATCGGGATCGGTGCGGAGTCGGTGTCCGGGTACATCCGGTCAGGTCCGGGGAGAACGCGTTCGAAGACGGTCGTCCCGTCGGGCAAGCCCTTGCGCGTCTCGTTCGGGACCCCCTCGAACGCCAGCAGGCAGCGCTCCTCGATCGTCTCGATCGCCGTCGGGAGGTCGGCGGTGGGGCCCCAGAGGACGACCAGCGCATCTTCCTCGGCCGCGTCGAGGCGGGCTTGCAGGCCCCCCCAGTCGACAGGTGTTCCGACTGGATCGAGCACCTCGGAGTGGATCATGTTCGGCTTGTCGATGCACGCGACGACCTTCAATCGGTCGGATAGCTCGTCCGCGAAGCAGCGACCCGGCGACGTGAAGAACGAGAGCAGGCCGGCGAACGAGGGCAAGCGGATCGCCACTGCGTGGGCTCCGTCCGAGATGTTGTGCACGACGGCGTGATCTGGCAGATCCGTCAATGCGACCTCGACGTTGCTCGCGCCCCATGATTTGGGATCCGGGACCCGTCGACACAACTCGTCTCGGATCCGCAGGAGCGCGCATTGCCGGAATGCCTCGTTGTGGGTCAACTCCGGGATCCATCGGATGTGTTGGACGCCCTTGATCTCCACGCGCGCCCCGCCCTCGATGCTGACGTTGACGTCCTCGCGCGCCGACCCGATCCCCGTGTTCACTTGGCCGGAGCTCCGTGCGAGGTAGCGGATGTAGTGCGCCGCCTCAGCGGCCTCATCCGGCGTGAGTAGCTCCGGTTCTGTGACCGTCTCGATCAGCGGCACGCCGAGCCGATCGGTCATGTACACCCGCTCGTGGCCGCGGTCGGAGACCTCGCGACAGGAGTCCTCCTCAATGCTCAACTGGCGGATGCCGACCCGTTTCGATGCGACCGGAATGGCGCCGTCGATGCCGACGATTGCCGTTCGCTGAAACCCCGTCGGGATGCTGCCATCGAGGTACTGCTTGCGGGTGATGTGTAGCTCGCCGACGAGGCTCGTGTCGAGGAGAAGCGCGATCTGCATTGCGATCGCAAGCGCGTCGCGGTTGAGCGGGAACGGCGGCGTGTCGTCGATGTCGTACGTGCAGGCGGTCTCGCCCTTGATCCGGTAGACGATGTCCTTCTTCGTCTTGAACTCCATCAACGCCGTGCCGTCGTACTCGCCGAGTTCGCTGAGCGTCGGCCGCATGTGCCGCACCAATTGCGCGTCGAAATCGTCGTGCAATTGATATATCCCGGCTGGGCATCGACAGAAGAGTTTGCGCGCGGTCTTCAACTGCTGATGGATCTCGAGACCGCAACGAAAACCGAGCACTGTGTAGGTCTTCGGCGTGGCATCGCTCCGGGGCACGTAGGCGACGAGCCGCCGGCTGCTCTCATGACTGGCAATGGGATCGGTCATCGTATGTCGCTCGGCGTGGCCCGGACTCGCCCTCCCGTTGATGTGAACGGCACAAGGATATGAGACGGGTCGACCCGCGACAAGGCGTCGACGAGCAGCGAAGGAAGAGGCGTTCTGTGATCTGTGTAACTCAGGGATTGCACTTCGGGCGCTATACTTGGCGCGTTCGAGAGAAACTGAAGTGCAGCTCCGGGAGACGGCTCGGGACGGACGAGGGGGAGAGCCTGAACGGGAGGTTGCGAAACAATGAACAGCACATTCGGAATCTGGATCATCGGAGCGGGGGTCGTGGCGGTGGCGCTTCTGCTCCTGTTTGGAGCACCTGTCGCGCAGCGGGAGGTGGCGCCCGAACTCGACCTGGCGCCGGACACTGGCGCAGCCGGCGGCACGGATACGACGGTTGCCACGTCGAGCTACTGGCAGTCGGTCGTGGCCGAGGAGCCGGTGCCGGCTGCGGTGGCCGCGCCCGTCTCGACGACATCGGCCGCTCTCCCGATGGCGCCAATCACGACATCCGCGGTGGCGCCGTGTCCGTCATGCGGTGCGGCGACTGCGACCGTTCCCTCGCCGCCGGCGGCTGCGAGCAGCTACAGAACCGCGAGCGCACCCTGCGGACGACCATCTTGTACCGTCTGTGGCGGGCAGGCGACGTACGCGGCGCCCGCGCGGTCGACGGATGTCCCGCTTGTCGGTGGATGCGGCTATCCAAGCGCGCCGTGCGGCCGGCCGTCGTGCACGGTCTGTCGAGGACGCATGACGCCACCCGCGCACCCCGCGACCTACGCGGCGCCCGCGCACGCGGATGTCCCCCTCGTCGGTGGATGCGGGTATCCAAGCACGCCTTGCGGTCGGCCGAGCTGTAGCAAGTGCTACCGCCTCGAGAGGCCCGCCGTGACCCCGGTCCCGGAACCGGCGAACGTACACTTGGTAGGGGGATGCGGCCTGCCGAGCACGCCATGCGGGCACACAGCATGCTATCCGGCGACATACGGGTGCTACGACGTGTGCACCGACCCCTGCCGAAAGGTGAAGCCGGGGATCAATCGGAACATGGCCCCGTGCGTCAATGAGTACTCATTCATCCAGTTGCGATCGACCGTCGCGCATCCGTTGTGCGAGCAGGTCCGTTTCGAGTGGAGCGCCAGCAAGGGGTGGTTCCTCGATCCGACCGTGAGCGACCCGCTCTTCTTCTCACCGACAACCCAGTTCTGCGACGGCGAGGACGTCTGGATCACGCTCGTGGTCACGGACGCAGCCGGCGCCCAGTACTCCGATGCCGTGAGCCTGCACATCCGAGACCTGCCGTAGCGGCCGGTGGTGGATGCGACGCGGCGCCGACCGAGTCCCTCTCCTGGGGGGCGGTTGGCGCCGCGTTCTCTTTCCGGCGAAGCAGGTGCGGACTGACCTCGCCTCACTCTCTCGATGCACACGGATCCGTCGCCGCCGGTCGAGTACACTGACCGACCATGCGGATTCGAGCGGCACTGATTGACATGGACGGTACGATCTTCGACTCCCGGATCGATTGGGTCGCGCTTCGAGAGCAGATCCGGATCCCGTGGGACGGACGGGCGATCCTGGCGCAATTGGCCGACGTATCCGCCGACGTCCGGGAGGAGGGGCTCGCACTGCTCCACCGCGCGGAGAAGAGCGGCGCCGAGACCGGGGAGTTGATTCCCGGGACCGTGGAGCTGCTGGAGTGCCTCCGGCGCTACTCCGTTCGCTGCGCGCTGATCACCAACAACTCCCGGAGGAGCGCCGAGACCGTTCTCGGACGGTACGAGTTGCCGTTCGATCTCGTATTGACCCGCGACGAAGTCCCGACGAAGCCGGAGCCCGACGGGTTCCTGCGCGCACTCGCCAGCCTTGAGATCGACCCGGGCGAGGCGGTCGCCATCGGCGATGCGCACCTCGACCTGATCGCGGCCAACCGGGCAGGTGTCGGCGAGACCATCCTCGTCGATACGCCGCCGTGGATGGCGGACCACATTCCGTCGGACGTGACGTATCGGGTGGCGGATGACCTGTTCGAGGTGCGCAGAATCGTCGCCGAGCTGCTGGCGGACGGGAGCGGCTAGCCGATCGTCCAGATCGTCCCGGTCGAACCGTCCTTCAGGACGATGCCCAACTCCTCCAAGCGATCGCGGATCCGATCCGACAGCTCGAACTCCTTCTTGCCGCGAAGTTCGGCGCGTAGTTCGATCAACAGGTCGATCAGCGCTCCGTCGATCGACCTCGTTGCGCTCTCGGCCTCGGCGTCAGGGAAGAGGCCGAGCGGATCGGCCAGTTCGCGGATCAGGTCGGCTGCGGCACGAAGGGCGGGGCGAACCGCGTCGGGCGCATCGGCCTTGAATCGGTTGGACGCAGCGACCAATTCCTGCAGGATGCCGATCGCATCGACAGTGTTCAGATCATCGTCCATCGCCGCGACGTAGCGCGCGCGGAACGGTTCGAGGGACGAGACGAACGCCCGCCCGGCATCGTCCAGCTTCGAAGCATCCGGTGCGTCGCGCAGTTCAGCCTCGACATCCCGGACGAGCGTCTGGATCCGCGAGAGCGCCGTGCCGGCCGCGCGGAGCCCTTCCTCGGAGTAGTCCATCGGCTTCCGGTAGTGCCGCGACAGGAAGAAGTAGCGGATCACCTCGGGTTCGAACGCGTCGAGGACCTGGTAGGCCTGAGCGACGTTCCCGACGGACTTCGACATCTTGTCGTCCTGGAACGCCAGCATCCCGTTGTGAAGCCAGAAGCGGAAGAACGGCTTCCCGGTGGTCGCCTCGGCCTGCGCGATCTCGTTCTCGTGATGCGGGAAGATGAGGTCGTTCCCGCCGGCATGGATGTCGAGGTGCTCGCCGAGGTACTTCTGCGACATCACGACGCATTCGGTGTGCCAGCCGGGGCGGCCGGCACCCCATGGGGTCTTCCACGTCGGCTCGCCTGGCTTGGCGGCCTTCCAGAGCGTGAAATCGAGCGGATTGTCCTTCTTATCCGACGTCTCCACCCGCGCGCCCGCCTCCTGGTCGTCGAGCGTCCGTCCGGAAAGCTTCCCGTATCCGTCGAACGCCTCGACGCGGAAGTAGACGTTGCCGCCCCGTTCGTACGCGTACTCCTTCTCCATCAGGTCGGCGACGAGGTCGATCATCTCTTCGATGTGTTCCGTCGCCAGTGGGCTGTGCGTCGGCGCGAGCACGTGGAGCCGCTCGAGCAGCTCGAAGTAGGCGTCCGAGTACGTGGCGGCGATGTCGGCGACCGGCGTTCCGGTCTCGATCGACCGCCGGATCAGTTTGTCGTCGACGTCGGTCACGTTCTGAACGTGGATGACCGACCAGCCCTTGAACCGCTCGAGGTATCGTCGGAGCGTGTCGAACACGAGAATCGGCCGGACGTTGCCGATGTGAATGTGGTCGTAGACGGTGGGGCCACAGACGTACAGCCCCACGGTTTTGTCGTGCTGCGGTTCGAACGGCTCGGTCTCGCGTGTGAGGGTGTTGTAGAGCTTCATCCGTCCCCACCTCCTTTCCGAGGAGTATACGATTCGGCCTGTACAGCTACCATGACGTCGTACAGACCGGTAGACTGTAGCTCATGAGCATCGGATCGGCCCTGTTGATCGTCGGCGTCTCGGCGGCGCCGATTGCCGAATTGCGAGGGGGAATCCCTCTTGCGATCTCGCAAGGTTTCGCCCCCGCTGCGGCCTTCCTGTTGGCCGTCTTCGGTAACTTGATCGTCGTTCCCATCCTCCTGTTCGGGCTCGAGGCGGCCGAAACGTTCTTCCTCCGATGGCGGTTCTCGCGCATGCTCATGGAGTGGGTGCTCTCGCGTGCAAGACGAAGAGGGCGTCTGATCGCGCGGTGGGGGCCTGTCGCGCTGGTTCTGTTGGTCGCGATCCCGCTGCCGGGAACCGGCGCGTGGACCGGCGCGATTGCAGCCAGGCTGTTCGGAATCCCGCCGCGCAGGGCGTTCCCTTGGATCGTCATCGGAGTCTTAATCGCCGGCATGGTCGTGCTGTTCGCAAGCCTCGGCGCGTTCCATCTCATCGGCATTGGCTAGCCGATCCTCGTGGAAGACGAGATCCTACTGACGTAGCGGCCGAACGACATATCGCCCGAGGATCGGGAAGAGCACGATCGCCATCGCGAGGAACACGGCGGTCGTCGTCCAGTATCGGGCGTCGGACATCTCCAGCACTCCGGTCACATACCGCATCACATCGGCCATGTGGGTGAGCGGAAGCCACCGCCCGATCGCCTGCAGGAACCCGGGCATGAACTCGGCCGGGAAGTAGATCCCGGCGAGGAACATCATCGACATCGCCAGCGCGTTAGCGATGTTGAACGCGCTCGACGGCTTCCTGACCAACAGGGCGATCACCGTGCCGAGTCCCATCGTTCCGAGCGTCGCGCAGGCCACGAACAGGGCGTATCGGGGCCACGACACGTCGAACGATAGGTCGAACAGCAGCATCGCAACGGAGAGCGTGACCAGCGTCGAGAGAAACGCGAGGATCAGACGAACGACGGCGATCGCAACGAGCAGCGCCACCGGACGCATCGGTGTGACGATCATTCGATCGAGCGTGCGCCGCTCCTTCATTTCGGTCAGATGCCCGGAGACGGCGAACAGGCCCGTCGACAGGATCGAGAAGGCGAGGATGCCTGGCACGACGAGGTTGAACCAGCCGGTCGCCTCCGACGTCCCGACGTGAACCGCCTCGACCGCGATCGGCGGTGTGAGACCGTGCCGGCGCAGGTCGAAGTCGTTCTGGATTCCCTGCACGACCTGCTCGAACGCATAGTTCTCCTGCACGCGGCTCGGATCGAGATACGAGCGGAGAGTGCCGCCGTCCCACGCGAGTCCGAAGTCGATCGCTCGCTCGCCGACATCGGCTTCAAGGCCTTCGACGGTCTCGTAGCGCACGACCTCCATCGCGCCCGCCTCGGCGATCACGCCCTCCAGCAATGCGCCCTCCGGCCCGGGGACGAGGAACAGCCCCATGCGGGATCGATCGACCTCTCCCACGTCGCTCAGCAGGAATCCGAAGATCACGATGAAGATCAGCGGGAAGAGAAGGGTGAAGAAGAGCGCCACCCAGTTACGGAGCAGGACGCGGGTCTCGGCCAGCAGGAGTTGCCCGAACGCGGTCATCGCGCCACATCCCATCGAAGCCGCATGGACGCCACCGCCGCGGAGATCGCGATCCATCCGAGCGGTACCGCCACGAGGAGGATCGGTGACGTCGTCGACGCCTGCACCCCGAGACTCGTGCGGAGTCCTTCGACGAGGTACGTGACCGGGTTGATCGTGATGATCACCTTCAGAAACGCAGGGAGGCCCCCGGTCGGGAAGAACAAGCCGCTGAGGAACATCATCGGCATGTTGAGGATGTTGGCGATCGCCATCCCTCCGCTCGCGGTGCGGGCGAGGGAGGCGATCAGGAAGCCAAACGCCATGAACGTGACCGCACCGAGCACGAGCAGCATCGCCGCATCAAGCTGGGCGAAGCTGACGCGCGCGCCGAAGGCGTAGCGACCGAGGAGGAACAACAGCGCGAACTGGAGGACACAGAGGGCCAGATGGCCGAGGCCGAAGCCAATCAGATACCGCCCAACCGAGAGCGGCGTCACCCAATATCGACGGAGGATCTTCCGATCCCGGTTGAATAGGATCGCGCCGGGCACCCCGAACAGACCGTTGGTAAAGAATCCCATCAGGATGACGCCGGGCAGCAGGAAGTCGATGTAGCGAGTCTCTTCCGTCTGATCCTCGCCGACCCAGATCTGCTCGCGACCGATGGCCATCGACTCGTCGAACCGTCCGGTTCGCACGAGGATCTCGCGATCGACCTCGACGATGATCTGCTCGATGATCCCCGTGGCGATCTCCGACGCGACATCGCTGTGGGACATCCGGATCGTCAGACTCGGCGGCTCCGATGCGGTCACGTCCATCACGCCCGCGAGGACATCGGCGTGAAAGCCCTCCGGGATCACCACGATCGCCGCCCGGTCTCCTCGTCGCAGCGCCTGCTCCTCCCGCGCGAGGAACGCATCGACAGGCTCCTCAGAGCTCGGCCGGTGAACGGTGAACAGCGGCCGCTCACCGTCTTCCCCGACGCGACTCATCCCGTCGAAGATGGCGACGATGTGGGACGAGAAGCTGTCAGCGGCCGCAGCGGTGTCTCGATTGACGAGAGCGATGTCGAAGTGGATCTCCGTCTCCTGACTGACCCGGCCGAAGATCAGCGCCAGGATCGTCAGCAAGAACACCGGAAAGACGAGGAACCAGAACAGCGTGACGCGCTCGCGGAGCGCCGTCATCACGTGGGTTCGGGCGAGACGCAGGATGTCGGTCACTCGCGCAGCCTCCTGCCCGTCAGGGAGAGGAAGACGTCCTCGAGGTCGGGCTGGCGCACGCCGAGGTGATGAAGCGGCACGTCGTGGTTGTCCGACCACTCGAGCAGCGCTTGCATGGTGCGAGGGAGGTCGGCCGTCTCGAGGACGATCGTCTTGTCGTCAACACCGACCGACTTGCAGCATGCCGCGAGATCCGATTGAGCGACCTTCGACAACGACTCGACGCGGAATTCGACCCTCGTGTCCTGAGCGAGGTCCGCGGTCAACTCGCGCGTCGTTCCTTCGGCGATGATCCTGCCGTGGTCCATGATGCAGACCCAGTCCGACAGGGCCTCGGCCTCCTCCATGTAGTGCGTCGTGAGGATCAGTGTCTTGCCGCGCCCCTTCAGATCCTCGACGATCGACCACATGTTCCGACGCGCCTGAGGATCGAGGCCGGTGGTTGGTTCGTCGAGGAAGACCAGTTCGGGGTCGTTGACCAGGGCGACGCCAACGGCAAGCCGCTGCTTCTGGCCGCCGGACAGCGCCTTGACGAGAGCGTTTGCCTTCTCGGTGAGTGCGACCCGCTCGAGGATCTGCGGGACCGACACGGAGCGCCCGAAGAATGACGCGAACAGGGCGACGACCTCCTTCACCTTCAAGTGGCTCTCGAAGTTCCCCTCCTGCAGGAGGACGCCCATTCGAGCCTTCGTCGCGCGATCGATGCGGCGGAGGCGCTGGCCAAATGCCTCGATCTCGCCGGAGTCCGGCTCGCGGATCCCCTCGAGGATCTCGAGCGTGGTTGTCTTCCCTGCGCCGTTCGGGCCGAGAAGCGTGAACACCGTGGCCGACTCGACGGCGAACGAGATCCCGTCGACGGCGCGCACGTCGCCGTAGTGCTTGGACAGCTCCGACACTCGGAGCACGGCCTGGTCAGACATCCGCTTCACCTCGTTTCGCGGAGGATCGTACCGAATCGATGCGGCCAACCCAAGCGGCCGCGGGGCGGGGATCGTCGCTCGGATGCTCTTCGGATGTTCTCAGGGAGCGAAAGCTGGCTCGCCATCCCCCCTCACGAGCGCAGCGAGATCGTCGGCGAGCCACGTCGGCCGGATGCCGGACGTGCCGATTCCGTCCCGCGTCGAGACGCCGGAGAGGACGAGCGCCGTATCGAGGCCGGCGTCCTGCGCCCCGAGGATGTCCGTCTCCAGGCGATCGCCGATCATGACAACCCGGTCGGCCGCCAGGCCGAGATGTTGCAGTGCCATCTCGAAGCCGATCGGCGACGGCTTCCCGATGATTGCGTCCGGCGGGCAGCCCATTCCTCGAAGCGCGCCGACCATCGCGCCGGCTCCGGGGAGGAAGCCGCCGGGGACCGGGTACGTCCCGTCCTCGTTGGTCGCGATGAACCGGGCGCCGCTCTCCACGGCCCGGTACGCCTCTGCAAGCGCGTCGTAGCCGATTCCCCGATCCATTCCCACCACGAGCACCTCGGCCTCTTCGGGGCGGGCGGCAAGCCGATGACCGGCCGCGACGAGTTCGGCGCGCAGGCCGTCCTCGCCGATCATCCAGACGGAGACGGCTCCGCTCCGCTCGAACAGGTAGCTCGCGGCCAGGTACGATGTCGGCAAGATCTGATCCGGCCGGACGTCAAAACCCAGTCGGACGAGGGAATTGGCGTGTTGCTCGCGGGAGCGTGTCGAGTTGTTGGTGAACAGGAGTACAGAGCCGCTCTCCACCAGGCGGGCGAGCGCTTCGGGCCCTCCGCGAATCGGCTCGGAGTCGCGGACGAGAACGCCGTCCATGTCAAGAAGAAATCCGTCGTAGCTGTCGAGGAATCGATCTGCCATGCGGTGAACGGTACCGCAAGACGACGCTTTCTTCATCGATCAGCCGAGCCGGAGGAGTAGATAGATCGCCACGAACCCGAGCAGGATAGCGAGCATCCCCGGCTCGAGTCGGAACAGACTCTCGGACGGGCGGACCGACAGCCGGCGGTACACGAGGTGCACCAACCAGCCGGTTGCCACCACGGCAACCGATTCGGCGGCGATAACCCACTCCATGGCCGGCAGGACGAACGCAGGCCCGAAGAGGGCGCGCTCGATCGGAAGAAACAGGACGATCGGCAGGGCCAACACGATGTAGGACTCCCACGCCGGATCACTGCCGACGCGCCGATACGGTCCCTTGAAGAGCGGGAGGAGCTTGGCGAAAGAGGCGGCCGTGCCGACCCCGAGGAGGATAAGGAGGACCTGGTTCGCCCATCCATGGGCCGCATCGAGAAGAGGCGCCTTGGCAATGTAGCCATCGAACGGAGGGAGCCCGACAATGGCCAAGGTCCCAAGCAGGAGCGCGGCGCGCGTCCGCAGGGGAATCCGATGCCGGGCGGAGATCAGCTCTGCAATCTCGGTGGAGCCGACGACATCGGAGGCTGCGCCCGCAGCGAGGAACAGAAGCGCCTTGAACGAGCCATGTGCCAGAGCGTAGGCCAGAACGCTCTTGGCGGCTGCTTCATTCGCCACCCCCATGCCGATCAGCAGATATCCGATCTGCGATAGAGTGTGGAAGGCGAGCATTCGCTTGAGATCCCTGCTCGACATCGCATAGATCGCCCCTCCGATCCCGGTGATCGCGCCGAGAATCTGGAGGACCAACGCGAGCGGGAAGACGTCGGCCAGGCGGATCAACACGACAACGCCCATCTTGATGACCAGTCCCGAAAGGAACGCCGAAATCGCGGCCGGGGCAGCGGAATGTGCATCCGGGAGCCACAAGGAGAACGTGAGAATCCCCGCCTTGACCGACACGCCAGCGACCAAGAGGGCAGCCGCAAGCGGGATCCAGCCCGCCTGCGGATTCGCGACGACGGCCTGTTGAATTGCCTCGAGGCCGAGGCTTCCGACGTTCGCATATGTCACAGCGACGCCGAGGAGGAAGACCGACATGCCGACCGAGGCCAAGATCAGGTACTTGAGACTCGCCCAGATCTGGAACGTGCGGCGGTCATAGGCAACGAGGAGGAAGCTCACCAGGGTGAGGAGCTCGAGGATCACGTAGATATTGAAGAGATCCCGGGTCAGAACGAGCGCCATCACGGCCCCTACGAGGAACTGCAGCAGAATGACGAAACTGGGGCGAAGACGCTGCCGCCACAGGTAGATGATGACAGCCAGCTCGAGCAGGACCGCGAGAAGGAGGAGATCGAGCGCCAGCGAGTCGAGGGCGAGCCGGATCCCGATCGCGTCCGTCCACCCGCCAGCGACCGTGGAGGAGAGCCAGTGCGCGGCCGGCGAGAATGCAATCGCCACAAGAGCCACGTCGACGATCAGTCCGACGATCAGCGTGGCTCGGGCGGAAGCCTTCCAAGCGATCGCTGCGAGTCCGAGGAAGATATGCGAGAGAGGGAAGAGCGGCAGGATCATCGGGTCACCTCCCGTGCATCGCCCCCCGAGGGATCGGCGGCCAGACTCTGGCTTCCGAGGGTCGTCTTCTCCGTCTCCACCGCGTGCTCGATACGTTCGCAGTCGGTGCTGTGATAGCGCTCGACAAGCAGCATGACGAAGACCAGCGAGAGAGCAAGGATCGCGAAGTTGATGACGATGGCAGAGAGGACCAGGGCTTGAGGAAGTGGGTCGGCAATCGGAATCCCTACCTTCGCGGGGAGAATCGGCGCTTCCATATCCGGCTGGAATCGGATCGAGATGAGGAAGAGGATTCCGCTCGAGTTGACCAGACCCAGGGCGAGGAGCTTGATCACCAGGTCCTTGCGGACGATGAGAGCCGTTGTCCCAAGGGCGAAGAGGATCATGGCGATGGTTGTGCCGCTGAGCCAGCCCATCAGATCTCCCCCCGATGGCGGATGAACGCGTATAGCACCATCCACGAGCCGATCAAGACCTTCAGTCCGATGAGGATGTTGAGCAGAAGAATCGACGAGCTTCCGAGGAAGCGCCCAGCTCGGCCGATCGGGAGGATGCTCGAGAGAATCGGGCGGCCGAACAGGAAGGGCAGAACGCAGACGACCACAATCACCATAGGCAGCGCCCACTCCAGCCGCTCGATGCCAGCCCCGCTCAAGCGACGGTAGACCGTCTCGACACCGATCGACATCACGCACAACAGGAGGCCACTCGCGGCGACCACGCCGCCGCTGAAGCCGCCCCCCGGGGAGAGATGCCCGAAGAGGGCAAGGTAGAGACCGAGCATGAGAATCAGCGGATAGAAGATCTGCGCCGACGCCTGGAGCACGTGCGATTCCGGGATCGGGGTTGCACGGGCCGAGGACGGCCGCCGCAACAGGTAGAAGCGCACGCCGATCACCGCGACGGTGAACACCAGGACCTCGAACAGCGTATCGTACAGCCGCGCATCGAGATAGATTGCCGAGACGAGATTCGGCGCCCCGGTCTCTGTGACCAATAAGGTTGCATCGTCTAGGGGACTCGTCCCCTCTGAAACCGAGAGATTGAAGATGATGATCCCACAGACGGCGAGTGAGAGCGCTACCGCGAGGGACGTGCGAACGATGCGTTTCACGGCAAGTGCCTCCGAATCATGTCATCCAAGCTTCCGTTGCGTTCGAGTTCGTCGATGTACGCGTTCAGCTGATCACGCAGGTCCTTTCTCCTGGGGCCAGCGACGAACGCGAAGCCTCTGGGTGTGGAGAGGCGGTCGACTTCCCACAATGAGATGTCGGTCCGCGAAACCGTGAGAAAGCGTGCCAGGTCGAGCGTCGCTTCGATGGGTTCATTCCGCTGGAACGCCTCGGTGAGGTCGGAGAAGTAGCCCGGGTAGTCGCAACAATCGGTGGCCGGAGACTCCTCAGGCGGAGGACGATCATCAGCCTGCGGCCGCAGGCGCACGAGGGCGGTGGGCAGGTGATCGCGGCTTCGATGAAGCCGTGTCGCCGGCGTCGACGACAGCCCGCCGGCGCCGAGGTCGGCGTCGCCATGCAGGAGGATTGTCTCGACATCGCACAGCGGAGCGATCTGGATCGACAGATCGAGTCCGAGACGCCGCGCGAACCCTGTGAGGATATCGACCTCGACGCCGACGAACTCGCCGCCTTCAAGCGCGAGCAATCCGGGGACCTCATCGCCGACCACGAGCAGTCGCCCGGTACGGCGGATGGCCAGAACATAGATGACGGTGACAAGGGCGGCGCCAATCGCCGCTTCAGTGACCGCAACGTCCGGTGCGCTGTGCAGCAGATAGGTCGCCGCCAGCACGAGACTGAAGAGTCCCATGCCGATGACTGAGGACAGCCGTCGCCGCTGGAAGAGCGAGACTCCAGCGATGAGCGGCAGAAGGAGAAGAAGGACGGCCCGGGAGATCACGTTGAATCCTCTCCCGTGTGACGCTGCACGAAGGCGCTCTTGGCGATGCTGTGGGTGGCGATCGGATTGGTGACGAGCATCAGCACGAGCAGAAAGAGAAGCGTCCAATCCATCGGCGCCCAGCCCTCGTACACGACGAGGCCCAGGAGAACCAGGGCGAGCCCTGCATTGTCCGAAACCCCGCTGGCCTGGAGACGAGAATACACGTCTCGGAAGCGTACGATGCCGAAGGTCCCCACGGCGACGAGGAAGGCACCGGCGGCGGCCAGGGCAGTACCGATCAACGGAATCCTCCCCCTCTCTCCATGAAGCGTGCAAGGGCGACGACACCGATGAAGCTGAGCGCAGCATAGAGAATCGCAATATCGAGAAGCACCGCTCGACTCAGGACGACAGCCGAGATCGCTAGGACCGCCGTGACGCGGTTGGCGGCGGAGTTGTAGGCTACCAGGCGATCCCACGCCGTGGGAGCCTTCGCCAACAGCCATAGAAGCGGCAGGATGGTGGCTAGGATGATCCCCTCGACGACGCTCATGGAGCCCCGTTCGGGAAGATCGCTAGCAGTTCCCTCTCGAGGGTCTCCTTGATCGTTTCCCAATCCCGTTGAGCATCACGAGCGCGGAGCCAGTGTATGTAGAGCAGATCCCCCTCGACCAGAAGGGAGATCGTGGATGGCGTGAGTGTGATGGAGTTGAGCAGAAGCAGCTGGCCGATCGGATGTCGCAGCCGAAGGGGAAGTGCGACGATCCTGCCTTCCTCTTCCCCGAGCAGGATGAGTCGAATCGTGTATCCCGTCGAGATCAGGAAGCGCCACGCGAGGATCCCCAGATAGCGGAAGCCGCGGAGCGGATGCCGCAGGAGCGTCGACACCAAACGGTCGTGCCGCCGGAACAGCGTGTGCTGGGCAAGACAGACAATTCCGGCGATGAAGACGCCAACGATGAGTGCGGAGGCATCGACCCGATGCGTGAGCAGAAGCCAGATCGCGAACAAGGCCAAGAATGTTGCTGGCATCTCACCTCACCCAGCTCGAATCGTGCCGGAGATCGTCA
>CAZSNG010000053.1:0-7276 GCA_964608345.1 uncultured Thermotogae bacterium
GAGGTGACGCCCGCCGTGTAAGCAGCGTGCCATCATCCTTGCGCAGAATGCGCCGGCCGGCTCCCACGCCGGCCGGCGCACTTCATTGCGAGTGGAGAAACGTCCGAAGAGTGCCGGATCGCACCTTTAGCCCCCGACGCGTTGTTGCCGGCCGGGATTCCGGCGAGTTGCCGTCACTCGTTCGTTGCGAGGTCCAGCGCCATGTCGAGCGCGGCGTCGATCGCGGACTGCCGAACCCGGCCTCTGTCTCCCGCGAACTCGAAGCGCTTGGTTCTCGTCTCGGCCCGACTCGCGGCGGAGATGAACACCGTGCCGACCGGCTTCTCCGGCGTCCCGCCGCTCGGTCCGGCGATTCCGGTGATCGCGAGACAGAGGTCGGTGCCGAACCGCGATCGACCGCCCTCGGCCATCGCCGCTGCGGTCTCGGCGCTCACGGCACCGTGGAGGACGAAGGTACGCTCGGGAACCCCGACCCACTCGGTCTTCACCCGGTTGGCGTAGGCGACGACGGAGCCGAGGTAGTACGCCGATGCGCCGGGGATATCGGTGATCCGGCAGGCGAGGCCGCCGCCGGTGCACGACTCCACGGTGGAGATCGTCCAGCGGCGCTCCGTCAGGATCTCGCCTAGTTGCTCCTCGCGCGTCATTTCTCCTCCCCCTCGGTCACGGACAAGAGGTTCGCGGCCCTCCAGTCGCACCCGTCCCGGATCGGGCAGCGCGAGCACTCGGGCTTCCGTGGATGACAGATCTCCCGTCCGAGGCGGATGATCAGCAAATGCAGCGCCGCCATCAAGGCGGGGTCCGGGGGTAGGAGGGCGTTTGCCTGATCGTGCGGATCGCCGCTCGGTTCGATCAGGCCGACGCGCGTCAGGACACGGCGGATGTGGGTATCGACCGGGAAGTACGGCCGCCCGAACGAGAAGAGCATCACGATGCCGGCCGTCTTCTTCCCGACGCCGGGCGAGGCGAGGAGCCACGCCATCGCGTCGGCGAGCTCCAGTTCGCCGAGAAACGAGACGTCGAGCCGACCCTGCTTCGCGTGAATGCGCTGAAGGACGGCCTTGATCCTCGCCGACTTCTGCCTATGCAACCCGCCGATGCGAATGGCGCGGCCGATGGTGTCGACGCGCGCCGTGCGAACCGCGTCGAGCGATCCGAAGCGGTCGAGAAGCGAAGCGTACGCGCGATCTCGATTGGTGTCGTTCGTGTTCTGGGACAGGATGGTGAGCACGAGCTCTTCGATAGGGTCGGGGCGTCCGACCTCGGGCGCTCCGAACTGCTCGGCCAGCCGAGCGGCCAGGTGGGCGACGCGCTTGCGTGCATCCATGGGGCGAGGATAGAAGGCGGCAGACGAGGGCGCAACTGGCTCCGCCTGGCGACGGCCGGTACGATGACCGCACGATGATCGAAGCGAGAACGGAGCACGATGCGGTGGTGCGGATGATGGATGGCGAGGATCTGCTCGCCGGGCTGTCGGGTCTTGAGATCGACTCGGCCGTCGTCGTCTGCGGGATCGGGATGCTGCGGGAGCTCGAGCTGGGCTACTGGAACGGTGCGGAATACGAGAAGCACCGGATCGAGCAGCCCGTCGAGCTCGTCTCCCTCCAGGGAACGATTGCGCAGATGGACGGGGAGCGCGTCGTCCATCTGCACGCCTCCGTGGCGCAGCGGGACGGCTCGACGCGTGGCGGGCATCTGTTCGCAGGAACGGTCCACAACACAGCGGAGATTGCGCTGAGAATGCCGCCGGGAATCGCCCTCGAACGAAGGCAGGAAGAGACGGGACTGTCGGGGCTGGTTCCGACGAAGGCTAGCTGAATCGGGCCGGCCCGCGAAGGCCGTGCAGGAATGCGGCGCCGTCGATCCGTGGCCGCCCTTGTCTCTGAACCTCGAGGATCTCGATCAGCCGGTCGCCGGTCCCGACGAGAAGGCGATCGGTCTCCCGAAGGCCGATCTCGCCTGTGGCGATCGAGCCACGCTCGACATCGGTCTGGGCCGTCCGGTGGACCTTCACCCGCTCGTCTCCGAGGAGCGTCCACGCACCGGGCCACGGGCTGGTGCCCCGGACGAGATCGTGGATCTGTTGTGCGGGCAGCGCCCAGTCGATCTGTCCGGTGTCTCGCGACATCAGCGGCGCCATCGTGATGCCCTCCTCCGGCTGCGGTCGGGCGACGAGCGTTCCGTCGCCGAGACCCTCGAGCGTGTCGACGATCGTCTCGGCTCCGAGCTGCGCGAGACGGCCTTCGAGCTCTCCGGCAGTTTCGTCCGGTCCGATGTCGATCGAGCGCTCGAGTAGCACGTCGCCGGTGTCCATCCCGGCGTCGATCAGGAACGTCGTGATCCCGGTGACAGCATCCCCGCGGATGATCGCCCAGTTGACCGGCGCGGCGCCCCGATAGGCGGGCAACAGCGATGCGTGGATGTTGACCGTTCCGAGCGGCGCAATGGTGAACACGGCCGGTTTGAGGAGCTGCCCGTACGCGGCGACGACGATGGCGTCCGGGTTGACGGCACGGAGCTCCTCGATCGCGGCATCCCGGTTGATCCGCTCGGGCTGGGACACCGGAAGGCCGAGCCGGGTCGCCTCCTCCTTGATCGGAGGCGGCTTCGGATCCGAGTGCCGTCCGACGGGGCGATCCGGCTGGGTCACAACGAGGACGACGTCGTGCCGCTCGGCCACCGCGACGAGCGCAGGGCGGGCGAAGGCGGACGTCCCGAGGAAGACGATCCTCACGGCGCATCCTCCTGCCGCCGGTACTCTTTGAGGAGCGATTGCCGGCGGGCGGGGCCGAGATGATCGAGGAACAGGCTTCCGTTGAGATGATCCATCTCGTGCTGGATCGCTCGCGCAAGGAGGCCCTCCCCCTCGATGCGGACCGTCTCCCCATCGAGCGTGGTCCCTTCGACGACGGCTCGGATCGCGCGCTCGACCGGTGCATCGACGCCGGGAACGCTCAAGCATCCTTCGGAAACGCGATGGACTTCATCGGAGACGTCGACCAGTTCGGGGTTGATCAGGACGTGGAACTCACCGTCGACGTCGAGGGCGATGATCCGCTTGGCGATCCCGATCTGCGGCGCCGCGAGGCCGGCGCCGTTGGCGCGGAGCATCGTCTCGACCATGGTCTCGCAGATTGTCCGGATCTCGTCATCGATCGCCTCGACCGGCTCGGCCGGCCGGCGCAGCGAAGGGTCTCCGTAGGTACGAATCGTCATTGCGCTCCTCTTGCGTCCCGGGACGCCGCATTATAAAGTGGGCGACGATATGCCTCAAGAGAACAGCGATTGGGCGCATCGCCTCGAGAAGATCCTTCTCCTCGAACGGTCGATGGGGTATCGAGACGAGGCGGTGACCTGCGGACTGGAAGCGTTCGTTCGAACGAACGTTCCGGACGCGGAGCCACTCGCGATCGGCTACCGTGACGCGTCGCCGGCGCAGCGCATCCGGATTGTCGATCGGCTGCTCGCGCGGATCTCCGGGCAGCCGATCCCCGAAGCGAAGGCCGATGCATCCTCGGGGGGGCGTGCGGATCTCGCGGGGCCGATCACCCGCGCGAAGGGCGTCGGGCCGAAGCGGGCGGCGCTGTTGGCGAAGCTTGGCATCGAGACGATCGAGGACCTCCTGCTCTACTTCCCGCGTCGCTTGGAGGACCGCTCGGCGGTCGTTCCGATCGGATCGGTACGGCCCGGCCAGGAGGTCGGCGTCCGCGGAGAGGTGCACGCGGTCGGCTCGCGCCGAGCCGGTCGAAACATGACGATCTTCAAGGCAGCGATCGGAGATGGAACCGGCTTTCTGTACGCGGTCTGGTTCAACCAGCCGTGGATCGCCGACCAGCTGAAGCGAGGTGATCGCATCGACGTGTACGGGAAGGTCGAGCGCAGCTACGGCGAGCTCCAGATGCGTACCCCGACGTGGGAGGCGGCGGGCACCGGCGTCGAGATCGGACGATGGGTCCCGGTCTACCCCGCCACCGAGGGCGTGTCGGACCGGTATCTCCGCTCGCTGATCCACCGGAACCTGGATGCCTACCTGCCAGCGATCGGGGACGTGCTCCCCGAGCCGGTTCGCGAGCGGCACGGGCTGGTCCCGCGCCGGACGGCGATCGAGACGATCCACCGCCCTGCCGACCCTGAGCTGTTTGAGCGAGCCCGCCGGACTCTGGCGTTTGAGGAACTGTTGCTCCTGCAGATCGGTCTCGCGCCGACGGAGCGAGACGTGCCCGGACGAGCGCACGAGCCGGCTGACGGGCTGCTCGACTCGTTCTTGGCCGGCCTGCCGTACCGGCTGACCGACGCGCAACGGACGGCGTTGAAGGAGATCTCGTCGGACCTGCGGCGACCGAACCGGATGATGCGACTGCTCCAGGGAGATGTCGGATCCGGCAAGACGCTCGTCGCCGTTGCCGCGGCACTGCACGCGATCGATGCGGGCTGTCAGGTCGCGTTCATGGTGCCGACCGAGATCCTCGCGGAGCAGCACGGCCTGAACCTCGGCCGCCTGCTTGTCGACCTGCCGGTCCGCACGGAGGTCCTGACGGGGGCGACCCGGGACAAGGACGGGATCCGAGGCGCCGTCGAGCGGGGAGAGGTCGATCTCCTGATCGGGACCCACGCGTTGATCCAGGAGTCGGTGGAGTTTCGCGATCTCGGTCTCGTCGTCATCGACGAGCAACATCGCTTCGGGGTCGTCCAACGCTCGCAGATCGAGGAGAAGGGGGAGACCGTTGACGTTCTCGTGATGAGCGCGACGCCGATTCCGCGCACGATCACACTGACGTTGTACGGCGAGTTCGACGTATCAACCCTCGACGAGCTGCCGCTCGGGCCACGAGCGATCCGCACACATCGGAGGGCCGAGGGGCGCCGCGACGCGGTCTACGAGGACGTCGCTCGATTCCTCGATGACGGTCGGAAAGGGTACATCGTCCTGCCGCTCGTCGAGGAGTCGGAGAAGATCACGGCGAAGGCCGCCGTCCAGGTGGCGGAGGAGATGGAGGCGCGATTCCCGACGGCCGGGGTCGGGCTGGTGCACGGGCGGCTATCGCCCAGCGAGAAGAGCGAGGCGATGGAGCGGTTCCGTGTCGGAGATGCCCGGTTGCTCGTCGCAACGACGGTGATTGAGGTTGGGATCGATGTGCTCGACGCCGACTTCATGGTCATCGAGCATGCCGATCGGTTCGGCCTCTCGCAGCTCCATCAGCTGCGAGGCAGGATCGGCCGCTCCGGGCAGCCGGCGGACTGCTACGCCGTCTCCGATGCTGGCACCGAGGATGCAGAAGCACGCCTGACGGCGTTCGCCGCGCACGAGGATGGCTTCGCCATTGCCGAGGAGGACCTGCTGATCCGCGGCCCGGGGGATCTGCTCGGTACCCAGCAGCACGGCTTCTTCACCAAGCTGCGGGCGGTGAACCTGTTCTCCGACTTCGATCTGATGCGCGAGGCCCGCGACACGGCGCACGGTTTGCGCGAGGAGGGATTCCCCAAGGCGTTGGTCGAAGCCGCTGAGCATCGCTTCGGAGAGGCGATCCGGTTCCTGCGTGTCTGAACGGATCACGTAGCGATCCGTTCAGACACGGGCAAGAACGGAAGCGGAGCTTCCGTTCTTGCGTTGATGAGCTACCCACATCTCTAGCTCCTGCGGGGACGAATCGAACGGTTGCCTGGAGATTCGGCTGCGCATCGTGCACCAGCAGTGAAATGGCGCGTGCGACACTCCGCTCCTCGAGTTGCTCCCTGAGCGACTCGAGATGCCCACAGCGGAATGGCGCGTGCGACATTCCGCTCCTCGAATCGCTGGCTTCTCGCCATGGTTTGCTGGTTGAGGACCAGACGAGCGCTACCCGCGCCCACAGCGGAATGGCGGGCCCGCCATTCCGCTCCTCGAATCGCCTTCAGGCGATTCGAGAAGAGATGCGCGTGCCGACGCGTTCGCCGGAGGCGATCGTGGCGATGCCGCTTGGTGTGGCGAGGTCGAACACCTCGATCGGGAGTCGATGCTCGCGGCAGATCTCGACGGCGATCTGGTCCATCACGCCGTACCGGCTGGCCAGATACGCATCGAACGTGAGTTCGGCGATCAACTCGGCGTCCTCATCCGTCGACGGATCGGCGGAGTAGACGCCGGCGACGTTCGATCCCTTGATGACGACATCCGCTTCGATCGACACGGCGCGAATCGCGGCTGCGGTGTCCGTCGTGACGAGCGGACTCCCCGTGCCTCCGGCGAAGATGACGATCGTGCCGTCCTCCAGCGCTTGACGGGCGACTCGCGGGGAGACCGGGTCGGTCAGCTCGGTGTCGATCGCCGATTGGATCAGCACGGTCCGGCCCTGCGACTCGAGGTAGCTGCGGAGGGCAAGTGCATTGAGGACGGTCGCCAACATGCCGAGCGTGTCGGCCTCGACGCGGCCGAGCCACGGGCTTCGGGCGCCGCGGATCACGTTCCCTCCGCCGACGACGATCGCGATCTGCGTGGAAGAGAGCGGTGCGATCTCTCCGGCGATGCGGGCCAGAGCATCGGGAGAAAACGCGCCGTCCGGTCCTTTGAACGCTTCGCCGCTGAGCTTTAGGAGGACGCGAGAAGGGGGTCGGCGCATCCTGCGACCTCGATGGCGAATCGTGCGAAGCGCTTGACGTGGATGTTCTCGCCGGTCTTCGTCCGAAGGTCGGCGAGCATGTCCTCGATCGTGACCTCCGGGTTCTTGACGAACGCCTGCTTCGTCAGGCAGTTGTCCTGATAGAAACGGGCTTGCCGCCCCTCGACCGCCTTGTCGATGATCTCGTCCGGCTTGCCCTGTTCCTTCAGCTGAGCTCGGAACTCGGCCTGTTCGGCCTCGAGGTCCTCCGCCGGGACGTCTTCGGGGGAGACGTAGCGGGGATCCTCGGCGGCGATGTGCATCGCCACATCATCGGCGAAGGTGAGGAACTCGGCGCTCTTGGCGGCGAAGTCGGTGTTGCAGGCGATTTCGACCAGCACGCCCACTTTACCGGTGTGATGGACGTAGGAGACGACGCGGCCCTCGACCGCCTCGCGGCCGATCTGCTCCATTAGCTGGAGACCTTGCTCGCGCAGGATCTCCTTGGCGCGCTCGATGTCGCCGTTCGCCTCGGTGAGAGCCCGCTTGCAGTCCATCATGCCGATGCCGGTCTCTTCGCGAAGCTGCTTGATGTCTTCGACGCTAATCGTCATCGTCCGCCTCGTCTTCGTTCTTCTCGACTTCTTCTGGAGCCTCTTCTGTTGAAGCGTCCGCAGCTTCCTCGACCTCTTCCGCCGGAG
>CAZSNG010000053.1:7376-15770 GCA_964608345.1 uncultured Thermotogae bacterium
TCTGGAGCCTCTTCTGTTGAAGCGTCCGCAGCTTCCTCGACCTCTTCCGCCGGAGTATCCTCGGGTTCGCCGGTCTCTTCAGCCTCTTCCACCTCTTCTGCCGGCTCGTCCTGCGGCTCCTCGGCCTCCTCAACCGGAGTCTCTGCGGATTCCGCGCCCTCGTCCTCCGCCGGCTTCTCGGCGGTCGGCTCCTCAGTGTCGGACGCGTCCTCGGCGACCGCTTCCTCGACGGCGTCCTCAGCGACTTCCTCAGCAGCCTCTTCGGCAACCTCTTCGGCGACTTCGGGGGTCTCGCCGGCTTCGGCGGCCTCGGTCGCGGCCTCCGCGGCCTGGGCCGTCGGCTCTTCCGCATCCTGTCGCCCTTCGCGGCCTTCGAGGACCGCGTCGGCAATCCGCGCGGTGATCAGCTTCGTCGCCTTGATCGCGTCGTCATTGCCGGGAATCAGGAAGTCGATCGGATCCGGATTGCAGTTCGTATCCACGATTGCGATCACGGGGATGCCAACGATGTTGGCCTCGTGCACGGCGTTTGCCTCGACGTCCGGATCGATGACGAACATGAGATCGGGCTTTCGTTCGAGGTGGCGCAACCCGTTCAGGTTCCGCTGCAGCTTCGCGAGCTGGCGGCGCAGCCGGCTGGCCTCCTTGTTCGGCATGTGATCGACCGTGCCGTCCTCGACCATCGTCTCGTACTTCTTCATCCGCTCGATGCTCTGCTTGATCGTCCCGAAGTTCGTCAGCGTGCCGCCCAGCCACCGGCGATTGACGTAGTGCGCGCCGCAGCGTTGGGCCTCTTCGACGATCGTCGACTGAACCTGTTTCTTCGTCCCGATGAACAGGACCTCGCCGTCGGACGCGACGCGGTCGCGCACGAAGTAGTATGCCTTCTTGAAAAGGTCGACCGTCTGTTCGAGGTCGATAATGTGGATCCCCTTGCGCTCCGTGAAGATATAGCGCGCCATCTTGGGGTTCCACTTTCTTGTTCGATGCCCGAAATGCACCCCGGTTTCGAGCAGTTCTTTCATCGTTAGGACTTCCACATCATCCTCCCACTAGTAGTCGCGGTTCGTATGTCGCGGAAGTATAGCGAACGACCGTGGAATCCGCAATCCAGGCGCTTCTGCGGTCAAAAACCGCCCGGTTGTTTCCCCTCCCCTCCTGGAGCGATAATGGGGTCCGAAGGTGGGCGATGAGACGCACGGAAACACCGCAGGTCGATCGCGACGAAGTTCGCGAGCTTCCGAAGAACATCGAGGCGGAGCAGGTCGTCCTCGGCTCGGCGATCCTGGAGCCGGAGGGGACGATCCCGATCCTCGTCGAGAAGCTCCTTCCGGAGTACTTCTATCAACGGCGCCACCGCGTGGTCTTTCGAGCCATCCGCGAGCTATTCGATCGTGGCGAGCCGTCGGACATCGTGTCGCTGGCGAACCGGCTCGAAGAGCGCGGGGAGATGGAGCGGGCCGGCGGGCGGATGTATCTGAACGAGCTGATCGACCGGGTCGCGACCACGGCTTCCCTCGAGTACTACGCCGAGATCGTCAAGAAGAAGGCGACACTCCGCTCGCTGGTCGAGGCAGGCGGCCGGATCTCCGAGTTGGGCTACGACGAGGTCAGCGAGACCGACGAGGTGTTGGACAAGGCCGAGTCGCTCATCTTCGACATCTCGAGCCGCGATTCCGCCGGTGCATACGCCCTCGTGTCCGACTTCCTCTACGAGCACATCGACAAGCTCGAGGAGCTGCACCGGGATCCGAATCGGCACACGATCACGGGCTTCTCCACGGGCTTCCCGCGGCTCGACGAGATGACGTCGGGTCTGCAGCGATCGGACCTCCTGATTGTCGCCGGCCGTCCGGGAACGGGGAAGACGAGCTTCGCGCTGGCGATCGCACGGCACGCGGCGATCCGCGACAAGGCGGGCATCGGCATCTTCTCTCTCGAGATGGCGAAGGAACAGCTGCTCGAGCGGCTGCTGTGCGGCGAGGGGAAGGTCTCCCTCCACAAGCTCCGCGGTGGGTACATCCCGAGCGCGAAGTGGCGCGATCTTGCGATGGCGGCGAGCAAGCTGCAGAAGGCGACGATCGTCATCGACGACACGCCGGGCGCCTCGATCCTCGAAATCCGCGCCAAGGCGCGCCGGATGGCATCTCAGCACAAGATCGACATGATCATCGTCGACTACTTGCAGCTCGTTGAAGGGTCGGTCCGCTCCGACATTCGGGAGCAGGAGATCTCGCACATCTCGCGATCGCTGAAGCGGTTGGCGCGTGAGTTGAACGTCCCGGTGATCGCTGTCTCTCAGCTGAACCGGGCCGTCGAGCAGCGCGAGAAGAAGTACCCCCGTCTCGCTGACCTTCGCGAGAGCGGTGCGATCGAGCAGGACGCGGACGTCGTGATGTTCATCTACCGTGAGGACTACTACCGACAGCCGGACGGGGAATCGTCGGCCGACGCCGGCGCATCCGACGCGGAGATCATCATCGCCAAGCAGCGCAACGGACCGCTCGGCCGGGCCACGGTCAACTTCCACAAGGCGTACGCTTCATTCTACCCGATGGCGTGGGACGACGAGTCGTCGGCCCCGTTCTAGACCGTTCCTTCGTCGCTGGCTGTCCCTGGTGGGATCGGTATAATCGGCGTCGAATCCTCGCAGCATCCGGGAGGGCACATGGGTTATCCGGTCGAGTATCGCTACACGAAGGACCACGAATGGGTCTCCATCGATGGGAATCTCGCTCGCATCGGGATCACCGAGCACGCGCAGGGCGAACTCGGTGACATCGTGTTCGTCGAACTGCCGTCGGTCGGGAACGCGGTTACCGCCGGGGAAGTCCTCGCGACGGTGGAGTCGGTGAAGGCCGTCGGAGACGTCCTGGCACCGTTCGATGGAACGGTCAAAGAGGTGAACGACGCGCTCGATTCCACGCCGGAAACGATCAACGGCTCGCCGCACGGCGAGGGGTGGATCGTGGTGGTCGAGGTCGCCGATCCGTCCGTGATCGACGGCTTCCTCGACGCGGCGGGCTACGAGTCCTTCCTCGCCGAAGGGTAGACGCACATGCGCTACCTCTCACATACGGCCGCCGACCGGCGAGACATGCTCGCGTCGATCGGTGTCTCGTCGGTCGATGACCTGTTTGCCGATATCCCACAGGCGGTTGCCGAAGCGTTCCGCCCGCTCGGTCTTCCCGGCCGCAGCGAGCAGGAAGTCGTCTCCGATCTGCGCGTGTTGGCGGCCCGCAATCGTGCGGCCGAGGCGATCTGCTTCGCCGGGGGCGGGATCTACGACCACTACGTCCCGAGCCTCGTCGACCACGTGCTGTCCCGCTCCGAGTTCTACACCGCGTACACCCCGTATCAGCCGGAGGTCAGCCAGGGGACACTGACGGCGATGTTCGAGTTCCAGACCTTGATCTGCGAGCTGACGGGAATGGACGTCGCGAACGCATCCCTCTACGACGGGGCCACTGCGGCGGCCGAGGCGGTGCTGCTGGCCGAGCGGGTCAAGTTCCGCGGGAAGGTCGCCGTTGCCGGGTCGCTGTTCGCCAACGTCCGGCGGGTGCTCGACACGTACTGCTGGGCGAGCGGGATCGAGATCGTCGAACTGCCGCACGACCCGTCCGGGGCGTGCGACCTCTCGACCGTCCCGACCGACGTCTCGGCGGTCGTGCTCCAGTCGCCGAACGCGTTCGGCGTCATCGAGCCACTCGACGGCGTGAAGGAGCGAATCGGAGAGGCGCTGCTGATCGTTGCTGCGCATCCGATCTCCCTCGGCGTGCTCGCCCCGCCCGGCCGCTTCGGCGCGGACGTCGTCGTCGGAGAGGGGCAGCCGCTCGGGCTGTCGATGTCCTTCGGAGGGCCGCTGCTCGGGCTGTTCGCTGCGAAGCGCGAGTACCTCAGGCAGATGCCAGGGCGCGTTTCGGGCCGCACGGTCGACGCGGACGGGAACACCGGATACACGATGGCGGCTCAGACGCGCGAGCAGCACATCCGGCGCGAACGGGCGACATCGAACATCTGCACGAACTCTGCGTTGTGCGCCCTCGCCGCGACGGTCTACCTCGCCACGGTCGGTTCCGGCGGGCTGCGGCGGGTGGCCGAGCTGAACGCGGAGAAGGCGCACTACTTGGCCGATCGGATTGCCGCGCTCGACGGGTTCGAGATCCCGTTTTCCGGATCGTTCTTCAACGAGTTCATCGTGCGAGTTCCCGGCGAGGCGGGCGATGTGCATCGGAGTCTTCTCGATGAGGGGTACCTGATCGAGCCACCGGACGCCCTTGCCGCTCACGGCTTGGAGAACGCGCTTCGTGTCGCCGTGACCGAGAAGCGAACCGTTGAACAGCTCGATCGGTTCGCCGCGGTGCTGGGAGGTGCCCGATGAGGACTGTCTTCGACCATCCGCAGCGCGAGGGAATCGACGGCGTCTTCCCGGCGCTCGACGTTCCGGCGGCAGGAGTCGATCGACTGATCGACCGATCGTTGCTGCGCACGGCGCACCCGCGCATCCCGAACCTGAGCGAACCGGCGGTCGTTCGGCATTACACGGCGCTCTCGAAGCTGAACTTCGGTGTCGACGACGGGTTCTACCCACTCGGCAGCTGTACGATGAAGTACAACCCGAAGGTGAACGAGGACGTGTCGCGGCTTCCCGGCCTGGCGCATGTGCATCCGCGGGCCGGCGCCGAAGCGGTCCAGGGAACGCTCGCGTTCCTGTATCACCTGTCGCAACTGCTCGGCGGTATCGCCGGCATGCCCGGCGTCTCCCTCCAACCGGTTGCGGGTGCCCACGGCGAGCTGGCGGGGATGTTCCTGTTCAAGAAGTACTTCGAGGTCCGTGGCGAAACGAAGCGGCGGCGGATCCTCCTGCCCGACTCGGCGCACGGGACGAACCCGGCATCCGCGGCGGTCGCCGGCTTCTCGGTGACTCAGATCCCTTCAAACGAGGAAGGGCAGATCGATCTGGATGCCCTCGTCGGGGAGCTCGACGAGACGGTGGCCGGGATCATGCTGACCGTGCCGAACACGCTCGGCCTGTTCGAGGAGAGGATCCTCGAGGTGACCGAGCAGGTGCACGCCACCGGCGGTCTCTGCTATTTCGACGGTGCGAACCTGAATTCGTTCCTCGGGAGGGCCAGACCGGGCGACATGGGAGCGGACGTCTTCCACTTCAACCTGCACAAGACGCTCTCGACCCCGCACGGCGGTGGCGGGCCGGGTGCCGGCCCGATCGCCGTCTCCGAGCCGCTGATCGGCTTTCTGCCGGTTCCCCGCATTGAGGAGCGGGACGGCGAACGGTACGCGCTCGACTGGGATTGCCCCGAGTCGATCGGATCGGTCCACTCGTTCTACGGGAACGTCCTCGTCGCGGTGAAGGCGTACACGTACCTGCTGCAGCTCGGCGACGACGGGCTGCGATCGGTTGCCGAGGATGCCGTTCTGAACGCGAACTACCTGCAGGCGCGGCTGAAGTCGACCTACGCGCTCCCGTACGACCGCGTGTGCAAGCACGAATTCGTTCTGTCCGGGAAGGATCTCGCCGACGGCGTGAGCACGCTGGACATCGCCAAGCGGCTGATCGACTACGGGATTCACCCCCCGACGATCTACTTCCCGCTGATCGTCCGCGAGGCGTTGATGATCGAGCCGACAGAGACGGAGGGAAGAGAGTCGCTCGATCGGTTCGTCGAAGCGCTGGAGCGAATCGCCGCCGAGGCAGGCGAGCATCCGGAGCTGCTTCACGAGGCGCCGCATCGTGCGCCAGTCCGCCGGCTCGACCAGACGCGCGCAGCGCGGGATCCAGTGTTGTGCTATCCATTCGATGAGGCTGCGGAGGTTGGCGACCCGTAGGACGGCCGATTTGGCCGACTAACCCTGCGCGTCTCGCAGCGCGGCCTCGATCCTGTCGGCGATCCGTTCGCACTCCGCCTTGTCGCTTGCTTCGACGAGGATGCGGACGAGCGGCTGCGTTCCGGACGGGCGAACGAGAAGCTGCCCCTGAGCGCCGAGTTGTGCTTTCGCCTGTGCGATCTGCTCCCGGACTTCCTCGTTCTCGACGAGTTCCACCGGAGACGTGCAAGGCACGTTCCGCAGGACCTGCGGGAACAGTGGGATCGAGCGGGCGAGTTCCTCGAGGCCTGTTCCCTCGCGGTGTGCGATCTCGAGCAGCTTCACCGCGGTCAGGATTCCGTCCCCGGTCGCCGCGTACTCGGAGAAGATGACGTGGCCCGACGGTTCGCCGCCGAGAAGCGAGGACGTCTCAGACATCGCTTCGGAGACGTGCCGATCGCCGACGGGGGTCCGAGTTACGCCAATTCCCTGCTCGGCGAGCCGCGTCTCGAGACCAAGATTGCTCATCACCGTGGTGACGACGAGCGGCGGCGTCAGCGCTCCGGTCTCCGCCATGTGCAATGCGGCGATGCCGATCATGTGATCCCCGTCGATGGGCACGCCGTCCGAACCGACGAGCAGGACGCGATCGCCGTCGCCGTCGAACGCGATGCCCAGATCCGCGCCGTGCTCGCCCACCGCCTGTCGCAGCGGGTCGAGACACGTTGAACCGCACTCCTGATTGATCAGGTCTCCGTCGAGCGCGTCATGCAGGGCGATGACATCCGCTCCGAGATGCCGCAGGACGTGGGGGGCGATCTTCGCGGTGGCGCCGTAGGCACAGTCGACGACGATCGTCATCCCGGAGAAGTCGACGTGCTCTACGTCGATCACGCCGGTGAGGAACGCCGCGTACCTCGTCGCGGCGGCCTCCAGCGGGGCGATCGTCCCGACCCGCGTGTCCGGGGGCGACGTGTGGCCGATCATCGCCTCGATCGCCGCTTCTTCGTCGAGTCCGAGCTTCATGCCCTTGCGATTGAAGAACTTGATGCCGTTGTCCTCCGGCGGGTTGTGCGATGCGGAGATGACAGCGCCGAGATCGGCCCGCTCGTCCCGGATCAGGTACGAGATCGCGGGGGTCGGGATGATCCCCGCGAGACAGACGTCGACGCCCGCCGAGGCGAATCCCGACGCGAGTGCCGCCTCGAGCATCGGTCCGCTCACCCGCGTGTCACGTCCGATGATCACCCGTCCGCCTGCCGGGACGGCCTGCTGCGCTGCGGCCCTCGCGAGGGAAACGGAGAGCTCGGGCGTCAGCAGTCGATTCGCCGGGCCGCGAACGCCGTCGGTGCCGAACAGCGTGCTCATGGAAGCGCATACCCCGCGGACAGCGATAGCATCGGCACCGGGAAGGCGAGCGGGTAGATCATCTCGCCGCTGAGGGCGAGGGCGAGCGGATCCGCTCCCGAGAACCGGACCGTCGTTCCTGCGCCGAACAGCAGAGACGGGAGGAACCTGGACGAATCGAAGTAGGCCAGTCCGGTCGTCAGACGAAGAAACGCACTCGCCGGGCCCGTGGCGCCGGTCAGCGCGATGTCAGCGCTGCCGAGCAGCAGCGTCCCGCCGGCCGGCGAGAGGAACAGGGAGATCGAGAGATCCCCAAACGACGCTTCCGTGACCACCTCGGCCCCCAGATAGAGGGGGACGCCGGTGAACGGGAGGATCAGGCGCAGTCCGACCGATCGAAGGCCCAGTGCGAGCGTCTGCGGGCAAACGGACGCAATGAGGAGTGCGAGGGCGGCCACAGTGAGGACGGTTCTGCGCTTCATTGCCACGGAGTCTATCGAATGGATGCAGGGAATGCGAGCTAGTGCGAGCTAGAGAAGCGGTCGGACGACGTCGCCGATGATCGGCAAGAAGCCGCCGGTGACGACGGCGTACGAGACCCGCTCACGGACCTCGACCACTCGGATGATCCCCTTCACGGACGCGACGTCGTACGCGAGGATCTCGTTTGTGTGCGGATCGACGACGAGCTCCTCCACTTCGAGAACCTCGAACCGATCATCGACCGTGACTCCGGACGTGGCACCGAGGTTGATCGCAAGCCGCCCGTCGGGGAGGATCGCCGCAATCTGGCCGTCACGCGGGCCGATCGCGGTATCCGCAGCGGCGGCAGCGGCGAGCGGGGCCTCCTCCCGGTCGGCCGTCTCGGGCACCGCATCCGCCATGGCAAGGAGCAGCGTGGACGTCAGTCGATCGATCGCCTGACTCAACGCCGCGCCGACGACGGTGTCGGCGAATTGCGGTGTTCCCACGGTGATTTCGTCCGCCGGAGGAACCGAGATCGAGATGCCAGGACGGATCTGGAACCCGACCGTATCGATGTAGGAGGTTCCGTCCCACAACTTGGCGGCGTAGATCCCCGGGCTCACCTGGAAGCCGAGCGAGTTCCGTTGATTCCAGGACCACGTTCCGCATCCGTCTGTGCCGACGAACTGCCAGCCGAGCCACTCGAGGAAGCCGCCCGTAGACGTGTAGATCTCGACTCCGTACCAGGCCGGTGCC
>CAZSNG010000054.1:0-15438 GCA_964608345.1 uncultured Thermotogae bacterium
ATCGGTGAGGATATCCACCCGTTGACTTGAAAATCCAAGAGGGATGTTCAGACCTGCGGAGATGTGGTTCTCACCCCAGAAGACAAGGCCGTAGTCGAGCCCGAAGGTGAGGACCCCGGTTCCGATCATCAGCCACCAGTCGCGGCCGGATCGCGGCAGGCGGACGCGACGGATCGCGAGAACGCCCCACATCGCGAGCGCCGCGAACGCGAAGCGCAGGCCGGCGAGCGTGAACGGCGGGATATCCTGCAGGCCGAGCTTGATGAACAGCCACGTCGATCCCCACACGACCCCAAGAAGAAGCCAGACCCACGTCGTTCGTTTCACGCGGACCTCCTCGGAAGGGAGCTGTTCGCTGAACTCAAGGGATACTCGAAGCGGAACGCGACAGGAAACGGCCTATCGCTGCCATGGCATCCGCTCGGACGGCGCGGTGCACGGCTCCGCTCGTGCTACTAGTTCGACTCCTCGCGATCCAGGTACTGGATAATGGCGTCGACGACGAGGTAGTTGAGCGAGCGGTCGCGCTTCTCGCCGAGCGCGCGGAGCCGTTCAACGACCTGGAGCTTCTGCGCCTTCTCTGGGATGTAGACCGAGATCATCGGAGCGGTTCTTGTTCGTCGCATGTCCCCTCACCTCACCGTGATTTTGCCGATATTCGTGGCCACGTCAATAGGAAGGCGGGTGCGTCACGCAGAATGTGACAGGAGGTGCATCGCACGCGATCGCGATTTAGCCAGGTGGGGAAAGGGTTACCGCGACGATCAGTCCGATGAAGGCGCCGACAGCAATCGCGACAACGATGATCCAAGTCCGTCGTGTTTGGAACACCTCTCCTCCCAGTCAACCTGCCAGGTGTATGGATCAACCTGGTAGATGCATGATAGCCCATGTCGGACGCTAGCCAAAACATATAGATCCCTCCGAGTCGGCGCAACTCGCGGGGCTCGGTTCCGGCGATTCTCCGCCTCGTCTTCGCGAAGAGCCTCGTGCGCGTGAGAGCGTCTGGCTCGCCTCGGTTCCGCTCCCTGGACATCGGTCCCGCCGATCCGCGATCATGCGGAGTAGCTGCGACGGATGAGAGGGCGTGCGGATGGTCATCAACCTGTGGATCGGCCTGACGGCGGCGGCGCTGACGGCGTGGATCGTGCTGCTGGTGGGGCGTGGCCTCTTTTGGCGGGTGTCGCCTCGATTGGAGAGGCCGGACGGCGAGCCGACCGGCCAGGCGCCGTCGGTCGTTGCGGTGATCCCGGCGCGAAACGAGGAGCAGCTGCTCCCGGTTACGCTTCCAGCGATCCTTGCGCAGGACTACACCGGCCCGTTTCGCGTGGTCGTCGTGGACGATCGGAGCGAGGACCGAACCACGGCGGCGGCTCGCGAGGTGTCGAACGCCGTCGCCCGCGGCGATCGTGTGACGGTCGTCGAAGGTGCGCCGCTCCCCGCGGGGTGGCGGGGCAAAGTGTGGGCGATGCATCAAGGCGTCGCCGAAGCTCCTGCACGGCCTCCTGCTCGGCCCGAGGACAGGAGCGATTCAGGCAGCTCACCCACCGCGAGAACGGCGGAAGCCGTTCTCGCCCCTGCCGAACCGAAGGTTGGGAGCAGTGTGCACAGCCCGTCTGCCGCGAGAACGGCGGAAGTCGTTCTCGCCCCTGCTCGGCCGACGGCCGAGCAGTCAGAATACATCTGGTTCACCGACGCGGACATCACGCACGATGCATGGGTGCTACGGGCACTGGTCGACCGAGCGGAATCGGACCGACTCGATCTCGTTTCGACGATGGCACTGTTGCGGATCGACGGCGCCTGGGATCGGCTGCTCGTTCCGGCGTTCGTCTACTTCTTCGCCAAACTGTATCCGTTTCGTTTCGTCGCGAACCCGGGTCGGCGGACCGCCGGCGCGGCCGGCGGCTGCATCCTCGTCCGGCGGAGTGCCCTGGATCGGGCCGGCGGGTTGCCCGCGATCCGCTCGGCGCTGATCGACGACTGCGCTTTCGGCCGATTGATCAAGCGTGCCGGCGGTCGGCTGTGGCTTGGGTTCTCGCTCGGCGTTCGTTCCGTACGCGGTTACGGCACCCTGTCAAGCATCTGGTCGATGGTCGCTCGCTCCGCCTACACCCAGCTCGGCCACTCTCCGCTCAAGCTCATCGGCACCGTCCTGGGGATGGTCTTCCTGTACCTGCTCGCGCCGTGTGCTTGCCTCGGCGGCGCGATCGCTGCCGTTGCTGGGGTGCCCAACGGGCTGCCCCTCGTCGTCCTCGGCGGTGTGACGTGGGGGCTGATGTCGCTGAGCTTCATCCCGATCCTGAGGTATCACGGCGTCGCCCCTTGGGTCGCACGGTTGCTCCCCGTGGCGGGCGTCCTGTACACGGCGATGACCGTCTCGTCGGCGTGGAGGCACGCGAGAGGGCACGGCGGCGCGTGGAAGGGGCGCACCTACTCCGAGGCTCCTTGAGGCGCGCGGCGGACGTTCGCCGCCGGGTCGCGTATCCTCGACGCCGGGTGAGCCATCATGCGCCGACCGTTGAGCGTCCTCGTCTTCACGCGGGAGTCGGACGTGCCGTACCGCGCTCGATTGATCGATTCCGACGCCGCGAAGTACCGGTTCTGCGAATCGGAAGCGGAGGTTGCGGAAGCGATCGCCGTGGCCGATGTCGTCCTCGGCTCGGTCGCGTTCCCGGCACCGCTCTTGGCTCGGGCCGAGCGCCTGAAGTGGATCCAGGTGACCGGTGCCGGCGTCGATGCGTTCCTCAGCCAGGGAGAGATTCCGGACAGCGTCGTCCTGACGCGGGCCGACCTGTCGTTCGGCGACCGGATCGCCGAGTACGTGATTGGGCATCTGCTGGCGCTCACACAGCGCGTCCCCGAGACCTACCGGCTCCAGGCCGGGCGGCGATGGGAACCGCTGACTGTCGAACTCGTGGCCGGCCGGACGATGGGCGTCGCGGGGACCGGCTCGATCGGGCGCGCGGTCGCTCAGCGGGCGCGCGGGATGGGCATGCGGACCGTCGGCCTCTCACGGTCGGGGCGTGCGCACGGCGAGTTTGACGCCTGCCTCGGTGTGGAGTCGCTTCGGGACTTCCTCGGCGACCTGGACGTGCTCGTTCTCTGCCTGCCGTTAACGCCGGAGACGCGTGGGATGCTCGGTGGCAACCAGTTCGCGGCGATGAAGCCGTCGGCGATTCTCGTGAACACGGCGCGCGGCGCCATCGTCGACGAAGAGGCGCTGGTCGACGCCCTGAGGCAGCGCCGCATCCGCGCCGCGATCCTCGATGTCTTCAGCGAGGAGCCATTGCCTGCGTCGAGTCCGCTCTGGACGATGGACAACGTGACGGTCACCTCGCACCAGTCCGGCCTCAACGTCCCCGGCGAAGTCGCCGACTTCTTCCTCGACAACCTGGCGCGATTTCTGGCGGGGCAGCCGTTGCGCGGGCTCGTCGATCCTCGCCGGGGGTACTGAGGGATCGTTCGGCGCACGCCGCAGCGATCGATCGCATTTGACAGGACGGCCGTCTCTCGCATACATGTATCTTCAGGCAATGAGGGCAAACTTCGGCCAAACTCTGCAGCACGGCGTCGGACGACGGTGAAGCAGAGCGGCTCCCGATGTGCGTCCTCCCGTCGCTGCTGTTCACGGCGAAGGAGGGATCCATGAGTGCGGCGCATCGTAGCATGAGGCGGCTCGTCGCGGGACTGCTGATCGCCCTGGCGATCTGTGGGATCTGCCACACGGGTTGGGCGCAAGACTGCCGCAGCGAAGTGGAATCGAACGACTCGTTTGGTTCGGCCAACTACGGAGGTGTGGTCTCCGAGTGGGTCTGCTTCGAGGGCGAGATCATCGACGGGAACGAAGACTACTTCACATTCGAGCTCGAGGACCACCTGTGGGTGGCCGTCGGAACGATGCTCGACGAAGGGGACTCGACGCTGACCGTGTACGACGAGGCCGGCGTGGAACTTGGCTACAACGACGACCGCCCGGGCGGTGCCCGGGAGAGCCTGATCCAGGGTTGCCTCCCGCCCGGTCTCTACCACGTCCTCGTCGGCGCGTACGCCGGGCAGGGATCGTTCGGATACCGGTTGTCGATCGAAGTGCTTCGCCCGTGCGAGGCCGAGCCGCTCCCGGAGTGCTACTTCGAGGAGTGGGAGCCGAACGAGACGCTCGAGCTTGCGGACTTCGGCGCGGAACTGCCTGAGGAGTACTGTTTCCGGGCGACCATCCGCCCCGGCGACGTCGACTACTTCGGGTTTGAGGTCACGTTGGCACACGACGTGATCATCGCGACGATGTCCCCGACCGGCGGGGACACGGTGTTGACGCTGTTCGACGAGATCGGGACCGAAATCGCGGTCAACGACGACAACCCGGCCGGCGGCGTGGAGAGCTTCATCGAGGTCTGTCTCGAACCGGGGCGGTACTACGCCGCGGTCCGGGGGTTCGATCCGTCGCTGCTTTTCGACTATGTCCTTCGCATCGAGAGCGGAGGTGCGTGCGGATCGGCGAGTTCGACGAGCGCCGATTGGTATGCGTTCTCTGCGCCGCTGAACAATGTCATCGCGCCGAGCAAGCAGAACCAGAAGTACCTCGTGCTGATGGTGCTGCCCTCGGACGTCAACCTGCCGGCGGGCATCACTGCCCAGACGATGCGAGCGAACGTTCGGCAGAAGCTGGACACCGGGGCGCAGTCGGCCGGCGGATTCTGGGCCGAAGCGACGTACGGGAAGACGACGTTCACGTTCGACGTGCACGACAAGGTCATCACGCTGGGCAAGAAGTGGGAGGAGTACTACAAGGCAAGCACACCCAAGCGGATCGATGGCTCGGGTGCGACCTATCCGGTGACCTGGACCGGAACGGAGACGCTCAAGCTGTCGAGCAGAAACAGCTTCTCCGTCACGGTCACCTTCCCCGCGGGGCAGCAGACCCTCAATCAGGTCGTGATCCACATCAACAACGCGATCAATGCCGCCAGCGGCGGCGGCGCGGTGGAGATCCGCGCACGGGCGAACAGCGGGCAGCTGAGGCTCGAGTCGACCCAGAGGGGCGACAAGGCCGTGCTGTCGGTGGACAGTGGAACTGCCAAGGCGAAGCTCGGGCTCGGTAGCCCAACCGTCACGGCCGGCGTCAACGGCATCAACAAGCGGCACGACGTGTTCATCGAGGCGCTGACGGCGCGTGTGCAAGGGATGACGGACGCCGCCGCAGAGACGTACTTGAAGCAATTTGCCGGCGTCATCGTGACCTATGCAGTGGACAACGCCGGCTTCTATCGGGCCGACGCCTCGGGCTGGGGGAAGACGGACCAGTTCAAGGTCCGGGGCAAACCGTACTACTACGCGTCGATCTACATCACCGCCGCGGATGCCTGGACGACCTACGCACACGAGATCGGGCACAATCTCGGCCTTCCCGATCTCTACGACGAGCCGCCACCGAATCTCGTCGGCGTCGAGCTGTGGGACTGGTGCATCATGGAGAACTGCCAGGCGGCGCACCCGACCACCTGGATGAAGGCGTATCGGAGCCAGAAGCCGGGGAGCACAGAAGCGGGCTACAACAGCCCGTGGATGCCGGCTACCGAGATCAAGACGATCGTGGCGCCGCCGCCTGGTGGGAACATCACCCCGGTGGAGGTCCTCCTGCTTCCGACGGGAGTGAAAATGCCGGGCATCAATCCCTTCGCGGCGAGTCATCCGACCGCTCCGCTGGTGCACTCCATCCGGATCGAGATGGGGAAGGGCCACAACCTCTACGTCACGGCGAGGGAGAAGGGCCCCTACCAGCATGCTCAGCTTGGGAAGAGCGACTACGATACGACTATCCCCGCAGAAGGCGTGATCGTGACCGACGCAATCGACACGTGGAACGTCGGCGTGAACCGCGCCGCGGTGACACTCCTGACGCCGTACGCGAACCCGATCAACACAGTGGGCGAGTACTACGAGCAGAACACCTCCGCGATCAGCAAACTGAAGGTCGAGTGTTTGGAGGTTGTCGGCAGCAACCCGACCGTCTACCGAATGAAGGTAACGTGGGGGACCGGCTCCTACTTCGACCTGCGGATCGACCCGTGGACGCCGGAGCCGTGGGAATCGCCCGATATCTGGGTCGACACCCGGGTCGACAACGGATGGGACGTCTACAAGCACTCCGACGCGAGCAAGAATCCGTCGGTCACCGGACACCCGGTCGACAACGGCGATCGATCCCGCGTCGGCTGGCCGAGCCGCGTGTACGCGCGCGTGTGGAACGACGGAGACAAGGACGCGAGCAACGTCCAGGTCACGTTCCGGGTCGTCGTGCCGCCAGGGTCGGCCAGCGGAGTTCAGATTGGCAAGAGGACGATTCCGACGATCAAGGCGAACTCGTACGCTCTCGCGTACGTCGAGTGGACGCCGGGATCGCACAACCAGAAGCACGTCTGCATCAAGGCAGACGTGACGTATCAGCCAGGCGAGCTGAACGCCAACAACAACTCGGCGCAGGAGAACATCACTGACTGGTATCTGGCGAGGTCGAGCCCGTACCAGCCGGTCGAATTCGTGTTCCAGGTGGAGAACCCGCTCGACGAACTGCACCAGTTCCGCCTCGGCGTCGTCGGACTCGTGGACGGCTACCACGTGGAGGTGACGCCGATCGAGTTCTGGTTGTCCCCAGGTGAATCGATCGAAGGCCGGGCTCGCATCCTCGCCGAGGATTGGGTCGCCTTGGAGGACGTCGGCGAGGGGGTCCTCGGACCGCTCGTGTCCCTCGACTTCCTCGGACTGATCAGCGACCGGTGGATCCCGATCGGCGGCGTGTCGGGCTACGTGCATCCGGTCCGTGCGTCGACGCTCGAAGCCGGCATCGATCCATCGGGAAGGGACGGCCACTTGAGCGTTCGCGCCTTCACGGCTGCCGGCCCGATCGTCGGCACGAACGTGACTGCGAGGCTGGTCGATCGAAACGGAACCGAGCTTGCGCTGGAGCAGGCACCGACCGACGGCTACGGAACGGTCAGCATGGTGCTTTCACTGCCGGCAGGCTACCCGACCGGCGAGGCGTACCGCGTGGAGGTTGTCCTGTCTCCGGGGAACGGGACGGGTCCTGCGGAGCGGATCCTCGAGGTCCGGTTCGACTAGCGTGACGACGGGCGCGGCCGCGATGCGGTCGCGCCCGCTCGATCCTGGTTCGTTTGCACGATCCGTTGACGGATCGCATGCTTGCGGCATGAGTGCCCAGCGTGAGGAGATCGCCTACCGTCCGATCGGAGTGGTCCGTTCACCGCACACGGATCCGAAGTCGACGCCAATCCAGCCGTGCTATGCGACGGGAATCGAAGGACGGATCGAGATCGATCCCGCACTCGAAGAGGGACTCGACGACCTCGACGGCTTCTCGCACATTGTCTTGATCTTCCACTTCCATCGCGCGAGGCCGTGCCGGCTGAAGGTCGTTCCGTACCTCGACGACGAGCCGCGGGGCGTCTTCGCAACCCGTGCTCCTACCCGTCCGAACCCGATCGGGATGAGCGTCGTTCGTCTGCTTCGGCGCGAGGGGTGCTTGCTCCACGTGGCCGACATCGACATCCTCGATGGGACGCCGCTGCTCGACATCAAGCCGCACATCGCGCGGTTCGGTGTCGACGGTCCGGTTCGCTCTGGGTGGCAGGAGAGCGTGAGCGACGCGGAGGCCCTCCGTCGCGGACGACGCCTACCCGGCTGACGCGCCGACCGAGATCGGATACCGGCCGGACTCCTCGACGGCGTCGACCATGGCGAGGATGTTCTCCGGCGGGACGCCGTCCATGATCGTGTGCACCGAGGAGACGAGGTATCCGCCGCCGGGGGCGAGGATCTCGAGCACCCTCCGGACCTCTTGACGGACCTCCTCGGGGGTTCCGTTCGGCAGGACGTGGTGCGTGTCGATCCCGCCGCAGAAGACGAGATCCTGCCCGTAGTGGCGCTTGAGTTCCGCGAGGTTCGACATCTTGCCGGCGGATGTCTGGATCGGGTTGAGGATGTCGACCCCGATCTCGATGAAGTCTTCGACGAGGGGGAAGACGTCGCCGTCGGTGTGGAACAGAACCTTCGCGTCCGTGCGCTGTTTGATGAATGCGATGAAGTCGGCGTGGATCGGCATGAGCATCTCGCGGTACATCCTCGGTGAGATCAGTAGGCTCTCCTGCGTGCCGAGATCGTCTCCGATCTTGATGATGTCGATGTGGTCGCCGGTCGCACGGAGGAAGTGTCCCATCAGTCTCTTGCACTCCTCCGCGATCCGGCGCAGCAGGGCCACGGCGAACTCGGGGTGCGAGACCATGTTGAGCAGAAACACGTCCATGCCTTGCATCGCGAAGGCGCGCTCGAACGGGAACAGCAGCCACGGCGTTCCCATGACGGCGTACTCGCCCTGCTCGGCCAGCCGGGCGCCCTGCTCGGCCACGTGGGCGACTCGGCTGGGGTCGTCCATGTCGGGCCACGGATACGACTCGATCGCGTCGATCGTGGTGGCGGCCGCCATCGGATGGACGCCGGGGAACCAGACGCCGGGTTGGATCTCCTTCTGTCCGGAGCCCCACGAGTCGATGAACGGCGCGTGTGGTTCCCGGCGCCGGTTGCGCTCGAGGACCGCCGCCGGCTCCCGATCGAGGACGCCGCGCACGTCCGAGCGGAGGCGGATCATCGTTCGCTCGTCCGGCTCCGCGGTGCCGAGCTCCGGCCAGTCGTAGATGTAGCGATCCTCGGCCTCCACGCCGATCGATCGCTTCAGTTCCTGATACGGTCGCATCTTCATGCCGGTGGCGTTGCTCACGCCGAGCACGATCGGAACGCGGTCCGGCTCTTCGTGGCGGATCGCTGCGAGGACCCGTTCGCGGGATGTCATCGGCATGGTTCCCTCCTCCAGATGCCGTGCATTCTCGACGTCACCGGGTCGCCCTGCAAGCTGTCGGCGCGGATCTCGACTAGCTTGGTACGGACGCCTCAATCCGCTGGTTGATCTCGATCACGTTTCCGTCCGGATCGTGGAAGTGCGCGGTGCGGACGTTCCACTCGGCGTGCGTGCGCGGTGCCAGCGTGAATCGAACGCCCTTGCCCTCCAGCTCGCGATGCGCCGCGTCGACGTCTTCGACGGCGAAGACGAGCGCGACGTGTCCTCGCCCCTCGCCCTGCGGTTCGGACACGCCGAGCGCCTCCGCCATGCGCGCTCGCTGGAACAGGGCGAGACGGACGCCGGCGCCCTCGAACTCGGCGTACTCGGACTCGACGTCGCCGCGAAGGACGGTCAATCCCAAGACGTCCCGGTAGAACCGGAAGGAGCCCCGGTAGTTGTCGACCAGTAGCCGCACGTAGTTGAATCTGAAGTCCATTCTGTCCACCTCCGAGTCCAGGATCGGGATGGGCGCGTCGGTTTCGTGTGGGCTGCGTGGGGATTCGGTGACGTCGGTTGATCGCCGGCGGCGGGTGGGCGAGACTCGGCGCGAACGCCCGCGAAAGGAGCGGATCGTGAAGCATTTCTCCGGAGTGGTCCTCGCGCTGGCCGTCGTTCTCCTGGTTGCTGCCATGGGTAGCCCGTGTACCGTCTTCTCGTACTCTGGGGACGGCGTCCTCTTGTTCGGCAACAGCGAGGACTACGACCTCCTCGAGCCGTGGATCTGGTTCCTGCCCGCGCGGGAGCCGTTCCATGGCGTGCTCTGTCTCGGGTTCGGAGGGGCGGATCGCTCGATCCAGGGGGGGATGAACGACGTCGGCCTCTGCTACGACGCGACCGGCTCGACTGCAATGCCTCTGAACTGGCACAAGGAGAAGGTGCCGCCGCCGGGGACCTGGCTGGAGATGGTGCTGCAGCGGTGCGCGACGGTCGACGATGTGGAGGCATTCATCCGCCGGTACGACTTCAGCGCGAGCGGGATGGCGCAGTACCTCTGGTTCGATCGGAACGGCGATTCGCTCATCGTCACATCCGCGGTGGACGGAGAAGTCGCCTTCATGAAGCATTCCGGCGGCGCCCGCGTCATCACCAACTTCAACGTGACCGATCCGTCGGTCGGCTTCCACCCGTGCTGGCGATACGACACGGCCGAGCTGATGCTGCGTCGGATCGAGGATGGAGCGCTGTCGCCGACCGTCGCGACGTTCCGGGCAATCCTGAACGGCGTCCATCAACCGGGGTACACGGCGTACTCGAACGTCTTCGACCCGCTGTCGCGGACTGCGTACGTCTACCGAGCCTGCGACTTCCGCGCCGTGCGCGCGATCGATCTGGCCGACGCGCTCGCGGAGGGGCCGCCACCGGCGATGGCGCTCCTCGACTACTTCGAGGCCACCGAGTCGCAGTGATCGCGTTCGGTCGGCCGGCCGAACGTGATGCACGTACCTCTCACTTTTTGGCCATGAACCGGTCGTTGCTGTCTGCCGTCGTTCGATGTGCGGTGGGGAAGCCATGCGCGATCGAACGCCTCCCGAGCAACGATGGGTCGAAGAACCGATCGCCTACGACATCGCGCGGGGTCCGCCGATCGACGAGAACGACGCGCGGCTGCGTCTCACCGGAGCGGTCGCGCCCGAGCACGGCCATCCGCTGCGGCTCGTGGTTCCTTCGCTCTACGCGTGGAAGTGCGCCAAGTATCTCGAGGAACTGCGATTCCTCACCGAGATGCGCCGGGGATTCTCGGAGGAGCGCGGCTACCACGATCTCGGTGACCCGTGGCGGGAGGAGCACTTTCGAGGGCGGTGGCTTCGCGGATCCCGCGGTTCACGCCGGACCCGCCAGTTCGAGCGGTTTGCGATAGGCGAAGTGTCTGCGCGACGTACGGTATCCCAGCGAGTCGTACAGGTGGTGAGCGCCGGACGGGTTCTCCGAGTCGACGCCGAGGTACGTCTCCTCCATTCCCATCGCGGTGAACATGCGGACACTCTCGGAGACCAGCCATCTCGCGACGCCGCGGCGACGCCAAGGCCGCCGGACGAACACATCCTGCGTGTAGCCGCGCCGGACGCCGAGCCAGTCGTTTCGCCGCTCACCGATGTAGTTGAGGACGATCCCGGCGACTTCGCGTCCGTCCCACGCGACCCTCCACAGGTCGGGCTGGAACCAGCGCGACGTCGTCCATCGGTCGAAGTCGTCCTCGGTGCGTGGCGCATAGCCCCAGTGATCCGCGTACGCCTCTTCCCACGCGTCCCAGACGGCCCGGACGTCCGCCGGCTCCGCTGCACGAAGCGCCAGGCCTTTCGGTGCCCGGCACAGCGCGATCGGGCCGCACGAGCGCGTCATCTCGACCATCGTTCGCACGACGCAATACCCGGCTCCGTCGAACAGCGCCCTGGCTCCGGGTTCGCCGTCCGTGGCCCAGGCGTGATGGAGCTTCTCGATGTCCGCCGGATGACTCGATGCAATCGCGCGGGCGCGCGCCTCGTTCCAGCCGAGGATCGCGGAGCCGAGGCCGTGCTGTCGCCAGACGGGGGCGACGAAGCCGAGTGAGATGTACAGACGGGGCCCTTCGTGTTCCGTCTTCCAGAAGACCCGGGAGTACGCCACCGGCTCCCCTTCGGCCTCGGCGAACAACATGTCACGGATGGGATCGCAGTTCGTCAGATGGTCGAAGATGTGCGCGACATCGTCGACCGACTCGTTGTACTCGAGCCGATCGACCTCGTTGCAGGCACGCATGATCCCGACCATGACCGGGAAGTCCACGGCGCCGCGGAAGCACCGGAACGCCAATCCGGGAATCGAGGGGGCATCGTCGACGTGGATTCGCGCCGTCATCGCGGTGCGAGTTCGTGCCCCATCGCGAGGAGCGACGGGCGAACCCACGCACAGTCGTGCCTCGGCTGCACGTCGGTCGACCGCTACGCGACGGCGCCGAGGCCCATCAGGACCAGCACAGCCAGCCCGACGGCGATCAGTGCCAGGATGAGGATCCAGCCTATCACAGCCTCCTCCTTCGGTGTTTCGTCGCTCCTGCTCCGGCGGTCAGTCCCAGTCCCCGGACGCGAGCTGGAACTGGAAAACGACCGGATTGTGATCCGACAGCACGCGCGCGAATCCGAGCTCGCTGTACGCGTCCACGACCGGCTCGGCGAACGGATTCCAGACGGCGGCGAGTCCGCCGACCAGATCGATGACGCGCAGGCCGAAGACGTAATCGACCTCGACCCGCTGCGTGAACAGCACGCCGTCGTACGGTCTGCTCGGCGTCAGGGTCGCGTCGGTCGGGACGCAGTCGCCGGAGTAGGTCGGATTGAGAAAGCGGCACGAATCCGGCGTGCAGGTCAGGATCTCCGAACAGTCGGCGAAGTTCATCGTGCCGACGACGAGGTACTCGGTCTCGTCGAATGGCTGGTCGTCGATCCACGCGGCGACCGCCGCGAGCTCCGAGGCCCGCCTTGCGCGATCCTCCTCGTTCGGGCCCTCGTGCAGGTGCACCGAAGTCATCACGAAGTCGAAGCCCGTGTCGATGTGGCGGAACGGGAACGCGTAGGGCACCCTGTCGAACGTCGGATTCGCGGTGACGTCGTCGGCGAGGAACCCGCGCGGCAGCCCGTCGGCCGGTTCCAGCTTCGCAGGGTCGTAGAAGACGGCGTACCACTCCGTCCACGATTCGTTGCTGTGGTTGAGGAGCCGCTTGCCGGTGTCCTCTTCGGAAAGCACGTAGGCGTATCCCCAGCGGAGCGTCATCTCGTCGAAGAACTCGGCAACCCTTGCCTCCGGTTGGAGCGGCTCCCCGTTCGGGAACGTCCCCCCGTACGGTGGCGCGACAATCCCTTGGATGACGACGATGTCGTAGTTGGCGAGAACGTGCGCCAGCGCCCGAACGTCCTTCTCTTCGTAGGTCCCCAACTGGTTGATGTTGAAGCTGCACACGGTCAGCGACTCGAGCGCGGCGGCTCCGATCGATGCAGCGAGCAAGACGAGCAGTGCAATACCAGTCGTTCGTCTCATTCCCCCTCCTTCTTCCCGGTGACGTGATCCTATCAGCAACCGGGGTCCCGGCCAAGTGTGATGTGGATCACATCGGCGACCGGTTCTCTCGAGAAGAGGCTCGCGGTATGCTGGACCCATGACCGAGATCAAGATCAATCGCGCTCCGTTCCTGACGCTCTGGGCGGCCGTCGTCGCGCGGCGGCTCGGCTACGACGGGGACGAGGCGCTCACGCTCGGCCGGGCGATCTCCGGGCTGACCGCGCAGTCGAAGGGCCGACGACTGGGGATCTACACCCCGAGTTCGGAGGAGGCGAGAGCGGAGTTGCGCGAGCAGCGCGAGGAAGTCGGCGCCGAGACGATCGACTTGATGGATCGCGTCGTCCCATGTGTCCGAACGTCGGACGGTCTGCGCGCCCTGAGCAAGGCCAAGCCGACCGATCCAGAGTCGGTGCGCAAGTACCTCGCTGGGCGGTTCAAAGAGGATCTTGCGGCGGTGGAGTCTCGACTCGTCGAACTCGCTACGACGTACGAGCCGGCGGAGCTGAACCGCGAGGCGATGAACGTCTACATGCGGCTGCGGCCGAACGTCCCGAAAGGTCGAGAAGGCTGGGGGAAGGTCGGGCTGCTCGAGACGGATCGGATCGACACGATGATCCACGAGCGCGCCGGCTAGACGTTCGGCTTTCTTGCATTGACAGCAGTCCGGGTGCCCCTCTACAGTACGTGCGGTCCTGTCTCGAAGGCGCCGCTCCGGGCGGCGTGTTGTGCTCTGATCGAAAGGAGTCACCGATGAGGAAGATGAAGGTTTGGCTGGCGGTCGCATTGCTTCTGGGGGCTGCAGCGCTCGCGTGCGGGGCGCAGGCGGAGCCGACGTTGGACGACTGCGCCGTGGTTGGCGTGTCCGCGGCGGTCGGCTTGGCCGAGATGTACGTCGAGGGGCTGATTCGGACGATGGTCGTTCTCTCCGCCACGGCGCCGGTCAAGGCGGCCTACTGGGACGGCATGTTCAGCCTGTTGGAGACGTTCCAGAACGCGAGTTTGCCGATGGCGACATGGTTCGTGCTGCCCGACGGCTCGTATCACACGGTCAGCGGCGGCAAGTCGAGCGCGAACCTGTCGGACCGTGCCTATTTCCCGGTCGTCATGTCCGGACAGATCGCCACCGGATACCTCGTGGTCAGCCGGTCGACCGGACGGGTCTCGATGGTCACCGCGGTCCCTGTTTCGTCGGAAGGTGAGGTCGTCGGTGCGCTCGGCGTGTCGCTGTTCCTCGACAACTTCAGCGCGGTGATCGCGGAGGACCTTGCGCTGCCTGAAGGAGTCGAATTCTACGCCGCGACGGCGGACGGGACGATCGGGCTCCACTCGAACACGGACCTGCTACAGTCGGACGTCTCGGTGGCGGGAGTCATCGCCGAAGACACGGCGACGCTCGTCTCGTCCCTGTTGGGCTGGACGTTCGGCGTCGGCCCGGTCGAGTAGGGGGGGACGGGACCGCAGAGACGAGTCACACGAACGGGCGCTCGAGGCTCCGTGCCCCTCGAGCGCTCGTCCGTTTGGCGCTACGGAGCGAGTCCGGCTAGCCGTTCGACCGGCCAGTTGAAGCCGATCGTCGCGCCGACGGCCGGGACGATCGGGAGGAGCAGGAGCCCGAGAAGCTCGGTCACGCCCTCTCGAACGCCGAGCATGTAGAACAGCGGTTCGACGAACGCGCTCGCCAGCCCACCGGCGAGTGCTCCGATCAGACAGCCCGCAGTACTTCCTTCCAAGCCGAGCAACCAGCCGGCAGTGAGGACGCCTCCGGCCGCTCCGAGTCCGCCTCCGACCGTGACGCCGGTGATGACCGTTGCCACCCGCGCCGCTCTCGATTCGAGACCTTCCACGATCGCGCCGATGGCGACGACCCCCAGCCCCGCGCCGACCACCCCGCCGAGCGTCCCACCGAGCAGCTCGACGGCCACAGCCCCGGAAGGGGAGACGGCTTGCGCCGGAGGGGCGGCAATCCACAACAGGAGGACGACAGCAAGGACAACGGATCCGGTACGCACCTCGATCACCTCTCGAACGATTCTCGGGATTACGGGCGACTTGCGCAATCGCCGGCTGCGCAGCTTGGCAGGCGCGACCGAAGTTCCTAGGATGGCTGCACGCACTCGTGCGGAAGGGGGAAAGATGAGGAGGAAGAAGGTAGTTAGAGCGGTGGTGCTCATCGCGGCGCTGGCGGCGTTGACCGTCGTTCCGGCGCTGAATGCGAGCGCCGGGGGCCGGTTCGAGTTCGGGGTCGCACTTCCCATCTCGACGTCGTTCAGCTTCTCGTCGCTCAGCCTCGGACTCGAGGCGTACGGGCGCCTTCTCGGAGCGATGCTTATCTGGGAGACCGCCCTCAAGACCTACATGACGTTCGATGCGCTGTACATCCGGAACACGATCTACACGGCGGGCGCGCTCTTTCTGTGTGCAGGGCACGTGACGAACCTGTTACCGTACTTCGGGTCGACGTACTTCACCGGCGGCGTCGGACTGACGCTCGGGCG
>CAZSNG010000055.1:0-14724 GCA_964608345.1 uncultured Thermotogae bacterium
CGGACGTCGCGGTGAAGGCGATCGTCGCCGGCCATCGCGCGGCCACGTCGATCGACCGGTTCTTGAACGGCGAGGATCTACGCGTCGAGGGCGACGGGGCCGAGATTCCGCCGGAGGAGTTCGCGCCCGTGCCCACCGGACGGCACGAGCGGGAGCCTCGCGTGCACGCGCAGGTCCTCTCCGTCCCCGACCGGATCCGGGACTTCTCCGAGGTCGAACTCGGCTACACGGAGGAACAGGCGATCGCCGAAGCGGAGCGTTGTCTGCACTGCACGATCTGCTCGGAGTGCCGCGAATGTGAGAAGGCGTGCGGCGCCGACGCGATCGAACATGATCAGATAGAGGAGATCGCCGAACTGAGCGTGGGCGCGGTCGTCGTTGCGCCTGGCTTCGAGCCATACGACGCCGACCGACGGCTCGAGCTGGAGTCGGCTCGCCTCGAGGACGTCGTCACCAGCGTCCAATTCGAGCGGATCCTCTCGTCCACCGGACCGACCGGCGGCCACGTCCTGCGGCCGTCTGATGGGACGGCGCCGGAGCGGGTCGCGTTCATTCAGTGCGTCGGATCCCGGGACGAGGAGCACGACTACTGCTCTTCGGTCTGCTGCATGTACGCAACGAAGGAGGCGATCATCGCCAAGGAGCACGCCGGCGATGACCTCCACTGCACGATCTTCTACATGGACATGCGTGCGTTCGGGAAGGGGTTCGACGCCTACTATGAGCGGGCCGTCGAACTCGGGGTCGAGTATGTCCGTTGCCGGCCGAGCGCGGTCGAACGGGTCGGCGAGACCGGACGGTACCGGATCTCCTACGAGGAGGAGGACGGCACGTTCGCGGCCGGGGAGTTCGACCTCGTCGTGCTCTCCACCGGCCTCGAGGCGCCGTGCGGTGCGGAGACGCTCGCCGAGCGGCTCGGGATCCGGCTGACGCCTGATCGGTTCGCGGTGACGCGGCCGCTTGCTCCAGTCGCGAGCACGCGGGAAGGGGTCTTCGTCTGCGGGCCGTTCGCGGAGCCGAAGGACATCCCCGAGACGGTCGTCGAAGCGAGCGCCGCCGCCGCCAGCGCGATGGGCCTCCTCGCCGACGCCCGCGGGTCGCTGATCGCCGAGCGTGAATACCCGGAGGAGCGAGACGTTCGCGACGAAGAGCCGCGCGTCGGCGTCTTCGTCTGCCACTGCGGGCGGAACATCGGGGGGGTCGTCGACGTCCCTTCGGTGGCGGAATACGCGCGCGATCTCCCGAACGTCGCCTACGCCGAGGAGAACCTCTACACCTGTTCGAGCGACACGCAGGCCAAGATCCGGGAGAAGATCGAGGAACATGGCCTCAATCGGGTCGTCGTCGCGTCGTGCACGCCGCGCACCCACGAACCGCTGTTCCGCAGCACGCTGCGCGAAGCGGGGCTGAACCCCTACCTGTTCGAGATGGCGAACATCCGCGACCAATGCTCATGGGTGCACATGCGCGAGGCCGAGGCGGCGACGGAGAAGGCGCGGGACCTCGTCCGGATGGCCGTCGCCAGGGCAAGTCTCCTCGAGCCGCTCGAGCGCCGGTTCATTCCGGTTCACCCCGACGCGCTCGTGATCGGTGGCGGCGTGAGCGGGATGACCGCCGCGCTGAATCTGGCTCAGCAGGGGACGCAGGTTCACCTCGTCGAGAAGGAGAACGAGCTCGGCGGCAACTTCCGCCACGTCCGCTCGCTGCCCGGAGAACCGTCGCCGCAGGCGTGGCTCGACGACCTGATCGAGCAGACGTCGACAGACCCGCACGTGACCGTCCACCTCGAGAGCCGCCTTTCGGCGGTCGACGGATCTGTCGGCGGCTTCACGACAACGATCTCGACCAACGGCGGCGCAACGACCGTCGAGCACGGCGCGGCGATCGTCGCGATCGGCGCCCAGCCGTACGAGCCGACGGAGTACCAGTACGGAGCGGACCCGCGTGTGATGACGCAGCGGGAATTCGAAGCGAAGCTCGAGGAGGGCGAGGACGTCGGCAAACGGGTGGTGATGATCCAGTGCGTCGGCAGCCGCGAGGACGAGCGGCCGTACTGCAGCCGCGTCTGCTGCACGCAGGCGATGAAGAACGCACTGCGCTTCGTCGAGCGCGTCCCGTCCGCTCAGGTCACGGTCCTCTACCGGGATCTTCGCACGTACGGGCTGCACGAGGAGCTCTACACGCGTGCGCGCGCCGCCGGGATCCGCTTCATCCGCTACGAGCCCGACGCAAAGCCGGAGGTGGCGGTCACCGAGGCCGGCGTGGCGGTCCGCGCGAACGATCCCCTGCTCGGCCGGGTCGTCCACCTCGAGTCGGATGCTGTCGTGCTCGCGCCGGCGATCGTTCCTCCGGAGGACGCCGAGGAGATCGCCCAGCGATTCAAGGTGCCGCTGACTGCGGACGGCTTCTTCCTCGAAGCGCACATGAAGCTTCGGCCGATCGACTTCGCCACCGACGGCGTCTTCCTCTGCGGGCTGGCCCACGCACCGAAGAACGCCAGGGAGAGCATCGCCCAGGCGATGGGGACGGCGGCGCGGGCGGAGACGCTGCTGTCGAAGGACACACTCGAGCTGGAAGCGACGATCAGCGAGGTCGTCGACGCGAACTGCGACGGCTGCGCGTACTGCATCGATCCGTGCCCGTACACCGCACTGACGTTGATCGAGTACGTGCGCGACGGGCAGGTCAAGAAGACGGTGCAAAGCAACCCGGCGCTGTGCAAGGGATGCGGCGTGTGCATGGCGACGTGCCCGAAGGAAGGCATCTTCGTCCGCAACTACAGGCCGGTGCATCTGTCGGCGATGGTCGATGCTGCGCTGGAGGTCGGCTGAGCGATGAGCGAAACGAACGGTTTCGAGCCCAGGATCATCGCGTTCTGCTGCAACTGGTGCTCGTACGCCGGTGCCGATCTCGCCGGCACGTCGCGGCTTCAGTACCCGCCGAACGTGCGGATCGTCCGGGTGATGTGCAGCGGGATGGTCCACCCGAATCTGGTCATCGACGCGCTCACCAAAGGCGCCGACGGTGTGATCCTCTGCGGCTGTCATCCGGGCGACTGCCACTACTTGGAGGGGAACCTGAAGGCGGAGAAGCGGGCGGAGGCGCTCGACCTCCTGCTCGAGGACTTCGGACTCGAACCGGAGCGGTTCCGGCTGGAGTGGATTTCAGCCTCGGAAGGACCGCGCTTCGCCCAGGTGATGCGCGAGACGGTCGAGACGATCCGCGAACTCGGGCCGAGCCCGTACGCGACGTAAGTGCGAGAAGGGAATCCGATGGATGAAGCGATCTGGGTCGACGGCGACAAGTTCATGTGGGACGGCGGAGCGTACGCCACCCGCGCCGAGGCGGAGACCCAGGCGGAATCGTATGGAGAAGATGGCTTCGAAACGCAGGTCGTCGAGGCGGAGGGCGGGTTCGCGATCTACACCAGGAGAGTGCTGACCGAGATCGTCCTCGACGGCGAGGCGCCCGTCTAGGGAAGGTCGACATGGCGACGTGGAGGCCGATGGGAGGTAGTTCATGGCAGTGAGAGTCGCGGAGGAATGGCTGAACATCTGCGGCGGATGCGAAGTCTCCATCCTGGATATCGGTGAGCCGTTGCTCGAGTTGCTCCCGAGCCTCGAGTTCGTCCACATGCCGGTCCTGATGGACCATAAGTACTATGGGCAGACCGGCGAGCTGACCGAGATGACGATTCCCGAGGCGGACGTCGGGATGATCTCCGGCGGGGTGCGCAACGAGAAGGAGAAGCACGTCACCGAGGAGATGAGAAAGCGCTGTGGCACGTTGATCGCGCTCGGGTCGTGCGCCTGCTACGGCGGCATCCCTGCGATGGCGAACATGTACCCGCTGGACGACCTGCACGAGAAGGTGTATCGGGAGTCCGTCACGACAACCGCGGCGGAGACGCCGTCGGACAATCTCCCACCGCTGCTCGATCGGGTGTTCGCGGTCGACGAGGTCGTTCCGGTCGATCTGTACCTGCCCGGCTGTCCGCTGAACCCGAGCATGATTGTCGACGCGCTGACGTCGCTGCTCGAAGGGGTACCGTTCGAGCTGGCCGAGCGAAGCGTCTGCGACGACTGCCCCGTCAAACGCGAGAAGAAAGCCGGCGGCGGCGAGGTCAAGCGACCGCTCGAGGACGCGCAGTTCGACCAGAACGGCCCGTGGGACAACACTCGCTGCCTGATGGAGCAGGGATACCTCTGCCTGGGGCCGGTCACACGCTCGGGTTGCGCGACACCGCGCGAGGAGGGCGGACCGCCGGTTCCTCGATGCATTCAGGGGTACATGCCGTGTCGCGGCTGCTTCGGACCGATCCGGGCGAAGGCGAATCCGCTCGTCGACATGATGGGCGCCCTCTCCTCGATCGGGCTGGACGCGAAACAGGTGATCGACCGGCGCGCGCTGCTCAACCGGTACATCGGCGCGCAGAACCGACTCCGACCGCTGCCGCAGCGACCGGGACGATAAGGAGGTAGACATCGTGGGCAAGACCATCACCATCGCGCCGGTCAGCAGGATCGAAGGGCACGCCAAGGTGACGATCCAGCTCGACGACGGAGGCAACGTCGCCGATACGCAGGTCAACGTCGTCGAGTTGCGCGGGTTTGAGAAGTTCTGCATCGGCCGCCCGGTCGAGGAACTTCCCCGAATCGTGACCAGCATCTGCGGCGTCTGTCCGTGGTCGCACCACCTGGCGTCGGCGAAGACGAACGACGCGGTGTTCGGCGTCGAACCGCCGCCGACCGGCCGCAAGCTGCGCGAGCTATGCAACGCCATCGCGTACACCGAGGAGCACATCCTCCACTTCTTTTTCCTCGCCGGACCGGACTTCATCATGGGACCGGACGCGGACTACACGGTCCGGAACGTCTTCGGCGTCGCCGAGGCGAATCCGGAGATCGGCCGAAAGGTCATCCGTGCCCGACATCTGGGGGCACAGATGCTCGGGATCGTCTCCGGGAAGTCGATCCATCCGGTCACCGCGGTGCCCGGCGGCTTCTCCAAGCCGCTGACCGAGGCGGAGCGACAGCGGATGGTTCCGATGGCCGACGAGGTCCTCGAATTCGCGAAGTTCGCGATCGCATTCGCCAAGGAGAATCTGTTCCCGAAGTACCTCGACGAGATCCAGTCGCTCGGTGTGATCGAGACCGGATTCTTGGGGACCGTCGCAGACGACGGATCGCTCAACCTGTACGACGGGAAGCTGCGGCTGATGAAGCCGGACGGGACGTACGAGGAGTTCGCGTACGCCCAATATCGCGATCACATCGCGGAGCACGTCGAGCCGTGGTCGTACCTCAAGTTCCCCTACGCGAAGAAGTGGGGCGGCTTCAGCATGGATCCGGCGGCGCCATCGGGGATCTACCGGACGAACACGCTGGCGCGGATCAACGTCGCCGACCGAATGACGACGCCGCTCGCGCAGGTGGAGTTCGAGGAGTTCCGTGAGCAGTTCGGCCGGCCGGCACAGCAGACCCTGCTGTACAACTACGCCCGGCTGATCGAGCTGCTGCACAACGCCGAGTTGGCCGTGCAGCTGCTGAATGACCCCGAGATCACTGGCACGGAGACCCGCGTCCCGGTCCGCCCCCGAGCCGCTCGTGGCATCGGCTGCGTCGAAGCGCCGCGGGGTACGCTGATCCACGAGTACGAGACCGACGACGACGGCCTGGTGACCGACGTCAACCTAATCGTCGGCACGACGCACAACAACGCGCCGATCAACATGTCGGTCAAGCAGGCCGCGACGAGTCTGATCCACGACGGCGTGTACGACCAAGGGACGCTGAACCGGATCGAGATGGCAATCCGCGCCTACGATCCGTGCCTGTCGTGCGCGACGCACAAGCTAGACGGTACGCTACCGGTGCGCGTCGACATCTTCGACCACACCGGCGAGCAGGTCGCCACGCTGACCAACACGGGGTAGACGCATTTGGATCGAGAGGCGTGCGAAAGCGAGGACGGTCGGATGACGAGACCGACGATGGACGAGATCCTCCCGGATCACTGCGCCAAGGACGTCGTCGTCCTGTGCTGTGGGAACGTGCTGTTCGGCGACGACGGGTTCGGGCCCGCGGTCGCGGCCCGGCTGAACGCCGGGGCCGTCCCGGAGTGGGCGGCGGTGATCGACGCGGGGACCGGCGTTCGCGAGCTCCTGTTCGACATGGTGCTCAGCGAGCGCCGGCCGCAACTCGTCGTCGTCGTCGACGCGGGCGCCCCCGCCCCCCCCCCTACGCGGGGCCCCGTCCGCGGCGCCGACGATACGAGCGGCGACGCGGTTGGTGTTGGCAGCAGCGAGGTCGCAGCGGGCGGTACCGTGCCCAAGCCGGGGGATGTCTTCGAGATTCCGCTCGACCGAATCCCGAAGGTCCAGGTCTCCGAGTTCTCCGTCCACCAGGCGCCGACGTCGAACCTGCTCAAGGAGCTTCAGGAGCTGGGCGGGGTCCGCGTAGCCGTGATCGTCTGCCAGGTGGCGTCCGTCCCCGAGGAGATGACGGAGGAAAAGTCGCCCGCCGTCGAGACGGCGATCGAGCGAGCTTCGAAGATGATCGCCAACCGGTTCCTCCGCGAGCCGGTGCGCGCACAGCACTCGTGACAAGGAGGTGAACGAGATGCCCGAAGGCGTGGAGACCCTGGACGTCGGCAGACTGGATCCGACGTTCTGTGACGAGCTGGCGTCCCAGCCGGGCGGCGAGCACGTCCGGCGCTGTTTCGCATGCGGGACGTGCGTCGCAGGCTGTCCGGTCAGCGAGGTCGCACCGGAGTACAGCCCCCGGAAGATCGTCCGGCAGATCCTGTTCGGCATGCGCGAGGAGGTCCTCTCCTCGCCGCTGATCTGGTACTGCCTCACGTGCTATCGCTGCACCGCACGATGCCCGCAGGGCGTGAACTTCACCGATGTGATGCGGGCGCTCCGCTATATGGCGCTGAAGGGCCACCACGCACCGCCCGACGTGCTCAACACGGTGGCACGGATCGATCGCGAACTGCAGGAGGCACGGGCCGAGCGGGTCCGCTCGGCGTTCGAACAGGAGCTCGCAGCGTTCGTCAAGCAGCGAGCCGAGGCCGAGAAGGCCGCGGAGGAACCGGCCGACGAGGAGGCGCCGTCCGACGAGACGGCAACCAATGACTGACGTCAAGACGTTCAGCGATCTGATCGCCGAGGTCCAGGAACGCGGGATCTGCGGCAAATGCGGCGGGTGCGCGTCGTTCTGCTCGGCGGGCGAGTACGACGCCCTGACGCTCGGCGCCGACGGCGCGCCGAAGTACGCCGACGAGGATCGCTGCCTGAAGTGCGGCATCTGCTACTTGATCTGCCCGCAGATCGCGGTCCTCGACGACGAGCTGCGCGAGCGCCACTCGTGGACGGCTCCGATCGGTCCGGTGCGGAAGATGACGTCTTCGGCCGCGGCGGCCGACACGGTCCGCACTGCGGGGACCGACGGTGGAGTCGTCACCGCGATGCTCCTCCACGCGCTGGAGAAGCACGTGATCCAGGCGGCCGTCGTCTCCCGCGAGACGGACACATTCGGCCGTGAGGTGATCGTCGCGACGACGCCGGAGGAGATCCTCGACGCGGCCGGATCGCACTACGACGAATCGCGGCACCTGCACGAAGCGGGGCAGCAGTACACAACGTTCTCGCCGACGGTCCGCGAAATCCGGGACCTGCGCCAGCATGACATCCGCCGGATCGCCATCGTCGGCACGCCGTGCCAGATCCATACCGTGCGAAAGATGCAGCTGCTGAACGTCCTGCCCTCCGACGCGGTCACCCTCACGATCGGCCTCTTCTGCATGGAGAGCTTCTCGTTCGACGAACCGGCGCGCGACCGGCTGGAGGAGGTCCTCGGCGTGCAGCTGGACGAGATCGCGCGACTGAACGTGAAAGACGACGTGATCGTGACGACGAGCGGAGGAGAGACGCTGCACGTTCCGTTCTACCTCGTCGACGAGTTCGCCCGGCCGGCCTGCTTCGCCTGCTCCGACTTCTCGAACGAGTTCGCCGACGTCTCGTGCGGCGGCCTCGGCTCCCCTGGAGGGTACACGACCGTGCTGGTCCGCAGCTCTCAGGGGGACCGGGTGTACAACGGCGCCCGCAACGCCGGGGCGATCCAAGAGCTGACGTTCGCCACGCCGGAAGGACGGCGCAATCACGCGACGGAGATGATGGCAAAGATTGCCTCGTTCACGAGCCGGAAACGCGAGCGCGCCAAGGATCGATTGGGGATGTAACGTGGATCACAAACGAGTCATGGTCGTGGGAGGAGGGATCGCCGGCGTCCAGGCGGCGCTCGACCTCGCGGAGATGGGGATCGAGGTGCTCCTGGTCGAACGAGGACCGAGCATCGGCGGCCGGATGGCCCAGCTCGACAAGACGTTCCCGACCAACGACTGCGCGATGTGCATCCTCTCGCCGAAGCTCGTCGAGGCCGGTGCTCATCCATACGTCCGCATCCTCACGAACACCGACGTTCTCGCGATCGACGGCGAGGCGCCCGATTTCACGGCCACGTTGCGCACCCGGCCGCGCTACGTCGACGTCGAGAAGTGCACCGGCTGCGGTGCGTGCACCGAGAAGTGCCCGGTGCGGGTCTCCGATCCATTCAACGTCGGATTGGGAATGACGAAGTGCATCGCTGTACCGTTCCCGCAAGCGGTGCCCGCGGCGGCGATGATCGACGAGTCGAAGTGTATCTACCTCACCCGCGGCAAGTGCCAGATCTGCTCCAAGGTGTGCGAGGCGGACGCGATCGACTACGAGCAGGTCCCGACGACGGAGCGTGTGGACGTCGGCAGCGTCGTCTTGGCCGCCGGATCCTCGGAGTTCAACGCGCTCCACAAGGACGAATACGGCTACAAGACGTTCCCCAACGTTGTCACGAGCATCGAGTTCGAGCGGATCCTTTCCGCCAGCGGCCCGAGCCGCGGACATGTGGTGCGCCCCTCGGACGGCGCCGAGCCGCGGCGGATCGCGTTCCTCCAATGCGTCGGATCGCGCGACAGCCAGGTTGGGAACGAGTACTGCTCGTCGATCTGCTGCATGCAGGCGGCGAAGGACGCGATCATCCTCGGCGAGCACCTCGACGACGTCGAGACGTCGGTCTTCTTCATGGACGTTCGCGCCTTCGGCAAGGGGTTTGACCGGTTCATCGACAAGGCGGAGGACGACGGAGGCTGCCGGTTCATCCGCGCGCGGGTCTCGTCGGTCGAGACCGACCCGGCGACCGACAACGTGGTACTTCAGTACACGCCGGACGGCACGGGCACCGTCACCGAGGCGTTCGACCTGCTCGTGCTGTCGCTCGGCCTCGTCACCGAGCCGGATCAGCGGGCGGCGATTGAGCGACTCGGCCTGACGCTCGACGGCTCCGGCTTCGTCCCGGTCTCGCCGTTCGAGCCGGTGCGGACGGAGCGCCCGGGGATCTTCGTCTGCGGCGCGCTGTCCGGGCCGAAGGACATCCCCGAGTCGGTCGTCGAGGCGTCGGCCGCCGCCGCCGAGGCCGCCGGCATCGTTGCCGATCTTCCGGCGGCGGAGTTCGCCGTCGACGTTCCCGAGGAACGCGACATCCGGGGCGAGCCGCCGCGTGTCGGCGTCTTCGTCTGCAACTGCGGGATCAACATCAGCGCGACCGTCGACGTGGCGGCGGTCGTGGCACACGCCGCGGAGCACCCGGATGTCGAGCACGCCCAGGAGTTCCTGTTCACCTGCTCGCAGGACGCCCAAGTGGCAATCTCCGACGCGATTCGCGAGAAGGAACTCAACCGGGTCGTCGTCGCCGCGTGCACGCCGCGCACGCACGAGCCGCTGTTCCAACGGACGATGCAGGCGACCGGCTTGAATCCATACCTGTTCGAGTTCGTCAACATCCGCGAGCAGTGCTCGTGGGTGCACCAGAAGGACCCGGAGCGAGCGACCGAGAAGGCGATCGGGCTGCTCGAGATGGCGCTCGTGAAGGCGGTCCGCCTCGAGCCGCTCGACAAGATGACGCTCGGCGTTCACCACGCAGCACTGGTGATCGGCGGCGGGGTTGCCGGCATGTCGGCGGCACTCGAACTCGCCGATCAGCGGTTCCCGGTCCACCTCGTCGAGCGGGAGAACGAGTTCGGCGGCAATCTTCGCCACGTGCACTTCGCGCTCGACGGAACCCGAATCGACAGCGAGCTGGCGGGGATGATCGAGCGGGTCGAGGCGAACGAGCGAATCACCGTCCACGCCGGGACGACGGTGGCCGAGATCTCCGGCTATGTGGGGAACTTCGTCACCGAACTCGTCGATGGGGCCGAGCCGATCGAGCACGGCGTGGTGATCGTCGCCACCGGCGCCGAGGCGGTCGCTCCCGAGACATACCGGCACGGCGACGACGACCGCGTACTGACGATGCGTTCGTTCGAGGGGCGGCTCGCAGCCGACGATCCGTCACTGCGCCGGGCAAAGCAGGTGGTGATGATCCAGTGCGTCGAGTCGCGCGACGACGAGCGGCCGTACTGCAGCCGCGTCTGCTGCACCGCCGCGGTGAAGAACGCGCTGAAGCTGCACGAGATCAACCCGCACGCCGCGATCCACGTCCTTTACCGCGACGTACGGACGTACGGCCTGAAGGAGCTGGCGTACCGCGACGCGCGCGAGCGCGGCATCCTCTTCTCCCGGTTCGATGCCGACGATCCGCCGGCCGTATCGATCGACGGTGAACGGTTGCTCGTCGACGTTCACGATCGGATCCTCGGCCGGCCGCTCCGGTTCGAGCCGGACCTGCTCGTCCTGTCCTCCGGCGTCGCGCCGAACCCCGGGAACAAGGCGCTGTCGCAGATGCTGAAGGTGCCGCTCGACGAGGACGGCTTCTTCCTCGAGGCGCACGTCAAGCTGCGGCCGGTCGACTTCGCCACCGACGGAATCTTCGTCTGCGGCATGGCCCACTACCCGAAGGACGTCTCCGAGGCGATCGCGCAGGCGAAGGCGGCCGCCGGACGGGCCGCGACGATCCTCTCCAGCGATACATTCGAGACGGAGGGCAAGGTGGCGACGGTGCAGTCGGATCGGTGCAGCGGCTGCGGGACCTGCGTCGAGGTCTGTGCGTACCGCGCCATCGAACTCGACCCCGAGACGGAGATTGCGGTCGTCAACGAGGCGCTGTGCAAAGGCTGCGGCGTCTGCGCCGCGTCGTGCCTTGCTGCGGCGATCGACCTGAAGGGGTTCAACAACGAACAGATCCTGGCGATGCTGGAGGCGGTCGCGTGAGCGAGACGAGCGATCGGCAGATCGACGCACGAAACGACTGGGAGCCGCGGATCGCGGCGTTCCTGTGCAACTGGTGCAGCTACGCCGGCGCCGACCTGGCAGGCGTCAGCCGGATTCAGTACCCGCCGAACGTCCGCGTGATCCGCGTCCCTTGCTCGGGCCGGATCAACCCGCTGTTCATCGTCCGAGCGTTGCAGAGCGGGATGGACGGGGTGCTCGTCTCCGGCTGCCACCCGGGCGACTGCCATTACATCTCAGGCAACCTGTACGCCCGCCGCAAGTTCGCCCTGATGAAGAGCCTGCTCGAGCACGTCGGCATCGAACCGGAGCGCGTCCAGTTCTCGTGGGTGTCCGCGGCGGAAGGCATCCGGTTCGCCGAGCTGCTTCACACGGTCATCGAGGCCGTCGCCGAGATCGGCCCGGCGGATCGAATGGTCAAGCACATCGAGGCGGTGCCATGAGCATCCACGACGATCTGAGACGGCGCGTCGCCGAGCTGTTCGCCGAGGAAGCGATCGACCTGTTCGTCGGCTACGCGAGTTCCGACGTCCTGCTGAGGACATCGGTGTGCGTCGCTCGCAGCACACGAGACGCCGAGGCGCTCATCTGGGATCCGTGCTGCACGTCGAACCTCGCCGCGCTCCTCCCCGGACTGCTCAAGCGCCCCGCCGGAACCCGCGGAGACTGGGCGCCACCGCGGGTCGGGATCCTCGCCAAGGGATGCGTCAGCCGATCGATCGTCGGGCTGATCAAGGCGCATCAGATCCCGCGGGACGTGCTGCACATCGTCGGCGTCGGCTGCAACGGGGTGATCGATCGGCATCGCGTGTCGAGGTTGCTCGGGGCCGGCGAAGCGGTGGAAGCGGAGTTCCTCGACGGCGACCGGCTCCGCCTTCGCGCGACCGACGGATCCGAACGGGAGGTCGATCTCGCCGACATCGTCTATCCGGGCTGTCTCGAATGTCGGCATCGGAACGCCGTCCTCGCCGACGAGTCGATCGGCGATCCGGCTTCCGACCGCGTGACGGCCGAGCGGTCCGCAGAGGGCGAAACGTTCGCCGAGCGGCCGATCGACGAACGGTGGCAGGCGTTCCGGGAGGAGATCTCACGCTGCATCCGATGCTACGCCTGTCGTGAGGCGTGTCCGAACTGCTACTGCACCGAGTGCTTCGCCGACGAGACGGCTCCCCGGTGGATCGGCGCGACGACGGAGCTGTCGGATCTGATGCTGTTCCACCTCGGCCGGGCGTTCCACCAGGCGGGGCGGTGCGTCGACTGCGGCGCCTGTGTCGCCGCCTGCCCGCAGGGCATCGACCTGCGGATTCTCAACCGGAAGATCAACGAAGACGTGGCTTCGCTGTTCGGCGGAGAGGTGAGCGTCTCCCTCGACGTTCCCGAGCCGCTGCTGCAGTTCGAGATGGCGGATGACGAACGGTTCATGACGGAACCGTGAGTGAGGAGACGGGGAGACCGATGGACGCGAGGATCCTGAGCAAGGCCTACCTGGCACCCGCCCTCGACGGGCTGGCCAAGGAGCGTCGTGTGATCGCACCGACCGAGGATCGAACCGGCGTCGCGTTCGCGCCGATCGATTCTGGCGCGGCGGTCCGGCTCGACGCTCGGAACACGACACTGTCGGCCAAGGCGGTCGTCTTCCCGCAAGTCGAGACGCTGCTCGCATTCCGAGCCGGTGAGGCACAGGAGCGGATCCCCGAGCCGCCGGAGACGGTGTTGCTCGGCGTTCGCCCGTGCGACGCGCGATCGCTGACGATGCTCGACGCGGTGTTCCACCGGGACGGGATCGACGATCCGTACGTCGCGGCCCGACGGGCGAATCTCATCGTGGTCGCCGTCGCGTGCAACGAGCCGGGGCCGACCTGTTTCTGCACGTCGGTCGGCGGGTCGCCCGCCGACGAGACAGGCGCCGACATTCTGGCCACCGACCTCGGCGACACGCTTCTGCTCAGACCGATCACCCCGCGCGGCGAGGCGCTGCTCGCCGCGTTCGGCGCGGCCCGCCCAGCAGCGGCCGGCGAGATCGCCGCGGCACGGGAGGCCGCCGCAGAGGCAGAGAGCCACATGGCGAAGGTTCCGGTCCCGACCGATCCGGCGCGGCTGCTGGACACGTTCGACTCGGCCCTGTGGATCGAACTGGCGGCGGGATGCCTCGGCTGCGGCGCCTGCACCTACGCTTGTCCGACCTGTCATTGCTTCGATTTGACCGACGAGCACAAGCGGGGGACTGGTCGCCGCGTCCGCAGCTGGGACACCTGTGCGCTCCCGCTGTTCACGCTGCACGCGTCGGGCCACAACCCGCGCCCGACGACGGACGCACGGCTGCGCCAGCGGATCCTCCACAAGTTCGCCTACGGCCCGGAGACGATCGACGAAACGCTCTGCGTTGGCTGCGGACGATGTATCTCCGTCTGCCCGTCGGGGATCGACCTCCGGAGGATCCTCGCCCGGCTCGAAGGCTGCGCCGCAAGAGGAGGGGCCGGATGACCAACCCCTACCTGCCGTATCCGGTTCGAGTCGAGCGGATCACGATCGAAAACGAGGCGCGCGATCTGAAGACGTTCGAGCTGTCGTTTCTTGAGCCCGATCACGCAGCGGCGTTCGATCACACGCCGGGGCAGTTCGCCGAGATCTCCATCCTCGGAACCGGCGAGTGTCCGATCGGGATCGCCTCCTCTCCCACGGACGGCGACGCGGTGTCGTTCACCGTCAAGAAGACCGGCGTCGTCTCCGACGAGCTTCATCGTGCGCGGGAGGGGCGGATTCTCGGTGTGCGCGGCCCGCTCGGGAACGGATTCCCGCTCGAGCGGATGCGCAAGAAGAACCTCGTCATCGTCGGAGGCGGCTTCGCGTTCACCACGCTGCGAGCGCTGATCCACTACGTCCTCCACGACGACCATCGATCCGACTTCGGGAACGTCACCGTCATCTACGGCGCCCGAACGCCGGGCGAGCTCCTCTACAAGGATGAGCTGAATGCGTGGCGAGACCGCGACGACATCGCGGCGCACATCACGATCGATTCGGCCGCCGAAGGCTGGGACGGCCACGTCGGGTTCGTCCCCACGGTCCTCGACAAGGTCTCCCCGTCGTCGAAGGATGCGATCCTCGTCGTCTGCGGCCCGCCGGCGATGGTGAAGTTCACCCTGCCGGTCGCGGCGCAGCTCGGCTTCGCCGCAGTCGACACCCTCCTGTCGCTCGAGATGCGGATGAAGTGCGGCATCGGCAAGTGCGGTCGGTGCAACATCGGCAGCAAGTACGTCTGCACCGACGGTCCCGTGTTCACCCTCGAGGAACTCACCGCGCTTCCCTCCGAGTTCTAGGTCTCTGGGTTGCTGTGGGGCCAGCTGTTGATCCTTGATGGCTACTCAGCCGCGTGCTTCGCGATACGCCTGATAGTTGAGTAGGAGACAAGAGGGTCAGGTCTTGCAGTGCAATACCGAGTGTCTACGCTCCCACGG
>CAZSNG010000056.1:0-13678 GCA_964608345.1 uncultured Thermotogae bacterium
CTTTCTTCCTCCTACCTCAAACCACCAACTGCAAACACTACTACGAAACTCGACATCCTAGGTGCTGTTCCTGTCGCCAGTCCAAGCCAAGATCTGACGGGTCGGCTTGGGAAGGAAGAAACGTGAGATCGCCGAATGGAACACAGCGGTGTGATTCGTGTGGAGGCGAGAGGGATGGAAGTCCCTCAGCGTCCAGTTCGAAACCAGTCCACTAGGGGGTACCAGGCGCGCTTTCCCTGCGAGCACACTTCAGCCTCGTCCCGTATGATCGGAGAGCCAGGTGCGAGCCTGAGGAGGCACGAATGGACTACGCGGCGCGGCGGGGGCGGTTGCTGGAGGGAGAGGCGATTGACGGGTTCCTGATCTTCGATCTGGATCGGACGATGCCGTCGCATATGGATCTGTCGAACATGCAGTACCTCTCGGGCTACAACGGAGAGGGCGCGCTGCTGATCACGGCAGCGGAGACGGTGATCCTGACGGATTCGCGGTACCTGGAGCAGGCGGGGAAACAGGTGCCCGAATTGCAGCTCGTTCACGCAGAGCTGAAGTACTACGACGAGTTGGCGCAGGCGATCGGCGAGCGGGGGCTGAAGCGGATCGGCTACGCGTCGTGGCGGACGACCGATTACGTGCTCGGCCGTCTATCGGAGATCCCGGGGACGGAGTGGATCCCGTTCGAGGACCCGGTGACGCAGCTCCGTGCAGTGAAGGATGCCGACGAGCTGATGGCTCTCCGCGAGGCGATTCGCCTCGCCGAGGAGGCACTCGCCCACTTGCGTGACGCCGTCGCGGTCGGAATGAACGAGGTCGACATCGCGGCGACGCTGTCAGCGAAGCTGCAAGAGCTTGGCTCGGACCGGGTCGCGTTCGGTCCGACGGTCGCGTCGGGACCCAACTCGGCGCTGCCGCACTACCGGCCTTCGCTCAATCCCCGTGCTCTCCAGCATGGAGACCTTCTGTTGATCGACTTCGGGGCCATCGTCGATGGCTATGCCTCCGATATCACGCGCACGTTCGCCGTCGGCAGGGCGGACGACAAGCAGAAGGAGATCTACGCCCTCGTCCTCGAGTCGATGCGGGTCGGGATCGACGCGATGCGCGCGGGGGTCCTCGGTGATGTCCCGCATGAGGCGGCGAAGCGGATCATCCTGGAGTCGCCGTACGCGAAGGACATCTTCCTGTCACCGCTCGGCCACGGCGTCGGCCTCGAAGTGCACGAGCTGCCGAAGATGGGGCTGAACAAGGGCGAGATCCTCGAGCCGGGAATGGTCGTCACGGTCGAGCCGGGTATCTACATCCCCGGTTACGGCGGTGTTCGGATCGAGAACACGGTTCTGGTGACCGAGACCGGCTGCGAGGTGCTGACGAGCTTCCCGAGCGAGACGCTGATCGAGGTCGGCGGATAGGCGCGGCTTCCTACGTCAGAAGGCCGAGCAGGACCGAGATGGTCACGATGCTCCCGAGCGTCGAGAGCATCAGGACGCTTGCGACCAGATCCGGGCGCGCGTCGAACTGCCGAGCGAGCAGCAGCCCGTTGACCGCCGTCGGCATGGCGCTCTGGACGATGAGGACGCTGCGAACGAGCCCAGTGAGTCGGAACGCAGTGACAAGGCCAAGCGCGAGCAAGGGCGGGAGGAGCAGCTTGACCGCCGCGAGGAGGCTCGCCTTGCGCCAGACGTGGGCGATCCGAATCCGGACGAGTTCCATGCCGAGCAGCAGGAGCATCAGCGGGATCCACATGTCTCCGAGGAGTTCGATCGGTCGCGCAATGGCGGCGGGCAACGCGAACGACGGGCCGCCCGCCCGCAACAGGAAGGCGAGGCCGACCGCGTAGACGTACGGGAATCGGAACGCGCCCAGGAGCCGTCTCCAGCGAGAGCCCGCACCGCCCCAGCCAGCGATCGACAGGCCGACCGTCATGTGCGTGACGATGTGGGTGATCATGAACATCGTTCCGATCACCAGTCCCTCCTCGCCGAAGGCGTACAGGACGATCGGCAGGCCGTAGTTGGCGCAGTTCTTCGACGCGACGGCAAGGACGGTCGCGCGCCGTTCCGCCGGGTCCCAGCGGCCGATGGCGCCGATCGCGAAGCTGACGCCGACGAGCGCTGCATACATCAACAACGCGATCAGCGCCGGTTCCCCGAGGACCTCCGGACTCAGTTCCGTCCGATGGAGCTTCGTGAACACCAGCGCCGGCCCGGCGACCGAGAACGTGAACACGTGGAGCGACCGGCGGATCGTCGCGGACAGCACGCTGACCGATTCCACGTCGACGCGAGTCGCTCCGACACGCCGGGAGAGGTACGCTGCGGCGATCCGGTCGACGACGAAACGGCCGAAGAGCGCCCCAACGGCGGCGACGAGGAAGACCGGAAGGATGACGTCGACGATTCGCAGGATCTGGCCGCCCATGACAGCCGGACTGTAGCCAACGGACCGCGATGGGTCCAACGCGCCGGGCAGCGCGGCCTAGCTGTCGTCCTCTTCGTCCGGCATGTCGGGCAGTCGCGGTGACTTACGGATCTCACTCGTTTCGGGGAGTTCGTCGCTCGAGGCGGTGAGGTCCTTCATTCGATGGAGCGCTGGGAAGAGCCGGTGCTCGAGCGAGCCAACGGCCTGGTCGTACGCCTCGACGGCCCTTCCGAGGTGGGTGCCTGCGTCGCGAAACGGCTTCAACACGTTGACGACGCGGGCGTATAGTTCCCGACCTTCACCGGCGATCTGTCTCGCGTTCTCCGTGATCTGCTGCTGCTGCCAACCGAAGGCGACCGCGCGCAGCAGCGCGAGCAGCGTGACCGGCGAGGCAACGAGGATGTGCTGCCGGATGCCGTACTCGAGTAGCTCGGGATCCCGCTCAAACGCGGCCGACAGCGCCGACTCGAACGGGACGAACATCACGACGAGTTCGGGAGCCCGGTCGAACTGCGCCCAGTACTGCTTGCGTGATAGGTCCTGGATCCGCGAGCGCATCGCCCGGACGTGCTCGCCAAGCTTGGTCGCGCGCTGGTCCCCCTCGGACTGCATCGCGTCGAGGTAGGCAGTCGCCGACGCCTTCGCATCGACCGGGAGAACGCCTCCGCCTGGAAGGCGGACGATCATGTCCGGGCGGCCCTCGTCGGTCGTCGCTTGTTCGTCGAAATCGACGTGGGAGACCATTCCGGCCAACTCGACGACGCGGCGCAGCTGCAGCTCGCCCCATCGGCCGCGCGCGGTCGGGGACTTGAGCGCCTGCTCGAGCGAGACGGTCGTCCGTTGGAGCTGGGACTGCGCCTCGCCCAGCGCCCGCAGCTGCTCGCCGAGCTTCCCGTACGCTCCCTCTCGCTTCGTCTCCAGGGCGCGGACCTGCTGGTCCATCGTGTCGAGTTTCTGGTTGAGCGGATCGACGAGCGTCTTCAGCTCCTTCTGCGCATTGGTGAGGAACTGCTGTGAGTTCGAGGAAAGCGATTGACTCGCCAGGGCGGTGAACGCCTCGCGCAGCTTCTGCTCGGCGATCTCCGTCCACTGGACCTTCTCCCGCTCGGCACGAAGCTCCTGCTCGAGTTGGGCGTTCGAGACGCGCAGCTCGGCAGTCCGGCCCCCCTCGCGGAGGCGGAAGACCGTCCATCCGAGGGCGAACCCGACGATCAGCCCGATCAGCAGATACACCCATTCCATGCGAGAACCCCTCCCGAGCTACGCCGTAAGGCGAGAACTGCACGTTGCCGAGTGCCCAGGATACTGCCAAGCCTCGGGGAGACTCAAGCGGACGCCGTGGTCAGATCGACCGTTCCCGCCTCTCCGGTGGTTCCACGCAGGTAGTGACCGCGGGTGCCGTCGATGCGGAGGAGGACGTAGTCCGGGTCGGAAGGCCCGTCCGGCCAATCGTCGTGCCAATCGTCCTGCCAGAGCGATCGCTCGCGTTCCGCGTCGACGATCACATGCGCCGTTCCGTGGATCGACGCGTAGTTGAACCGGCTCGAGTCGACGAACAGGACGGTGACGTGGGGATCATCCCCAATCTGAGCGACCTTTCGCGACGCGCGCGACGTGGCGAACCACAGCAGACGGCCATCGCGGTCGACGAGGCGCATCGGACGCGACTGAGGGAATCCGTCGCTGCAGACGGTGACGAGGAGCGGAAACGGGAGCGAGTCGACGATCTCCCAGAACGTCTGGGTCCCCGCCGGACTCGCCACGCTGGGGTCGAGCGCCTTTCGCACGTCGAAGACCACGGGCGCCTCGACCCCAAACGTCTGTACGACCTCGTCGACGAGCTCGTCGCGAACGAGCAGGACCGGGAGGACGTCCGCAGCGAGGACCCTCCGAACCGTGGACGCATGACCGCCGCCTTCGAGCTCGAGCCGGCCGACCTCGTCGATGAAGACGACCGGCGTCTCGGCGATCGCCGTGCTCGCCGCCCTCTCGGCGATCGCTAGCCCCTCTTCCGATACGAAGAAGCGGCCGATGCGCACGCCGTTCGGCTCCACCCCGGCGAACGGATGCGTGGTGTTGCTGGCGAGGTCGATCAGCGAGTAGCCGATCGTCTCATCCCCTTCCAGCTTCCGCGGAGCGAGGAACCCGCCGACCCGGACTTCGGATTGCCGCAGCAGCGAGAGCAGCCGTAGGCCGGTCGCCGTCTTCCCCGATTCGATGCCGCCGACCAGAAGGATCGGCCGAGTCGGTACCCGGCCGGCCAGCTGCGCCAGGACCTGATGGAGCAGCTGCTTCAGGGGAGACGTTCGCTTCGGTTCCATCCCACCTAGCCCGAGCCGTCGAACTCGCCGAGGAGGCCGACCTGCTCGTTGAACGCGACGATCCGCTCTTCGATCGCCGGAACGGCGGCGTGGATCCGATCCCAATACCCTGGGTAGTCGTGCCACTGCGCATCGAGCTCTTCGATCGACTTGCCGAGCTGCTCGATCCAGGTGAAGTACTTCAAGTTGTGAATCCGCTTCCGATCGGGCTGCCGAAGCTCGAGCGTGTGATCGATCTTGATCCCGAGCAGGTGGGCATTGTAGTCGACCGCGGCGTCCGTGCTGCCGTACGTGCCGTGCGCCTCGTTCAGCTCCGCCAGCCGGCTCTGGTACAGCTCCATCGAGTCGGTCAGGACCGTCAGAACGACGTCTTGCTCGGTCAGCTCGTAGTACTTGGCGAACTTGATGGCGGAGAGCATGTTCGCGATTCCCGAGATGCCCAACAGGTTGAGCTTCTCGACCAGGTCGGTTGGGACGCCCTGCGACTGAAGGTGCGCTCGTCCGGCGTCTTCATTGAACAGGCGAATGAGGCGAATGCAGTCCTCGTCGTCGATTCCTGTGACCATGTCGGTGTTCCGCGCGTTGTGGATCCACGGGACGTGCTTGTCGCCGATCCCTTCGATGCGGTGGCCGCCGAACCCGTTCTCGAGGAGCGTCGGGCACTGCAGCGCCTCGGAGACGACCAGCTTGCTGCCCGGATGCAGCTCCTTCAGGTAGTCGCCGCAGCCCATCGTCCCCGCGGAGCCGGAGGTGAGGACGACGCCCGCGTACCGGCCGTCGCGCAATTCAGCCTCGAGGACCTCCGCCATCGCATGCCCGGTGACTTCATAGTGCCAGAGGTGGTTTCCGGGCTCGTCGAACTGGTTGAAGATCATCACGTTGTCGCGCGTCGTCTGCAGCTCGATGCACTTCTGGAAGATCTCCCAGACGTTCGACTCGCAGCCGGGCGTTGCGATGACCTCGCCGGCGATCGATTCCAGCCACTCGAACCGCTCGCGAGACATTTCCTCGGGAAGGATGGCGATCGACTCGCAACCGAGAAGGTTCGAGTTGTACGCACCGCCGCGGCAGTAGTTGCCTGTGGACGGCCAGACGGCCTTGTGATATGTCGGATCGAACTGGCCGGTGATGAGGCGTGGTACGAGGCAGCCGAACGTCGCCCCGACCTTGTGTGCGCCGGTCGGGAACCACTTGCCGACGAGCGCGATGATCCGCGCCGGCACGCCGGTCAGTTCCGGCGGCAATTCGACGTAGTTCACGCCGCCGTAGCCGCCGCCCTGCGCGGTCTGCTCGTTCTTCCACGTGATGCGAAACAGGTTCAACGGATGCAGGTCCCACAGGCCGATCGAACGCAGTCGTTCCCTGATCCCGTCGGGGACGAGATCCGGGTTCTTCATCTGGGCGAACGTCGGAATAATGATTCCGCGCTTTCGAGCGCGCTGCACGCTCCGTTCAAGGCGTTCTTCGTTCACTGTCAGGTCGATCATGAAGCCTCCCATGTGCGGCGCGTTGAGCCGCGAGTCCTGCAATGCTATCATGCAGCTTGGCCGGTTTTCAAGAATGCCGTTGGGAAGGGAGATCCCACGATTTCTCAGCACGAGTTCGTCGTTCGAGGAGGGACGGTGATTACACCGTGGTCGGTGGCATCGGCCGACATCGGCATCGACGACGGGATCATCAGCGCCATCGCGCTCGGGCTGACCGGGGATCGAACGATCGATGCTGCGGGCAAGATCGTCCTGCCAGGCATCATCGACGCACACACCCACATGGCATTGCCGGTGGCGGGAACCCGGTCGAGCGACGACTTCTACACCGGCACCGTCGCCGCGGCGTGCGGCGGCGTGACGACGATCATCGACTTCACGGTTGGGACGCCGGAAAGCTCGATCCCCGATGAGATCGAACACCGACTCGAGGAGGTATCCGACGCCGCCATCGACGTTGCATTGCATGGTGAGGTGGTCGGCTGGGAGCCCGGAGCGGAAGAGGAGTTTGCCGAGGCTGTCCGACGTGGTGTGACGAGCTTCAAGTTCTACACGGCCTACGAAGCGTCCGGGCGCCGGACCTCGCCGTCGGTCATGAAACGTGCATTCGAGGCGCTGGCCGGATTGGGTGCCACCGCGTTGGTCCACTGCGAGGACGAAGGGTTGATCCGCTCGATCGCGGACAGTCTGACACCGGCGGAACTCGGCGAGATGGCGACGCTCGCCGTCGCGCGCCCCGATCTGTGCGAGGGAGCTGCGGTCTCGCAGGTCGGACGTCTGGCCGAGGAGACCGGCTGCCCGACCCACATCGTGCACGTCAGCTCGGCGCTCGGCCTCGCCGCCGCGCTGGAGGCGAGGGGACGTGGCGCGCGGCTGACCGTGGAGACATGTCCGCAGTATCTCGTGCTGACGGCGGGAAGCTACGATCGGATGGACGGGCACATGTTCGCGGCCAGCCCGGCCCTCCGCACCGCGGACGACCAGCGGGCGCTGTGGCAGGGGCTCCGTCGACAGGAGATCGATCTCGTCGCGACCGACCACTGCCCGTTCACCCGCGAGCAGAAGCGGTGGAATGGGTCGTTCACCGACCTTCCGTACGGGCTTCCGGGCGTCGAGACCCTCCTTCCGCTTCTCCACTCCGAGGGGGTAGCGAAGGGCTTGCTCCATCTACCGGACATCCCGCGATTGCTGAGTGAGGGGCCGGCACGTGTCCACGGGCTGTATCCGCGTAAAGGCGCGCTCGAAGTCGGCTCCGATGCGGATCTCGTCGTCTTCGATCCGAACGAGACGTGGGAGGTCGACCCCCGGACGCTCCATATGAACACCGATTTCTCGCCGTACGAGGGATGGACGGTCACCGGGCGGGTCGTAGCGACGATCGCCCGAGGAGACGCCATCTACGCGGATGGACAGCCCTCCGAGACGCGCGGGCGGGGCCGATTCCTGTTCCGTGAGCCTGGCGCGGAGCGCGTTTGAGGGATTGCGACGGGGAACCCGCCTAGCTATCATACAGCTTGGCCGGATGGCCCGAACAGGAGGGACGATGCCGTTCGAAAAGGTTCGACCGCGCAAGGTGACTGCGATTGCCGCGGAGCAGATCGTCGAAGCGATCCAGCGAGGCGACTATCCGCTGGGCAGCAAACTCCCCTCGGAGTTCGAATTGGCCGAGCTGATGGGTGTCAGCCGGCCTTCGATCCGGGAGGCGCTCAGCGCGCTTCAGGCGATGGAAGTCATCGAATCGCGACCTGGGAGCGGCAACTACGTCATACGGCTTCCGTCGTCGGCCGAGGAGGATGAGGCCGTCCACCTGATCGAGAGTGAGACCGGATGCCTCGAGGTGATGGACGCCCGGCAGGCGCTCGAGCCGCCGGCCGCGGCGCTGGTCGCCAAGAACCATTCCGACGACGAGCTCGCGGGATTGAAGGGGATTCTGGCCGCGATGAGGGAGCACGCAGAGCGGGACGACTTCGAGGCATACCTCGATGCCGATAAGGCGTTCCACTCCGCCCTCGCGGGGGCCGCAGGCAACCCGCTGGTGGCGGCGGCGCTCTCTCCGCTCCTGAACACGATGGATCAGCGGGTGTACCGGGAGTTCACCCGCCACTACTACTTGAAGAATGTCGACGATCTCCAGACGGTCGTGGCCCTGCACAGCGACGTGCTTGACGCGATCGAGCGGGGCGACGGGCAGACGGCGTTCGAGAAGATGGTCGAGCACTGGACACGAATGCGGCAGATCTGGGAGGCGTGAGGAGAGTCCGCGGTGCGGGTTCTCTCCCTGGAAGAGGACTCGCACGGGGATGCGAGATGCATGCGAACCCACGGAGGTCTGCTCGTGTGCACGTGATTCGGTCTCTGGACTGAGTGATTGGAGATGTCGGAACAGGCAGCATGATGGACGAGACGGGCTTGATGACGGAATCCGCTTCGGCGGGTTCTCTGGCATGAAGCGACACGGATCCGTGCTCGCGGGCCACAAGCCGGGATACGCAAAGAGACAGACGTACGGAAAGGTGATCGGATGACAGGCGAGAAGCAACTGGTGGTCGTCGCCCTTGGGGGCAACGCGATTCTTCAGCCCGGACAGCGGGGAACGTTCGACGAGCAGATGGCCAACGTCCACACGACGTGCGAGCAACTGGCCCAGATGGTCGAGTCGGGCAGGTACAAGATCGTCGTGACGCACGGAAATGGACCGCAGGTCGGGAACCTTCTGCTGCAGAACGAGGCGGGCAAGGACGTTGCCGCACCGATGCCGCTGTTTGTCTGCGGAGCGGAGAGCCAAGGGATGATCGGGCTGATGATCCAACAGAATCTCGGCAACCTCCTCGCCGCGAACGGCAAGGGAGACATCCCGATTGCGACCGTCGTGACGCAGGTCGTCGTTGACAAGAACGACGATGCGTTCGTTAACCCGACGAAGCCGGTCGGCCCCTTCTACAACGAAGAGGAAGCGAAGAAGCTCGAGAGCGAGAAGGGCTACAACGTCCGTGAAGACGCGGGGCGCGGGTGGCGCCGCGTCGTGCCGTCGCCCGATCCGATCGAGATCCACGAGAAGGCGGCGATCCGGCAGCTTGTCGACGCGCGGTCGATTGTCATCGCGTCCGGTGGTGGAGGGATTCCGGTCGTCGTGGAGGACGGACAGCTCCAGGGCGTAGACGCCGTGATCGACAAGGATCTCGCCGGAGAGCGGCTCGCCGTGGATGTCCAGGCGACGATCTTCATGGTGCTGACCGACGTGGATTCCGTCCGGATCAACTACAACACGCCGGATGAGCAAGCGATCTCCCGGATGACGATCGACGAGGCGAAGGCGTACGCCGGCGAGGGACACTTCGCCAAAGGATCGATGGAACCGAAGGTTCGAGCGGCAATCCGATTCGTCGAAGCCGGTGGAGAGCGGGCTGTGATCACGTCTCTGGACAAGGCTTTCGACGCGCTCGAAGGGCGCGCCGGGACGACGATCACCAGGGAATAAGCGAAGGAGGACCTATGTCCAGTACGACACTCAGAGGACGAGACTTCATCACCTGGCTTGACTTCTCGCGCGACGAGATCGAGGCGATGCTCGATGCGGCGCACGATCTCAAGCGGAAGTTCATCCGCCGCGAGCCGCACAAGGTGCTCGAAGGCCAGACGCTTCACATGCTGTTCTACAACACCAGCCTGCGGACGCGGAATTCGTTCGAGGCTGGCATGACGCAGCTCGGAGGCCACGCTCACTTCCTGCAGCCCGGCGCCGTCTACACCCCTGCACTCAAGGGCGAGGAAGTCGCCTACTCGACCGAGCGGATCTCCGACGTCTCGCGCGTGCTCGCCGAGATGGGCGACGCGATCGCCATCCGGATCTACGGCAAGCCGACCGGCTGGGAGTACGGGAAGGGCGACCGGATCGTGCGCGAGTTCGCAGAGTGGTCGAAGGTCCCGGTTATCAACATGGAAGACGACATGTATCACCCGTGCCAGGCACTGGCCGACGTGATGACGATGCAGGAGAAGCTCGGCCACAACCTGCAGGGCAAGAAGTTCGTCATGAGTTGGGCCTATTCCGGCTCGGTCGCCAAACCGCTGGCGGTGCCGCAGAGCGCCATTGTGTCCGCAGCGATGATGGGGATGGACGTCACGCTCGCCCATCCCGAGGGTTTCGACCTCGATCCGAACATCCTGCAGGCCACGAAGGATCTCGCCAAGAAGAACGGCGGCGCGTTCAAGATCAGTCACGACATGGACGAGTCGTTCCAGGGTGCGGACGTGGTTTACCCCAAGGCGTGGACGGTCCAGCCGACCGACGGCTCCGGCCTGATGGACGAGGCGAAGGCGAAGCCGGTCTTCGAGGCCAACAAGGACTGGATCTGCACCAACGAGAAGATGGCGCTGACCGACGACGCCTACTACATGCACTGCCTGCCTGCCGACCGCGACATGGAGGTCACCGACGAGGTCATCGACGGCCCGAACTCGGTGATCATCGAAGAGGCGGCCAACCGGCTTCATGCCCAGAAGGGCATGATGGCCCTGATCATGGCCTAGGAGGGACGAGAACGATGAGTTGGTTTGATCTAGCGGGGCGGAACCTGATCAGCGAGGTCGACTGGACGCGCGAGGAATTCGACATCGCGATGAAGGTCACCGATCAGCTGAAGGGCGCCTACTACAGTCGCAAACCGCATCACACGCTCGAGGACAAGACGTTCGCGATGCTGTTCTTTGCCGGATCGACGCGGACGCGGATGTCGTTCGAGACGGGAATGACGCAGCTCGGCGGACACGCCCAGTTCCTCAACCCGTCGACGATGCGGATATCGCTCGAGGACAAGCCGGGCGCCGGGGAGACGGTCAAGGACACCGCCAAGGCGATGGCGCGTTTCTGCGACGGCATTGGCATCCGGCTGCTCGACGACTCGATCGATCGCTACGGATTCGGTGACGAAGTGATGCAGAAGTTCGGCGAGCACGCCGAGGTTCCCGTCATCAACATGGCGTCGGACATCAACCATCCGTGCCAGTCGTTGACCGACATCTACACGATGCACGAGAAGCTCGAGGGCGACGTCAAGGGCAAGAAGATCGTCGTGATGTGGGCGTACACGCCGTGGATCCGTGGCCTCTGCTCGGTGCAGGGCACGGCGCTAATCTCGTCGATGTACGGGATGGACGTCGTCGTCGCCCATCCGCCGGAATACGACATGGATCCGAATGTGATGCAGCAGTGCCGCGACCTGGCTGCCGCGTCCGACGGGCAGTTCACGGTCGAGAACGATCTCGACGTGGCACTGGAGGGCGCCACGGTCGTGTTCCCGCGCAACTGGTTCACGATGGATCGATACCAGATCGGCAAGGAGAAGGAGCAGGAGATTGCCCTTCGATACAAGGATTGGTGTTACACGGCCGAGAAGCAGGCCCTCACCGATCCCGGCCATCTTCTCCAGTGCATGCCGGTCGACCGCGGACACGAGGCGATGCCCGACGTCTGCGACAACGAACGCTCCTGGATCTACGATCAGGCGGAGAACCGGCTGCACACGCAGAAGGCGATCATGACATTGACGATGGGAGGCCGGCTGTAGCGTGAAGGGGGGCATGTGAGTTCCGAGCGAACGACCCTGATCGGTGCCGGCGCATCGCGGCCGGATGCCGTCGACAAGGTTCGGGGCGAGGCGCGCTTCACCGACGATCTCGCCTTCCCGGGCATGCTTCATGCCTGGGTCGCTCGAAGCCCCCATCCGTACGCGCGGATCGTGAAGATCGACACGACCGACGCCCGGGCGATGCCGGGCGTCGTTTGCGTGGCCACCCACGAGGACGTGCCAGGGGCCAACGTTGTCCACGTCATCTACGACGACCAGCCGGCGCTCGCCGTAGGGTACGTGCGCTACGTCGGCGAGCCGGTGGCGCTGGTCGCCGCGATGAGCCGCCGTGCGGCCAAGGCCGCCGCGGAAACCGTGCACGTCGAGTACGACGTGCTCGAACCGGTCGTCGACACGGCCGACGCGCTGCACCCCGATGCCCCGGTGATCGTGCGGATCCCGGCGGCGGCCGAGGGCGGGGGAAACCTGTTCAACGAGATGGTCCTGCGCAAGGGCGACGTCGAGCGGGGCTTCGCCGTGGCCGATGCGATCGTCGAGGGCGAGTACGAGACCGGGTACCAGGAGCATGCCTACATCGAGCCGCAGGGGGCGATCGCCGTCCCCGACGATCTCGGTTCCATGGCGATTCACGCCTCGATGCAGTGTCCGTTCTACGTCCAGAACGCCGTCTCCAAGGTTCTCGGCATGCCGATGTCGAAGCTTCGCGTCATCCAGGCGATGACCGGCGGGGCCTTCGGCGGCAAGGAGGACGTACCGTCGTTGGTCTGCTCATTGGCAGCAATCCTGGCGCGAAAGGCGCGCCGGCCGGTGAAGCTCGTGTTCGACCGTGGCGAGGATGTGCTCACGACGAGCAAGCGGCATCCGGCCCGCGTCAGGTATAAGACCGGAGCGAAAGCCGACGGGACGATCACCGCGATCGAGGTCGACGTGGTGCTCGACGCAGGCGCCTACCAGACGCTTTCCTCGGCGGTGCTGTGGCGCAGCCTGTGCACCGCCGGCGGCCCGTATCGGATCCCGAACGTCAAGGTCGACGCGAAGTCGGTCGCCACGAACACCGTCCCCAATGGGGCGTTTCGCGGCTTCGGATCGCCTCAGGTCATCTTCCCGCACGAGGCCCAGCTCGATCGCCTGGCGACCGCACTGGGCATCGATCGAGCCGAGATCCGACGTCGCAACGTCCTCCATCCGGGCGACGAAACGTCCACCGGGCACCGCATCACCGAGAGCGTCGGAATCGCCGGGACGCTCGATCGCGCGACGGAGATCGCCGAGTGGGATCGCCGCCTTTCCCGGGTTGCCGCGTTCAACGAGGCGCACGCCGACCAACGGCGTGGCGTCGGCGTGGCGTGCGTCATCTACGGCGTCGGCCTCGGCGGCAAGGCGCCGTTCCTCGACAAAGCGGGAGCGACGATGAAGCTCGAGCCCGACGGGTCAATCGGCGTGGCGACCGGAACGGTCGAGATGGGGCAGGGTCTGACAACGTGCATGATCCAGATCGCCGCCGAGGCGCTCGGCGTGCCGATGGACCGTGTGCACCTCGCGCCGGTCGACACCAGCCGCGTGCCGGATTCCGGTCCGACGGTCGCGTCGCGCGGAACGATGATGGGCGGTCTCGCCGTCCTCGACGCGTCGCGCAAGCTCCGGGAACGGATCGAGGCTTTGGCGGAGGCTCTCGAGATCCCTGCCGACGAGGTCCCGATCCATCTCGAGCGCATCGCACGCGAGTTCTGGCTCCGCAACATGGATCCCGCGGTCGAGGGGTGGGCGAGAACCGAGCCGGTGAGCTGGAATCCGGAGACCGGTCTCGGCGATGCGTACCCGGTGTACGCCTACGCTACGCACGTCGCCGAGGTCGAGGTCGATA
>CAZSNG010000057.1:0-13237 GCA_964608345.1 uncultured Thermotogae bacterium
TCCTCCGCGGCGACAACCGGTGCGTCTTCGCCATCCACCTGCCCGAGGAGCTGTTTGAGGACGCCGCGGCATGACCGCGTGGCTTCAGCCGATCTCCAGATCGTCGCTGGCCATGAAGAAGCCGCCGACGTGCTGCGGGATCGGGCGGACGAGGAGCGACGTGCCGAGACGGATCGATCGGTCGCCGTACCGGTCCCGGATTCGGTCGACGGCGGCGTTCAGCCGCTCGCGGCGCTGATCCGACTCCAACAGCGAGTACAACGTCTGCCCAACTGGCACGAGATTCCCGACGGAGACGCCGACGTTCGAGACCTGTTCGGGCTTCACCGGGATCTTGTCGAGGACGACGAGGCACGCCTCGTAGAACGTCTCCCCGTCGTCGGACGGGAGGTCGAGCGTCGTCTGCTTCCCGTGGTGCGGACCGATCGAGCCGACGCGGAAGCCGCAATGCACCGTCCGCCCCATGAAGCCGAGCCGACGCATCCGCCGTGCGACCTTGTCGCACAGATCGCGCAAGACGATCAGCGCCAACGGGAAATCGCGCAGCTCCGGCGGCAGTGATTTGGAGTGGCCGACCGACTTCGGCGCAGGAACGTCCGTGTACGGAACGAGCGGCGTGGAGTCCCGTCCCTGCCCGATCTCGTGGAGATGCAATCCGTAGACGCCGAATTCGCCCTTCAGAAAGCGTTCCGACGCCTCCCCGAGCTCCTTCAGCGTCCGGATTCCAACCCGGTTCAGCCGCGCCTCGATCCGGCGCCCGATCCCCCAGACGTCGCCGACGCGGGTCAACTCGAGCAGTTCGGGCATCTCCTCGTCGTCGAGCCGACCGATCCCGTTCGGCTTGTTCAGCGCCCCGATCAGCTTGGCGAACGTCTTCCCCGATGCGATTCCGATCGTCGCGGTGATGCACTCGCCCAGCTGCTCGCGGAATCGTCGTCGGATCTCCTCGGCCATTCGGACCGATCCCCCGCGCTTCGGGGCTTCCTGGGTGACGTCGAGGAACGCCTCGTCGACGGAGTAGATCTCCAGCAGCGCGGTGTACTCCTTGAGGATCTCGATGAACCGTTTGGTGACCGACAGGTAACGTTCCGGATTGCCAGCGACGAGGGTGAGGTCCGGGCACGCCTTCAGCGCCTCCCAGACCGGCATTCCGGTCCACACCTTGTACTGTTTCGCTTCGCGCGACGCGGCGACGACAATCGACCGCTCCGTCGGCCGCCCGGTGACACCGATCGGCTTCCCGCGCAACGACGGGCGAACCTGCTGCTCCACCGAGGCGAAGTACGAATCCATGTCGACGTGCATCATCACGCGTCGCATCCGATCATGCTCCGATCAATCGGCCGTATCGAGCGCCTCGAGCGTCCACCGGCCGCGCCCCATGTCGAAGCGAAGAACGTACGTGTCGCCACTGCAGTCCACCGAGTACACGAGATGAACAGCCTCGCCCTCCCGTTCGCGATGGATGAGGTGCGTCGCGGTCACGTCATGCCGGCGATCGTTCCATCGAAAGGCACGCAAGTGGGGGTGCGGGGCCCCGCGGCGGTAGATCACAAGTGCATCGATGGGTTCGTTCACGGTCGCTAGCATATCCGTACACATCGTGCAGTGTGCAGCGTGTACGAACGTTTGTCAACCGCCGAGAATGGAATACAACTCGTAGATATCCTGCGGGCCCTTCATGCCGATCTTCCGCCGCCGGATCAGCCGCAGATCGGCGAGCCGGGCGACCCGGTTGACGCAAGCGCTCATCTGCAGCCCGAGTTCATCGGCCAGCTCGCGGGCCGTCGTGCGCTTCTTCTCGAGGATCAGATCGAGCGTCTCGGAGAGCGCCGGCGTGTGAAAGCCAACGAGCCGCCACCGGCCGGCGTGTCGGCAGAGCATCGCCAGCTTGCGTTGAGCCAGCTTCACGTCGATCCCCTCGGCCAGATCGAGTGCCGGCGTGTCGAGGACCATCGTCCGGTCGCCGAACCCGCCGTTGACCACGCGCTGGTATGCCTTGCCTACGAGTTCGTCGGCGAACGACGTACTGAGGACCTCGAGTCCGTCGAGTTGGATGCATACCTGTCCCTCGTCAGGCAGCGACTCCAACAGCGACTCCAGCCGGGAACGGGCGCGCTCGCCCTCCAATCGCGTTCCGAGCCGCGCTCCGAACTGCGCGATGCGAAACTCCTCGACGTGCATGGGCATCATTGAACCGGAAACGCTTCTAACGATCAACCATCCCCTCGTCGAAACGCCGAAGGGGTATGCGAATCGCCAACTGCACACCGGGAAATGCGGGGACGTCGACGATATCGCCGCCCCGTTCGTCGAAGTAGAGGAAGGCCGATCCGCTGCGTAGCGCGAACGCGCCGTCCCACGAACGAACGACCCCGACGATCCGCTGCAGCTCGCCGCCACGTCCGGCGTCGGCAAAGCGGCTGATCCCGTCGCTCAGGATCGCGTCGAGCGCCCCGGCATCGGTGATCCCCTCGTACTCCGGCCGCAGGCCGAGGCTGCCGCGCAAGCCGACGCCCTTGTCGGCAATGGCCAGGAAGATCGAATCCTCAGAATCCTGCATCGCCGCGATCCCATGCGGGTCGGCCACCTCGCCGGTCGCGTTGCTGTGATGCGGGATGTTCTGGAACAGCTCGATCATGATGGCGGTCAGCGTCCGCCGCGACGATTCCGTCAGCGGGTATCGCTCGGCGAGCCGATGATGGAAGCCATCGACGACCCGTCCGATCCCGGCCTCATCGTCGATTCCGGTGATCGGTCGAAGGGCGTCCCCCGTGTCGCCCACCGAGGCGGGCGGCGTTGCGCCGATCTCCGAGAAGAACGCCATCGCCCGCATCCAGGAGCGGACGGTCGCCGTCTGCGGCCACTCGAAACGCACGGCGGTCCCGCGCTCTCGTGCCACGAGGACCAGCAGCGTCAGCAGCAGAAGGGCGTACGGATCGACGAAGCGCACGCCGCGCAGATCAATCGACTTCGCGCCGTACACCAAGACCTGTTCGACGATGTCATCGATCGTTTCGGCCGTGAGTCGGGTCGGTCCGCCGGTCATCCTGCACTCTCTGCTGGCACGCTCAGTACTTGTACCCGCCGACCTCGTCTTCGCTGAACTCGACGCCGAGACCCAGCGCGATCCGGTTGACGAAGTTGAAGTAGCTGACGATCAGGTTGAGCGAAAGGATCTCCTCGTCGGTCAGTCCCTCGTCGCGCAGGCGAACGATCTCGGCCTCCTCGATGCCGGACGGCCGTTCGGTCAGCTGGACGGCGTAGTCGAGGATCACCCGCATCTTCGGAGACACGTCGACGGAGCGGGGATCGTCGATGAACCGCGCGACCCGCTCCTCGTCTTTCCAGTAGTGGTTCAGCGCGGTGCCGTGGTGCAGGATGCAGTACGGACACTGATCGGCCGCCGAGACGACGACGGCGACCATCTCGCGCTCCTCCCGGGTCAGACCGGACGGACCGAACATGATCGCCATGTAGAGGTCCATGTGCGCCGTCATCGCCTTCGGATGAAGGCTGTGCACCGCGAGGATGTTGGAGAGCTTCCCCCGGCTCCCGACGACGGCGTCCAGGGCGGCTCGTAGCTCGTCGCCCGCCTCGTCCTCTCCGACCACGCGTATCCAAGCCATCCTTGCCTCCCTCTGTCCGTGAAGTGCCAGATCATACAACGAGCGCATCGGTTTGGCAGATCAGCCGCGGTTTCGGAATGCATCGCTCGTTCCTCCCCTTGACGATCAGGTCTCAAAGCTGTATCGTACAGAGAACTTTGCGACACAAAGTACTTGACAGGAGAGCATCATGAGAGAACCGAATCTTCGCGCACTGGAATCAAGAAGCTGGAAGGCGCGGCAGCAGGACGGGTTGTTCGACATCTACCTCGGCGCGCTGATGCTGGCGATCGCTCTCTCCGCGCTGGTCGAGGCGCTCGGAGCAGCAGCACCGTTCCGGATCGTCGCCCTCGCCGTGCTCCAGTTCTCCGCCGCCGGTGGGTTCGCGCTCGCCAGGCGCCGGTTGGCGACGCCCCGCATCGGAGCGGTGAAGTTCGGCGCCGGCCGGGCCAAGCGGTCGCGCGTGCTGCGGGCTGCGTTGGGTGTCTGCGTGGCCCTCACGGTTGCGCTGGTCGTCCTGACGGCCGTCGGGAGATCGCCACTGGGGTTCTTCTCGGGGCTGGGCGACTTCGCCCTGCCGACTGTCGTATCCCTGGTCGTCGGGATTCCGCTGGCCGCCATCGCGATGTTCCTCGAGTTTCCGCGGCTCCTCGTCCACGCGGCGCTGTTCATCGCCGCGACGTTCGGGCTGAGCGCATCCGGACACAGCTTCATGGACCCGATCCCCGGTGCCGTCGCGTTCGGGGTCGCAGGAGCCGTCAGTGTGGCCGTCGGCGCCGTGATTCTCGCCCGCTTCGTTCGCCGGGTCCCACAGCCCGATCCGGAGGTGATCGACCATGCCGTCTAGCCCGGGTTTGAAGGACCTCGAGCGGCGCGTCTGGCTGCGAACGTTTGAACACGGGCTGTGGGATCTCGCCATCGGCCTGCTGCTGTTGTCGTTCGGCGTCGGGATCCTGACGCAGTTCTACTGGATGTCCGCAATCGTCGTCCCGGTGGGCCTTCCTGCGCTGCGCGATCTCGCGCGGCGGGCGATCGTTCCGCGGATCGGCCAAGCAACGTTCCGCGGGCGCCGGAAGCGCAGCATGGCGCGAGTCCAGCTCATCTTGACCGCCCTTGCCGTCGCGGGTGCCGGCATGTTCGCGTTCACGGCGTTCGCGACGCGCAACGCGGCACCCAACTGGGCGTTGTGGATCCGTTCTCACTTCGTCATCGTGATCGGGCTGATCTGGGGCGGGGCGCTCGCCGTCGCCGCCTGGGCGATCGACTACCCGCGGCTCTACGCGTACGCGGCACTGCTGTTCGGAGCGCTCGTCGCGACCGACCTTGGTTCGACCGGCTACCACCTCGGGCACGCGCTGATCGCCGTCGGTGGGTTGATCGCGCTCGTCGGGCTCGGGCTGTTCGTCCGGTTCGTGCGCCGCTACCCGCGGCACGCCGATCCTGTCGACGGAGCGGTCGATGGCTGAGAGCCAGGAGGACAGGCCGGGGCTGCAGATCGACCGGGCAATCCACGAGCCGGCCCGTCTCTCGATCACCGCGCATCTGTATGTCGTCGAGTCCGCCGACTACGTCTTCCTGATGCGAAACACCGGGCTGACGTGGGGGAACCTCTCGTCGCACCTATCTAAGTTGGAGGCCGCCGGCTACGTGGAGATCACCAAGGAGTTCGTCGAACGCAAGCCGCACACGATGGTCAAGCTGACCCCGGAAGGCCGAGAGGCGTTCGACGCCTATCGCCGCCAGATGAAAGCCCTGTTCGACGACCTGCCGCACTAGGTTCGCCGAGCGGCCAGAAGGAGAGTTCCCCGTGAGACGTGCAATTGCCACAGCCTTTCTCCTCTCGTTCCTCGTCGCTTTCGCGGCTCTCCCGGCTGTCGCGAACGGCTGCAATCGCCTGCCGTTCCCGATCGGGCTCGTTCGGGCCGCGGATCCCTTCCCGGCTGCCGATCCGGCGGTTGTTGGCCTCGATCCGGACGTCCTGGACGCGCTGGTCGGGATTGTTCGTTCGTACGTCGAGACCGACGAAATCGTCGGAGCCGAACTCCTGATCATCAAGGACCGACGAACCGTCCTTCATCGCGCGTACGGTTGGCGGGATCGCGAAGCCGAGTCGCCGATGACCGTCGATACGATCTTCAACATCCGCTCGATGACCAAACCGCTCACAGGTCTCGCGGTCAACCTGCTGATCGAGGACGGCCTGCTTGCCCTCGACGATCGCGCCGCCACCTACATCGATGGCTTCGTCTCCGCCTGGGCGCGCCGGATCACGATCGAGCAGCTGCTGACCCACCGAAGCGGGCTGCCGCTCTCGATTCTGACCGAAACGACGGACTTCCCGTCTCTTCGTGACATGGCGGAGGCCATCGGCCGCCGCGGCCCCGAGTTCCTCCCGGGTTCGCGGTTTCACTACAGCGACGCGGGCACCGACGTTCTCGGCGCCGTGATCGAACGGATGACGGGGCAGTCGCTCCAAGCGCTCATCACCGAACGGCTGCTCGCACCGCTCGGGATGGACGATTCGTTCTACTATGTGACAGCAACACGCGGCGATCCACGCATCGGTCGAATCGGCACGCTCTACTTCACTCAAGGCATGGGATGGAGCAAGCTCTGGGCTCCGGACGAGCCGCTCTACCCGTTCGCCTGGGGATCGCAGACGCTCTACAGCACACCGCGGGACTACGCCCGCATCCTCGCGCTGCTCCTCGACAGCGGCAGATGGCAAGGCACGCGGATCGCCGATCCCGAGACGATCGCCGGAATGCTACGTCCCGTCTCGCCGATGAGGACCCTCGGGGGCGGCATACGATTCCCAACCGGCTTCTTCGAACTGGAAGCGTACTACGGGCAGATGGCCGTTCTTCACGCGCACGTCGACGATCCCGAGCACTCGCCCGTTGTCATCGGGCACACCGGGTCGGACGGCACCTATGCTTGGGCCTGGCCCGATCACGATCTGATGGTCCTCTTCTTCACACAGTCGCGCGGAAGCTCCATCGGTATCGCTCTGGAGGCCGAAATCGACCGCCTCCTGCTCCACCCCGAGATCGATGGCCTCAACGAAGCGGCATCGGAGACGTATGCCGGCCTTCTCGGCTGCTATATCGCGGAAGACGACCCGGCCGGGCGGAACTCTGCCGAGATCATCGTCCGAAACGGTCGATTGGCGATGGACGTTCCGTGGCAGATCGCCTACGCCCTCACGCCCACAACGATCCCGCTCCAGTGGAACGTCGATCTCTTGCCCCAAACCCAGTTGCGCTTCTCGCTCGACTCGGCCGGCCGCGCGAGCGGATTCCGGCTGCTTCACCCAGGCGGCAGCAACAGCTTCGCACGTGGCACTCCGGCAAGGATCGTACGGTTAGAGCCGGAGGACGTAGAGGATTTGCTCGGGCGCTACGAACACGACAATGCGGGTGGTGAGATCGAAGTGGTGCTCGTCGGAGGGATTCTTGCTCTGGATGTTCCCGACTCGATGGTTCTACTCGAACTCGTGCCGCCTAGCCAGGACGGCTGGTGGATCCTGGCGCTGAATCCGGATGTCGCCGTTCGGTTTGACCGAGACGCGTCCGGATTGGTCATTTCCCTCACCGCCCGAACGCCGGAAGGCCAGGACGTGCACCCTCGGGTGACCACGTCAGCCACGCAAGACGACTCCGAAGAGTGAGGAGGTGAACCGTATGGAAGGCACCACGTGGATCATGATCGCGCTGGGCGTCCTCGCACTGATCGGGGCCGTCCTGTTGCTGATGCAGGCGAAGTAGATCGCTCACTCCGCCCGGTCGCGCGGCGACGGCCGGGCGGACTCTCACGCGAAGCCAGGGCCCCGCATTCCGCAGGATGACGCCACCCTGCGTCCCCACGATCCAGCTAAGCTACGAGTCTTCATTCAGGAGGTCGACCACCAGCCGGTAGGCGGCGGCGACCGCCGGGAAGCAGACGGTCTGGGGCACGTCAGAGCCCATGAACTGCTTGAGTCCCTCCGGTGTCGTCAAATCAAGCCCGGTCAGTTCGCGGCAGTTGATGGTCTCCTTCTCGGCCTCGAAGCGCACGCGGAACTCCTGCCCCAGCGCCAGAGTGCTCATCATCTCTTCCATCGTCTCGCCTTGCTCGTGCACAAGACCGATCGCCATCACCGCCCCGGCGACCGCGCCGCAGACAGAACCGGTGTTGCCGATTCCACCCGCGAACAACTTCGCGATCCGGGGAATGACCTTGTCGTCCACCTCGATCCCGAACTCCTCGCACGTCGCCAGCAGCACCGATTCGGAGCAAACAAGCCCGTTTGCCATGTGTTCCCTCGCCCGATTCGCCTCCATCGTCGTCCACCCCTTTCTTGACTGTCCGACCGCATCGACTCCGAGAATGATGCGGATCCGATTGCGTCTTCCCTCCAACAATACTCCGTACCACAAGACAACGCTCCCCAGCCATGCTGGAGACCACATGAGGTCTGTGTGTCCTGAGGAGCACGCCGTTCGATCCGTGGTAGCCGGACCAGATGACGGCATGAGACAGTCATGCACTGCGTCCCTGATGAGGCCGACCGATCTCCTTGCCAGCGCGTGCGATCACTGTACAATCGCCCGGGCTTGGGCCCAGTGGAGGAGGAAGCGGCATGCAGTCAAACCACGATGTGGCAATCATCGGCGCGGGACCGTCGGGCCTGTTCGCGGCGCTGGAGCTGGCTGAGACCGGACTGCAGATTGTCGTCGTCGATGCCGGCAAGGATCCGCAGGAGCGCACCAGCATCACTTCGGGCGTTGGCGGAGCGGGCACCTTCTCGGACGGCAAGCTCAATCTGAGCACCGCAATCGGCGGAGATCCGTCCACTCTCAGCTGTTCCGCAGGCGAGCTGGAGACCTGGATCGACCACATCGACCGAACCTTCTCCCAGTGCGGCGCACCGGCGATGTACTCGGGCGAAGACACGGAGGCTCTCGCACGGCTGCGTTCCTCCGCCTCCCAAGCAGGGATCGAGTTCGTTGCCGGGCGCCAGCGGCACATCGGGACCGGCTCCATCCGCGAGGCGATCGACGTGCTGTACCATCGGCTGATCGATGCGGGCATCGAGTTCAGGCTGGAAACGAACGTGCGAGACGTCGTCCGCCGCAAAGATGGCTTCCTTCTGAAAACCGATGACGGAGAGATACCAACCCACCGTGTCCTCGCCGCGCCCGGTCGCGTCGGCGCGTATTGGCTTCGCGGCGTCGCTCGCACCCTGAACGTCGAGCCCGCGTTCGGACCGATCGATGTCGGTGTCCGTCTAGAATTCCCGGCCGAGCTATACGACCACATCGAGCGGGTCATGTACGATGCCAAGCTGCGCGTGCGGACCCCAACCTACGACGACATGGTGCGCACCTTCTGCACCAATCCCCGCGGCTTCGTGGTTTGCGAGGATTACGACGAGTTCGTTCTCGTCAACGGACACGCCGAGAACCAGCGCCAATCGAGCAACACGAACGTCGCGCTGCTGACCCGCGTTGAGCTGACCGACCCGGTGGAGGACACCACGAAGTACGGGCGGGCCATCGCGCAACTGGCCAGCACCATCGGCGGCGGGCGCCCCATCCTTCAGCGCCTGAAGGATCTCCAGCAAGGACGACGCTCGACGCCTCAGCGAATCCGCCGGATGATGATCCGTCCCACGCTGGACGAGGTCACGGCCGGCGACGTCTCGATGGCACTTCCACAGAGGATTGTGGTCGACCTGCTGGACGCCATCGACCGCCTCGACCGGATCATCCCGGGGCTCTCCTCGGACGGAACCCTCGTCTACGCGCCGGAGATCAAGTTCTACGACACCCACTACCACATCTTGGAGGGCATGCAGACGGCGGTCCCTGGCTTCTACGTCGCTGGGGGATGCGTCTGGGCATTCGCGAGGCATCGTCTTCGCGGCTGTCACCGGAATTCTCGCCGCACAGCACATCGCTGCAACGCTGTCCGGCTAGACCTTCCCCGGATTCAGGGACGATGGGTCAGAGAGCTCATGAAGGTCGCGGCCTCACGTTTCAAGAGATCCAAAGCGTCAGTCGATGAGCTCGATCCCCACCAGGCTCTCCTCAGACACTTCGATGCCCAGCTCCGCCGCTCTTGTCGCGTTGATGATGGCGCGAGTCGCCTGTGGAATCGCAATGGGAATGTCGGCCGGGCTCTCACCAGCCAGGATCCTGACCGCCATTTCCGCTGCGAGCCTTCCCTGCTCGTACGCGGAGAGAGCAACGCCGCACAGCGCCCCACCTTCGATCGTGAAATCGAGCGGGCCACACTCCGGAAGGCTGCTGTTCTCAAGCGTCCACTGAAGCACGTCATCCGGCGACATGCTCTCTTCCTCGCCGAGTCTCCTGAGCGTGTGATAGGTGAACAGCCCGATCGCGTCCACCTCTGATTGGAGTTCCAGTATCTTCGCCTGCCAATCAGCGAAATCGTTGGTGTGGTGGATCTCGGCGATCTCAACCGGCAACGACAGGTCTGCGAGACCCTCAGCGAAACCCTCGGCGCTCGGACTGGCATCGGTGATCAGAGCTACCTTCTCGACATCGGGGACGAGCAGTCGGAGAAGCTCGACCGAGCCCTTGAAATCGGGCCTTTCCAAGACACCGGTGACGTTCGTTGCGGGGAATCCGTACTCGGCAGGGTCGGCATTCACACCGCAGAACACGAACGGCAGCGACTCACCGACGTAGTCCGTTGCCACAAGTGCGCATGCGTTGTCGTCGAAGACGATGACCAAGGAGGGGTCGTATTCCTCGATCTTCCCTCTCGCAGTTGTGGCGATCTGTCCCTTCCACTCATCACTGGTATGCCTTTTCGTGTCCAGGTAGAAGGCCTCGAAACCCACCCCTTCGCGCTGCAAGACCTCTTCCGCACCGCGGGCCTCCTCGGCGTGCCACGTGTACTCGGCGTGATAGCTGAAGATGAGAAGGACCCTTGCCTCGCTCTCGGCGGATGCGCAAAGAGCAACCGCCAGAACCAACCCGACAAACAGAAGGAGTGCTTTCCCGATTCGATCAGCTCGCATAGCGGTACCTCCCTGACGTGCACAAAGCATACCCCAACGTGGTCTGAGACGAAGATGACCTCGCTCCAAGGACTAGGTCGAGGACGAGGGAACCGCGAAGTGCACAAGCACTTGTTTAGAGCGACGCTGTCAGATGCTCGCCACAATCCAAGCATCCAGAGCATCTACCGGCACCTGAAGAACCAGGGCAAACCGGACACGATCGGCCGGATCACAGCTGCCAGGAGATTCCTACTGATCACAGCACACAAGGAGCCCCGCAGGAACTCTAGAGAACCCGCAAGCAGCTTGGCCTGTCTGAGCTGCCGGTGACACATTCGATACAGCATCCGGCCCCATCCTTCATGACCGGGTAGGGCCCGTTCGTTTCAGCCTACTGTGCTGCCAAAAACTCCTTCACAGTGAGGCCGATGTCCTTCGCGATCCGGCGGAGCAAGATCGGCGAGACATCACGTCCTGAGTGAACCGGGACCGTCGTCCTTCTCCCATCCGGGTGGTGGAACTGCTTGTGAGATCCGCGCTGGCGAGCTTCTGCAAAGCCCAATCGGTTCAGGATCGCCATGACTTCACGGCAACTGAGAACAGGCAGCTTGCCCACAATCAGGAGACAACAACGTTCTGTATCCCGACGAACTCCGCCTCGAGTCGCGGTTCCCCGTCTTCCAGGAGCATCGCGAGGACCTCGCGGAGATTGGCGTTGAGTTCATCCAGCGTTTCTCCTTGAGAGTGGGCGCCCGGGAAACCGGGGACATACCCGACGTACAAGCCAGTATCGGGGCACCTCTCAACAACCGCCTGATAGGTCTTCATCAGCGATCGACCTCCGCGAGGATGAGTATACAGGAGGAGAGAATCGTGGTGATCGCTTCATCCGCCAAGGAGTCTTGGTGCGCTCCCGGATGCCAATGCTCCTGGGATTCCAGGACTTGCTCCCGGCCCTGCCGCAGAGAATGCGGCAAGGCAAGACTTGACCCACACAGACCCCAGACACATGCAATGGCAGACCCTTAGAGGACAGAGTGCGTCCTCGGAATCCCCGCACATCTTCTAGCGGGACGCGGACTCACGGGCTCGTTGAGTACGGTGTAGCGGCGTGAATGGCTTCAAGACCTCGTATGCGTTAGGTATCTCTTGGCTCCGGACTGATTCACTGTAGGGCACACAGGGCTTCTGCATGATCTCCTCCCAGCAGCGTTCCAGCAATGTCCGAGCGGGTTCAGGCATCGGCGGATCACCGAGAAGCCATTCAGCCGCTGCTATCGGCGACGTAGTCACGGCACCTGCTTCCTCCTCTGCGGATATGGCTTGCGCAAGATCGACCAACCTATTGCCTGTTTCACTACACAGCCCAAGCTCGATGATTGCCCAATTGTGATCGTCCCACACAACACGGACGCTCTCCCGGGTAGCTCGCCTCAGTTTCCCAGGTGCCAGCAATTCATCTACCAAGCCCTTGCTGATCAAGAGGCGTCTGCCAACTACTTCCAAAGAGCCAAGAGCACCGAGTCTTTGTCTCATGTCTGCATACAGAACAAGTCTGGCAAACTGCCGCCATGATGCGTAGTTCGAAACGTGGAATCCAACGACCAGGTCGGCACCAATATCATGGCTTGTCTGTGGAAATCTCTGCGAACCGGCGATCAGCAACATACTTCTAACCTTGAGTCTGGACACTGCCCACCGAGTTAGGAGCCCTGCACCTCTGGGCGTTGAGAACCAAGAAAACGGGTCGACCGTTCCGACGTGGATGCCGCTGAGCAGTGTAGCTGGCACGGTGGAGAAGCCGGCCGAGAACCGCTGGTACTCGTGAAGATGAGAAGGGTCAAGCATGTGCCCAGTCGGCGCTGTAACAAGGGCACGCGCAAGAAGGTCAAGACAGATGGAGTAATGCAATTCGCTGATGAATGAAACGCTCCCGAGCCTCGTTCTATCTAGGCTTAGGGGAAGCTTGCCCGCCGGATCGAAGACAGAGATCCGTGGGTAGTTCCACAATCTGAAACCAAGAGCCGAAGCCCAGTGTGTGACAATGGGTATCGCCCGATTCGCTTGCGACTCAAAGGGGACATCCCAGAAGTGTCCCCATTCGCCGATGAGGCCGATGGGAATCCCGTTGCAGGCCTTGGCAACCTGGCCTTTGGCGAAGGTCCAGTCCACTTGGGGGAAATCACTGGTCGAGAACCTTCGCCACTCAGAGGGACACGAGCCAGCGAAGTCAGGCAGCGTATCACGCTCTGTTCTCACCTCCGAGCCATCCGGTAGAAGGCGCACAACTACAGGCGAGGAAAGTCTATACCAGTCCCACCTCTCGGGTTTGGCCTCCAGTGATCGGAAGACCTCTTAAGCCATGCGTACGCGGATGGTCGTTCCACGCTTGCGTGAGTGTTTCCAGATGCCCACCTCTTCTTCGTCCAGCGTCATTGCGAAGCGCAAGCCAGAAGAATCCGGAAGCGAGGCGTGACGGCTCTGGACCTCAATCTCTCTGCCCAAAAGGAAAGATGCTAGAACGCCGATGCCGAAGCGTCCTGCTCGCAGTGTCGCTCGATCCCCTAGGCCACCTGCGAACATCTCTCGCCACTCCTCACTCCGCCTATACGTGGAA
>CAZSNG010000058.1:0-12746 GCA_964608345.1 uncultured Thermotogae bacterium
GTGAGCAACGTCACGAGGAGGGCTGAAGTGTCAACACCATTCCGGGACTGGACAGGCTAGAGGCGTGCGGCAATCCGGAAGCCGAGATCGTGGTCGGTGAACCACGGGTCGTTCATTCCACGGCTGGTGACGCGGGCGCGCAGGTCGGGCGAGAACCAGGAGCCGCCGCGTGTGACGCGCAACGCCTCGCCCTCCGGCTCCTCACGGCCGCCCGCGGTGTCGTACGGATATGACTCGAAACGTGAGGCCGTCTACTCCGAGACGTTCCCAATCATTCCCGAGACGCCGTACGGGGAGTCGCCGCGGGCTCCTCGTCGACCGGGCGCGAAGTATACTGCACCGCCATGCTACGAACGGTCCGATTCGCGCTTCTGCTGGTCCTGATTCTAGGATGCGCGTGGTGGGGCATAGCCCGAACCGCCGACTACTCGATCATGTCGTGGCGATACGGCGTGGTCGTGTGGCCGGGGGACCTGAACACGTACCTGAGCGTGCCGGAGCGGTTCGTCGATCGCCTCACGGAGGCGGTGGATGAGGCATTCGCCTTCTGGGGGTTCGCGCCGCCGGAGCCGGTGTTGGGGTGGACTCCGAAGACACGGCATCCCGGCCGGCTCTCCGTGGTCGGATCGCACGATCTGCGAATCGTGAACGATACCGGCGAAGAGATACTGGTGCCGAACCTCGCGTGGGAGGGGGATTGGTGTGGTCCGTTTGTCGTGATTCCGTTCGTCGGGAACTGGCGGATGTACGACGCGCTGGGCGCGACGGCGACGTTCGCGGCGCAGTTCTTCTACCGACCACTCGTGCGAGCGTACCCGGAGGCAGAACCGTGGATCCACGAGGTCGGACGAGGGTATCGGACGATGATCTGCGCGTCGTATGCCGGGGACGACGTCCTGATCCACGAATTCGTCCACTGGTTCCAGTGGGAATGGTGCGAGGCGAACGGCGTCCCGGCGCTGATGCTTCCCGGGTTCATCCGCGAGGGGATGGCGGAGGCGACGTCGGCCGACGCCGGTGGCTCACCCTACACGGCTTGGGACCGTCAGGCGGTGCTCGATTGGGCGGAGGATCACTGCCTGTCCGAGGGCGTCGGCACTGCGTCTCGGTACACGGTCGGAGAGAGCCTCGTGGCGTATCTCGTGAGCGAGCTCGGTCGGGACGGGTTCCTCGGAACGCTGTCCGGGTGGATGACCGATCCTACCGTGCTCATCGAGGAGCACGAGCCCGGCTGGCGGGAGAGCCTCGGGCTGCCGAAGGCATGCGACAGCGAGGCGGGCGGGTCGGAATGATCGTTCAGTGCGCGTGCGCTATCCGCACGTGCCGCCGCTGCAACTGCCGATGTAGAACTTGATCAGCAGAATGATGGCGATCGCGACGTAAACAATCGCCGACAGATCGGGACCCATTCCCCCTCCTTTCGCTCGACCACCGGATCGGAGTGCCGAGTCTACTCGCCCACCCGGAGGCTTGCACTCTCCGTCCCGTACCGGAGGATCGCGTCCGGGAAGGCGAGGATCGATGCGTACACCCACACCTGATCAGAGGCTCGCTCGATTCCGATCTGGATGCAATCCCCGATGTCCCGAAAGACGCGGTACCGTGGGTCCGCGATCGGGATCGTCGAATCGGCCTTGTACGTGGCGGAGAGCGCCGCGCCCCAGCCGGACGGCGTACGGGTTTCGAGCGTCCCGGTGAGCGACGCCAGTCGGTCGCCGTCCAGCGATGCGCGAAGGCGGATCTCCTTTCGGTCCTCGGTTGCGGCCAGCTCGAGGTCGATCGGGTCGAATCCAGGCACGCTTGGATCGTACGGGATCCGCCAAGAGGCGGTGAGCCCGTCGGCCGACCAGTCGCCGCGGAGGATCACGTCGGCGAGCAGCGCGGGGGACAGATCGTAGGTAGCGGAGAGGTTCCACGTCACGACGGTGCCCCATGCGACGGAAACAGCTACTGGATCGACGGTATCGGAGAGGAGATCGAATCCGCCTTCGATGCGAAGTGTCGTCGTCCCGGAGCGGAGAATGCTCCAGCCGATGTGCTGCTCGGCGTCGATCCGATCGAAATCGAACGGGCTCTCCGCCGTGGCGAAGGCCGCGGTGTAGTTGACCGAGAGACCGCCGAGCGTCGCCGGGACCGAGGCGGTCAGCGCTGTGCGCGAGAGACCGACGTCGCCTCCTGCGTACCGAGTGTAGGTGACGTTCAGTGAAGGCGTGACGGAGAAGCCGGCGATCTCGAACCGCGAGACGCCGACCGATGTCCCGGCATTCACGCGGACGGCGCGTCCGGAGAGGTCCTCTCCCTGCCACTCCCTCACCCGGCCGACGCTCAGCCGGGGAGCGATGGAGAATGGCCCTGTTTCGATCGCGTCGCGGGAGATGGAGACCTCGGGGAGTCGCTCGGTGATGACGTCGACGGCTTCGTCGTCGACGGCCTCCTTCCAGTTCCGGACGGCCGAGGCGGTGACTCGCCATCCGTCGAACCCGCCGGAGACGGAGCCGGAGAACGAGAGAGACTCGTCGGGCCCCACGGCTTCGTAATCGAGGCGGCCGCTTCCGCGCCACGACGTCCCGAGGTCGAACGAGTGATCGAGCGCGAGCCGGGCGATCGGATCCCCGACCTTCGCCGGGAAGTAATAGGCGTCGATCGATCCCTCGTGTCCGGAGAACGCGTAGCGCAGCACCAGCCCGACGCCCAGTTCGGCGAACGCGCCGTAGTAGTCGAACAGGAGGCTGCCGTACAGCGACTCGCTCAGGTAGAACGGGACGTTCCACTTCAAGAACCATCCGCGGGAACCGCTTCGCCCGATCGCGGGGAAGAGAGGGCTCTCCAGCGTCTCCTCGAGCGGCTGCACGTAGAACGGCAGCCAGAACGACGAGACCCCGGCTACTCGGGCGGTCAGGCCGGTGACGACGAGAAGGCGGTCGGGGTAGAGCTGCATGCGGGCGGCCCGCAGCGTGTACGGCTGCGAGCGGAACGGCAGGCCGCAGCAGTCGCACGTGGTGACCTCGCCGCGAAGGACCTCGATCAGTTCGGGCTCTCCCGCCTCGTCGAACGTGATCTGCCCCGACTCCCCTCGGAAGTAGAGCGCGTGTTCCTCGCCGAGCGAGTTGACGAACCGGTTCTCCCCACGGAACTGACCCGCTTCGAGCGAGCGGGTCAGCGTCCCGGCATTCGTCACCTCGATGACCGCTGCGAGGCGGTCCCCGGCGAGGGAGAGCTCGTCCTCGATCGCGAGGCGGACGTCTCCCGTGGCCTCGAACAGCCAGAGTCCGTCCGGTGCCTGGTGTAGGTGGAGCGAGTCGGCGGACAGCTCGACGTCCTCGAACCGTGCCTCCACGGCCCCGTTGGCGCGAACCTCGGTGCGATCCGCGGAGATGAACAGATCCTCCGAATTCAGCTCGAGTGGGATCTCGTCGGCGAAGGCGCCGACCGCGACGAGGGCGAGCAGCGTCAGGAACGGGACGAGCCGCCGCAGCCGTTTCAGAAGGTCGCGTGATGCGAGCCGATCGACGCGCAAGAAGAGCAGCAGCCCGAGGCCGCCGAACAGGAGGTTCGGCAGCCACGCGGCGAGCGCCGGGTGCATCGCTCCCCGCTGCCCGACCGCCTGTGTCCACCACAGCAGGCCGGTGAAGACGCTGATCAGCAGGAGGCTCACGATGATGCCGACGGCCCGCCCCCGAGCGCCGAACATAAACGAGAGCGTCCCCCCGAGAAGAACGAAGACGATCGTCGCCAACGGGAGGGCGATCTTGTGATGGATCTCGAGGATGTACGGTGCTGCCTGCTGCCCGCTCCGCGACGCCTGCCTGACGCGGGCGAGCAGCTCGGAGATGCCCATCTCGTTCGGCGCACGCGACTGGCTGAGGATCTGTTCCACCGAGCGGTCGACCGGAATCGACAACATCTCGAAGCCGCCCGAGTAGACCAGCTCCCCGCTCTCGTCGAACCCGTAGGTCCGTCCCCCCTCGAGGTCCCACGTCCGATCGGTCCACGTTCCGAGTTCCGCAGTGATGAGCGCGATCTGCGTCTCCGATTCGGAGACGGTGGGGAAGAGCGTTCCCTCGGTGTCGTAGATCAGGACATCGTGCAGGGTTCGGCTGTTTGCGTCGTACCGTCGGACGTAGAAGAAGAGGTTGTCCGGCCCGGCGAAGATCGCGTTGGGCGTGATCCGCGGAATCGATTGGCGGAAGACGATCTCGAGGTAGGTGCGCTGGAACGCGCGCTCGGACGCGGGGACCGCCCAGTTGTTGATTGCGAAGTCGACTGCGCCGACAAGCGCCGCGGCGACAATCAGCGGCATCAGCAGGCGTCGGAGCGAGATTCCGATCGACTCGAACGCCATGATCTCCCGGTCGTGCATCAGCCGTCCGAGCGCGAGGAAGGTGGCGAACAGCGCAGCCATCGGAACGGCGAGCACGAAGAGAGTTGGCAGCTCCAGGATGACCAGGCGAAGGATCGTGGCCATGCCGACGCCGCGGTCGACCATCAACGGCGTGAGGGAGAGGACGATGTTGAGTAGCAGGAACAGCAGCAGCCCGGCGAGCGCGAGAACGAACGGGCCGACGGTCTCCCGGAGCAGGTAGCGGTCGCAGTGACGAAGAGGCATGGCCCCGCGAGTGTACCGGACGGCTCGGCCCACCGACCAGCTCGCGTGGGAGAGGCGCGGAATCCCCTCCCATCGGCGATGGACGGCAATCTGAGGATGAAGTACCCTACTGTGACTACGATGGGAAAGCACGTCTACATCGAAACTTGGGGCTGTCAGATGAACCTCCACCAGTCGGAGGGACTTGCCGGCGTGATGGCTCGCGCCGGGTACACCGTGGTCGACCGCCTCGAGCAGGCCGACGTGGTGTTGTTCAATGGCTGCATGGTCCGTCAGAAGGCGGAGGAGAAGGTGTACGGGCGGATCGGAGCCGTCGTCGAGGCAAAGCGGAGGCGGGACGTCACGCTTGGTGTCGGAGGCTGCCTCGGTCAGGTACGAGCCGAGTCCCTGCTACAGCGCTTCTCCGCGATCGATTTCGTCTTCGGATCGAGCGGACACGCGTCCGTGCCGGGGCTGGTCGAACGGGCACGGACGGAACCGGAGAGGATCGCCGAGTGCGGTCGGCCTGAGATGATCGACGAGGTTCCTTGCGCACGGCGTCGTCCGATCTCCGCGATGGTCACGATCACCGAGGGATGCTCGAACTTCTGCTCCTACTGCGTCGTTCCGCACGCGCGCGGTCCGATGCGCAGTCGCGCGCCCGAGCCGATTCTGCGCGAGATCGAGGAGGCGATGGAGGGCGGCGCCTTGGAGGTGTTGCTCCTCGGGCAGAACGTGAACGCATACGGGACGGATCGCCCTGAGTTCGGCGCGTTTGCGGAGCTCCTGAGGCGGGTTGCGGAGACGCGGATTCCGCGCGTCCGGTTCACGACGTCGCATCCGCGCGATCTGACGGAGGACGTCATCGATGTGATGGCGTCGAGGGCGAACGTCTGCAATCACCTTCACCTCCCGGCGCAGTCGGGCAGCGACCGGATTCTCGCGGACATGAACCGGGGCTACACGGTCGAGCGGTATCTCTCTCTGGTCGACGCCGCTCGAGAGCGGATGGGGGAACTCAACGTCACGACGGATCTGATCGTCGGCTATCCCGGGGAGACGGACGAGGACTTCGAGCGGACGATGGATCTGATCGACCGGGTGCGGTTCGGTTCGGTCTACGTGGCGAAATACTCGCCGCGGCCATTGACGCGGAGCGCCCGAGTAGAGGATGATGTTCCGGAGTCGGTGAAGGGCGAGCGATTGGAGCGCGTGCTCGGCCGCCAACGCGAGATCGCGCTGGAGGAGAACGAGCGGTTCGTCGGTCGGGAGATCGTGGTCCTGTTCGAGAGCACGGCGCGGGATGGAGGATTCGTCGGTCGGGCCGAGGACCACCGAACGGTTGTCGCTCGCGGAGGAACGATCGGCGCGTTCGCGCCCGTTCGGATCGATGGTGCCTCCGCTGCGGGACTGTCCGGTTCGGTCCTGATCCACCAGAGATAGAGGGAAGACGATGATCGTAACGGTCACACTGAATCCGGCGGTCGACAAGGTCTACTGGGTCGGTAGCCTCAAGGTCTGTCAGATCTTCCAGGAGGAGTTCCTGACGCGCGCGGACCGGAGTTCCACGTCGGCCGGTGGCAAAGGCGCGAACGTCTCCCGCTTCCTGTCAGCGTTCGGGATGAGCAACGTTGCGATGGGGTTCGTCGGCGGGAACACGGGCCACGTCGTGGTGCGCTACCTCCAGCGAAAGGGCGTGACAACCAACTTCGTCTGGATCCACGAGGAGACACGGATCAACGTCACGATCCTCGAGGAGGGTCGGCACCACAGTCCGAACCTGATCAACGAGCGGGGTCCCCAAGTCAGCCAGTCGGAGATCGAACGCTTCATGCGGCGGTTCAGGCGGATGGCGAAGCGGGCGACGTGGGTCGTCCTTGCCGGCAGCCTCCCCCCCGGGGTCGATTCCGGCATCTACGCCGAGCTGGCGACGATCGCGCGCGACAATGGTGCAAGGGTGGTGGTCTCCGCCGGCGGCGAGGCGTTGACGAAGGCGCTGACCGCCTGTCCGTACTTGGTGAAGCCCGACACGCGAGAGCACATGTTGCTCGAAGGGAAGTCGCTGACGTCGACCGAGTCGATCATCGCCGCAGGGAAGCACGTGATCGCGTGCGGCGCCCAGATGGTCATCATCTCGCACGACGTCACCGGTGACATCGTGCTGACGCCGGACGCGGCGTGGGAAATCAACACGTCGGTTCCGACGTCGGCGTTCGAGAACCTCGTCGGCGCGGACGACGCGTTCCTCGGAGGCATCCTCTACAAGCTGGTGGAGGACGCCCCGGTGGAGGAGGCGCTTCGGTTCGGCATGGCGGCGGGGATCGCCAGCGCAGAGAGCGAGAAGAAGATCTGCGAGGACCGCGCGGTGGTCGAAGCCGAGATGGAGAAGATCACGGTGGAGAGGATCTAGGGAGGGGAGCATGAAGGTCCGCGAGATCATGACCAGAGACCTGACGGCGGTGGAGAAGGACATCCCCGTCCGCGAACTGATCTTCATCCTCGACAACGCCGAGATGCCAAACGTCCCCGTGGTCGACGACGAGAGCGCGCTGATCGGATTCATCTCCGAGAAAGACCTGATCCGCGCTGCGTTGCCCGGTTACTTCGAGATGCTCCACAGTGCGTCGTTCATCCCGGACATGAACCAGCTGGCGAGCAAGCTCGCCCAGATTGCCGAGGACCCGATCGAGAACTACATGCGCCCCAACGTCCTGAGCGTCACGGAGGAAGATGACGACCTGCGCGCGGCCGACCTGATCATCCGCAAGGGCGTGAAGAATCTTCCCGTCGTCGACGACGAAGGGCGGTTGGTCGGCCGGATCCGACGGATCGACCTCCTTCGGCACCTCCTCTAGTGCCGGTCTCCGTTCCGTGGAATGACCTTGGGCTCTCCCGCGTTCGCATTGTCGTTGGGGAGGATGTCCTCCTGCTCGAGAACGGGGTTCCGGTCTCAGAAGTGTCTCCCGAAGAGGTCGATGACCTTCCGTGCGCCGTGTTCCCCGACGGCGAGGAGAGCCGGCAGCCGCCCGGCGTGGTCGACCTGCGGCTGCTCGTGCGCGTGCTGCATCCGACGCTCTCCGAGCACCGGTTGGACTCGGCCGCCGATCAATACGGACTCGGCGAGCTGGACGGCGCTGCCGCGGCCGGTGCGTTGTTCGAGGCGATGCTCGTGGAGGCGCTCGGACTCGATCGCGAGCTGATTGCGCTGCTCGCCAGGCTTCTTCCCGGCGGGCTGTCGGAACTTCTCGATCGCCTCCTCCTACTGCCGCGGCGGGCGCAACCCGAGGACGACGAGGAGCCGGCAGAGGCGCCCCGCGAGGTGGATCTCGCGGGAGCCGTCGCCACGGACGTACTCGGTGCGGGAGGCGCCATCGCCGGCGCGCTCGCGTCGTACGAGGAACGGACCGGGCAGCTCGAGATGGCCGAAGCTGTGCAGGAGGCGTTCCGAGACGGAGACGCGTTGCTCGTCGAGGCCGGCCCGGGGACCGGGAAGACGTTCGCGTACCTCGTTCCGGCGATTCTCCACCTGAAGGGCGACGCGTCGGCACGGGTGATCATCTCGACCCGAACGAAGCAGCTCCAGGAGCAGCTGTACGGAAAGGACCTGCCGTTCCTGCTGGCGCACATGGCGCCGGGACTGAAGGTAGCGCTCCTCAAGGGGCGCGAGAACTACCTCTGCCTGCGGCGTTGGCAGGCGCTGATCGGCGAGTTGGTCGGCGGCCTCGAACGGGACCGGCTGAGCCTCCTCGCGCCGCTCGCTCGCTGGCTCGTCGAGAGCGAGACCGGAGATATCGACGAGAACGGCGCGTTCCAGAGCGACCCTGACTCGAAGGCGATGTGGGGACGGCTGTGCGACGCACCGAACCACTGCGTCGGCGTCTTCTGCCCATTCCTGGATGACTGCTTCTCGATCGCCGCCCGGCGGCGCGCACGGAAGGCGGACCTCGTCGTAGTCAACCATTCCCTCCTGCTCGGCGACCTCTCGGTCGGCGGCGTGGTCCTCGGGAAGTACACGCATCTCGTTGTCGATGAGGCGCACAACCTCGAGGATGCGGCGCGCACGGCGTTTACCCAGAGCCTGTCCGATCGGATCGTGGCGCGGGTCGTGGACGAACTTGCCGGATCGGGACGGAGACAGGGATGGCTTCGTCGGCTGACGCTCCCGACCGGCGATGGAGACGTGGGACGGGTCACGGAGCATGCGGCTACGGTTCGCCGCCGGGCGTCGACCCTCTTCCGCTCGCTCGATCGCAAGCTCCCGGACGAGCGGCGGGGGACGTTCTCGTCACTGTCCGGCGTGGAGTCGCGCATCGGAGAGGCGACAAGGGCGCTGGAGGAACTCGAGATGGCGCTCGACCGGCTCGGCGGCCGCCTGGACGAGGATGACACGCTCAAGGAGCTGGAGGGACACATCGACCGTGTATCGGGACTCGGGGAGGTGGCGCGAGCGATCACGGTACCTCCAGCGGAGAACATGGTCCACTGGTACGAGCGGGAGCCCGGCGGGCCGGCGCTGCACGCGACACCGCTCGACGTGGCGCCGTTCTTCCAGCAGCTTCTGTACCCGCGGGTCGAGTCGGTCGTCTTCACCTCGGCAACGCTCTCCCTCGCCGGCGACTTCGAGTACTTGAGCCGGTCGCTCGGGCTGACCGACGGCATCCTCCGCGTGCGCACGGCCGTGGTCGAGAGCCCGTTCTCGTTCGGGGATCGAATGAAGGTCGCCGTCCCGGCGTACTTCCCGCCGATCGACGCGGAGGAGGATGCCTACGTGGACGGGCTGGCGTCACTGCTCACGACGCTCGCGGCGAAGCTCGGCAGGAAGGGAATGGCGCTATTCACCTCGTACCGGATGCTTCACGCGGTGCGGGACCGCATTCCCGACGAGATCCCGACGTACGCGCAGGGGATCGACGGCCCGAGGAGCAAGCTGATCGAGCGGTTCCGCGCCCACGAGAGCGCCGGACTGCTGCTGGGGACGGAGAGCTTCTGGGAGGGTGTGGATCTTCCAGGGGAGGAGATGGAGTTCCTCGTGATCACCCGCCTGCCGTTCTCCGTGCCGACCGATCCGATCCTCTCGGCGCTCGCCGACCGGGTGGCGCGAGCGGGGCGGGATCCGTTCCGCGATCTGGCGCTGCCGAAGGCAATCCTGAAGCTGCGTCAGGGCGTCGGCCGCCTGATCCGCACCAAGGACGATCACGGGATCGTCGTCCTGACGGACCAGCGGGTGCTCTCCCGGAGCTACGGGTCGCGATTCCTCGAGTCGCTTCCGGTTCCCGTGGACACATACCACGACGGAGGGGACCTCGTCGAAGCGGTGAGCGAGTGGTTCGTCGACTGCCGTTGATCGGCGGAGGGCGAGGGCCCTTCACGCGGTTCTGGAATTGACTTGGCGTTGTGCTCGGAGTAAAATGCGTGCCGTGGAGGGATGGGGGAGAGGTCCCGACTTCACTTGTATTCCTATGTGTGTTTCCGTGGTGGTACCCGCATACAACGAGGCCGGGCGAATCGGCGCTGTTCTCGAGCCCATTGTCGCGAGCGAGCTTGTCGACGAAGTGATTGTCGTGGACGACGGGTCGGAGGACGAGACGGCGGCGGAAGCGACGAGCTTTCCCGTCCGGGTCGTCTCTCTCCCCGAGAATCGCGGGAAGGCGGCGGCGCTTGCCGTCGGTGTCTCCGAGGCGAAGAACGACACATTGATGTTCCTCGACGCGGATCTTGTAGGACTGACCCGCGTGCATGTCGATCGAATGGTTCGCACGTATCGCGATGAGGGATTGGACATGGCCATCGGTGTCTTCGCCGATGGCAGGAAGAACACGGACCTCGCGCAGAAGATCAACCCGTACGCCTCCGGGCAGCGGATCCTTTCCCGCAGGTTATGGGAGAGGGCGCAGGAGAACGTCGAGGAGATGAATTTCGGGATCGAGATGGCGCTTTCACGGCTCGCGTCCAAAGAGGGATGGCACAAGGACTACGTGAAGCTCGAGGGCGTCACGCACATCCTCAAGGAGGAGAAGCGCGGTCTCGTCAAAGGGAGCCTCGACCGCCTGAAAATGTACGGAGACATGGTGAAGTGGCTGTTCAAGAAGCTCTAGGTTCGGCGGGGAGCGCCTGCCGGATTGGATAGACCAGGTCTACACACTTCTTCCCGCGACGTGCGGGGGACGACCGACCGCTGACCTGTCCAACGCGGATCGCGGAAGGACGGATGACATGGATCGAAACAACCATCGCAACCGCGAAAGGCAAGAATGATCCTGCATTGGATCACGTTCGGCCTCTCGGCGGCGGGCATCATCGTCGCCGGAATCCGCCTCGCACCGTACGGCGAAGCGCTGGGAAACCGAACCGGCATCGGCCAGGGATGGATCGGGCTGCTCTTCCTTGCGACGCTGACATCGATCCCGGAACTGACGACGACGGTCTCCGGAGCGTCGCTCAACGTGCCGAACATCGCGCTGGGCAACGCGTTCGGCAGCAATCTGTTCAACGTCGTGATCATCGCCGTGATGGACATCCTCCTCCTCGGGAAGGGGCCGTTCCTGCTCAAGGCGCGCGGCTACCACACGCTCAGCGGTGGGATCGCCGTGCTTCTGACGCTCTTCGGCCTTCTCGGGATCGTCCTTGCCCCCAAGGTGACGTTCCTCGGAATCAGCCCGGTCAGCTGGATCATCCTCGTTGGCTATGTCCTCGGCGTCTTCTTGCTGTTTCACGCCGAGCGGCACGAGGCGGTGGAGGAGGAACCCGTCCGGGAGGGCCTTTCCTTGCGGGCGGCGATCATCGGTTTTCTGATCTGCGGGGCGGTTATCGTGGCCTCGGGGATCTTCCTGATCCGCTCGAGCAAAGAGATCTCCGTCGCGTCGGGTCTCTCGGCGTCGTTCATGGGAGCGGTCCTGGTTGCGATCGTGACCTCGCTGCCCGAGCTGGCGACGTCGATCGGCGCGCTGCGGATCGGCGCGTACGACATGATCGTCGGCAACCTCTTCGGCTCGAACATGTTCAATATCCTGACCATCTTCTTCGCCGATGCGGCGTTTCGTCGGGGTGCGATCTACGCGAATCTGAGAGGTGGAGAGGCGGACCAGATGATCGTCGCGATCTGCGGCGTCCTGCTGACTGTTGTCGCCATGGTGTCGCTGGTGGCTCGCTCCCGGCGGCGGATTCTTGGAGTCGGGGTCGATGCTGTGACCCTGTTGCTGTTCTATTTCGGTGCCACCGTACTGATCGTTCTTAGGGGTATCCAGTTCTGAGGTGATTTCGATGAGAGAAGTAGGCGAACTGCGCGAGAAGACAATCGACGAACTGCTCGAGATGGTGCAGGAACTCGGGCTGAAGAACAACAGGCAAGCGTCGAGAGACGACCTGCTCCGCGCGGTGATGAGTCACCTCGCCAAGGGGCATGACCTGCGCCTGACGAACGGCATCCTCGAGCTCCACCCGGATGGCTACGGCTTCCTCCGAAGCACGACGTGCCTGCCGGGAAGGACCGACGTCTACGTGTCTCCCTCGCAAATCAAGCGGTTCGCGCTGCGTGACGGCGACCTGATCAGCGGGTCGATCCGTGCACCGAAGAACGACGAACGGTACTTCGCGCTGCAGAAGGCTGACGCGGTGAACGAAGCCGATCCGGACGACTCCCGGCGCCGCGTTCAGTTCCGCGATCTCGTTCCGCTCCATCCCGACGAGGTGCTGGGACTCGAGCACGATGCGGCCGAGATCTCCACGCGGATCATCGATCTGTTCTGTCCGATCGGAAAGGGGCAGCGCGGCCTGATCGTCTCGCCGCCGATGGCCGGAAAGACGACGCTCCTGAAACAGATCGCCAACGGGATCAACGCGAACCATCCGGATGTCAAGCTCTTCGTCTTGCTCGTCGATGAGCGACCGGAGGAGGTCACCGACTTCCAGCGTTCGGTTCCTGGCGGCGAGGTGGTGGCGGCGACGTTCGACCTGGAGCCGCGCCATCACACGAGGATCGCGGAGCTGGTGACCGATCGCGCCAAGCGGCTCGTCGAGCTCGGACAGGACGTCGTGGTGCTCATGGACTCGATTACGCGGCTCGCGCGGGCGTACAACCTGTCGATTCCGGCATCCGGGAAGCTCCTGTCCGGCGGAATGGATCCGACGGCGCTGTACAAGCCGAAGGAGTTCTTCGGCGCGG
>CAZSNG010000059.1:0-12661 GCA_964608345.1 uncultured Thermotogae bacterium
GTGCTAGACTGGATCTGCACGACGGTAGGAGGATCGGTCGGAGCGGAAGGAGTGGGTCGAACGATGCGGGCACAGGCACCTCTGATCGGCGCGATTGACGCCGGGACGACCGGCGTGCGGTGCGTCTTCTTCGGCGAGTCCGCACGGCCGGTTGGTTCCGCCTATCGAGAGGTCCCGATCGAAACGCCACAGCCCGACCGGGTCGAACAGGACCCTGAGCTGGTTCTCCGCGCGACACTCGGCGCCCTCGACGAGGCTCTCCGGCATCCGGCCGTTCGAGACCGCTCGATTCATGCGATCGGTCTGACCAACCAGCGGGAGACCGTCGTCGCGTGGGACCGGGAGAGCGGTCGATCGCTTCACCCGGCGATCGTGTGGCAGGATCGCCGAACGGCGGCGCGGTGCCGCGCTCTCGCGCAGGACGACGCCGGGGGACTCATTCGCGAAAGGACCGGGCTCCCGCCCGATCCGTACTTCTCGGCGACGAAAGCCGAATGGCTGCTCGAGCATGTTCCGGGGCTCCGCAACCGCACGGCGCGGGGCGCAGCGCTCGTCGGCACCGTCGACGCGTGGCTGCTCTGGCACCTGATCGGCGAGCACGTGACCGACGACACCAACGCGTCGCGCACGATGCTCTTCGACATCGAGCGCCGCGTGTGGGACGACGAGCTGCTCGCGCTCTTCGCCATCCCGGCCGCGTGCCTCCCCGAGGTCAGACCGAGCCTGTCGGTGTTCGGCCCGATCCGGCCCGATCTCGTCAGAGGACGGACGGTCCCCGTTGCCGGCGTGCTCGGCGATCAGCAGGCCGCGTTGTTCGGGCAGGGGATCACCGCGAAGGGGAAGGCGCAGGTGACGTGGGGCACGGGGGCGTTCCTGCTGATGGCCGCGGGGACATCCCGACCGCACACCCGATCGGGATTGGTGTCGACGATCGCTCGGACCGCGCCCGACCGGGACGCGGCGTACGCCCTCGAGGGCTCCGTGTTCGTCGCCGGGGCCGCCGTCCAGTGGCTCAGTGACACGCTGGGACTGCTCCCCGACGTCGCCTCCGCGCAGGCATTGGCGGAGTCGATCGACTCCACAGGCGGCGTCGTCTTCGTTCCCGCGCTCACCGGTCTCGGCGCACCACACTGGGATCCGGACGCACGCGGGCTTCTCGTCGGAATCACGCGCGGAACCGGCCCTGCGCACATCGTCCGGGCCGCGCTCGAGTCGATCGCGTATCAGACGTGCGACGTCGCTCGTGCGATGGAGAGCGACACCGGCTTCCCGATCGAGGAGCTTCGCGTCGGAGGCGGCGCGGCGGCAAACGGCTTTCTCTGCCAGTTCCAGAGCGACATCCTTGGGGTCCCCGTCGTCCGGCCGGCGAATCCGGAGACGACGGCGCTCGGCGCGGCGTACGCGGCGGGGATCGCCAGTGGCCTGTGGGAGGAGGTGGACGTCGTCCATCGTCTGTGGAAGGTGGAGCGGCGATTCGTCCCAACCATGTCGGCCGACCGGCGAAATGCGCTGCTCGATCGGTGGGCGCGGGCAGTGAAACGCGCCAAGGGATGGGCTCGAGCGGATCGGCCGCTCGACGCCCGGGAGGCAAGACCATGAGGCACGAAGAGGGACGATTCAAGGACAAGCGCGGCACCGACATCTATCATCAACGATGGCTCCCCGACGGCAAGCCGCGGGCCGTCCTGATGCTCGTGCACGGCCTGGCTGAGCATTGCGGACGGTACACGAGCATCGTCGGCCACTTCGTCCCCCTCGGATACGCCGTCTGCGGTGTCGATCACGTCGGGCACGGCAAGTCGGGCGGGCGGCGCGTCTTCGTCCGCCAGTTCGAGGACTTCACCGAAGTTCTCGGGACGTACGAGGCCATGATCCGGCAGTGGCACCCTGGCACGCGCGTCTTCCTGGTGGGGCACAGCCTCGGCGCACTGATCGGCTCGGTCCTCTTGCTTGAGCGTCAGGCCGCGTTCTCCGGCGCGATTCTCTCCGGCCCGCTCGTGATGATCCCCGAGAACATCTCGTCCGCAACCGTTCTCGCAAGCCGGGTCCTCTCGGTCCTCGCGCCCCGTCTCGGTGTCGCGGCCGTCGATGCCACCGGCGTCTCACGCGATCCGGCCGTTGTGGCTGCCTACATGAACGACCCGCTCGTCTACTCCGGCAAGACCACCGCGAGGCTTGGCTGCGAGATGCTCGCGGCGATGCGGCGCGTCGAGCGCGAGGCCGCTCGGATCACAGTGCCGATCCTCCTGTTGCAGGGAAGCGAGGATCGCCTCGTCTCCCCCGAGGGCGCCGCAATGCTCCATCGAACGGCCGGGTCCTCGGACAAGACGCTGAAGGTCTACGACGGTCTTCATCACGAGATCTACAACGAGCCGGAACGGGATGCCGTACTCGCCGACGTCGAGGCGTGGCTACGGAACCGGCTCGCGCACACCGGCTGACCTGCGCCTCCCATCAGTCCACGGACATCCCCCTGACAGCTTCGCCGACGGCCGAACTACCCCACGCAGCATCGGCGGACGTACAATCCCTGCATGGACTGGCAGTGGACGACAACGACGATCGTTCTTCTGGTCACGAGCGGCCTGTCGCTCGGGATCGCGGCCGTCCTCTTCCGGCGTCGCACGATTCCCGGCGCGACCGCTCTGGCATTCGCGATGCTCGCTGTTGCCGAGTGGTCCCTTGCCGCAGGTCTCGAGGCCGGCGCAGTCACCCTCGCAGCGAAGATCCTCTTCTCGAAGCTGGAGTACGTCGGCTCCGGCGGCGTCGCGGTCCTCTTCCTCCTCTTCGCCTCCCGATACACGGGACGGACGTCGTGGATGACACGCCCTCGGGTAGCCGCGCTGTGGCTGCTACCGGCGTTTTCGGCGTCCATCGCGGCGTCGAACGAGCTCCATCACTTGCTGTGGACCGGACTCACGCCGGGCCCCGCTGGCTTGAACATCGTGATCTACGGACACGGCCCCGCGTACTTCGCGATCATCGCCGGCCTCTACGCCTACGTTCTGGTCGCGTCGTTCTTCCTGGTCGTCTCGGCAATCCGCTCTTCGGCCGTCCAGCGTCGTCAGTCGGCGATGGTTCTCCTTGGCACTGCGTTCCCTTGGATCAGTGGCATCCTCTACAGCCTTGACGTCACCCTGACGCCCGGTCTGAATCTGACGCCCGTCAGCTTCGTCTTGACCGGCGCCGTCTTCGCCGTGGGCATCCTCCCTCTTCGTCTCTTCAATCTCGTGCCCGTGGCGCGCAACGTGCTGGTCGAGGGGATGACGGACGGTGTTCTCGTGGTCGATGCGGCCCACCGCATTGTCGACGTCAATCCTGCCGCACGCCGGATGTTCAGCCTGACCCGGGACATCATCGGAGCGGACGCCGGCCGCGTCCTGTCCGCGTGGCCTCAGATTGTGGACGCGCTTCGCGTCGACCGGGAGAAGCACATCGAGATCACAGTCTCGCCGGACCCGCTGCTTCACGTCGACCTCCGCATCGCGCCGCTCAAGCGAGACCTCGGGATGCCGTCCGGCTTCCTGGTCGACGTTCGCGACATCTCGGCCCGCTACCGCGCTCGGGAGGAGCTGCAGGAGGCGAACGAGCGACTCCAGGCGCACGTCCGCGAGATCGAACGGCTCCGAGACGAGTTGCACGAGCGCGCGATCCGCGATGTGCTGACCGGGCTGTTCAATCGGCGGCACCTCGACGACATGCTGCCGCGCATCCTGGAGCGGGCGGTGAAAGACGCCACTCCGGTTGCCCTGATCCTGTTCGACATCGACCACTTCAAGATGGTGAACGATTCGCACGGTCACCTCGTCGGTGATGTGCTTCTTAAGCGGCTGGGATCGCTTCTCGCCGGTCGAACACGTCCGGCGGATATCGCCTGCAGGTACGGCGGCGAGGAGTTCCTCCTGATCCTAGCGGACGCGTCGCTCGACGCCGCGGCGGAACGGGCCGAGGCGCTTCGCCATGACTTCTACGCTCTTCGGCTTCCAGCACTCGGTGGCGACAGCCCCCCGACGCTCTCCGCCGGAATCGCCGTCTTCCCGCAGCATGGGACGACGCAGGACGAGCTCATTCGCGCCGCCGACGAGGCGCTGTACCGAGCCAAGGAGTCCGGGCGGGATTGCGTCCGTACGGCCAACTCCACCACCTGATCGGCGAGCGATCATACCCGGAGGGCGAGCCATCGATCGCCCAAGCCGTTGTGGTTCTCGAATCAAGCGAGTACGCTCGGAGAGCTACCGGACCGCGCTCACGGGGAGGTTTCCACATGAAGCTGTTCGTCTCGGTCGACATGGAAGGCATCGCCTGCGTCACCCACGGGGATCACGTGAAGATGGAGGGTCCCGCGTACGAGGCGGCCCGCAAGTGGATGACGGCGGAGACGAACGCCGCGATCGACGGCGCGATGGAGGCAGGCGCGACCGAGGTCGTCGTTGCCGACGCCCACGGCCTGATGCGAAATCTCCTTCCAGACGAGTTGCATGAGGACGCCCAGATCGTCTTCGGCACGCCGAGGCCCCTGCTTCAGATGGAGGGGATCGACGATACCTTCGATGCGGCGTTCCTTGTCGGCTATCACGCCAGGGCCGGCGACGGACTCGGCGTGCTGGCGCATACCCACGTCGGGAAGATCGTCCACGAACTGCGACTGAACGGAGAGCCAGTCACCGAAGCGGCATTCAATGCCGCCGTGGCCGGCCACTTCGGAGTGCCGGTGGCGCTCGTGGCGGGGGACGATCGCCTCGCGGCGGAGATCGAACGAACCCATCCGTGGATCGAGCGAGTTGTGACGAAATGGGCGATCAGCACCTTCTCCGCCCGGAGCCTCACCCCGAAGGCGGCGCAAGCGACGATCCGAGAGGCGGCGAAGACCGCGCTCGGTCGGCTGACCGAGATGACCGTCGTCAAGCTCGAACCGCCGATCGCGTTCGAGGCACGCTTTCTCAAGGCGATCTACGCACAGCTGGCGGCAGACATCCCCGGCGCCGAACGGATCGACCCGCGCGGCGTCCGGTACGTCGGACAAGAAATGATCGAGATCAGTCGGGTCTGGCGGCTGATGATCAACGCCGCTCTGAGCAGCTTCCCCGTGTAGCGAACGCAGGCGGGGTTCCGAGCGACGGCATTCACACCTCGGATTGCCTTCACCAGCTCTTCCCGGTTGAGATCTTGCCTGGCATTGGTGGGTTGTCCCGCTCTTTGCATTTCCCAAAGGAGGAGCTATGGTTCCGCGCGAGACTGGCAGGAGACAACGGAAGACGTGGCCGGCGGTCGCTGTGGCAGTCGGTCTTGTGTGTGCTGCGATCGGCGCAAGCTGCTGCCCGCTCGGGACGCGGACAGATCCGATCCGCTTTGCGACGTTCAACGCGTCACTCTTCCGCGGCTCCGCCGGTCAACTGATCCGGGATCTTGGCCGGACGGACGATCAGATCCGCCGCGTCGCGGAGATCATCCAGCGAGTGCGCCCGAACGTTCTGTTGATCGACGAGTTCGACTACGACGAAGCCGGCAAGGCTGCGGAGCTGTTTCAAGCCCGCTACCTCAACGTCGGGCAGAACGGAGCCGACCCGATTCTCTATCCGTACGTCTACATCGACAGGGTCAACAACGGGATCCCATCGGGCCACGATCTCGACAACAACGGCGTCCTGAACGAGCCAACGGACATGCTCGGGTACGGCTTGTTCGAGGGCCAGTACGGCATGGTCGTCTACTCGACGTGCCCGATCCTGTTCGACGAGATCCGGACCTTCCGCACCTTCCTCTGGAAGGATATGCCCGATGCGCTCCTGCCGGTGGATCCTTCCACCGGTCACTCCTGGTTCAGCTCGGCCGAGCGAGCGATCCTCCCGCTCTCCTCCAAGAGCCATTGGGACGTGCCTATCCGGATTGGCGAACGAGTAGTTCACGTCTTGGCTAGCCATCCGACACCACCGGTCTTCGACGGACCCGAGGATCGGAACGGGACGCGCAATCACGATGAAATCCGGTTCTGGGCCGACTACGTGACACCGGAACACGGAGACTACATCTACGACGACGAGGGCCATCAAGGCGGGCTGGCGGCCGGGGCTCACTTCGTCGTCATGGGAGACCAGAACGCAGATCCGTACGACGGGGATTCCATCCCCGAGGCCATCTGGCATCTGCTCGATTCCCCCTTGGTGAACACGTCGGTCACGCCTTCGAGCGATGGAGCGACCCGCCAGTCCGCCCTGCAGGGTGGCGTCAATGCATCGCACCAGGGCGATCCGCAGTACGACACCGCGGACTGGAACGACGCCTACGCGGGGAACCTTCGATCGGACTACGTGTTGCCGTCGATCACCCTCGACATCGTCGACGCCGGGGTGTTCTGGCCCGTCTCCAGCGATCCACTGTATCGGCTGGTCCGCTCGAACAGCAGCTCCGACCACCGCCTGGTCTGGGTCGATATCGCGTTCTAGCGGGAGGATCGTTCCTGCGACCGAGCTATCGCAACAGCAGCGGAACGACGATCGCAACGGCGCCCATGCTGACAACCACGAGAATGAACAACGTGTAGCGGGCGTTGTAGTTCTTCAGCAGCGCCGGATCGTAGTAGCCGTCGACCTGCTGATCGGCGTACAGCTTGAGCAGGCCACCGATCAGCCGCGACCGCGTCTCTCTCCCTTTCAGGAGGCCGAACACCGCAACGATGTTGACCACCGCCGTCAGCGCCATGAACAGCCCGAGCACTGCAGTCGTCGTTCCGTTGTCCGCCGATTCTTGCGCGATCCCGGAGCTGATTCCGAGCATCAACAGGTTCAGCAGGACAGCGATGACCACGAAGACCGTGTCCGTTCGCGCCCCCTGCCGCAACTCCGAGACGATGTGCTGGTGCACCCGATCGATCATGAGGCGCCTCCTTCGCGCGGATAAGCCTCTCAGTATCGGCATTCGCCCCGCGGCAGAGAAGCGGCCCGACCCTAGGCGCACTCCTGCTCGCACCGGTCCGGCGGCGACTCAGACCGCTTCGAGCGCCTCCTTCAGTTCGCCGACCAGCTCGCCGATCAGTTCCTTGACTGTCACGATCTTGTCGATCCGATGCGCGTTCCGGCCGCAGAAGATCAGCCCATGATCGACGTCTCCACGATAGGCATTGACCAGCGCTTGCGCGATGCAGAACTTGGCTTCGGCGACCTTGCAGACCGTCAGACAGTGATACAGGCAGTTGATCTGCAAGCGATCGACCGTCTCCAGGTCCTCGAGGAACTTGTTTCGGATCGCCCGGCCGGGGAGGCCGACGGGGCTCTTGACGATGACGATGTCCTCTTCTCTCGCGTCTAGATACGCCTGTTTGAACTCCCGAGAGGCATCGCACTCCTCGGTGCAGACGAACCGCGTCGCCATCTGCACGCCGGACGCACCGAGGGACAGCATGCGGGCGATGTCCTTCCCATCGAACACTCCCCCACCGGCAATGACCGGAATGGCGTGTCCGAACCGATCCTCGTACGGCTTGACCGCCTCGACAACTTCGGGCACGAGCGCCTCGAGTGCGTAGTCGTCCACGTGCTCGAGCTGTTCCGCGGTGAAGCCAAGATGCCCGCCGGCGAGTGGCCCTTCGAGGATGATCGCGCCCGCCGTTCTCTCGAAGCGTTTCGCCCAACCTCGGAGGATCAGCTCCGCTCCTCGAGCGGAACTGACGATCGGTACCAGGTTCACCGAATCGTCCTCAACCATCTTCGGGAGGCGCATCGGCAGTCCGGCACCAAAGACGATGATCTCGATTCCCTCTTCCACGGCGGTCCGCACGAGATCCTCGACGTTGCTGAGAACGCCCATGAAGTTCACGGCGAGGATGCCGTCGGTCAGCGCGCGCGCCTTGCGGATTTCGGATCTCAACCCATCGCGCGACATCCGCTCGTACTCCTGCTGTGACGCCTCGAGGTCTCCCAGACCGATGCTCGAGATGGTGCCGATGCCGCCTTCTTCGGCCACTGCCGCCGTCAGGGATGCCAGGGAGATCCGCACACCCATCCCGCCCTGGACGATCGGGATCTCGGCGGTAAGGTTGCCGATTCTCAGCTTCGGGGGCTCCGTCATGCTTCCCTCTTTTCGTAGCGCTTGATGACCAAACAGGCGTTTCCACCGCCAAAGCCGAACGACTGGCTCATCGCGACATCCAAATCGATGGCTTCCGCGCCTTCGGTCACGTAGTCTAGCGGACAATCCGGATCGGATCTCTCGTGGTTGATCGTCGGAGGAACCCTGCCGGTCGAGACGCTGAGTACCGTCGCCACGAGCTCCACCGCCCCGGCTGCCGCGAGCAGGTGCCCGATCATCGACTTGATCGAACTGATCTTCAGCCGCGGCGCGTCATCCCCGAACGCCTTCAGCACGGCGGCGCTTTCCGTCCTATCGTTGAGGACCGTCGAGGTTCCGTGGGCGTTGATGTAGCCGACGTCCATGGTGGTCAGGCCCGCGTCGCGTAGCGCCTCCTCGATCACGCGGACCATCCCGTCACCGCTCGGCTCGGGCGCCGTGAGATGGAACGCATCGGCTGTGTTCCCGTACCCGACGACCTCCGCATGGATCGATGCATTCCGCTCGAGCGCATGGCCCAACCGCTCGAGCACGACCACGCCGGCCCCTTCTCCCATGACGAAGCCGTCGCGATCCTTGTCGAACGGGCGGCTCGCGTGTTCCGGGTCGTCGTTGCGTGTCGACATCGCCCGCGTCGCGCAGAAGCCGGCGTACGGCAGCGGACTCACGCTCGCCTCGCTCCCGCCCGCCAGCATGATATCGGCGTCGCCTCGCTCCAGGATCCGATATGCGTCGCCGATCGCGTTTGCCCCGGTCGAACAGGCGACGGATGGGGCGGACAGCGGTCCCTTCAGTCCGTGGGTGATCGAGACCGCGCACGCGGCCGTGTTGATCAGTACCCTCGAGACGACGAGCGGACCGATGGATCTCGGCCCTTTGGACAGGAGATCGGCATGCGCACTCTCCAGAGTCTGTGTCCCCCCGATGCCCGATCCGATGATGACTCCCGCCCGGCGCCCGTCGAACGCGAACGTGTCCAGGCCTGCGTCGCTCATCGCCAGGTCGGCGGCGACCAGAGCGAAGTGCGTGTAGCGATCCATCCGCCTGGCCAGCTTCCGGTCGATCCACTCCGCCGCGTCGAAGTCCTTGACCTCCCCGGCCATTTGGGAGCGGTAGCCCGCAGGGTCGAACAAGGAGACACGCCCGATGCCGTTTCGTCCGGCAAGCAGCCCCTCCCAGAACGCCTCCCGCCCGATCCCGATCGGCGTCACGACCCCGCTGCCGGTTACCACGACTCGATGTCCGTTGTTCATCCGTACCTCCTCGACGGCAAGTAGGATGGCCGATCCATCGTACCGTTCCTGACGGTTCGATGCGACGCTTCGCTCGACATGACGAGTGCCTCCGGAGCTGGCATGTGGAGTCCCGCGCGGCGCGGCGACTCCGGTTGGATGGATCTTCCCGCATTTGTAGGAGCGCCGCCAGGCTCGCTACTCCAATCGCCTCACTCGCAGCCTGAGTCCTTCGCCCCGACCGGCTATTGTCCTCTTCGCTATGTGCCTTGCAGCGCCAGCTCGTGTGCTATCCATCGATGGCAACGTCGTCTCAGGCTACGCCTGAGCCGGAGCGGAATCCACTCAAGTCGAATCCCGCTGGTGGATGACGTGGTGGATCCTGCGGGCGCTCGCTTCTCAGCAGACTGCGGTACCAAATCCGTGCGATCTCATGTACGATTCGCATCACTATGTGTCTAGCCGCGCCCGCACGTGTGATGTCGATCTCGGACAAGGTAGCGACAGTTGACTATGGTGGTGTCGAAACGACCTGCCGGCTGGAGACGCTGACCGAGGAGGTCGCGGTCGGCGACTACGTGCTCATCCACACCGGCTTCGCGATCCGCCGTCTCTCGGCGGAAGACGGAGAAGAGACGTTGCGTCTCTTTGATGAGCTCTCTGCTTCGCTTCGCGAAGCAGAGGGGAAGAATCCGCAAGATGCGGATTCTTCCGTTGGCGAGCTGTCCAAACCGGCGAGTGCCAGCCGGACAGATCCGGGTTCTCCTCCAGCGCCGGCGCAGCCGGAGACGAAGGCAGCATGAGTCAGTCGTTTCACTTCTCGGATCCGAAGCGCGGGAAGGCGCTAGCGGACGCGATTCGGATCCTTGCGCCGCCCGAACCGTTCAAGATCGTCCATGTTTGTGGCACGCATGAGATGGCGATCACCCGCAACGGCCTCCGTCGATTCCTTCCCGACACGGTCGATCTGCTCGAAGGACCGGGCTGCCCCGTCTGCGTGACGCCGGCGCGCGACATCGACACCGCGATCGCCATCGCTCGAACCGGCGCGATCCTCTGCACCTTCGGCGACATGATCCGCGTTCCCGGCTCCGAGCTGTCTCTCGACGAGGCCCGATCGGAAGGCTGCGATATTCGAACGATCCTATCCGCGGCCGACGCGGTCGACATCGCGCGAGAGACGGATCGCGAGGTGGCCTTCTTCGCCGTCGGCTTCGAGACGACCACGCCGATGACTGCGGTGATCCTCCTCGACGATCCGCCGGCCAATCTGTCGGTCCTGACATCGCACAAGCTGATCCCGCCGGCGCTCGTCGCGCTGCTCGATCTTCCCGACAACAAGATCGGGGCGTACCTCGCGCCGGGCCACGTTTCGACAATCATCGGGACCGAGCCGTACGAGGAATGGCTCGCCGATCGCAAGGTCCCCGTCGTCGTCGGAGGGTTCGAGCCGCTCGACATCCTCTACGCGATCGCCCTCATTCTCAGACAGCATCGCGACGGCACGCCGGGAGTCGAGAACGGCTATCCGCGCGCTGTCGACGCCGGCGGGAACGCCGCCGCGCAGAAGCTCCTCGATTTAGTGTTCGAGGTTGCCGACGCCGGGTGGCGCGGCATCGGAACGATCCCGTCGACCGGCCTTCGGCTTCGCGAGACCTTCCGGGAACACGACGCCTGGGAGCGGTTCTCCGTCGACGTCCCCGAAGGTCGGGACGAAGTACCGGGGTGTCGCTGCCCGGACATCCTGACTGCGCGCGCGGTTCCGAGCGACTGCCCGCTGTTCGCGAAGACGTGCACCCCGCTGTCTCCGGTCGGACCGTGCATGGTCGGGACCGAGGGCGCCTGCTCGATCTGGTTCCGCTACGGGGGAGAACGGCAGCTGTGACACCGAACCGGCAGGACACCCACATCACGCCGCTGCACGGAGCCGGTGGCGAGCTGATGGGCGAGTTGCTCGCGCGGCTGATCCTGCCACGGTTTGCCGATGCCAGCGCCGGCGTCGGGATCGGACTGTCGGCGCTCGACGACGGGGCCACCGTCGCGCTTCCCGAGGGCGGAGCCGCCGAACTGGTTCTCACCACCGACAGCCACGTCGTTAAACCGATCTTCTTCCCCGGCGGAGACATCGGCCGCCTCGCCGCCGCTGGAACGATCAACGACCTGGCGGTGATGGGCGCACGGCCAATCGCGCTGACACTCGCCGCGATCATCGAGGAAGGCTTCCCGATCGCCGACCTCGAACGGATCATCGACTCATTCGGAGTGGCTCTCGAGGAGATCGGCGTACCGGTCGTCTGCGGTGACACGAAGGTGATGCCGGCCGGCGACGTGGATGGGATAGTCCTCAACACAACCGGACTCGGAGTCGCGCGTCGAGCGATCTCCGATGCGGGGCTGCGGCCGGACGACCGCGTCCTCTTGACCGGGACGATCGGTGACCACGGGATGGCACTCCTCGCCGCGCGCGAGGAGTTCAACCTCTCGACACGGCTCAAGAGCGACGTCGCCCCGATCTGGTCGATGATTGCGCCGCTGCTGGAACTCGGTGGCGGCGACGCGATCCGCGCGATGAAGGACCCGACGCGAGGCGGGCTGGCGGCGGCAACCAACGAGATGGCAAGGAAGTCGTCGACGTGCATCGAGATCGTCGAGTCGGCGATCCCGATGAGGGAGCCGGTGCAGGGGCTCTCGGAGCTACTCGGCATCTCGCCGCTCGAGGTCGCGAACGAGGGGAAGGCGATCGTCGTCGTCTCCGCGGATGCAGCCGGCGAGGCGGTGCGGCTCCTCCGGGCGCACCCCCTCGGCGCGGACGCGGCGATCGTCGGCACGGTGACCGATGAGTATCCGGAGCGGGTCATCCTCGACACCGAGGTCGGCGGCCGCCGGTTTCTCGACATGCCACTCGGCGATCCGGTCCCGCGGATCTGCTGACGCACCATCGGCGGAGCCGTTGATGCGTCTCGGAGAACCTCGCAGGCCCGGTTCTGCCGGTTGGTGAGAGATCGCTATTAGAGTCCTATCGTAGTGCAAGGAGGCGGGGGATGGCGACAGGCGAGACGCGGATCATGGCGGTTGTCGGAGCGACGCTGATCGATGGGACGGGTGCGGAGCCGATTCGTGAGGCCACCGTCCTCGTCGAAGGGGACACGATCATCGCGGCAGGTCCGAGGGCGTCGGTCGAGGTACCGACAGACGGCGAGACCCTCGACGCGGAGGGTCGGTACCTGTTGCCCGGACTGATCGACGCGCACGTCCACGTCTCCGCGCCCGAGTTCACGGCGATCCCTCCGAAGGGGGATCCGACCGCCTACGCGACGGCCGTTGCGATTCGGAACCTGCGGTGCGCGCTGCAAGCCGGCGTGACC
>CAZSNG010000060.1:0-12312 GCA_964608345.1 uncultured Thermotogae bacterium
GAAACGGGTTCTTGACGTATTCTAGTCGGGATTACTCACACAGGCTGCTAGCCGGGATCCGGACCGCGCACCACCGACGTGCGACCGGTCCCGAGACGCGGTAGACTGCCGCCGCAAAGGAGGTCCGATGCAGATCGGTGCGATCGAACGGATTCGACTGGGCGCGTTCCCGACGCCGCTTCAGGAGCTGGAGAACCTCGCCGGGGAACTCGGCGGGCCGCGGCTGTTCATCAAACGGGACGACCTCTCAGGGCTCGGCCTCGGCGGGAACAAGCTGCGCAAGCTGGAATACGCCTTCGCCGAGGCGCGGGCGCTCGGCACCACCGTGGTCATCACGATCGGCGGCCCGCAGAGCAACCACGTTCGGCTGACGACCGCCGCGGCCAACCGCCTCGGCCTACGGACGATCCTCATCCTCCGCGGCGAGGAACCGAACCGGCCGACCGGCAACCTCCTGATCGATCGGATCCTCGGCCCGGCCGAGATCCACTTCGTCGGCGGGGGAGGCTACCCGAGCAAGACGGAGATCGATCGGATCGCCGACGAGAAGGCGGAGGAGATCGCCAACCGGCTTCGCGCCGAGGGCGAGATCCCCTACGTGATCCCGAACGGCTGCAAGGCAATCCACGGCGCGTACGGCTACGCGGGGTGCGTCCTCGAGACGGTGACCCAGATGCGGGAGATCGGTCTGGCACCGACGCATATCGTCGGCGCCATCGGAACCTCGAGTACGTACACCGGGCTCGTCCTCGGAGCGCATCTGTTCACCCACGGCGAGGCCGAGGCGATTGGGATCGGCGTCGTCGCCATTCCGTCGGCCGACCTCAAGGCCCGAATCGCCGCACAACTCGACGAGGCGTGCGAGACGCTCGGATTGGACCCCGCGATTCCGCACGAGGCAATCCACGTGCGCGACGACTACGTCGGCGATGGCTATGGCCTCCCGACCGGCGCGATGCGTGACGCCGTTCTCTCTGTTGCGCGTAGCGAGGGGATCATCCTCGATCCGGTCTACACCGGGAAGGCGATGGCGGGGCTGATCGATCTCGTGCGGACCGGGCGGTTCGAACGGGACGATGTCGTCGTGTTCCTTCACACCGGCGGCGTGCCGGGCCTGTTCGCGGAAGCACAGACCGAGACGTTCCTGTCGGCCTAGTCGCGACCGATCCGGTCACGAGGTCACAAGAGACGAGCGGAGAAGCATCGCCTCTCCGCTCGTCGGCACCGGGTGGTGCTAGCTGTCTGCAAAAGTATAGTGCCACATGACCCATCTGATCGATGGGTCATGTGGCCGATTCTCGGGAGACTTCCGGCACGCCGCAGGACGCGCTCGAGTCGTCTTGTCGTGTGACCTCGACTACGGTTCGCCGTTCAGGAACGCGTGAATCGCCACGGAGGCCCGCTTGCCGGCCCCCATCGCCTCGATGACGGTCGCGGCGCCGGTGACGATATCGCCGCCGGCGAAGACGCCCGGCTTGCTCGTCTGCCCGGTCTCCGGATCGGCGACGATGTTCCCCCAGCGGGTCAGCTCGAGGTTCTCCGTCGTCTGGGGGATCAGCGGATGCGGTCCATTGCCGATCGCGATGATCGCGTTGTCGATCGGGATCTCGAATTCGGAACCCTCTATCGGCACGGGCCGGCGGCGGCCGGAGTCGTCCGGTTCGCCGAGCTCCATCCGCAGGCAGCGAACGCCGGTGAGCTGACCGCTCTCTCCGACGAACCCGATCGGATTGGTGAGGAGCTGGAACTGAATCCCCTCCTCCTTGGCGTGATGAACCTCCTCGGAACGCGCCGGGAGCTCCTCCTCGCTGCGCCGGTAGACGATGATCGATTCCTTCGCGCCGAGACGAAGGGCGGTTCGCGCCGAGTCCATCGCGACGTTCCCGCCTCCGACGGTCACCACGCGCTCTTCCACCCGGATCGGCGTATCGTACTCCGGGAAGCGGTACGCCCCCATGAGGTTCGTCCGCGTCAGGAACTCGTTCGCCGAGTAGACGCCGTTCAGGCTCTCGCCGGGAATCCCGAGGAATCGAGGCAAGCCTGCGCCGGTGCCGACGAATACCGCATCGTAGTCGCCTTCAAGGAGATCATCGACGGTGTAGATCTGACCGACGACCTTGTTCACCTCGATCTCGACGCCCATCTGCCGGAGGGCATCGATCTCCCGGCGCACGATCGCCTTGGGAAGGCGGAACTCGGGGATGCCGTACATCAGAACGCCGCCTGCCTCGTGCAGCAGCTCCAGCACGGTCACCGCGTGTCCGAGCTTCCGCAGCTCGCCCGCCGCGGTCAGGCCGGCCGGGCCGGCGCCGATGATCGCGACGCGCTTGCCTGTCTCCGGCGCGATGTCGGGGCAGCAAGCCTCGTGCTCCGATTCCCAGTCGGCGCAGAACCGCTCGAGCCTGCCGATCGCCACGGGCTCGAATCGGACGCCGAGCGTGCAGACACCCTGACACTGGTTTTCCTGCGGGCAGACCCGGCCGCAGACGGCCGGCAATGCGTTGTCTCGCTTGATTTGCGCAATTGCCTCGGCGAACCGCTGACTCTTGACGTGTTCGATGAACGCGGGGATGTCGATCCCGACCGGGCACCCGTCGACGCAGGGAGCCGTCTTGCACTGGAGACACCGTTCCGCCTCGAGGACCGCCTCGTCCTCACCGTAGCCGTATGGAACCTCGTTGAAGTTGCGACCTCGCTCGTCGGGCGCCTGCTCCCGCATCGGGATCTGCTTCTCTACGATCACGTCGACGCCCCCTCTCCGGCCTTGGCCATGTATCGATCGAGCGAACAGGCTTCCTCATGGGCGTAGTACCCCTGGCGAGACATCAGCAGATCGAAATCGACCTGATGACCGTCGAATTCCGGCCCGTCGACGCACGCGAACTTCGCCACGCCGCCGACGTCGACCCGACAACCGCCGCACATCCCGGTCCCGTCGATCATGACCGAGTTGAGGGAAACGATGGTCGGCACGCCGAACTCCCGGGTGATATCGGCACAAACCTTCATCATGATCGCCGGTCCGATCGTCCAGACGCGGGCGACCTCACGGCCCGATTCGAGGATCTCGCGCAGCGGATCGGAGACGAATCCCTTGCCGCCGAACGACCCGTCGTTCGTCATCACGTGCAGCTCGTCGCAGGCTGCGTCGAACTCGTCGTGGTAGAACATCAGATCGCGGCTGCGGTAGCCGATGATCCCGATGACCGTGTTCCCAGCGTCCTTCAGCGCGCGCGCGATCGGATAGATCGGCGCAATGCCGACACCGCCGCCGACGCACAGGACGGTCCCGTAGTTCTCGATTTCGGACGGCTCGCCAAGCGGTCCGGCGAAGTCGAGGATCGAGTCGCCCTCGTGGAAGCGATCCCCCATCTCCTGGGTGCTCTTGCCCACCTCTTGAACGACCAGCGTCACACCGCCGGTCTCGGGGTCACAGCCGACGATCGTCAGCGGGATCCGCTCCCCGCGCTCGTGGAGACGGAGGACGATGAACTGCCCCGCCTTCCCGACACGCGCCACCTCGGGTGCTTCGACGACGTATTCGCGGATCTTCGGGGCGAGGGTCCGCTTGCTCAGGATTCTGTACACGCGCTGAATGCCTCCCATCAGTCGCTTGCCGACCCATCGAGTGGACCGGCAGGCGGATTATCGCCTCCCGTTTCGTCCTTCTCAAACCCTGCGCCGCCTCTGCTTCCACCGTACAATCCGCCCGTTGTGGACACGCGACACTACGTAGAGAGCGACGGCCGAATCTACCTCGTGCGCCGAGGGGGCATTCTCGATCTCCCCGCGCCCGACGAGGTCCCTTTCGACGTCGAGCGTGTCGCGCCGCTTCGCCTCGATGGTTCGATCTGGTTCTGCGTGCCGCGGCTCGACGGCCACCCGCACGACTGGCCGAGCAAGGACGACATCGTTTCGATGGAAGGCGTGGCGCCGATCGTGCGCATCGCAATCCACGCGACCATGCCGCGCGTCGTCGTCGAAGGCATCTGCGCCCGCGACGGGAAGCTCCTCCTGGTGAAGGGGAACCGCGGCCTCACCGAGAACCGCTGGACCCTCCCCGGTGGCTTCCTCCGGTTCGGCGAGACGCCCCGCGCGGGCATCCTCCGGGAGCTGAAGGAGGAGATCGGCGTCGACGGGACGGTCGAGGAACTCCTCGACGTTCGCGCCAGAGTCGGAGCGCACACCGGCCTGCATTGGATCATGGTCTTCTACCGGGTCCGGATCGCCGGCGAGCCAGCTCCGAACCCGGACGAGATCGCCGAGACCCGGTTCGTCGATCTCGACGAGGCCTCGTCGCTCGTCTCCGACGAGATGATGCGGTGCGCGATCGAAGCGATCGAAGCTCGGCTGTAGCAGCGCTCGCTACAGCAGGTCCATCTGGATCGACAGCTGCACGTCGATGTTCCACTCCAGGTAGTACGGACGGTGCTCGAGCGTCACACCGAGAACGACGTCGGCCGTGTCCACCGGGGTGAGCAGAAGGTCGAACGACAGCTTGTGGATGTCCGTCGCCTCGCCGGCCCACGTCTCGCGAGAGAAGTCGTACGCCGCCGTGAGGTTGAGGAAGTCGGCAATCAGGAAGTCGTAGCCGATCGTCAGGTCGATGCGATTCGTCTCGATGAGATCCGTCGGCCCGGAGAACGATCCCTGCACCAGGAACTGGACCTTCGGCGTCGTCGTGAACGCGTAGTTGAACGCGCCGGTGATCAGCAGATCGTTGCCGCCGCCGGAGGGATCGAGCAACGCGTATCCGAGACCGAACTTGAGATCCCAGCCGCAGTAGCGCGAGAACCCCCGCTCCTGGATGAACCGCGTGATCTCCGAGATATCGAGCGCGTCGAGACCGCCGGTCCGAACCAATCCCGAGCCCTCGATGATCTCGAGGACGACCGCGAGCAGATCCGCGATCGATTCATACGATGCGGCACTGCCGATCTCGCGTGCGATGATCTGCTGGTCGACCGCGTGAAGGTGTGCAGTGAGGCTTCCCCTCGCGACGAGGAACTCGTCGATCCGCACCGCCTTCGCCAGCGGAGTGACGTCGGTGAACCGACCGTTCCCGAGCCCGACGTTGAACGACACGCCGACGGTCTCGAACTCCGACGAGCTACGGACGCTGGCTCCGGCGTAGGCGAAGTAGTCGCCCTCCGATGAGAAGTACCGCTTGTAGTTGCCGTCCGCGACGGTGGAGAAGGTCGAGATGCCGATCGTCGAAATCAGCATTTCATTCTGAAGCGACACGTCAAACCCGAATTCCGGCGTGTCGAACAGCCGAACGTACTCGGTACCGAACAGGCCGTCGTTGATGTCGTAGGTCTCGAGCCCGTACGGATCGTTGTGATACTGGTACGCGAAGCTCAGAACCAGCGACGAAAGGTCGGTCAGCGGCGACTGGTACTCGCACAACGGGATGGCGAACCCTGCCACGCCGACACCAAGAGCAAACACCAACGACAGGCAGAACCACCGTCGCATCGAGATCACCTCAACAGAACCGTAGGTCGGCTTCCGGCGGATCTCAACTGAATCCTTCCCTCGTCGAGGTGCGGGTTGTCCCTCGAATCGAGGTCCCGCCGTCGCGGCTATCCGAGTTCACGGAACAGCGAGAGCTGTCGCTCGTGCGTCCGGGTCAGGTTCCCCAGGCCGACGCCGATCAGCCGGATCCCACGCTCGTCCAGTCGCGTGCGATCGTGCAGAAGGTGGATCGCGAGCGCCTCGATCAGGTGGACCGAGTCGGTCCCCGAGCCGAGCCTCGCCTGCCGCGTAATCGTCCGGAAGTCCGGGTAGCGCACCTTGATCCGGACCGTCCGGCAGACGAATGCTTCGTCCTGGAGCTGGGTCACGACTGCGCGGGCGAGCGTTCGGACCTCCCTCTCGATCTCCGTCGGATCGGACACGTCGAACGAGAAGGTCACCTCGCGAGAGATCGACTTCGACGCGGCGGAGCCCTGCAGCGGCGTCTCATCGATCCCGCAGGCGAGCTGATGAAGACGCCGCCCAGCGCCGCCGAACTCGCGGACGAGCAGCTCGAGCGGTGCCAGGCGCAGGTCCCGCACGCGCAGGAGTCCGAGTCCGCTCAGCCGACGCTCGGTCACCTTCCCCACGCCCCACAGCTGGTCGATCGGCAGCGGGTCGAGCAAGGCTTGGATCCGGTCCGGCTCGATGACCAAGAACCCGTCCGGCTTGTCCAGCTCCGACGCCAGCTTCGCCAGGAATCGATTCGGTGCGAGCCCGACCGAGCAGGTGAGCTTCGTCTCCCTGCGGGCGCGATCCTTGATCTCGCGGGCGACCGCGGCGGCCGACTCGAAGTCCGACCCGTGCCTTGACAGGTCGAAGAACGCCTCATCGAGCGACACCGTCTCGATCACCGGCGAGTACCGGCGCAGGATCGCGCGGACGATGTCCGAGATCTCCACGTACCGTGAGAAGCGCGGCGTCAGGTAGACGCCGCCCGGGCACCGCTTCCGCGCCACCGCCATCGGCATCGCGCTGTGAATCCCGAACGGCCGCGCCTCGTACGACGCCGTCGACACGACGCCGCGCGGGCCAAGCCCGCCGACGATCACCGGCCTGCCTCGGATCGTGGGATCATCGAGCTGCTCGACCGCTGCGAAGAAGGCGTCCATGTCGAGATGCCCGATCCGCCGCTCACCCGCCGCCATGACTATCGGACTCCGAGACGACGCAGTGCGTCCACCATCGCCGGGTCCGAGGCGTTGTGAACGATGCGGTACGCCGCGGGCCCGTAGCCCGGTCCGTGATGCGGGGCGCTCTCGGGGAAGCCGACCCGCTCGAGCTCGCCCACGTCGAACGGGATCGCGCCGGCCGCGGCAAGCGCCACCGTCTCGCTCCACCGCCGTTCGTAGTCTGCCCTTCGTCCGTTCTTGAGATCCTGTCCTGCAAGCAGCGCGATGAGGCGGTCGATGTCGACGCCGAGCCGCCTACAGATGGCGAGGTGGATCCGAGCCGTCCGCCCTTCCGGATCGATCGACTGCAGCGCCATCCCTGCATCGGATGTCCCGCCGGACGGGAGCCCAGCCCACTCGTCCCTCACGCCGGTCCCGAATCGAACCGAGTCGCCGAGGAGGTGGTCCCCGCCGAACACCGATTGGTAGACCAGTTTCTGGAGGTCCGGACCGCCCATACCGGGATGGAGCGACCGCTCGAGCTCGATCACGTCGATCAACGCCGTGTTGTCGGCCATAGCCGTGAGGATAGAATCGGTCGATATGCCGATCAAGGGAAGGGTGGCGATCACCGGACGGCCGGGCGTGGGCAAGACGACGATCATCGAGCTCCTCCTGGACCTGCTTCCGCTGTCGGCCGGCGGGATGATCAGCAAGGAGATCCGGGTCTGCGGACACCGCGTCGGCTTCTCACTCATCGACGTCGCGACCGGCGAGGAGGGCGTGCTCGCACACCTGCACCACCGCGACGGCCCGAAGGTCGGCCGCTACACCGTCGACCTGCGCTCGCTCGAGGAGATCGGCATTCGGGCCGTTCGGCGCGCCGTCGAGGAGTGCGAACTCGTCGTGATCGACGAGATCGCGCCGATGGAGCTGATGTCGTCCGCCTTCACCCCCGCGGTCGAGGAGGCGCTCGCCGGCGACACGTCGCTGCTGATTTCCACCCACGCTCACGCCGACCATCCGCTCGCCCACCGGGTGCGACAAGAGCTGACACTCTTCCGTGTGAAGCAGAGCAACCGCGATCGCTTGGCCTCGGAAATCGCGGCCCACTTCGGCGTCGCCGCGTAGCGCCGTCCGAGTTCTAGGCGAGGTCCCGCAACCACCCGCGCAGCACGTGCCTGACGATCGCGAGAAGGACGACGGCCCCAAGGGTGAACAACACGTCGTCGAACACCGCACACGTGATCGCGAATGCCAGCGCGTTGCCCGCCGCCGGCGGGTGCTCCGTGTCCGTGACGACCATCGCGAAGATCGACAGGCTGACCGCGACCGCTCCGATCAACCCGAGCACGACCTCGTTGCCGGCCAGCCCGGCGATCGTTCGAACCGGAATCGAGCAGAGAAGCCCGATGGCGAGGCAGATCGCGTGCCCGCCGATCAGGTGCCGCGGCCTGGCGGGCTTGTAGTGAGGCATCGCAAAGACGATGAACGCGCTCGCCCCGAGCGCCGCAACGATCGTGCCGCTCGTCAGGACGCCCATGGTCACGACGATGACCGCGATGACTCCGAACGCGAGCAACGTCTGCAGCACGTAGTGAACCGGATCCTCGCGGAACCGCTCGTCGATCAGGCGGAGCCTCGGTCTCGCCACCGGATGCCCCAGGGGCTCTAGCCCGCGAGGACGTGGTTCGCCGCGGCCACGAGGCCCGCCGCGTCGAGCCCGTAGTGAGAGAGCAAGGCATCGGCGTTGCCGGACTGCCCAAAGCGGTCGTCCACACCACAGCGGACGACCGGCGTCGGTCGCCGTTCCGACAGAACCTCGCAGACGGCGCTCCCCAGCCCACCGGCGATCTGATGCTCTTCCGCCGTGACGACGGCGCCTGTCTTCGTCGCCGACGCAACGATCGTCTCCGCATCGAGCGGCTTGACGGACGACGCGTTGAGGACTTCCGCGGAAATCCCGCTCTCGGCCAGCCGCTCGCGCGCCTCGAGCGCGACGGAGACCATCACGCCGCAGGCGACGAAGGTCACGTCGCTCCCCTCGGCGAGGACCTCGGCCATCCCGAGGTTGAACGTGTAGTCCTCCCCGTGGATGACCGGAAACGCGGCGCGGGACAATCGGACGTAGACCGGCCCATCGTCGCACAAGGCGGCGAAGCGCGTCGCGGCCGTCGCCTCCACAGCGTCGGCGGGCACGATCACACGCATGTTCGGAAGCACGCGCATGAGCGCGATGTCCTCGAGCATCTGATGGCTCGCACCGTCCTCGCCGACGGTCAATCCGGCGTGCGTCGCGGCAATCCGCACCGGCACCTTCGGATACGCGACGACCTGTCGGATCTGCTCCCAGACCTTGCCCGTAGCGAACACGGCGAACGTCGACACAAACGGCCGGTGGCCGCTCATCGCCAGGCCGGCCGCCGTTCCGATCATGTTCGCTTCGGCGACCCCCATGTTAAGAAACCGGTCGGGGTGCTCGGCGGCGAACGTCGACGTCTTCGTCGATCCGGCGAGATCCGCCGTGAGGACGACGATCCGCGGATCCTCTGACCCGAGCTGCGCGAGTGCCTTCCCGTAGGCGTCACGCGTGCCTTCCATGCGGTCAAAGCTCATTTCGGCACCCCTTCCCAGTCCTTCAGGAACCGCTCGATCCCGGAATCGGTCAGCGGATGATTGAACAGCTTCTTGAGGACGCCGTACGGCACGGTCGCCACGTCCGCACCGAGCGTCGCCGCCTCGAACACGTGACGCGGATGCCGGATGCTCGCCGCGAGGATCTCCGTCTGGAACGCGTAGTTGGCGTACACCTCGAGAATCTCGGCGATCAGCCCCATCCCGTCTCCCCCGATGTCGTCGATCCGCCCGACGAACGGCGACACGAACGTCGCGCCGCACCGCGCCGCGAGCAGCGCCTGGTTCGCCGAGAAGACGAGCGTGACGTTCGTCCGGATCCCATCGGCAGCGAGGCGCTTGATCGCCTGCATCCCGGCCTCGGTCATCGGGATCTTGACGACGACGTTCTCGTGGATCGCCGCGAGTTCGCGTCCTTCGGAGACCATCCCGTCGGCGTCGAGCGCCGTGGCTTCGGCGCTGATCGGGCCGTCGACGATCCCGCAGATCTCGGCAATCACGTCGACGAACGGCCGCTTCTCGCGCGCGACGAGCGTCGGGTTCGTTGTGACCCCGTCGATCAGCCAAGCCATCTCCCGGATCTCGGACACGTTCGCGGTGTCGATGAACAGCTTCATGAGACCTCCCCCGTCCGCAACCGCCGGACCGCCGCCAAGTTTACCGTGTCGGCATCCGGCCGACCATCGATCTCCTTGGGCGTTTCGAGCAGGAAGGGGATCCCTCGAAGGCCCGGATGCCTGAGGAGCGCGCCGATCCCCTCGAAGCCGATCTCGCCCCGTCCGATGTGTGCGTGTCGGTCCCGTCGGGATCCGATCGGGAAGCGCGAGTCGTTGAGGTGGATCATCTCGAGTCGTTCGAGGCCGACCACGCGATCGAACCGCTCCAGCGTCCCGTCGACCGCATCGACCGTCCGCAGGTCGTGCCCCGCAGCGAACGCGTGGCAGCTGTCGAGGCAGAGGCCGAGCCGGGTCCCCCCGCCGACCGCCGCGACGATCGCCGCCAGTTCGTCGAACGTTGATCCGATCGTCGTCCCCGATCCGGCGGTGTTCTCGAGCAGCAGGTGAAGGCCGGGCGCCTCGTTCCAGGCGGGGGATTCGACGAGTCGGCAAAGGGCGCCGACGATGCGGTCGATCCCGGCGTCTGCCCCGCCGCCGACGTGCGCGCCGAGGTGGGTCACCAGTGCGTCGGCCCCGAGCGTCGCCGCCCGCCGGGCCTCCTCGATCAGCCCGGCGACCGACCGCTCGTACAGCGCTTCGTCCGGACTGGCCAGGTTCAGGAGGTACATCGTGTGCACAACCAGGTACCGGATCGCCGATGCGGCCCGTCGCTCGCGGAACCGGGACGCGGCCTCGTCGGGGATCTCCTTCATCCGCCACACCGCCGGGCTGTGCGTGAAGACCTGCAGCGCGTTGGTTCCGAGCTCCTCGGCCGCATCGATCGCCCGCGGGAAGCCACCGGCAATCGAGAGGTGGCACCCGAGGAGGAACGTCCCATCCCGATCGACACTCATTGGACGATTATCGAACCGATCCGCCGATCCCACAAACCTCCCCCGCGGCGATTGCGGTTTGCCGGGGAGGAGGCCACGGGGTACGGTTTCGCCCGGAGGGAAGCCATGAACTACGACGTCGTCATCATCGGCGCGGGCCCGGGAGGGTACGTCTGCGCCATTCGGTGCGCCCAGCTCGGGCTGCGGACCGCGCTGGTGGAGAGAGGCGCGCTCGGCGGAACGTGCCTGAATTGGGGCTGCATCCCGACGAAGGCCCTCGTCGCCGCAACAAAGCTCGTCGATCGGGCGGCGACAGCGGGCGAGATGGGGATCGTCTTCTCGCCCCCGACGATCGACCTGGCGAGGCTCGGCGGGTGGAAGTCGGGCGTCGTCTCGACGCTGGTCGGCGGGATCGAGACGTTGCTCGGCAAGAACGGCGTCACTCTGCACACCGCCGAGGGCCGCCTCGACGGCCCGGGCCGGGTCGCGTTGTCGTCCGGTGAGACCCTGGCCGCCGAGCGGATCGTCCTCGCCACGGGCTCCGTGCCGATCGAGATTCCCGGCTTCTCGTTCGACGATCCGCTCGTCTGGTCGTCGGACGACGCCCTCGCGCTGTCCGAAATTCCCGAGAGACTGGTCGTCATCGGTGGCGGCGTCATCGGGCTCGAGATCGCTTCGATCTACAACCGACTCGGGAGCCGCGTGACCGTGCTCGAGCTGCTGCCCGAGATTCTGTCGGTGATCGATCTCGACCGACGAACGGTCGCGACGTTGAAACGCTCGCTCAAACTCCAGGACATCGACATCCGCACCGGAACGGCGGCCAAGTCAGTCGAGGCCGGTGCGAGCGGCGGGGAAGTCCGTACGGCAGACGGGGAAGCGATCCCGGCCGACCGTGTGCTGCTGGCGGTCGGGCGCCGTCCCAACTCGGCCGGGCTCGGTCTCGAGACGGTCGGCATCGAGCCGGATCGGCGCGGCTTCCTCCCCATCACCGATACGCTGCAGACCAACGCCGACGGCGTCTTCGCGATCGGAGACGTGGCCCCCGGTCCGATGCTCGCGCACAAGGCGTCGGCCGAGGCCGTCGCGCTGGCCGAAGCGTTCGCCGGCGGCGAGATGCGGACGTTCGTGCACGACCTCATCCCCCAGGCGATCTTCACCGACCCCGAGATCGCGTCGGTCGGGCTCTCCGAGACGCTGGCCAAGGAGCGCGGACACGACGTGCTCGTCGGCCGATTCCCGTACGCCGCGCTCGGCAAGGCACTCGGAATGCGCGAGCCGGACGGCTTCTTCCAGGTCGTCGCCGACGCGGCCGATCACCGGCTGCTCGGTGTGCAGATCATCGGGGCCGACGCCTCGGAACTGATTTCGGAGGCCGCCGTCGCGCTCAAGGGCGCGCTGACACTGGAGGCGATCGCCGACGCGATCCATCCGCACCCGACCCTTCCGGAGGGGCTGAAGGAAGCGGCGGAACACGCGCTCGGCAGGGCGATCCATGCTGTGAACCGCTAGCAGTCCGTGTGGGAAGTGATACCGCACCGCGAGTGGATTGGGATGATC
>CAZSNG010000061.1:0-12050 GCA_964608345.1 uncultured Thermotogae bacterium
CATGAAACGGGTTCTTGACGTATTCTAGTCGGGATTACTCACACAGGCTGCTAGGACGTCGTCCTCGATCGAACATCGAAAGCGGTGCGCCGAGCAGTGGGCTTCGTGACAAACGACGCGACACGGACGACAGTCGAGATCCGGCGTGTGGACGAGATCGAATGTCACGGACGGATCGATCGCCGCCATCTCCGAGAGGACGGATCGAACGAGCGTCTCCGTGTTGCGGCCCTTCCGCATCGATCCGACCACTGTCAGCACGTTCATCCCAGCACCTCCGAGTTCGGTGTGGACATCATGCGGCATGGTGCGCGGGATCCTCAAATGCAGCGGCTTGGGAGGCCGCCGCCCAGCCGATAGACTCGGGGTGCTCGCCCGAAAGGAGTCGCATCGTGATGCATCTCGAACCGAAGACCGGTTTCATCACCGTCGGCGGCGTCCGTCTGCAGACCCTCGATTGGGGCGGAGACGGGCCGGCGCTGGTGTTCCTTGCAGGGTATGCGAACACGCCCCATGTTTTCGATCACATGGCCGGGTTGTTTACCGACCGGTTCCATGTCCTCGGTCTGAGCCGGCGCGCACACGGCGCGTCCGATCAGCCCGAGGACGGCTACGACATTCCGACGCTCGCCGACGATGTCGTGGCATTCCTCGATGCCTGCGGAATCGCGTGTGCCTCCTTCATGGGCCATTCGTTCGCGGGGTATGAGATGTGCGAGCTGGCCGCCGCGCATCCGGATCGCGTCGCCAAGCTCGTCTTTCTCGACGCGCTGTACCGGATCGAGGAAGACGATGTGACCCTGTTTGCCGAGAACCCCCTTCCGCCGAGCAGCGACCCGCCTCCCGAGACGTTCGAATCACTGGACGCCTACTGCGACGACTTCGTGGCCCGGTACTCGACGTACCGGCGCCTTCGCTCGCCCCGCTGGGACGCGATCTGGGCCCACGGCCTCGAGCCGACCGACGACGGCCGCGTCCGCGAGCGGATACGGCCGGAGACGGCGCGGAAGCTGTTCGAGGGGCGAAACGCGTTTCGTCCTGACTACGCCGCCATTGGCTGTCCCGTCCTGTCCTTCTACGCGTTTCAGGACGAGAGCTGGTCGTTGCCCGACGGCGCGGACGAGACGCTGCGTATCGCGATGAAGGACCACATCGATCGCGTGAACAGGCTGTTCAAGCGCCGGTGCATCGAGGACGCCCGCGCGGAGATCGGGGACATCGAGATCGTCGAGTTGCACGACGCGAGTCACTACTGCTTCTTCGACCGAGAGCCGGATGTGGTCGAAGCGATGAAGCGATTCCTGTAGCTCGGCGACGATCATGTGATGAGGCCGATCCGATACGATGGCCGATGAGGAGGACGCATGCCGAGCCAAGCGCCACGGACCGCTGAGATTAGGCAGTTCAATCCCGGGGTTGCGCAGTTCCTCTGGTACATCCAGCGCGCCGATACGGATGGGCTGTCTCGACGAGTCCTTGACTGCGCCGGAGGAGGGGCGAATCCCCCACTGGCGCTGTTCTGGCTCCAAGGGTTCGAACCCCACGGGATTGACATCTCACCCGAGCAGGTCGAGCTGGCTCGCGCGTTCGCGGTGGCACGAGGCATGGGGCTCCACATCGATGTCGGAGACATGCGAGACATCCCGTTTGACGATGAGACGTTCGGATTCGTGTACGAGGGGCACTCGATGTGCCATCTCCCGCGGAACGGGATTGAGACCGCCGTCGGTGAGATGGTGCGTGTTCTGGAGCACGGCGGGTACCTCTACGCCGAGTTCATGCTGGAGAGCACGTGGCCGCGCGAACGTCCCCCGGAGGAGGCCGACGATCCGAGCAGCGCGCAGGCGGCGCACAGCACCTTCCCATCCGACGAGGTCGTCCGCCTCCTTGAACGGCGAGGCCTGACCGTTGTCTGGTCCCAGGAGCGGGCAACTCGGTATCCGGCGGCGATGCAGCGGCTCTCCATGGACGAGTGGCTGACCTGGCGCCGGGAAGCGCATCCTGAGGAAGACGAGGCGACGTGGCGATCGGTCTACTCGACCCGCCGGGAGGCGCATGTCACGGCCGAGATCGCCGTGATCTGTCGGAAGCACGCAGCCGTCGGGACGGCATCACAATCGACAGGAGGCGACTCAGGATGACGATGACGATGATCAAGGTGCGCGGCTACCACGAGGATCGCTTCGGGCACGTGAACAACGCCCGCTACCTGGAGTTCCTCGAGGACGCACGCTGGGCCCATTTGGAGGAGCGCGGGATGGACATCGGCTTCTTCAAGGCGCATGGGATCTTCCCCGTCGTGGTTCGGCTGTCGATCGTCTACCGCCGCCCGGCGAGCGCCGGCGACGTGCTGGTCGTCACGACGGAGGTGGCGTCCGCCGGCCGCCGGAAGATCGTCATCGAGCAACAAGCGCGCTTCGCCGGATCCGACGAGGTCTCCGTCGAGGCCGAGGTCACGGCGGTGTTCCTCGACGAAACGACCGGCCGGCCGGTCCCCATGAGCGCCGAGATCCTCCGCGCCTGGCCGGAGTTCGGGGACGCCCACGAGGGATAGCCTCGCGGGCACAGCGACCTACGGCTCGTCCGCCTTGGCCCAGATCCCGACGTTGTTCTGCTCCGCGACCGCCGCGAGATCGATCAACTGCGCCGCGTGCGGTTCGTCGGGGCCTAGGCCTGGATCGATCGCCGCGAGGCCGGATGCGAGCAAGAACACGTTCACCATCCCGTGACCGCTTGGATCGAGATACACGTACGCGTGAAGGCGGAGTTCATCGTCCCACGGAGACTTGGCGACATCGAAGTACAGCTCACTGTCGTTGACCAGGTTCCAGTTGATGTCAAACACCTCCATGTAGAGCGGGTCGAAGCGTCCCGGTGCGGCGAGACCGTGGTAGGCAACACGCACGACCGTCCCCTCGGCGACGATCTCCGGGATCGCCGAGCGAGTGACGGCCACGTCGATCTCCGCGCCGGAAACGACGGCGACCACGATCCCCGTTACAGCGAGATCGGTCCGTGCGGCGTACACCGCTCCGGACGAGACCGAGACGACAAGAAGGGCAACGACCCAGACGACACGTGTCATCACATCCACCTCCACAGAGTGAAGCGACCAGATCATACGTCCACACCGCCCGCCGCCGAAGCGGCCGGTCTCCGGTATCATCACCCGGGTCGAGAGTCGACACGTCTTCACAAGCAGAAGGAGCTCATAGTGCGCGACTACGAAATCACCCTGGAGATCTTCGAGGGGAAGGGCTGGCACGGCACCGGCGACGAATCGCCGCCGAACATCGTGGAGGAGGGGATCTGCGCCTGGATGGTCGGTTGGGACGACGATCCGGGCTACCAGGTCGGGCAAACGTTTCGGTACCCCGACGATCTCGGGAAGCTCTGCCCGTGGCTTGCGGACAGCCTGACGGGGTTCATCCGCGCGCTCGAAAACGGCGGAACGCTTCCGTGGAGATACCGGGGCACACCGTACGAGAAGGAGATCGACCCCGACGGCATGACGACCGAGTTCGTGCGCTGCCCCGACCCAACCGCCTCCGGCATCGTCGTCAAGATCACGAGGACAGCGCTGCCTGAATAGCGGAACGACACCGTCCCCCAAGGGTCGGTGGGAACGAACGGAGCTTTGCCATCCAGTTTCACCCGTATCGCTACCCTGAAGACTATGAAGACGTCGGCGCGTTCCTCGTCCGTACGTACGCTGCGGCGACGGTCGCCGGCTCACATCGCAACTGGCTCCAACCCCGGTGGGAGTACATGCACTTCCATCCGAACATCCGCGAACCAGGTCTCGATCTCGGCCGATGCGGACTGTGGTCGAACGACGGCGGGATCGTCGGCGCAGTGCATTTCGAGTCCCGGATGGGCGTTGTCTACGTGCAGCTCGACCCGGCATATGCCACGCTTCAGCGCGAGATGCTGGAGTACGCGACGGAGAATCTGTGGGACGAATTCAAGATCGGAAACGCCGTGCACGCCTACCTCGATGAGGACGATTGCGCGTTCCATGCGATCGCGGAATCGCTCGGCTTCGTCAAGCTCTCGAGCGACCAGGCCGAAGTCACAACCTGCCTGAAGACGATCGATCTGCCCGCGGAGATCCCCATGCCCGACGGGATCGAGATCATCGGATTGGACGAGGACGATGACGTTCGCAAGGTTCATCGGGTGATGCATCGCGGCTTCAATCACGAAGGCGAACCGCCCGAGGACGAGCTCGAGGGACCCCGGTGGAAACTGTCGGCGCCGGGCGTCCGCAAGGATCTCACCGTCGTCGCCCGCGCGAACGACGGAAGCTTCGTGTCGTTCTGCGGCATGTGGATCGATCCAACGAACCGCGTTGCGTACGTCGAGCCGGTGGCGACCGATCCGGACTACCGCAGGCAAGGCTTGGGAACCGCGGTTGTGCTGGAAGGTGTCCGACGGTGCGCCGCGGAGGGCGCGGCAATCGCCTACGTCGGATCGAATCAGGCTTTCTATTCGTCGATGGGATTCGAGGTGTCCTCGACCCACGCGCTGTGGCGAAAGGTGCTCGGCGATGAGTAGGCATGCCTATCAGTGGATTCGCAGGACGGAAGATGCATGCCGCGAAACCTTGGCTCGTTGGTTATGTCCCGGGCGTTCCTCGAGTGAGGCCGAGGAGAAGGAGCAGACCGGTGACGGCGACGGCGATTGTTAGGGCAACCCACGGGATCTTCTCGGGTGTCTGTGGCGGCTCGTACGAACCGGGCAGTCGAATCGGGATGATCCTGGCCGTGGGGTCCGGATTCCACTCGCTGTAGCGGCTGATGGAGTGCGCCGTGACTAGGCCCTCCCCCATGTACAGAGCGACGTGTTCGATCCACCCGTCGCGATCAGCGTCATAGGCCACAACGTCTCCCGGCGACAGGTCCAAGATTCCACCGACGATCGTCGCACCGTTTCCGAGGAGCCAGTTCACCAGTCGCTGGGCTCCCGGTTCGCCGTAGGCGGCGGTCCTTGTCGGAATATCGAGCCCGCCGGCCGGTCTGTGCGGTTCGCCGCCGATGCAGCAGGAGACGAAGTGGGCGCAGTCGAATCCCTCCTCGGCGGACGGCAAGCGCGCTCCGGCTTCGAGCAGCGTCGGACCTTCGCGATCCGCGAAGTAGTATCCATCGCTGCAAACCTTGTCCCAGTACATCTCCGCGTAGTGGCAAGCGGCGAGGCGATTGTAGATTGGATCCGCATGACAGCGGACGCCGATTGCGAGAGCCAACGATAGAACGAACGCGTACGTCAGCAGGGAGCGCCACTTGTCGTGAGATCTACGATCCGTTCTCATCGGTTGAGGTTAGCGGTGCCGTCACGACCCGCGCAAGCCACGGAGGAGATGAGATGGCTGGATTCGAGAGGTCGTGGGGGTAGCAGACACCGAAGAGACACCATCGGATCCGCTACCCGTCGTCCGCAACTTCGGAATCGCGCAGGCCCTCCCACGGCACCCGCGAGGCGAACTCCTAGCCCTCAAGGAGTGTGCGGAGAACCTGTTCTAGTGGCGGCATCGTGTCGGTCTTCTCGAGACCGGTCATCCGACGGTAGATCTCGGCGGCAGCTTCGTGGAAGCCGCCGGGCAGGCCGGTGGAGCGGAACGTCGCCGCGATCTCGTCCATCTCTCCGACGAACCGCCACGCCTTCGCGGTGACACGGCGCGTTCGCCGGTGGGCACGTTCGGCGAACTCAGGATCCTCGCGCGACCACTGCGTCTCGAGATCCTCTCGCACCCCGAGCGCTTCAGCCGTCGCCAAGATTGCAGACAGCAGCGCGGAGGTCCCCTTCGTGTAGGCGGCGTAGCACATCTTCAGCGCTGACGCCTTGCCGGGCTCCTCACCGACGATCGCGGTCTCGAGGAGCCCGCCGATGAAGCACTCTGCGACCTGGGCCGCGGCGTCCTGCGGTCCGGAGAGATACAGCCAGGTGCCCGGTTCCCACGCGGGGCCGCCGATGATCCCTCCATCGACGAACGTCGCCCCAGCGCCGTCTACACGCTCGCCGATCCGGAGCGTTCGCTCCGGCGAGATCGCGTTGGCATCGAGGTACAGGCCGGTGAATCCTCGATCGATTACGTCTTGCGCCACGTCCTCGGCGGCGTGCGGCGGGCAGACCGATAGGATCACACTGCACGAGCCGCAGATCGCGTCGAGTGTCCCGGCGTCGACCAGCCCGGCCTTCTCGGCACGCTCACGCGTTGCGCTGCTTCGCCCTTCGGACGCCCAGAGAACCTTGCGGCCCGATGCGACCGCCGACGCCGCGACCGACACACCCATGTTCCCCGGATGAAGGATCCCGATTGGTTGCTCGCTCATGCTCTCATGGTATCCGAATGTGAGACCGCACCGTCGGAGAGGTACTCCCTCCCGGTACAATCGAGCCATGCCTCTTCAGTCGAGCGATCTGCCTGCCTACGCTGCGTACATCGCGGCGCGTGACGGCTCGAATGCCGGCGAAGCGTTGGGACGCCTCCAGCGAGACGTTGCGGATGGCACGCTCAGTCTGTCCGACGTCTTCGTTACGTTCGACCTGGCGGGCGAACGGATCTCCGGCTCCGTTCGGATCTACGTTTTCGGTCAGGACTTCCTCGTCCTGACCGAGTGGCGAGGCGACGAGGGCGCCGGTACCCACGAGATGCTTTCCGGGCTTCTTTCAGAGGCCGACGCGCGCGCGTCCGAACTCCGAGCGAAGGAGATGAGCACGCGCGTCAGCTTGGAAGGAATGACCGACGACTACCGGCGTGCGCTCGGCGATGCCGGGTTCGAGTTTCAGGGGCGCCGCGTCGAGTACAAGACGCCGGTGTCGGAGCTGCCGAGTGAGCGCCCGTCGCGATTGGTCTGGCGGACCATGGCCGACGTCGGGGAACAGCCATCCTCGATCTGATCCGCGAGGCGAGCGTCGATACTCCCGATGGCATGGACGTCGAGGCCGGTGTGTCGGCCATCGAGGACGTGCTCGGTGGAAGCTACGATACGCTCGATCCGCGTGCCGTTGAACTGGGGGTTCTCGATGGGCGATCGGCGTGCGTCCACCTCACCCGGGTCGACGCCGACACGGGTTGGTCGGCGATCCAGTTCATGGGCGTCGTCCCCGGGTTTCGCGGCCAAGGTCTCGGCGTGGATGTTCACCTACATGGCATTGCGACGATCCGCGCCCTTGGGGGAACCCTGTATCACGACGGCACCAGTGAAGCGAATGCCGCCATGCTGCGTCTGTTCGAGAAGCACGGCTGCATCGAGCACAGTCGGATGGAAGAGTGGCATTGGACGCCTAGCAAGTAGCGACGCCGTACATCTGGTCGGGCGTGAGGATGTTCGGGAATCGATCGCGAAGCGCGAGCCGCGCCTCGTAGCAGAGATGGCAGGCGTCGGCGTAGCCGTCCGCGTGATCGAGTTCGGATTGCTCGACCAGTGCAGCCGGGCCGCCGGCGATCAGCGGCGACAAGATCGGATGGCTGCCCTCGGCCGCGGCGGCTTCGTATCGATGAACGATGTACTCGATCGAATTCCGGAAGACGTTTCCCAGAGAGATGCCCTGGCAGATGTGGACGTTTCCGAGCGGATCGATGTGTAGCCGGCCCGGGTCGCGAAGCTCCTCGTGCGGGCACGTCGCGAACGCGCTCCACGGCGTTCGCGGCGCGTCGGCGACCAGCTTTTCGACTGCGCGGCCGCGGTACATGATCCCCGACTCGCTTGGCGGGAGCACCCCGACGGCCCCAGGAGCATCCGTCTCGGGCTCTGCGATGCTGATGAACCCGAGCGGGATCCCGAGGTCGTCTGCTGCCTTCGCCGCAATCCCAACTTGGCGGTTGCGCATCTCGTCCCAGTGGAGCCGATCGCTGCTCACCGAGAGATCCTGCACGAGGCCCTCGAACGGGCGGAGCCACTCGAGCGCGTCGGCGAGATCGGTGCCCCAATAGCCGTTCGTGACGATTCCGACCTTGAACCCGAGCTTCGCGGCTTCCTGGACCGCCCGGACCATGATCGGATAGAAGAGGAATGGCTCGCCGCCCTCGAAGTAGAACCACTCGACCGTTCCCAGTTGGCTTGCCTGACGCAGGATCTCCCGGATCCTCTCCAGCGTGATCGTGCCCGATTGCCACGGGCTGCCCCACGCGAAGCAGTGATCGCATTCGAGATTGCACTGGTACGTCAGGAGCAGATGCAGTCCGGTGATATCCATGGAGCCTCCTGTCGGCCGTCGCCTGCCATGGTATCAGACGGGGCATCGGGCCGGGAGTGCCACTAGGGCCGGATCTCTGCAGAGCGGATCAGCGCGATCGGAGTCCGAAGGCAGCAAGATGACCTTCATCCCCACAGCGAGGTCATCGGTACAATGCCTGAGATGATCACTGCTTCGATGCTGTACAGCTACACGACGTGCCCGCACAGGGTGACCCTGGATTGCTTCGGCGATCCGGCCAATCGCGATGAGGTCAGTCCGTTCGTCGAGCTGCTCTGGGAGCGCGGGCATGCGTTCGAAGCAGAGACGATTTCCGCGCTCGGCATTCCGTTCCTCAACCTTCGTGACGTCCCCCGCGAGCAGCGAGAGGTACTGACGCTGCGGGCGATGCAGGAGGGAGAGCTGCTCATCTACGGCGGTCGCATCTCGCACGGACGGTTGCTCGGAGAGCCCGATCTCCTGCGGCGCACGGGGTCCGGCTACATCCCGGGCGACATCAAGAGCGGCGCGGGTGTCGAAGGCGCGAATGAGGACTCCGATGGCAAGCCGAAGCGGCACTACGCGGTCCAGCTGGCGCTGTACTCTGACATCCTTCAGCAGAAGGGACTTGCGCAATCGAAAGACGCGTTTGTGTGGGACATCCACGGCGAGGAGGTCCTGTATGACCTGGCCGGATCCCGCGGACCGCGCGTCAAGAACTCCATGTGGGACGAGTACGGGGCGGCCCTGGTCAGCGTCGAAGACATCACCGACCGCCACGCTATGACGAAGCCCGGCCTGATCGGCGACTGCTCGCTCTGCCACTGGCGGTCGCACTGTCGCCGCGAGATCGTCGCGGATGATGACCTGACGCTCATCTCGGAACTCGGCAGAAGCACAAGGGAGAAGTTCCCGCCGGATCTCTCTACGGTCGCGGACCTGGCGGGCGCAGACCTATCGGACCTGATCGTAGGCAGCAAGAGCACGATTCCCGGGATCGGCGCCAAGACGCTCCAGAAGTACCACGCCCGGGCCGTGCTTCAGAAGCAGGCTTCACCGACGCCCTACTTCACGGAGGAGGTGCGGCTGCCAGCGAGCGAACTGGAGCTGTTCTTCGACATCGAGACCGACCCGTTCCGCAACCTCTGCTACCTGCATGGCTTCGTCGAGCGATTGGGTAGAGACTCAGTGACGGAGCAATACGTCGCGTTCTTCGCCGAGGAAGCGATCCCTGAAGACGAGCGGGACGCGTTCGCACAGGCGTGGGCGTACGTGCAGGAGCACTCCGATGCGGTCGTCTACTACTACGGACACTACGAACGGACGATCTGGAAGCAGCTGGGGAGACGCCATCCCGACGTGGCGACGGAGGCTGCCATCACGGCGCTGTTCGAGGAAGACCGCTTCGTGAATCTATACGATGACGTTGTCAGATCACGCATGATCTGGCCGACATACACGCTCTCCCTCAAGGAGCTCGCCAAGTTCGTCGGCTTTGCCTGGCGGGACACCGATCCCTCCGGTGCCGGATCGATCCAGTGGTTCCACCAATGGGTCGAAACCGGCGGCGTCGCCATCCGTCGGAGGATTCTCGAATACAATGAAGACGATTGCCGCGCGACGCGGGTGTTGGTTGATGCGATCACAGGTCTTGCTGTATCTCGATGAGGCGCACATTGGAGAGAGAAGTACTGTTTCTCCGGAACCCGAGATCCGACCCAAGGCCCAGCGAATGAGCCAGGATGAGGTCCGATACTGGGAACACCAAGAATAAAGACTTGACCCCGAACGCACCGATCCCTCCGGTGCGGGATCCATGCAGTGGTTCCACGAGTGGGTCAAGACCGGAGACCCGGCCATCCGTCAGCGGATCCTCGCATACAAGAGCGGTGGGCACACCTTGCTTCGCGCAGCACGACACACGGTCTGACCCCGACAACGACGTTCCTCGGCTTCCAGTGGCGCGACACCGATCCCTCCGGCGTTGGCTCGATCCAGTGGTTCCACCAATGGGTCGAAACCGGCGACGACGCAATCCGCCAGAGGATTCTCGACTACAACGAAGACGACTGCCGCGCTACGCGGGTGCTGGTTGATGCGTTGCGGGATCTCGCCGGACCGCGAAGGATCTGCTGCCAGATCCTCTGACCTGGATCCCCCGGTTCGCGGGGATCTAGGTCAATGCGATTGGCCCTATGCCTTCTGAGCCTGCTTCAGTGCTTCAGACACTACTGCCTTCACGGCGCCATCTTCTTCTCCGGCGAGATAGGTTGCCACTCTTACAGTTGCACCTTCGGAGGGGGAGTTCCGGAGAATGGCCCTGCTCGCTGCTACTCGAATCGCACGAAGTGGGGATTCGAGGCGAGACAAGAGCTCCTCTTCAGCGATTGCCCGAATCTCATCATCAGGAGAGCGAAGCTTGACCTCGGCCTCCAGCACTATGAGCAGCTCTGAAGCATCTTGAGTGTACCGCCCTAGTGCCCAAAGCTTGTTGTGTTCGATGCCCTCTACACGCTTGATGGAAGTGGAGAGGCGCTCCTCAAGTTGGGAACAGGACGTCTCCAATCCACCGACATTCTCAATGGTCTCGTCCAGCTTGGACGAGACTCTATCCGCCTGTAGTGCGGTCTTCCTTGTCCGTGTGTAGCTCTGGAAGGCGCTGTACGAGCCGACTCCGAAGAGCGCGGTCAGCACGACAAACATGAGACGTATCATCGAGTCGGTACGTTCTACGGACTTCTCTACGCGTTCGACTGTGTCAGCAGTGTATGTAAGGTAGTGCCCAAGAAGCCCCTCCACAGTGATCTCATCAGGAGCTTGGCTGGATTGCGGTTGGGCAGCTGAGCCTGCGAAAGCCAGAATGAGCAATGCAACCAGGGAAGCTACTATGCCATGTACTGTAGTGCTACTCGGCATTTTCATTGGCTCGTCTCCTGTAGGCGATCGACAGGTGTTCCACGGAATCAATGAGCTCCAACGGATCAACAGGTTTCCGTAGGATGGAGATCGAAGGCACGGGGCGACCCTCTTCGTGTGTCTTTACCTCCGAGGTCGCCCAGAGGTTGTTCACCACGGTCAGGAAGACGATTGGCACGTTGTGTATTGGATTCGCCGACCGGCGCAAGTAAGTATAGAACTGGAGTCCACCGTAGTTCCGGCATGATGGCTCCGGAAGACTGTTGTCAACCGGCATCAGGACGTCGACAATGAAGCAATCGTACCCCCTCCTGTCCGTCTCAAGCGCGCTCACAGCCTCTCGGACGGCACGGAAGTGATCGACGATATGCCCATGACGTTCAAGGCCTTCAATGTGAGGTTCGATGCGCCTCTTCTCTTCGTCTAGAAAGAGGATCTTCACGAGCACCTCCTATGGGAAGACGCGCGGCAGCGAAACCGTGAATGTAGTCTCCCAGCCCCGATTCCCGCTTTCTACTGACGCTTGGGCCGTTAACATTCCACCCATGATCTCGACGAGATCGCGCGCCACCGCGAGGCCAATACCTGTACTGAGAATGGCCTTGTCTCTTGCTTCATCAGTGCGATAGCGTGGCTCGAAGACCCGTTCGACATGTTCCTCGCGCAGTCGGATGCCAGTGTTCGATATGATGATGTCCCAATAGACATTGCCGCGCTCATCCTTGTGTGAATCGAGAGCCACTCTGATTTGCGTGTCCGGGTATGAGTACTTCACTCCGTTGTCAAGCACGTTTAGAATCACTTGCGCGAGATAGTTTCGATCCACACGAACCGCGCGGTTCAGCTGACGCACGCTATCCAGGTCGCAGTGGATTTCTGTACCTTCATCCTGAGCCTCGCCCTGAACCGCCCCGGGTTTTCCGGAGGGTTCTTTACGTGAGTCCGGCCACCATCAC
>CAZSNG010000062.1:0-11952 GCA_964608345.1 uncultured Thermotogae bacterium
CCCCCCCCCCCCCCCCCCCCCCCCCCCCCCCCCCCCCCCCCCCCCCCCCCACGACAACCCATTCCCCCCCCCGAATGGCCGGCCAACGGAAGGATTGACACAGTCAATCCTTCGCTCTCTGACCGGCATCGCCGGTCAGAGAGCAGTACCATGACCCCCGACGCAGTCGAACTGCGCAAGCCTGCTCACAGGAGGAACCACGAGACCATGCAACCGGTGGATGCTCTACAAGAGCTGTCCGATGGGTTCGGCGTCGCCGGGTTCGAGGATGAGGTTCGAGAGACGATCGCCCGACTCGTCTCGCCGTTCGTCAACGAGGTGCGAACCGACGCGCTTGGCAACCTGTTCGCCATCCGTCGTGGCGCGGACGACCGAACACTGATGCTCGACGCGCACACGGACGAGATCGGGTTCATCGTCAAGTGGATCGACGACAACGGCTACCTGCGGTTCGCCCCGATCGGCGGGTGGGACGAGCGAATTGTTCCCGGGCACCGGATCGTCCTTCTCGCCCGCGACGGATCGAAGCGTCACGGCGTCATCGGGACGGCACCGCCGCACATCGTGGCGCCGGAGGAACGGAAGAAGCCGATTCCGATGGATCGGATGTTCGTCGATGTCGGGGCCACGTCGAAGGACGAAGCCGCCGAGATGGGGGTCCGCATCGGCGATCCGTTCACGATCCACTACCCGTTCACCGAACTGCGCGACGGGTACGTCACCGGGAAGGCGTTCGACGACCGGGCCGGGTGCACCGTGCTGATCGAGACGGCGCGACGCCTCGCGGAGCACGCGCTCGGGATGACCGTCGCCTTCTCCTTCGTGTTCGGCGAAGAGGTCGGCCTGCGCGGCGCCCGGACCGCCGCCTACCAGCTCGAACCCGCTCTGGCGATCGCGATCGAAGGAACGATCGGCGCCGACATGCCAGGCGTTCCGCCGGAGAGCCAGCCGGTCCGCCTCGGCGAGGGTCCGGCGATCTCCATCGCCGACCGGTCGATCGTCGTATCGCGGAAGCTGGTCGCGGCCCTGGAGACCGTCGCAGAGAACGCGTCGATCCCCTACCAGTACAAGCTTCCGACCTACGGAGGAACGGACGCCGGGGCAATCCACCTCACCCGAGGCGGCGTCCTCGCCGGCGTCATCTCGGTTCCGTGCCGGTACATCCACTCGCCGATCTCGACGCTGCGTCTCGACGACCTCGAGCGAACGATCGAACTGACGACCGCGCTGGTCGATGCCTTGCCCGACGCGGTTCTCTAGCGGGCACCGACTCTCCCGTGACCGCAAAGAGAGCGGGCATCGAATCGTTGGGATTCGATGCCCGTTTACCGTCTCTCGATTGTCCGTCTCTGCTACGACGCGCCAGCCGGCACCTGCTTCGCCTCGATCGCCGTCTTCGCGACGCCGGCCAGCCTCCGAATCCCCTCGTCGATCACCTCGGGCGTCGCGAGAGAGTACGACAGGCGCATCGTGTTTCGCCCACCGCCGTCGACGAACGCGGAGGTCCCGGGGACGTAGGCAACATTGTGCTCGATCGCGTCCGCTAGCATGTCGGTCGCATCGACGTCTTCGGGCAGTCTCACCCAGACGAACAGGCCGCCCTCCGGCTCGGTCCACGTGACTCCCTCGGGCATGTACCGCTCGAGGGCGTCGACCATCGCATCGCGCTTCGCGCGGTAGATCGGTCGGATTTCGTCGAGATGCTGCTCCAGCCCGTACCGCAACATGTACTGTGCCGCCAGATGCTGCGTCAGCTTCGACGTACACAGGTCGGTCGCCTGCTTCGCGCGGACGAGCGCGTCCATCAGGTCGCCGCGGGCAAGCATGACCGCCAGGCGGAGGCCGGCGCAGAGCGTCTTCGAGAACGTCAACAGGAGGATGACACGCCCCTCGTCGTCCATGCTGCAGATCGACGGAATCGGCTCGCCAGCGAACCGCAGGTGCCCGTACGGGTTATCCTCGAAGACCACGAGATCCTCGCGTCGTGCGATGTCGAGCAGACGCTTGCGCTTCTCGAGTGACATGGTGATCCCGCTGGGGTTCTGGAAGTCGGGGATCACGTAGATCGCCTTCATGGTCTTGCCGGCGGCCTTGGCGGATTCGATCTGGGCCTCGAGTTCGTCGAGATCCATCCCGTCATCCTCGAGCGGGACGCCGACCATGTCGGTCTGGAAGAGCGTGAACGCCTGCACCGCGCCGAGATACGTCGGGAGGCCGCAGAAGATGACGTCGCCCGGATCGATGAACGACTTGCAGAGAAGGTCCAATCCCTGCTGCGACGCCGTCGTCACCAGCAGCTCGTCGATGGTCGCATGAACATCCTGGCGCTCCAGCCACTCGCAGACCGCCTTGCGGAGGGTCTTGCTCCCCTCCGTCAGTCCGTACTGGAGGACGTTGTCATGGTGCTCACGGATCAGCTCCGCCGCGATTTCCGCCATCTCCTCCTTCGGGAACGTTTCCGGCGCGGGGAGTCCCCCGCCGAAGGAGATGATCTCCGGCTGCTCGGTCAGTTTGAGAAGCTCGCGAATCGCCGATCGTTTGGCTCCGGCCACCCGACGTGAGAAGTGGTGCTTCATTGAACCTCCCTCTCTCTTGCGCGCGGTCAAGCGCCTTGAATGTTACGCAACGTTCGAAAGGTCTGTCAAAAGAACAGCCAGCTGAAGAACGGGAAAAGGAAGTAGGCAACGGCAGTTCCGAGGATTGCCCCGCCGAGCACGTCCAACGGGTAGTGCTCTCGAACGTAGACACGTGAGAAGGCGATCGTTCCGGCGATGACGTAGACGCAGACGTGCACCCAGAGGGCCGGGTAGCTTCGAGCGACGACCCAGGCGAGGCCGAACGACGTCGTAGCGTGACCGGACGGGAACGAGTAGCCGTCGACGATCCGCGAGCGCAGCCTCGGAAGGTCGTTCACCGGCCGCAAGCGGCCGACCGCAACCTTGATCAGGCGGAAGACGGCGACGTTCACGATCGTCACCGCAAGACCGATCAACACGTGGATCCGGTCGGGCGTCCCCCCGAACAGTAGCAGTCCGAGACCGAAGCCGCCCCACAAGTAGCCGTCTCCGAGATAGGTCGCGGTGACGAACATCCGAGCCCAGCGCCGCAGGGCCGGAAGCTCGGCGATCCTGTGAACCGACCGGCGATCCCAGTGCAGCGCCGCCTCGATCCACGCGTCGACCCGCCGGACAAAGGACACGAGCGATTGGATCACGACACCTTCCTCCGCATCGTCGGGAACAGGATCACGTCGCGGATCGACGACGAGCCGGTCAACAGCATCACCAGACGATCGACGCCGATGCCCATTCCGCCGGCCGGCGGCATCCCGTGCTCGATCGCGTACAGGAAGTCCTCGTCGATCGGTTGCGTCTCCTCGTTTCCAAGTTCGCGCAGCCGCTCTTGGTCCTCGAACCGAGCGCGCTGGTCGACCGGATCGTTCAGCTCGGTGAACGCGTTGGCCAGCTCGATCCCGCCAACGTACAACTCGAACCGCTCGACGAGGCCTTCGTCACCCGCCTTCCTCTTGGCGAGCGGCGAGATCTCGATCGGGTAGTCGATGATGAACGTGGGCTCGATCAGGTTCGGCTCCACGTGGCGGGCGAACAGCGCCTCAACCGCCTCTCCCGGCGAGCCGGGCCGCGGATCGATTCCGTCGGCATCTGCCCGTTCGATCGCCGCGTCGGTTCTCAGCGGCAGCGCGTCGATCCCGATCGCTTCGGCCACTGCGTCGACCATCCCGATCCGCTTCCACGGAAGGCCGAGATCGATCGTGTGTCCCTTGAACTCAACCCGCGGCTCCTGGCCGATCGCGGCCAGTCCGGCGTGGATCAACCGCTCGACGAGGCGCATCATGTCCTCGTAGTCGGCGTACGCCTGGTAGATCTCGAGCATCGTGAATTCGGGGTTGTGTTCGGTCGACACCCCTTCGTTGCGGAAGCACTTGCTCATTTCGTAGACGCGCTCGAGCCCGCCAACGAGGAGCCGCTTCAGATGCAGCTCGAGGGCGATCCGAAGGTACAGATCGGCGTCGAGCGCGTTGTGATGCGTTACGAAAGGTCTCGCGTGGCCGCCGCTCGCTACCGTCTGGAGGACGGGGTTCTCGGCCTCGAGGAAGCCTTCCCCATCGAGGGTTCGGCGAACCGCCGACAGGATCTTCGACCGCTTGATGAACGTCTCCCTCACGTCGTCGTTCGAGATCAGATCGAGGGAGCGATGGCGGTAGCGGGTTTCGACGTCCTTGAGCCCGTGCCACTTCTCGGGCAACGGCCGGATCGACTTCGACAACAGGGTCCACTCCGTCGCTGCGATCGTCAGCTCACCGCGCTTGGTCCGGAAGACCTCCCCCGTGACCGCAAGATGATCACCGATGTCGGTGTCGCCGAGCGCGACGTAGCGCTCCTCGCCGAGGCGATCGGTCGAAGCGTAAATCTGGATCTTCCCGGTCCCGGCGCGCAGGTCGCGAAACGACGCCTTGCCCATGCCACGGACCGCCATCTGGCGGCCGGCGACGGTCACCGTCTCCCCGCTGTGCTCCTCGACGCCGATCGACGCGAGTCGCTCGACGATCGGCCCGATCGGATCGACGGACGGAACGCGCGCCGGATAGGGGTCGATCCCCTTCTCGCGCAATGCACGAAGCTTATCGAGGCGGGCTTGAATCAGCGGATCGGACATCGGACGCTCCGGATACGTGCTACTTGTTGATCGCGATGACGCGGTACTTGCTCCGTCCCCACGGCAGCTCGGCGGTCACTTCGTCGCCCTCTCGCTTGCCGAGTAGGACCCTGCCGACCGGCGAAGCCATCGAGATCTTCCCGCTCTCCAGGTCGACCTCCGCCGGACTCACCAGCGTGAACGTCCCGCTCTCCTTGAGCGTGAGATCGTGCAGGATGAAGCTCGATCCGATGCCGATCTCGTCACTGCTGATCTCCTCGTCGGGCAGGACCTCCGCGACTTCGAGAACGGAGTTGAGGCGACGCACTTCGCGCTCGTAGTACTGCTGCTGGCTCTGGAGGTACATGTACTCCTTGTTCTCGCGCAGGTCCCCGCCGTTCAGCTTCGACGCCTTCAGCTTCTCGGGGATCTCCTCGTAGAGGATCTTCTGCGCGTGATCAAGCTCCTGCTGCATCAGCTCGTATCCCGCCTTGGTGAGTTTGATCGTCTCTTTGTTCATCCTTCGACCTCCCTGAGCCGCGAACTACGTCCTCGGTCTTCCGATCTGCTGCATGGCGGTCCGTGGATCTCGGCTCGCGCGGCAGTGGGGCTGACTCCCTACTCGGGGTACGCGCAATGCGCGGAACGAATGCCGCTCGTCGACCGGCGCCTGCCGCTGTCGGTACCACCGTTTGATGCGCTCGACCATCGATGCTCTCATCCACGGGCTCCCTTGGCCAGGATCTCCTCGATGCCCGTCGCCAGCATCTCCCCGATCTCTCCGATGTCGTACTGCTCGCATCCGTCCGCCGGCCGCACGATAACATCGACCGCAGGAAGAGTCTCGGCGATTCGGCGAAACGCTTCCCGCAAGCGCCGCTTGGCCCGGTTCCTCTCGACCGCCGTGCCGAATCGCTTCGGCACGGAAATCCCCAGGCGAACTCCGTTCTCGCGCGCGAGAACGTGGAGGGCAAAACACGATCCCTTCCACACCACGCCCCCTCGGTAGACATGCTGAAAGTCCCTACGCCGCTTGAGGCGCATCGTGGAAGGGAAACGGCCCTCACCGTCTCCTGTCATGAGTCGATCATAGTCTGAAGTCCCGTCCGTTTCAAGCTTTCGGGGCACTCCTTCGGCTTTCCGGATCGGGCTCGGTACACTGTCTTCGACCATGACGGACACGCAGCACATCTACACGGTTTCCGAACTGAATCGCTCGGCCCGCGAGCTCCTCGAGGCGCAATTCGGGGAGGTGTGGGTGAAGGGAGAGATCTCGGAGCTGAAGCGGGCTCCGTCCGGCCACGTCTACTTCACGCTGAAGGACGAGGCCGGGGAGCTGAGCGCCGTTCGCTTCCGGAGCCGCTCGGCCCTCGTCGCCAACGCAGGCGTCGAGCCGGGAACGGTTGTCCTCGCATTCGGGAAGCTGACGATCTACGAGCCGCGGGGCCGGTACCAGTTCATCGCGTCGCTCATTCAGCCGGTCGCCGCCGGTGCGCTGCAGCTGGCGTTCGAACAGCTGAAGAAGAAGCTCGAAGACGAGGGGCTCTTCTCCACCGAGCACAAGCTGCCGCTTCCCGTGTTTCCCGCGAGGATCGGCCTGATCACCTCACCGAGCGGCGCGGCGCTTCGCGACGTCGTCTCGATCCTCGAGCGACGGTGGCCGTCCGCGGCGATCGTCCTGTTCCCTTCGACCGTGCAGGGCGACGCGGCCCCGGCGGAGCTGCACGCCGCCATCGATCGAGCCATCCGGTTTTCCGTCGAGGTCTCGACGCTCGACACCCTGATCATCGGTCGCGGCGGCGGGTCGGCCGAGGACCTCGCGGCGTTCAACGACGAGCGATTGGCACGGGCGGTCTTCGACTGCCCCATTCCCGTGCTGTCCGCCGTCGGCCACGAGACCGACTTCTCGATCGTCGACTTCGTCGCTGACCGACGCGCGCCGACGCCCTCGGCGGCGGCCGAGATGGTTGCACCGAACCGCGCCGACGTCACCGCCCGCCTCGACGCCGTGGCATCGCGGATGACGCGCGCCGCCGCGGGGCTCCTCCGCGTCCGCCGAGCGACCCTCCGATCGCAGATGCGCGGCTACCTGTTCCGCGTACCGCAGCGGCGTCTGGAGACGCTCGAGCAGCGGTTGGATCTGCAGGTCGGCGCCGCGATCCGTGGTATCACGGACGCCTGGAACGCCCGGCGCCGCACCGCGCGCCGCGCGGGGGAGTTGCTGCGGCTCTCCGACCCGTTCCTGCCGCTTCGGCGGGGCTACTCGCTCACGTTCACCGCAGGGTCCACGCGACCGCTTCGCGATGCGCTCGAGGTCACCGCGGGGGACGTCCTCGAAACGCGACTGGGGACCGGGCGGTTCACGTCACGCGTCGAGGAGGTGAATCCCGAGTGAACCTCGAGGAGGCACTGAAGAAGCTGGAGGAGATTACCGGCCGCCTGGAGCAAGCCGACCTCTCCCTCGACGAGGCGGTGGAGCTGTTCGAGGAGGGGCTTCCCCTCGCCGCGTCGATCAAGGAGGGACTGGACAAGGCGAAGCTACGGATCGAGCAGGTCATCGAAACGACGAAGGGAGCGTTCGATCTGGAGCCTTTTGACCTCGATTCCGGCTGACCTATAATCCGGACTATGGTTGAACAGGGCAGTCCGGTAGACGTCGCCATCATCGGGGCCGGACCGGCCGGTCTGACGGCTGCGATCTACGCGGGGCGTGCGCTGCTGTCGACGGCCGTCATCGAGAAAGGGACCCCGGGTGGTCAGCTCAACGAAACCGACATCATCGAGAACTGGCCCGGCTTCGCCGAGGCCGTCTCCGCTCCCGAGCTGATGGCACAGCTGCGTGCCCAGGCCGAGCGGTTCGGCGCGCGTGTCGTCCTCGACGAAGTCGTGCGGATCGAGCCCGGAGACGAGTCGCACGCGATCGTCATGACCGAGAACACGATTCGGGCGAGATCGGTGATCGTCGCTTGCGGGTCGCGACCGAAGGAGCTCCCGGCCGAAGGGGCCGCCCGCCTCAAGGGAAGGGGGATCTCCTACTGCGCGATCTGCGACGGGTTCTTCTTCCAAGGCAAGCGCATCCTGGAAGTTGGCGCCGGCGACTCCGGCCTCACGGAATCGCTCTTCCTCACGCGGTTCGTCGAGTCGGTGTCGATCGTCGTCCGCCATCCGGAGGACGACCGATTCGCGGTTCGCGGCTCGCCGATCCTTCTCCAGCAGGCGAGGGAGCATCCGAAGGTCGATTTCCTCTGGAACCGCACGGTCGAAGCCGTCCTCGGAACGGATCGGCTCGAGGGGGTACGGCTGAGGGATCTGACCACGGGCGAGACGGAGGACGTCCCGATCGACGGCGTCTTCATCAACATCGGTCATGCGCCGCAAACCGAGTTCCTTCGGGGCACGATCGAACTCGACTCAGACGGGTACATCGTGACGGACAAGTGTCTTCACACGAACGTACCCGGGATCTTCGCCGCCGGCGACGCGCGGATCGACGCCACACGCTACGCGCAAGGCGTAGTCGCCGCCGGAGAGGGGGCCATCGCCGCGATCGAAGCGGAGAAGCACCTGACCGCCATCTAGAGCAAGTGGGGGCATTCGGTCCTCGTCCTCGAAGTACCGGACCGAATGGGAACGGGGAGGACAAAGGAGAAGCCTATGTACCCGACGATTGCGAAATTGCTGGACGACGCTGTACCGAAGTACGGGGATCGAGTCGCACTGCGGATGCCGATTCCGAAGGAGCGGAAGCGGGGACGCGGGATCCAACTCGTTCTCAACGAGACCACGTACGCGCGGCTCGGCGAGATGGTCGGGCGGTTCGCCAGAGCGCTGTCCGAATTGGGGGTGGAGGCCGGCGATCGTGTTGCCCTGGTCTCCAAGCCGCGAGCGGCCTGGGCAACGACCTTCTTCGGTATCCTTCGGTGCGGCGCCGTCGTCGTGCCGCTCGATCCCGAGCTACAGCGCGGTGAGATCGAGCGCATTCTGAAGGAAGCCGGCGTCAAGGGAATCGTCTTCTCGGGCGGGAAGACGGAGGACGTGCTGTCGTTTCGCTCCGCGCTCCCCGGAGAGCCGTTCGTGATCTCGATGGATCGGATGCAGGACGAAAGCGTCCTCTTCCTCGACGCGCTCCTTCTCGGCAAGACCGAACTACCACTCGTCGAGGTCGATTCGAAGTCGCTGGCGATTCTGATGTACACGTCGGGAACGACCGGCAACGCGAAGGGGGCGATGCTCACCCACGCGAACATCTCCTCGAACGCCCTCACGGCGGCGCAGGTCGTCTCGCTCACCGCCGAGGATGACTTCCTCTCCATCGTGCCATGGAACCACATCTACGGCCTGACGATCACTCTGGTGACGCCGATGGTCGTCGGCGCAACCACCACCTACACACCGGTCGACCGGAACCTCGCCCAGGTCATGAAAGCCGCCCACCCGACGATCATCCTCGGGGTCCCGAAGCTGTACAACGTCCTGTACGGGCGGGTCATGGATTCGATCAAGAAGAGCGCACTGAAGCGGGCGATCTACCGTTCTTCCCCGATGCTGATGGGGAAGTTGGTGAAGAAGAAGCTGTTCGGCAAGCAGTTCCGCTTCTTCACGTCCGGCGGGGCGCCGCTCAGTCCCGAGGCGTCCGGCGGCTTCCGCGGGATGGGGATCGGCATCATGGAAGGGTACGGACTGACCGAGACCGCACCGTTGCTCACGATGTGCGAGGCGTTCGACGAAGAACCCGGCATGACGGCGGTCCCTGAGATCGAACTGAGGATCAAGGACCCGAACGAGGCCGGCGTCGGAGAGGTGCTCGCAAAGGGGCCGAACGTCATGGACGGCTATTACAACAACCCCACCGCGACCGCCGAAGTCATCGACGCGGACGGCTGGTTCCACACCGGAGACCTCGGCACCTACGAGAACGGGCGGCTCGTCCTGTGCGGCCGCGCGAAGAACGTCATCGTCCTCGAGACCGGGAAGAACGTCTACCCCGAGGAGATCGAGTGGGAGTTCGTCTCAATCCCGGCGGTCGACGAGATCATGGTCTACGAAGGAAGCCGCCAGGGAATCCCGACCGTCTCGGCGCAGATCTACCCGAACTGGCCGGCGCTGAAAGGGATGGGAATCGAGTCGCCCGAGACGGCGCTCGACCACATCTGGGAGGAGATCAAGGAGCGAAGCGAGAACCTCGCCGTCTTCAAGCGCATCAAGCACAAGGAGTCGGTCTCGTTGGTCGACGAGCCGTTCGAGAAGTCGGCCAAGCTTGACATCAAGCGGCACCTGCATCAGTAGAAGAGAACTGATGTTCCGGCGTTTCGCAGCACGCCCCGCGACCGATCGGCCGCGGGGCGTGTCCGTTCGTGCCCCGGCGGAGTTGTCATCGGTGTTCAATAAAGTATAATAAGCTCATACGAGGGGGGATCGATGGTAACTCGTTCAGACGCACTGTCCATCTACATACCGAAGAGCAAGGCCGAGCACCGCCTGATCGAGCGCCTGACGGAGCTGGGGAAGCGGAAGGATCGCTCGATGAACTACCTCATCGTCGATGCAATCCTCCAGTACCTCGACCGGCAGGACGCGGCGGAGCGGCAGTAGGCAGCGGGAATCGCACCCGCGGCACGCGGAGCGCGACCGCGCCTATTCCTCGTTGCCCGCACCGAGAGCGAGGCGCCTACGCCACTGTTCGAGTCGTTCGGCGATCTGCTCCTCGTGGCCGCGGTTCGTTGGGCTGTAGAAGGTGCGCCCGACGAGAGAAGGAGGCAGGCAATCCATCCGCGCGATCCCCTCGTCGAGGTCGTGCGCGTACTGGTATCCGGCACCGTAGCCGAGATCCTTCATCATCCTCGTCGCCGCGTTGCGCAGGTGCAGCGGAACCTCCTCAAGCGGGCGTTCTCGGATCTCGCGACGGACGGCGCCCAGGCCCCGGTAGAGCGCGTTGCTCTTCTCCGCCGTCGCCAAGTAGACCGTCGCCTGCGCCAAGGCGAGATCGCACTCCGGAAGGCCGATCGCCTCGACCGCCCGCCAAGCGGCGATCGCCTGGGTCAGGGCGGCCGGGTCGGCCATGCCAATGTCCTCGGATGCCATGCGGATCAGCCGCCGCGCGATGAACCGCGGGTCCTCGCCCCCCTCGATCATCCGAGCCAGCCAGTACAACGCCGCGTCCGGGTCGGAGTTGCGGACCGACTTGTGCAGCGCGCTGATGATGTTGTAGTGCTCCTCGCCGGAGCGGTCGTACCGCATCCCCTTGCGCTGCACGGCGCGCGCGATCAGATCCACGTCGATCGCGGTCCCCTCCGCAATGCTCGCCGCCAGCTCCAGCGTCGTCAGCGCCCGACGTCCATCGCCATCGGAGAGGCCGATCAGCAGATCCGCCCCACCGTCGGCCAGATCGAACTCCCCGTTCAGGCCGTCCGGTAACTGCAACGCCCGGTCGATGAGTCGTCGAAGCGCGCCGTCATCCAACGGCGCGAAGCAGAACAGCTGGCATCGCGAGAGGAGGGCCGAGTTCAGCGCGAACGACGGGTTCTCCGTCGTCGCGCCGATAAACAGAACGGTCCCCTCCTCGAGGAACGACAGGAGGACGTCCTGCTGCGCCTTGTTGAATCGGTGGATCTCATCGAGGAAGAGGAGATCGCGCTTTCCCTCGGTCTTGTGGCGGAACTGCGAGTCCTCCAGGGCGCGCCGGACCTCGCGAACGCCGGTCAGCGCCGCCGAGTAGTGGACGAACCGCGCCTCGGCCTGCACGGCGAGGATCCGTCCGACCGTCGTCTTGCCGGTACCAGGCGGCCCCCAGAACAGCAGCGCCCGGTAGGCGTTTCGCTCGACCAGCGAGCGCAGTGGCCCGTCCGGCCCGAGCAGATCGTCCTGTCCGATAACGTCGCCCAGGCTCGTCGGGCGCAACCGTTCGGCCAACGGCGCCGGTGGAGGAGGGGAGAACGGCAACGGGTCCATGCCCCGATCGTAGGGGATGCCACAAACCGCCTTCAAGTCTTGACACCCCAAATGCCCTTCCGTACCATTCGACCGCTCGGGTCGTTAGCTCAATGGTAGAGCAGCGGACTCTTAATCCGTTGGTTGCAGGTTCAAGTCCTGCACGACCCACAGGAGAGGGTTCTCCTCTCTCGGGTCGTTAGCTCAGTGGCAGAGCACCTGACTTTTAATCAGGGAGTCGCTGGTTCGAATCCAGCACGACCCACTTCTGTTGAAACGAAGCCCGGTTGCGGCCTATAATCCGCCGGCTTCTCGTCCCCATCATCTAGCGGCCTAGGATACCGGGTTTTCATCCCGGCGGCAGGGGTT
>CAZSNG010000063.1:0-11651 GCA_964608345.1 uncultured Thermotogae bacterium
ATGAAACGGGTTCTTGACGTATTCTAGTCGGGATTACTCACACAGGCTGCTAGCCACAGTCGAGCCGTCGCTCGATCAGTCCGAGCCGCCCCACGCATCGAGTACGGCCGAGACGGTCCCGCGGCGAAGCCCGGTTGGATCGCGCTCGAGAAGGAACGCGAACCAGAACTCGAACGCGGCGGGGAAGTCGGCGAAGTTGTAGACGTGCCCGATCACGCCGAAGACGGTGTCCGAGTCCGCGGCGTCGTACTGCGTTCCCAACGCTCCTCGCTCGGCCCCGACCAGCAAGGCGTGGCCGATCTCGAGCACCGCACAGCCGCCGATCGATCGCTCCGCCGGGCGGGATACCGCGTCGTCGACCACGTGGCCGACGGTCGAGTAGACGAGCGAGCACGGCCAGTCAGCCTCGTCGCGCACGTCCGATCCGCCGAGGCAGCCGGAACGGCGCTCGCCGGGGAGGGCATCGAGCAACACCATGTAGTCGGACATCGTGCCACGGTAGTCGGCCCGATCCTGCGGCAGGATCTCCTCGACCGCCGTGTTCGTGTACCCGTCCCATTGCGCGGACCGCTCCAACATCGTCCAGTACGGGTGGTGATGACACCCGATCTCGTGGCCGGCGGCGAGCCACGTGCTCACCGCGTAGCCCTTCGTCTCGTCGGCGAGGATCATCTCCGCCCACTGCGCCGTGAAGTCGATCGAAAGGGGAACAGCGTACCGGTCGGCGAGCGCAACGAGGTCGATCAAGGCCGTCCAGTGGCCCTCGCTCGCGTTCGTCGGCTCGCAGTGGACGACGAAGATCGATGTCGGTCCGTCGTCCGCAGCAAACGCGGGGGCCGCGACAAGCAGCGCTAGGATGATGCCGGTCAGCGTTCTCAATCCCGCTTCCTTGTCCATCGCTCGCTCCTCCGCCATGCTGCGAGGTGTCCGCATCGGTCTCCGCGACCCGGTCGCCGACAGAAGAGCAGATCCGGTCGACGCTAGTCAAATGGCGACGCCCCCCTGTGGAGACCGTCGCCAACGAGTCGTGCTGTGGATGCGTCAGCCGTTCGGCTAGATCGGTCCGTTTGGCGGCGTCAGACCGCTCCCGTCCGGGACACCGTCCCCCGCGTTCGGTGCGGGCCCGAACGGATCGCCACCGCCAATCGGCCCCGGCGGTGTCTCGTAGCCACTTCCGTCCGGGACGCCATCCCCGGAATTCGGAGCGGGCCCCGCGTAGATCGCCATCAGCGCGCCCGTTCCAACGACGATCGACAGAACGAATACCAGGATTAGCGCCTTCTTCATCCGAACCTCCTCTTGCCTTTGTGATTGCGTCAATCTGTTCCGGATGGATCAGTATACGAGCGAGGTCGCCGGCGGCCAAGTGGCGCTGCGCCTGCCACACTGGCCGAACAACGTCATCTCTCGGATAATCACCCGAGTGGAGACAACGAGGAGGGGGAAGACCCGATGAACGTTATCCGCCGGGTACTTGACGCTCGAAGGACGGCGGCCGTGACCTTCGCGGTGCTCTTCCTCGTGATCCCCGTCGCCCTGCTGACCAGCATTCCACTCGAACCCCTCGTGCTGGCGGTGCTCGGCCTGGGGATCGTCTTCCTGATCGGAGGGTTCATCGGGCCGGAGCGGATTCGAGGCCGGCTCCGCCGCGGTGCCGGCGCTCTGATCACGGCCGCAGCGCTCCTGGCGATCCTGCACTTCTCCGGTCTCCTGGAGCCGATGTACCGACGCGAAGGGTGGCTGATCCTCGATCTCGACGTCGCGGTCTCTCCGCAACGGGTGCGGCCCGGCGAGACACTGACGTACACGCTGTCGACGACGAACGAGGGGCGGCGCGCCGCGCTGGGACGCCGATTCTTCGTCGACGGCGATCCGTACACCGGCCTCATCATGTACGGCCGGCTGCCCGACCTGCACGGCGACCGGTTCGCGCTCAGCGAGTCCCCGACGGCAACTCTCACGTCGAAGGCCGATTCGACGCGTTCGCTCGACTGCCCGTGCACGATCATCTACGCGAATCCGGGCATCCCGGAGCTCAACCCGGCGTCGTGGAACTGGACCACCACGTACACGCCGGGTGACGAGGTCGTCGCCGTCATCACCGGCGCCGGTGAGGCGTACCACGATCTCGGCATCGGCGAGACGCTCACTCTCCGCTACACCGTGGAGATCCCACCGGATCACCCCGCGGGTGAGGTCCACCACGTGCGGGCATCGCTGAGCTACCGCGATCCCCAATGGGCTACCCACTACACGCACGATCTCTGGTTCCCGTTCGAGGACACCGTGATCGTCGAAGTGGACGAGACCTAGGAACGGAGGCGCGGAACGTTGAAGTCGCTTCGGTCGATCCTGCATCACGTCAAGCGGTACAAGCTGCCTCTGGCGCTGACGATCATCAGCATGCTGGCCCTGGTCGGCATCCAGCTCATCGGCCCCTGGCTGGTGCGCACGATGGTCGCCGCCGTCACCGATCCGGAGGCCGGAGCGGAGGCGCTGAGCCTGGTCGGCCGGCTCGCCCTGCTGGCGCTCGCCGTCTACGTCCTGCGGGCGCTGATGCGGTTCGTCCGCAGCTACTCGGGCCACGTCGCCGGGTGGCACGTCGTCGCCGACGTCCGCAACCAGGTCTATCGCCATCTGCAGCGGCTGTCGCTTCGCTTCTACGAGGACAAGCAGACCGGGCAGTTGATGTCGCGGACGGTGAACGACTCCGACCTGCTCGAGCAGCTCGTCGCCCACGCCATCCCCGACGTCCTGGTCAACATCCTGATGCTGATCGGCGTCACCGCGGTGCTCGTCTCGATGAGTTGGCAGCTGGCCCTGCTCTCGATGATCCCGATCCCGCTGATCGTTCTGGCGATGCGCGGCTTCGCCCGCTACGTGCGCCCCGCATTCCGACAACGGCAGGTCGAGCTGGGCGAGCTCAACGCGATCCTCAACGACAACATCTCAGGCATCCGGGAGATCCAGGCGTTCACGCGCGAGGAGAACGAGGCCGACCGCATCTGGGAGCGCATCGTCCGCTACCGCGACTCGCTGCTGCGGGCGCTGCGGTTGATGGCCGTCTTCCACCCTTCGGTCGAGTTCACCGCGGCGCTGGGAACGATCGTTCTCATCTACTTCGGCGGCCGTCTCGTCCTCGGCGGCGCGCTACCGATCGCCGACCTGGTCGCTTACTTCCTCTACCTCGAGCTGCTCTACCAACCGGTCCGGGCACTGAGCAACGTGTGGGAGAGCATTCAGCAGGCGATGGCCGGCGCCGAGCGGATCGCCGAACTGCTCGAGCAGGAGCCCGACGTCGCCGAGCGGGACGGCGCGATCGAGCTGGCCGGCCGATCTCGTGGAGAGCTGCGCTTCGCCGGCGTCTCCTTCAAGTACGCGGTCGGCGAGACCGTGCTACAAGACATCGACCTCGACGTCACGCCCGGATCGATCGTCGCCCTTGTCGGACCGACCGGCGTCGGCAAGACGACCCTGTCGATGCTGATCCCACGCTTCTACGACGTCACCGAAGGCGCGATCCTCCTTGACGGCTGCGACCTCCGCGACCTGTCGCTCGAGAGCCTGCGTCGGCAGATCAGCATCGTCCTTCAAGACGTCTTCCTGTTCCACGGCTCCGTCCGCGAGAACATCCAGTTCGGCCGGCCAGGGGGAGCGACCGATCGAGAGATGATCGAAGCGGCGCGTATCGCGAACGCCTCGGAGTTCATCGAGCAGCTGCCCGACGGATACGAGACGCTGATCGGCGAGCGCGGCGTCAAGCTCTCCGGGGGGCAGAGGCAGCGGCTGGCGATCGCGCGCGCGGTGCTGAAGGACGCACCGATCCTGATCCTCGACGAGGCGACGTCGTCCGTCGATACCGAGACCGAGCTGTTGATCCAGCAGGCGCTCGAGCGGCTGATGGTCGGCCGGACGACGGTCGTCATCGCCCACCGCCTGTCGACCATCCGCAATGCCGATCAGATCGTCGTGCTCCGGGACGGACGGATCGTCGAGCGGGGGACCCACGAGACGCTGATGGCGGCCGACGGCCTGTACCGGTACCTGAACCGGGTGCAGTCCGCCGAGGAGCTGTGGGAAGCCGCCCTGCACGACGACGAGCGCGCGTAGCGCGCCGCGCCCGACTCCTCTGCTCTACGGCTCCAGCATCTCGACGCCGATCCTGCCGAGCCCCACATGCAGCTCGACCACACGCTCGCCGGCGCCCAGCGTGACGTCGGCAGCTCTACCGAGGAACCCGCGGGTCCCACCGATCATTCCCGGGAACCGATCGATCTCGACGTCTCCCAACCCCGCCCTCGCGGTCAGCGTAGCCGAGGCACTCGCGGGGAGCACCAGATCGATCTCTCCGACGCCTAGCTCGACGATGAGATGATGGGCCTCGACGCTCGGGAGAGCGATCTTGCCCACGCCTCCCGCAACGATCAGCGCCGCGGCTCCGACGTCTCGCAGTTCGATCTCCCCGGCGCCATTCTCGACGATGATCGTCGTCGCCTCGTGCCCGGTGACCGTCACGTTCCCGGCGCCGTTCTTCACCTTCAGATCGATCCCCGTCGGGATCCGAAGCGCGTAGTCGACGCGGCCGAGCCCGAGCGTCTGCACCATGGTCGATTCGCCATCCGCGCTGGAGACCACTTGCAGCTCGTGGATCCGCTCTTCCTTCGCGGTTCGCGTCGCCTGCCACTCGACCACGAGATCGGACGACGTCTCGGTCTCCTCGACATCGTAGGACGCAATCGCGATGTCGCCGAACCCGTTCTCGATGATCAGCTCGGCTCCGGCGGCGACGGTTATGCCCCCGTCGTCGACGATCGAGATCGGCTCGTTTCCGCCCTCGGCCTTAGCCGCCGGCTTCAGGCCGGACGAGATGCCTCCGAACATGAGGCCGACGCTGACCGACGGGCCGGAGAACTCGAGAGACGGTGCAGGAACGCCCAGATCGTCTCCGAATTCGACCTCGAACACCGGGATGACGTATCCGAGCCGGAACTCGAACCCCATCCAAGGAAGCAACTGTGCCGCCATACTGACGTACGGCTGAACGAAGCCCATGCCGACGCCGACCTCCCGAGTTGTCGGCTCGGCGACCACGCCCTCGGGCGCCACGGTCTGGACGAGGTACCCGTCCACCGTCAGGATGCTGGCGCCGCCACCGAGGACTACCCCGACGGTGAGGACCGAGTTCCTGTCCCCGCCGACAGCGCAGCCGACGTCGAATCCGCCGCCGCCGAACAGCCACTCCGCGCGCAGTTCGTCGTTCTCCGACGACGCGAACGCGCCCCATCCGATCCCGCCGAACACCGGGCCGCCGATCACGCCGCCGCGGCCGCCGCCGCCCGCGCCGACCAGGAAGTCGCCCATTGGCGCGAGCCCGTTCTCCGACAGGAACGCGTTTACTCCGGTCGTGTCCGGCAAGAAGGCCGTCGCCATCGCGCCGCCGAACCCGAACACGCGCGCCACCGGCTCGGCCGCGATGAGGCCGAGCCCCATCGAGACGACGCAGACGAAGACGCTCACACAGCAAAGCACTCTCTTCATACGCAATCCCCCTCTGGACTGACGAGATTCCCGTGAACCGGGCTCTGCCACAATCCTAATCGATTCGCCGCAAAGATGCGAGATACGGCATCCGCCCGCGTCCGCGGAGCGGTGCCGACGGCGAAGCCGGCGGGGGTGAGTGCCTACATCGTTGCCCGATGCCTCGGCAGGAGGTCTCGCAGGGTCGCATCCTCCGTCTCACTGAGGATCACCGTGCAGTCGAGGTTCCTCCGGTCGACCTGAGCCATCGTCTCGCGGCAGCGCCCGCACGGCGGCAGGATCCCCTCGAACGTCACCGCGACGACCGTGTCGATCTGCGTCTGCCGGTTCGCCACCATCTGGGCGATCGCCGCGACCTCGGCGCAGAAACCGAGCCCCGAACCCAGATCGATGCACACCCCGGTGTAGACGTTCCCGTCGATCGTGCGGATCGCAGCGCCGACGCCTCCGGCCGAGTTCCCGTCCCCGAGGTCCATCTCCGTAACCAGCGTCCGTGCCGTCTCGATCAGCTGTTGCCGATGGCTGTCCATATGACCTCCTGTCGCGGATGGTATCCAGACCGCTTGCGCCGCGCCCATTGGGGCCGGACACTCCGAAATCGACGAACGGAGGTCCCATGACGATTCTCGGAATCAGCGCCAGCGGCCGCTCGGAGGGAACCGTGCGCGACGCCGTCCTTGCCGTGCTCGACGCGACCGGCCGGCCGGTCGACTTCGTGTCGCTCGCCGGGAAGCGAATCGACGGGTGCCGCGGCTGCACGCTGTGCGCCGCCGACAACCGGTGCGTGGTCGATGACGATTGGCGGGAGATCGGCGATCGGATGCTCGAAGCGGACGCCATCGTGTTCGGCGCCCCGAACTACTTCGCCTCGATCAACGCGCTCGGCCACGCCTGCCTCGAACGGACCTTCTGCTTTCGTCACCGCGAGGTCTTCTCGCTCGCCAGCACGCTCGGCGTCGCCGTCGGCGTCGGCGCCGGCCCCGATCCGTCGCCCGTCGTCGACTTCATCCGGAAGGTCATGACCTCGAACCTGATGCCGATCGTCGGAACGGTCACCGCGCAGGGGAAATCGCAATGCTACACGTGCGGCTTCGGGGAGGATTGCGCCGCAGGAGGCGTCGTCGCGCGGCACGGCTTCGTCGACTGCATCGAGGACGAGATGCTCCCCCCGCCGTTCGCCGAACAGGAGGTCCCCGCACTGCAGGCCAGGAAGGTCGGCAAGATGCTCGGCTCGATCCTCGGCGTGCGCGGGACGTAGCGAGCTCCGAGCGGCCGGCCACCGAGCGGGGATGCAGCCGTACCGTTTCACATCGTCGCGCGATCGGCGTACGATGCGGCGCCATGAACGCGAGACTCATGCCAACTATCGTCGCCCTGCTCGTCGGCGTCGCCTTCGCCGCAGCAGGCAACGGGCTGACGGAGACGATCGCCTCGATCCCGGCAGCGCTCGAAGAGGTCACCGTCGCGTACACCGACTGGGCCGGGATCAAGGCGGAGATGGGTGTCCCGTGGCTGACCGGCGACGCGTCGTACGACGTGAAGGTCGCGTTCGGGATGCGCCTGGACGTCGATCACGCCCTCGGATCGGCGTTCGGCCTGTCGCGCCTCTCCGTTCACGCCGAGACGTGGGGGTTCGACTCGATCGACCTCGAGTGGGAGACGCAGATCACCGCGGATGGTATTCCGCCGACGTATCTTCTCAAGCTTCGTGAGGACATCGATCTCGACGTGGTGATCGCCCACTTCGAAGAGCGCGGGTTCACCCGAAACGACTCGTACGGAGGGGCGATCTACTCGCGATCCATCGATGCGGATCTGGATTGGATCCGCACGACGGAGCTCGCGATTCACAACACCGGTGTGCTGGAGGACGAGCGGCTGCTCGTGCTGTCGAGTTCGTTCCCGGTGGTCGAACTCCTCCTGGCCACGCTTGCCGGCGAATTCGTGAGCCTCTCCACCGACGAGGCGACCGCGGCGCTGGTGGATCGACTCGACGACCCGCTCGCTGCGTACCTGATGATCGGCCGATCCACCTGTCTGCGGTTCAGTCCCAACCCGGTCCTCGACCTGATCGGGAGTTCCGTCGACGAGTCGCCGCTCGACGATCTGCGCGCCTGGCTCGATTCCGGCGAGCCACTGTACGGCTATTCGGCATTGGGCGTGGGCTACCATCACGTCGAAGGACGCCCTGTTGGGACCGTCGTCTTCGTCTATCCGTCCGCCGACGACGCGGCGCACGATCTGGAGCCTCGCCGGCTCCTCGCCGAGTCCGGGGCGAGCAGCCACTACGAGCGGCCCATCGCCGAGGCGTTCTTCGTCCTCGAGGACGCCCGCGTCGACGAAGCCGTGATCCTGTTCGCCGTCCGGCCGGTCAACGATCAGCCTCGCCGCCTGTTCCAGATGATCATCTACGCCGACGCTCCGTTCGCCGCCTGCCGGTAGTATCCGTCGCTGCAGGACTCAGGTTGACATCGGTCGCTCGATCTGGTATTAAGTGACTACTTAATCGGATGGCGAGGCGAGCGATGGACCAGACACATGCGGCAGAGGTGTTCCGGGCACTCAGCGTGCCCAACCGGGTGCACATCCTGATGCTCCTGAAGAGCAAGGGCCCGCTGCCCGTGAAGACGATCGCCGAGACGCTCGAGATGACGTCGCCGGCCGTGTCGCAACATCTCAAGGTCTTGCGACAAGCCGGACTCGTCCAATCGGAGCGCCAAGGCTACTTCGTCCCGTACGAGGTCAACTCCCACGCGCTGAGCGATTGCTGCGGAATGCTCGTGCACGTCTGCGCCTGTACGGGCCACTGTGGGGACGCTGACAAGCACGGCCCGCCACCGGAAGCCGCATCGGAGACCGCGCAGCTCCGCCACCGGCGGGACGCACTGCTGGGCGAACTTCACCGGGTGGAGACCGAACTGGAGGAGCTCCGTCGGAAGGATGGATGAGTTTTTTTGCGATCGCCGTTAAGAGATTGCGCAAGAATGCAATTTGAGCCTGTCCGTCGACGACAGGCCACGCGAAGGAGGTGAATCACGATGCACGCGAAGGATCCAACCACGGGATGCTGCGGAGGCGCCGAGGCGCTCCACATCCATCACGCCGGCGGTGCATGCTGCGGCATGACCCGCCGTTTCCCGTCCAAGGCCGAGCGCCGCGAGGCGCTGGAAGCGTACCGCGAGCAGCTCAAGAACGAGCTGACCGGTGTCGAGGAGCGGCTGGAGGACCTGTCCTAGTTCGCGGGTCGGAGGGAGTGACGACTCCCTCCGACGCGCACTCCCGATATCGACCTACGGCTCCGGCCGCTCCGCCAGAGCCGCCCGGAACTCCAGCTCTTCGCCGTCGCGGAGGATCGTGAGCGCAACGGTGTCCCCGACCACGGTGTTCAGGTCGAGGTGCAACACGAGGTCGAGCATGGAGGCGATCGGCATGCCATCGATCGCCAAGATGACGTCTCCATCGACCGGCACGTCGAACCGGCCGACCTCCACGAGCGCTTCGGCGGCCCGAATCCCGGCCGACGCCGCGGGGCCGCCCTCGTCGACCGACGTCACCATAACGCCCGTCTCGAACGGCAGGGACAGGTCGTTCTCGCGGAACAGCTGGATCAGCTCCGGCGTCACGCCGTACCCGGTGATCCCGAGGTACGGATGGCCGTAGCGCCCATCGGCGATCAGCGCGCTCGCGACGCGCGCCACCATGTTCGCCGGGATCGCGAAGCCGACGCCGGACGACCCGCGTACGGGACTGATGATCTGCGAAGTCACCCCGATCACGCGGCCCTCCAAGTCGAGCAGCGGCCCGCCCGAGTTGCCGGGGTTCACCGGCGCGTCCGTCTGGATCGCCTCTCCGACGAACCGTCCGTCCGGGCTCTGGATAACGCGCCCGAGGGCGCTGATGATCCCGAACGTCATCGCCTGCTCCAGGCCGAACGGATTGCCGATCGCCACGACGAACTGCCCGACCCGCAGCTCATCGGAATTCGTCAACCGCAGCGGCTCGGGCAGATCCTCGGCGCGAACACGGATCACCGCTAGATCGGTCGACGGATCGACGCCGACGACCTCCGCCGAGCAGCATTCGACGCGCTCGAACGACACGGTGATCTCGTCCGCTCCTTCGATGACGTGGTAGTTCGTCACGATGTGCCCCAGCGCGTCGAACAGGAAGCCCGAGCCGCTTCCCTCGACCGGCACCGGCTGCATGAACAGGTTCTCCGTCGTGCCGCGCACGGCGATGTGCACGACCGCCGGCGCCGCGAACTCGTAGGCTCCGATCACTGCTTCTTGCAGCGCAGCCACTTGGGCCGACGCGCCGGCGCTCAGGATCGCGACGATCGCCAGCGCAAGCACCGCTGTTCTTGTCGAATTCATCTCTCGATTCCTCCTCGCCCGATCGTCCTCCCGAACGATGGATCCGTTGTGCGCAAACGATGAAGGCAGTGTGGCCACAGAGCGCTGCGATGGGCTGGCCGGAAGAGCAACGATCCTCCGACGTCCTAGATGAGGCTGCCCGAAAGGAGGACGAGCGCGACGAGGCAGTAGGCGAGGGCGATGCCAAGCTGCAGCTTGGCCCTCCACGTCCGCTCCTCGATGATGACGTACCGCCGAGGGCGCGGTCCGGGAATCGACCGAATCTTCGTGAACCACGGGACGCCGGCGTCGATCACGAGGGAGCCTCCATACAGAGCCCCCATCACGTGGGTCGCCATCCGCACCTCGAACGGCTCGCCGAACAGGATCCACAGCAGGCCCGGGAGGAGCAGAAATCCCGATCCATTCACCACCCAGGAGTGGATCCTGAGCGATCTCCGATGCTTGGAGTACGCGGCGTCGATCTCCCACCACTCGAACGTCCGGTATCGACGGTAGAGGAACCTCGGAAGAAACAGCGTTGCGAACCACACGGCCCAGTAGCAGGCAAGCGACGTCCCACGAAGCCATGCAGACACTCGACCCTCCACGAACTGTTTGTCATGGAGTATACGCAAAATGCGGAGCGATGACCTGCTTCACAATTCCTGCTCGGCTCCGCGCCCGAGGCGGCCGGCTCTTCCTGCGTCCCCGACCGCCTCGCCGGATGATCTCCGTCTACCGGTTGTCAGTCCCCCGGGTCTGTGGCGTGAGCTTCCACGCCGACTCCTCGAGCATCCCGTTGGGAACACGCTGCCAGGTCATGTAGTTGTCGGCCGTGTCCTTCTGCCCAGCCGGCGTCCGGTCGACGATCCGCCCTTCCGCGTCGAGCAAGTGGATACTCCACCCGTTCGAGTTGTCTAGGCTCGTCCCTTCGAGTGCGAAGACGTAGTGGCTCCACGGGCCGATCGAGGCGCCGTCCGGGAACGGGACCAGGCAAGCCCCCTCGCCGTCGGCGCAGTTGTTCGTGATCGAGACGGACCAGCCCTCGAGGCTTGCCGTGTCGTACGAACCGTTGTAGATCTCGATCCACTGGGCACCTTCGTCGTCCTCGGCCGGATCCATCTCGATCTCGCTGAGAATCGGTCCACTCTCAACTGCGACCGCGACCTTCGCACGTGACGTCCCGCCGTGCCCGTCTTCGATCTCGTACTCGAAGTGGTCCCAGCCGGTCATGTTGGACGGAGGCACGTAGTGGATCCGATTCCTGTCGATCACCGCGCTCCCCGCCAAGGGCGGATAGAGCGCGATGATACTGAGCGCGTCGCGGTCGAGGTCCGTGTCGTTCGCCAGAACGTCGATGAAGATGCCGTTGCCCGGCGTTGTGCGGATGTCGTCGTCGACCGCGTCCGGCGCGACGTTCGGGCAGCACTTCATCAGCCGATCGACGATGCGATCGAGGAGCTCGGAAACGTCCATGCCGTCCGGTCCGGGGTACACGCCAACCCGCGCTCCGACCGCCTCGATGTCCCCCATCAGCCAGTTCGAGTCGCCCGTCCCCGGAACGATGAACACCGAGCCGATCAGCACACCCAGGAAGAAGATGCAGAGGATTGTGGCAGCTCTACGCATGTTCCATCACCTCGCGCCAGGCTAGTCGTTTGGCAAGGCGGAAGGCAAGCCGGCATGTCAGAAGGGCTCCACGCCGCGCCGCAGACGGAGCCGTGGATAGCTCGCCGGGATCGGATTCGGCCGGACCGC
>CAZSNG010000064.1:0-11371 GCA_964608345.1 uncultured Thermotogae bacterium
ACATCTCTGGCGAGCAACCGCGCGACCGTCGACGTCTCGCGCGCCAGATGGCCGGACATGTACGAGAGGAGCCCCTTGGCGACACACTGGTTCGACGTGAGCAGCTGCTCGAACGCATCGTCGCCGAGCGGCCAGATGATACTGTCGGCCGCGGCGCGCAGCGGCGCTGTGCGGGGGCGCTGCCCCACCCCCCCCATCTCGCCGGCGACGGCGCCGGCCTTCAGGATCGTGACTTCGATCGGCTCCTCACCCTCGACCGCCTTGAGGACAGCGACCTCGCCGGACTCGATGAGGAACATCCGATCGCCGGACTCGCCCTCGCGGCAGAGGTTGTCTCCTTGTGCGAACGTCGACTGCTCCAGTGCGTCTTCCAACGCCGACAGCGCGGCCTCGTCCAGTTCACAGAACAGCCGGACCTTCTTCAGAAGCTCGAGCATCCCTTCCCCTCTCGTACGCAGGTGTTGGGGAGATCATAGCACGAGTGGACAGGGCATCCGGAGACGTGCGGAACAGACGTTCGGTCAGGTCGGTCTACGCGTGCCTGGAGGGAAGCGGCAACGGCTCGCGGAACGCAGTCATCAGGCCGGCCGCAGCGAGCGGGAGGAATGCGACGAACGTCATCACTGCGATCAGGCCGAACCGGTCGGCCAACCAGCCGATCGGGGTCAGTGCCAGGCCGCCGACGCCCCACGCGAGGCCCATGACCAGTCCGGAAACGAGACCCGTTCGGCCTGGCAGGATCTCCTGCGCTGCGACGACGCCGACCGGAACCGAGGAGAGGCCGAAGGCGCCCGCACCGGCGATGAACGCAATCGTCGCCGAGGCGGGGCCGTACAGGAAGAGGATGTAGAACGGCGTCGCGAGGACGAGCGCCGCTAGGATCACCCGCTTTCGACCGAACCGATCGGAGAGGTTCCCGGCGAGGAAGCCCGCGATCGCGCCGGTCAGCAGGTAGACGGAGATCGCCGCGCCACCGGCGAGCGCCGAGCCTCCGCGCTCCGTGACGAGGACTGCGAGAAACGTGGCAAACGCCGTCGAGCAGGTCGAAGAGAGGACGATCACGAACCAGAGCAGGACCAGCCGCGAAGGCAGCTCGCGCAGCCTCGTGCGCGCGACCGCCTTGCGCTCCATTGAAGGAAGCGTGCGCCGGAGGGGAATCGCGAACGCTGCGAGGATCAGCAGCCCCGGGACGATCAGCCACGGCGTCTGGGAGAGCGAGAATCGCGCGACGAACGCGACGATCACGATCGGTGCGATCGCACCGCCGAGCGTCCCTCCCGAGGAGAAGAACGCCATCAGCATGCCGTGACGCTGTGGGCGATCGGCCGCGACCAGCGCGGCGGCGGCGGGATGGAACAGCGCCGTTCCGACACCGGAGATCAACATGATGACGAGCAGCTGGGGGAATGATCCCACTCGGCCGATCAGCACCATCGCCACGACCGTCATGAGCGGACCGGCAATGACCAGCCACGGGCGCTGCGCGCGGTCGACAAGGTGCCCCAATCCCGGCTGCAACAGGGAGTTGGTGACGATCCGGATCGTGCCGAGCGCTCCTGCGAGCGCCAGCGACAGATCGAGGCGGTCGATCAGCAGTGGCAGGAGCGGCGCGAAGAAGCTCGCGAAGCCGTCGTTGAGCAGATGCCCGATGAAGAGAAGAGCCGTTCGCTTCCACGGTGCGCGCGTCGGAGTTCCAACAGATTCCGCCATAACGAGGGCAGATGTTAGTCGGAGGCGGTAGACGCCACAAGCCCGACGGCCGGGACGATTCGTGAGTGGGAAACGGTCGGCCGTACGTGCTTGACTCTGCGAATCGCTCCGCTGTAGCGTGATGGACTTGCCGCCGGAGCGGAGAGCTATGCGCTACGTCTGTGCCGGTCGTCAATTCCCGGAGCGAGGAGGATCGGAGGTAGGTGCGGCCCACGAACCTGTACTGGGGAAGATCGAACTCATCGAGGGGCTCGGCATTGAGATCGGGGGTTTCCAGAGGGATTCCCGGCCGCCAAGGGCTCCGAGCTACGGATCGCTCAAGGAGGAGGACATGAGGAACAGAACGCGTGTACGTGCTCTCGCAGTGAAGGTGATTCTGGCCGCTTCCGCTGTGCTGGCGGTGACCCTCTTCAGCCCGGCTGCTGCCGAGGAAGCCCTGATGGTCCGGGGAGTCCGGATCGATTGCGGACAGATTGAACCGCGCATCGTGGGCGTGGTGGGGCAACTGACGCTGAACGGCGAGCCGGTGCCAGGGACGATGTTTGCGCTCCAGTGCGACGAGGAGGAAGTGCTCGACATCCGCTACTTCCTGAGCAGCGAGCTCCGTGAGAGGCTCCTGGCGGAGCGTGCCGTCAAGATCCGGCGCGCGATTCGGGAGGACATGCTGGAGCGGTTGGTTCTTGTACGCGAGAACGTTGGGGTGCGGGCCAATGGCGTCGAAATGGCGTTCATCCGAGGGGCGCGGGGAATCGTTGTTGTCCACCTCGGACCCGAGGATTTCCGCCTGGAGAAGCCGTATCTCCTTCTCGAGAGGGGAGTCAAGGATCCCCCGGGAGAGGCCGCCGTGGCCTTCTTCTAGCGCGATCGATCGAGAGGCGGGCGGCACGCCGTATCGGTCGGATCGCTGGTAAGTGGCCATCTGCCCAGTGGCGCATTCCCGGGTTCGAGGGGACAAGGAGCTAGGAGGGTCTGTCGGTCCGGCGACGGCCGCGGCTAGTGCGCCATCAGGAGCACGAGGACAAGACCGCGGGCATCGACCATCGGCTCGAGGGCCTTCCCGATCAGCGCGCATGGGACGGCCCCTGAGTCTGTCCACCGCATGGCATGGCCGGGCGTCGACGACGTCACGAGGAGGTCTCCGGGGCGGATCGGTCCGCCTTCACTCGTGACCTTCACCGGCACGATCCCGATCAACGCGAGGAGCGCTTGGGAATCTGCACCCAGGGTTGCTCCCAGTACCACCCCAGGCAGCGAGGACACGACGCCGGCGACGAACGACGAGCATGGCACGTTCGACGGGCGGTACGCGCCGGGCTGCTCGGGATCGAACACCAAGACGTCCCCCGGGCTCGCGTTCGCGGAGAGCTCCACCCACTCGGCGACATCCGCCGCGCCGGTCACGAATCCCGCGGCGTAGAACGTCTCCGCGGCGTGCACATCGCCCGTCTCCTCGGCGCGAAACGTGGGTACGACAGCCGGAAGCTCGATGTCGTCAATCCAGGCTGCATCGGACCCGGAGCTCAGGCTGTAGTCCTTCTCGTACGCCCACCGGAACGTGTGGGTTCCTTTCGTCACGCCGACGACCGCGAGGGTCCAGTCTTCCTCTCCCGATCGGAACCACTGTTGCTCATCGTCGACGTAGAAGCGGAGAAAGTCGTAGTCCGGCTCTGACGAGATCTTGAAGCAGAAGAGGATGTTCCCGGCGGCGACGTCGCGGGTCACCTCCATGTAGGTGGTTTCGTCATCCGCGATGTCTCCACTACGAGCAGAGTGCGTCGGGGAACTGCTGTGCGAAGCCGTTGTCGCCCAGCTCGCCGCCCCGCCGGTGATCCAGGGAAGTGCGCTTAGGTCACCCGTCTCGAAGTCGTCGTCCGGTTCGATGCAGGCGCAATCCAGACAGACGGCGTCGGGGAGCACGATGTCGTCGATCCAGGCCGCATCGGACCCGGAACTCAGGCTGTGGTCCTTCTCGTACTCCCACCGGAACGTGTGGGTTCCGGCGGTCACACCGACGCTGGCAAGGCTCCAGCCCTCCTCTCCCGATCGCGACCATCGCTGTTCACCGTCGACGTAGAAGCGGAGGAAGTCGTAGTCTTCCTCCGAGGAGACCTTGTAGCAGAACAGAGCGTTGCCTTCGGAGACCGTGCACGTGATCTCCAAGTAGGTGGTCTGGTCGTCCAAGATGTCGCCGCTTCGCGCAGAGTGCGTCGGAGAACTGCTGAGGCTGCTGTCCGCGAACCAGTCCGCGTCGCCCCCTGTGGCCCAAGGCAGGAGGCTCAGATCGCCGGTTTCGAAGTCGTCGTCTGCGTCGACGGTGCCGCAGCCTGGGCTGCCGCCGCAGTACTCGAAGACGAACTCATTCCAGTCGGTGTCCACGGACAAGAGGCAGTCGGTGTCGTACTTCGCTGCATACGACCCGCACGACGGGAAGTAGATCGAGATGCCGTGGGAATCCGGCAGGGCCGAGCCGTGAGCCTCCTCGGTTACCGCGGTTGCGAAGGCATCCATGACTGCCTGCGCGTCGGCCTGGATGGTGGGATCGTTGGAGCTTGCCTTGAGTAGCTCAGCGAAGTGGTACAGGTCGATGTAGTCGGTGTCGTAGTAGTCCTGCGCCTGGTCTCTGGCCGTCTCGACCGCAAACCACTGGCCTGACATGTCGTTTCGCAGATCCTGCGCGAGCGTGTGGACGGCGTCGGCCAGTCCGCCGGGCCGGATCGCTGCCAGATTCACCGCAGATTGTGTGGTGTCGGAGACGCCGCCGTAGGAGGCGATGTAGTCGGTCACGATCCGAGCAGCGAGCTGTTCGGCGGTCGCGCCGGGGTTGGCGATCAGCCAGAGCATCGACGCCTCGTAGTCCCAGCCGTCCCACGGTTCCGTCTCCTCCGAGGCGACGCGGTAGTCGGCGAATGGCGCGAGTTCGTAGTCGATCTCGAGCATCCCCATCAGGCAGGCATCCAATCCAACGATGTCGATCCTGGCACCGCAGTACGTGTGGATCGATTGGAGCGCATCGCGGAGCTCCGGCGTTGTGAGGTAGTCGCCGTTCGTGTCGTCCCAGCCGATCCCGGTTGGATTCCCCACGACCGGCCCCGATGCGGAATTCAACGGCCTGTCGCCCTTCGGCCGAGGAAGCTCTTCCGAGCGTCTCCACCCGTCTCCGTGGTCCCACAGCACCAGCGCGACGTGTCGCGCCGGGTAGTTGTCCCTGCCCCACTGGGCGAATTCGACGAGAGTGGCCGGATCGCCCATGTTTCGTTCCCCCAGATCGGCGATCTCGGTCGACACGATCGTTGAATCGTAGCCGGACGGATCCTGCGTCACATAGTAACGCTTGCAGGTGGTCCAGTCGCCGTTGGAATCGTCGTAGTTCGCGATGCGATCGATCTGGACGACGATGTTGACCTAGGTGTTCGACCCCGCGGCTTCCATCTCGTTGAGGTCGTCGATCGCCGCCCCCTCGAGGTTGTTGTCTCCATCCAGATAGACGAGGAAAGTCCATTCCTTCGCAGAGGGTTGCGCACTTGCCGGGCCCGCCAACGAGTAGATCGCCAGCATGACGGCGAGCACGTACAACACCCCCCGCACGAGGAAACTTCGACGTCCTTCCGCCCTCATCTGTTCTCCATTCCGGCAGATCAACTCTGCGCGCCCGTGTCTCCCGCTCGGCGCATCCTCTCCATCTTTGCGATTCGCTGCGATGCCGTCAATCTGCCGAGGTGGGTGCGCACTCGGAATCCGGCTGAGCTCCCCAATCCGGGGGACGCGCACCGGTTCCTGCATTGCTGATCTGCGCGGTTGTCTCTACTGCGAAGCCAGCTTGCCTTCCGGCACGTTCAGATTCGCAAACGACTGGAGGCTGGGGTCGCGCTGGCAGACCAACGGCTCGTCGACTTCGTGGATGCGGACGTCTGCGTACAACGCGGAGACCTTCAGCGTGCCGGCTTCGATGAGCCGTTCGACGGTGGGAATGCAGCTCCGCCGGTACACGGCGCAGAGCGGTTCGTAGAAGCCGCGGACGACGGGAACGACGGCGTCGAAGTCCCCGGCTTGCTCCAACAGGAACTCGACGAGCCTCGGCGCGACGTGCGGCATGTCGCAGGCGGTGACGAACGTGAGGTTGGTTCGCGAGGCTGTCAGGCCCGCGTGAATGCCGACGAGCGGGCTGCGAACAGCGTAGCGATCCTCGGCGTCGCGGACGCCGGGCGGCAGTGCGTCGAGGTCGCGACCGACGGCGATCGTTTCGACGAACAGCGGACCGAGCAGTCGATGAAGCCGATCGAGGACGCGCTCTCCGTCGACGGCCAGTTGGTGTTTCGGGAAGCCCATCCGCCTCGACTCGCCGCCGGCGAGGACGATCAGGGTTGCGGGCTCGTGGGTCACAGGCCGACCCTCCAGCTGTGCGTGTAGACGTTTGCGCGTTCGCCACGGACGAAGCCGCAAAGACAGATGTTCAGCTCCTCGGCCAACCGGACGGCGTCGATCGTTGGGGCGGACACCGCGGCGACGATCGGGACCCCGCACCGCGCCAGCTTGACGATCATTCGCGACGGGACGCGCGACGAGAGGATCGCGATCGACTGCGCGAAGTCGGCGTCATCGAGCAGTGCGAGTCCGAGCGCCTTCTCCAGCGCGCAGGTCCGGCTGATGTCCTCGGCGAGGGCGATGATGCCGGCGTCGGTGGCGATCGCCATCGCGTGGGTGCCTCCGGTTCGGTGGAAGATCTCTGCCCGTGCGACGACCGCATCGACTGCGGAGAGGACCCGGTCGAGACCGACGGTCAAGGCGGAGTCGAGCGACGCGAGTGGGGCGGGCTCGGATGGCGCGGACGGAGCAAGGTCGACCGAGAAGACAGCGCCGGTTTCCCGGACCTCCGCGATGTCGTCGGGGCAGGCGATCAGGCCTTCCGAGAACAAGTAGCCGATCACCCATTCTCGCAGTTGCCCGGGCGAGCAGGTCGTGCGGATCAGCAGCTCGCCGCCGACGGAGATCGTGACGTCCTGTTCGATGACGAGCGTGTCATCCAGCGAGTCGATCTTCCCCGACTGCACTCGCTGGATCGAAGCCTGCTCGGTCCTGTCCATGTCCACAGCTTACCCGCAGACGGCGGGAAGGACGCAACCGGCGGACTGGCTGGGCTCTCCTAGGCTCTTTCCAGTCCATCACGCGCTTCGGGATGGTTTCGCCCGCCGAGTCGTTCGTAGAAGCGTCCGACTTGTCCGATCCGGTCCGCGTCGTCTACAAAGGGACTGTGAAGAGCCGGAGGCGGGATAGAGGCCAAGAACCGCTCGGCGAAGGGAACCGGCATGATGACGGCCTGCGAGGTGTGGCAATGACCGGGAATCGTTTCACAGGCAGACGTGGTTGGTGGCTGACGGCGGGCCTGATCTACATCGCGCTCAGCAATGCATGGTGGTGCTATCGATCACTGAACACCTATTGGGATCTCGTTTCTCATCACGACCCACGAGGTCCCCACTGGCCGTTTCTTCTCCTTGGGATCGTATCGGCGATCGCTGTCATCGGCGTCGTCGGCCTATGGATTCTGAGGAAGTGGGGGCTGTATCTGTATCTGGCCTGTTGGACGACCGCTGTGGGCGTGGGTGTCTTCCTCCGTATTCCACTACTCGGGCACCTCCTCAGTCTCGTGAACGTGTTCCTCCTCTACGTCTTCCTGTGGCCTAGACGAGACGAGCTGCGCTGACGGGAGGTTCGTCCTAGCTAGCCGATCTCGATCGCGGCATTCCCTCTCGACGAAGAGCGTGTCCTCGAAAGGGCTCGATTCGGTTTCTGGTGAATCTCAGGGCCTGCGTCCGCTCCGTCCCATCCATGGAGACAGGATAGCCGTAGGGGGAGATGCTGGCAGCATGAAGGCCAAGGTGACGCTTGGGGATATGAGAGGGAGCTGTGCGGAAGTCATTGGATGTCGGGCAACAGGGACGAGACGCCGGGCGTCTGCCCGAAGTGCGAGTTACTTGACCGGCACAAGCTCTGCCGGCCCCTGAGGAATGCTCAAGGCGCGATTGACTCTGAATGGAACTCGAAATTCCTCTTCACTACCTCCTCGTAGAGTGAGCGGCATACGATTTCGATCTCGACATGCGACATGAGTAACTGAAACGCCTCGATCCACTTCTCATCGAAGTCCTCCCTGAGTATCCCCAGCATGGCGAGAGAGCTGCCCGCGGGCATGGCACTGGGAACTCCTCCACGCGCCATAATTCGTGGACTTGCTGGGTAGATCTCCTTCAGAAGCTCTCTGAGCTCGAACATCGGGTCTCCGCCCGCGGCCATGACCGCGCCGGCTAGCGATACTGGCAGCTCATCTACATCTCGAATGCGGACCGTCAGCTGGAAATCCTTTGCCGGTCCCTCCCCTGCGTTGTGCAGATACAGCCCTACGAATGGACGTGTCTCGTCCGGCACGAGCACTCTCTCGAAGCTGAAGACTGGTCTGAGAGAAAGGTGGTTGTGCTTGAGCTGTCTGTCGTTGAAACCAGCTTGTATCACCAACGCTGCGATTGCCACGCCGAAAGAGGCCAGTGAGATGAGCATGGCAGCTCTGGCAACCGGGGAACCTCTGTGTGGCGGGTTCTTCGTCTCGTTGTCCATCTTGCCCTCCTTGCGTGGAGCCGGACCTCGCACATGGGACAGCCGCTGAAGCGGGGACCGCGTAGGAGCTACTTCTGCGATGCTTGAGGCCTCTCGATCTCGACATCTGCGGTGGCAACAGCTTCTGAACCTACTTCACCCGCTCGAGCCGGCAGGCAGCGACCTTCAGTTCGGGGATCTTCGCCTTCGGGTCGAGCGCGTCGTTGGTCAGGCGGTTCGCGGCGGCCTCGACGAAGTGGAACGGGACGAAGATCGACCCTTCGCGGACGCGTCCGTTCGCCACGGCCTTGGTAACGATCTCGCCCCGCCGCGTCGTGACCCGCACCTTGGCACCGTCGGCGACGCCGAGTTTGCCGAGGTCGGCCGGGTGGATCTCGGCGTAGGCCTCACTGACGTACGCGTTCAGCGCGTCGGAACGCCGGCTCATCGAGCCGGTGTGGAAATGCTCGAGGATCCGCCCGGTGGACAGCACGAACGGGTACTCGTCGTCCGGCAGTTCGGCCGACGGCGTGTACGGAACGGCATGGAACTTGCCGAGGCCGCGGCGGAACGTGCCTTCGTGAAGGAAGACCGTCCCGGGGTGATCGTCGGACGGGCACGGCCACTGAAGGCCGTCCGGGTCAAGTCGGCGATGATGGATCCCGCCGTAGATCGGCGAGACGGACGCGATCTCGTCCATGATCTCAGAAGGACTGCCGTAAGTCATTGTGTACCCTAGGCGACTCGAGAGGTCGCACAGGATCTGCCAGTCGGGGCGCGCTTCGCCGGGGGAATCGATCGCCGGGCAGACGAGCAGGACACGCCGCTCCGTGTTCGTGAACGTCCCGTTCGTCTCGGCGAACGACGCAGCGGGCAGAACGACATCGGCGAGCTGGGCGGTCTCGGTGAGGAAGATATCCTGAACGACGAGGAAGTCGATCGCGTTCAACGCCTCCTCGACGTGGTTTAGATTCGGATCGGAGATCATTGGGTTCTCGCCCATCACGAGCATCGCCTTCAGTCGGCCGTCGGCGGCCGCATGCATCATCTCGACAATCGTCAGACCGACCTCGGTCTTCGGGGCCGTTCCCCAGGCGGCGGCGAACTTCGCCTGGACCCCGGGGTCGGTGACCTTCTGGTAGCCAGGGTAGACGTTCGGTAGCGCGCCGAGGTCGCAGGCGCCCTGCACGTTGTTTTGGCCGCGCAGCGGGTTGACTCCGGCCGACGCCTTTCCCATCGATCCGGTCAGCATGGCGAGGTTGGCAAGCGACAGGACGTTGTCGGTGCCGTGGGTGTGCTGGGTGATCCCCATCGAGTAGACCACCGACGCCTTGTCCGCGGAAGCGTACAGCTTCGCCGCCTCGGCGAGCTGCTCGGCCGGAATGCCGGAGATCTGCGCGGCCTCCTCGACCGAGAACTGCTTGAGCGTGTCGCGAACTGCATCGAAGCCTTCGGTTCTCTCTGCGATGAAGGCATCGTCCTGCAGTCCCTCCTGCAGGATGATCGACATCATCCCGTTGATCCACGCGACGTCGGTCCCGTTGCGCTGTCGGAGCCATAGGTCGGCGTAGCGGACCAGGTCGATCCGCCGCGGATCGACGACGATCAGCTTCGCGCCGTGGTAGCGAACGGCTCTCTTGATCAGATTCGCGATGACCGGGTGCGTCTCCGTCGTATTCGATCCGGTGACGAGGATGCACTCGGCGAACTCCAGCTCGGCGATCGAGTTCGTCATCGCGCCGGAGCCGAACGCGGCGGCGAGGCCGGCGACGGTCGACGCATGGCAGAGGCGGGCGCAGTGGTCGACGTTGTTCGTCCCGATGCCCGCCCGCATCAGCTTCTGGAACAGGTAGTTCTCCTCGTTCGTGCAGGTTGCGGATGACAGACCGCCGATCGCGTCCGGCCCATGGGCATCTTTGATCTCCGTCAGGCGCATCGCGACGAGATCGAGCGCCTCGTCCCAGCTTGCCTCGACAAAGGCGCCGTCCCGCTTGATCAACGGATTTGTGAGGCGATCAGGCGCTTGGATGTAGTCATGCCCGAATCGGCCTTTCACGCAGGTCGAACCGTAGTTGGGGATCGCGTCGGAGCCGGTGATGTTGACGATCCGACCTTCGTGAACCCAGAGGTCGAGCCGGCAGCCGACACCGCAATACGAGCAGGTCGTCTGCACCGGCTTCATCTCCCATTCCCTGGGCGGCCGGGCATCGAGCTTCTCGCGGATCGCGCCGGTCGGGCAGAGTTCGACGCACTCACCGCATCCGTCGCAGTCGGACACCGCCCAGCCGCCCGGACCGGCGGACACGATGGTGTCCAGGCCGCGGTGGGCGTAGGAGAGGATCGCCTTGCCCTGAATCTCGTCGCACGCCTTGACGCAGCGTTCGCAGGCGATGCACTTGCTCGCATCGTAGACGAGAACCGGCGACGAGTCGTCCTCCGGAGGCAGCTCTCGGGTCGGCGATGCGAATCGTCGGGTCCTGCTGTCGAGCCCGTAGCGGTAGGCGAGGTCTTGGAGCTCGCAGCGGCCCGCCGACGTACAGACGATGCAGTCGCAGTTGTGGTCGGCGAGCAGGAGCTCGATCAGCGTGCGCCGTGCGAACTCGAGCTCCTCGTCGAACGCGACGACGGAGAGGCCCTCCGCGGCTTCCAGCTGACATGCGGGCATCCACTTGCGTCGCCCCTCGACCTTCACGTCGCAGAGCCGGCAACCGCCGGTGACGGAGAGGCGTGGATGGTAGCAGAGGCCGGGGATGTCGATGCCGTTCGCTCTTGCGACGGCGAGGAGGTTCTCGCCCCGATGGGCCTCGATCCGCAGGCCGTCGATCTGTATGGCGACGCGGGCGCTCATGCTCTCACCTTCCGGGGCGTCCGCAGTATCGCGCCGAACGGACACGCCTTGAAGCACGCGCCGCACTTGACGCAGAGGGCGCTGTCGATCGAGTACGGTGGCTCGCCCGGCGTTCCCTGGGCCGCGCCGGTCGGGCACGCCTTGGCACACGCATCGCACGCCTTGCAGGCCTCCGGATCGATCGCGTACCCGCCGACGAGCGCCTTGCAGGCGCCGGCAGGGCAC
>CAZSNG010000065.1:0-10395 GCA_964608345.1 uncultured Thermotogae bacterium
ATCGCATGCCGTCCGCGACGAAGATCGAGCAGAGGCCGTAGTCCATGTCCTCGTGAACGCGATCCACCGCTAGCTCGCACAGGGTCCGGACGTCGTTTACCTGCCGCAGTTGCCCTCCGAACTCGGACAGGCCGTGGAGCTGCTCCTTCTGTTTCTGCAGCCGGCGCATCTTGAAGACGCGCTCGACCGCCAGGGCGGCGAAGTTGGCCAGTGCCGCGACAGGATCGTCGACCGAGAGACTGCCGATGATGCCGGTCGTACCACGCAGCGGGATGAATAGGAAGTCATCGACATGCCAGCCCTCGACCGAGGCGGACCCGGAAATCCCCCGCGTCTCGGCCCACGGCGTGTCATCGTGAGGAATGTAGTAGGCCGGCCCAAGGCGGTACCGATCGGAGAACACCTGAACACGTTCGCTCACTGGCAGCGGAGGCTGCGCGAGGAGGGTGTCGCGTTCCTCCGGCGTCAATCCCGATGTGAGCATTGTGTAGACGTCTCCCTCAAACGGGATCGGGATGGAGAGGTCGTAGAGGGACAGAACCGCCCGGCGGAAGCCGCTGTACTCGGTGATCGTATCGAGAACGAGCTGAAGGATGCGGTCGATGTCCGACTCCCCCAAGATCACTTCTCCCAGCTCGATGACGATCCGCTGCAGTTGGGCAAGGCGTGTCTCCAGCGTGATGTCTCGGACCGTCCCCTCGAAGATCGGCCCGTCGGGCGTCTCGACGATACGCGATCGGATCTCCGCCACGTAGGTGCCGCCTGCCTTGGTCCTCAAGTGGTAGATGTTCGGGTCGGCTTCCTCGATGCCGCGTTGGCGAGCCTCGATGGCTTGTCGCATCTTGGCTCGCTCTTCCGGTACGACAGGATCGAGCACATCCGGCCGAGCTCCGAGCAACTCCTCGCGTTCGTAGCCGAGCCGCTGGAGAAGATGTGTATTGACATACGAGACCTTGCCGTCGCACAGCTCGAACACGCCGATCGGCGCGTCGTCGAGCGTGCGGCGTGCTCGCAACAGCTCCGCCGCAAGCCGGCGTTGCTCGCGCGACCGCGCGGCCGCAGCCTCGATGCAGTCTCCGAGTTCGACTGCGTCCAGAGAGAGCGACAACACACCGACCGCACCCGCTGCGACAGCCGTTGCGTGCAACCCGGGCGCGTCGCCATCTCCCAGCACGACGGCATCGATCCCCGGGTGGCTGCCGATCCAGGTCAGGAGGCTCTCCGGGTGCCCGATCTCGTCCGCTGGGACGACGAGCAGGGCGAGATCAGGCGGCAGTTGCCTCGGGGGAACCTCATCCGATGACCCGCCCCAAAGCACGAAGCGCGGTTCGAGGGCGGCGCGGACGCGATTCTCGAGAGCCGGGTCATCGCAGACCAGGCAGAGCTGTGTGGGATTCTTCTCGACCATGGGATCGCGATTACAGCTGGCTTGTCAGCTGCTCGATTCGCTCCTCGTCCTTCGTCCAGTGCGGATCAACCTTCACGATCAGATCGAGGAAGACCCGGCTCCCAAGCACCGACTCGATGTCGGTTCGCGCGAGGGTCCCGATCCGCTTGATCAGGCTCCCCCTCTTGCCGACGAGGATCCCTTTCTGCGACTGTCGATCAACCAGGATCTCCGCTCGAATCTCCACCAATCCGTCTTCCCGCTCCCGAAGCCACTTGACGCGGACGGCAATCGAGTGTGGAAGCTCCTGATACGTCAGGCGGATCGCCTTCTCGCGAATCAACTCGCTGATCAGGAACGACTCTCCCTGCTCGCTGTCCGTCTCCTCAGGGAAGAGCGGGTCTCCCTCGGAGAGGTAGTCAGTGAGCGTCTCGATGACATCGTCCAGGCCGATTCGATCCTTGGCCGAGATCGGAATCAACTCCGCGAATCGACCGGTCGCTTCATGAGTAAGGAGTGTCTCCTCGAGCTGATTTCGGCGAGCGAGGTCGATCTTGTTGACGAGCAGAAGGATCGGGAACTCAGGCTCACCCCATCGCTCGAGCGCTCGGCGGTCGGCCTCGCCGACTTCCCCCCACGGCTCCACAACGTACAGCATCGCATCGATGCCGCGGAGCGCACGGTGCGCCTCGCGCAAGATGTGACGGCCGAGGCGATTCCGCGGCCGATGGAGGCCCGGCGTGTCGACGAAGACGATCTGCGCCCGCTCGGTGTTGAGGATGCAGCGGATACGGTTCCGGGTCGTCTGCGGCTTGTCGGACGTGATCACGAGCTTGCGCCCGAGGATCGCGTTCAGGAACGTCGACTTTCCGACGTTGGTTTGACCGACGACGGCAACGATGCCGAATTTCCTCGCCGCTTCGTGCGTCTCCCTCGGCTCCGTTCCGGCCATAATTCCGCCTCTCCCTCCCCACTTCCGCGTGAATGATCCGATCAGTGTATCGATCAGAAGTTCCGTTGTAAAGCGGATCAGCGGCCACTATACTCCGTCTCGGGCGTCCATGAACACACTGATCACCAACACCGGACAAGTCGCCACGCCCCTCTCCCCGCGCTCCGCACCGCGTCCCTCGGCGGCGCTCAGCGTCTACGAACGCGCCGACCTGCTGATCCAAGGCGGCCGCATCGCGGCCATCGGCGAGGCTGCGCGCGGATCGGAGCGGATCGACGAGGAGATCGATGCATGCGGCGGGGCGGTCCTGCCCGGGTTGATCGATCCTCATACACACTTCTCCTCCATCGTCGATGCCGGGTCCGCGCCCCCCGATGCGAACCCGGAGGTCTTCCGGCGCGCAGTGCGTCGTCGGCTGCGGCGCGCGTTGCGCAGCGGTGTCACCACCGTGGAGGTGAAGTGCTCGCACTTGCAGGAGTTGGCTGAACTCGCCGCACTCGCCCGTTCGGAAACTGTCGGGCTTCCTGGGATCGTCGCCACTCTGTTCGGTGAGGCACCGGCGGAGGGAACATCGCACGCCGAGCGAATGGCGAGTTTGATCGCCGACGCCATCCCCACGGTGCGCCGAAGCCGCCTGGCTCGGTTCTGTGATGTGGCGTGCGGAGACGGCGCGTACACGGCTGAGGAGGCCCGGACAATCCTGCGGGCCGCCCGCGCGGCCGGTCTCCAGTTGAAGCTCCATGCGGCGTGCGAAACGAGCGACGCGTTTGGGACCGTTCCGGCCGACCTCGGCATCACGGCCGTCGGACATGTCGCAGACCTCGATGAACGAGCCGCTTCCGTGTGGGCGAGGGCCGGCGTTCTCCCCGTTCTCATTCCGGGCGACGGGCTCCTCGGCGATCGACTCGATCCGGATGCCCGTGCGATGCTCGCGGCGGGCTTGGCGGTGGGACTCGGGACGAATGCGGGCGGCGCGCCGGTGGCGGCCGGCTCGATGTGGCTTATCATCGCATTGGCGGTTGGCGCGATGAACCTCTCGCTGGATCAGGCGATGGTTTCGTCGACGTTGCACAACGCGAGCGCCCTGGAATCCGCTGACGAGATCGGAACGATCGACGTCGGGAAGAGGGCCGATCTGATCGTCCTCGACGTCGCGGACTACCGGGATCTCCTCGGGGGGCTCGGCGAGGAACCGGTGCGGATGGTGATCCGAGGCGGAGAGGTCGTGCACCGAAGATGACCGTTCGCGTCCGTGCCTACGCCAAGATCAACCTCTCCCTCCGCGTCGTCGGCCGACGGGAGGACGGGTACCACGAGATCCTGTCGGATGTCCAAACGGTCAACCTCTCCGACCGGTTGGAGATTGACGTCGGCGGAGACCGCGTGCGCGTCGACAACGATCTCGCGATGCAGGGAACGGACATTGCCGAGCGGGCGGCGATTGCGCTGCTCGCCGCCAAGGATCGCCGCGGCGGGGCGCGGATCCGTGTGCGCAAGGGCATCCCGGCGGGCGCGGGCCTCGGGGGCGGCTCCTCAGATGCCGCGGCGGTGCTCGGCGTTCTGGACCGCCTGACGCCGCCGGTCCTGCCGATCGAATCACTCTACAGCATCGGGGCGCAGATCGGTTCCGACGTGCCGCTCTTCCTCCACGGCGGCCGGCTTCTCATGCGCGGCCGCGGCGAACATCTCACGAGGGTTCCCGCTTCCGTGGCGGCTTGCTTCGTGATCGTCGTTCCGCCGGTGCACTGCGACACACAAGCGGTCTACGCGCGTTGGGACATCCTCGATGACTCGCGAGGCGATGGCCGCCACGTCGAAGCAGCGCTCGGCGAGAACGACCTGCTTCGTCCTGCCCTCAGTGTCCACCCGGAACTGGTCCCGTATCATGACGCCGTGGCGTCACTCGAAGCGATGTACTGCGGGATGAGCGGAAGTGGTTCGTCCTTCTATGCCGCGTTCGACGAGCGGGCCTCCGCGGAACGGGCGCGCCTCGATCTGGCCCGCCGGTTCGATTTGGCCGAGGTGTTCGTCTGCCGTCCGACGGACCTAGGGCATCGGGAGGAGGCAACGTGAAGATCGCGATCGACGGGCCGGCGGGTGTGGGCAAGACATCGGTCGGAAGAGTTCTGGCGCAGGAGTTCGGATGCCGATTCGTCTCGACGGGGAAGATGTACCGGGCAGTCGCCCTGGCGTTCGATCGCGGAATGGCTCTCGCTGCCGTCCGCATCGACGTCACCGACGCGGAGCGGTTCCTGCTGAACGGAGAGGATGTCACCGACCTGCTTCACACGCCGGAATACGACCAGAAGTCGTCCCAGATCGCAACGCGACCGGACGTTCGGTCGCGTCTCGTCGAGCTGCAGCAGGAGATCGCCGGTCGGGGCGACGTGGTGATGGAGGGACGCGACATCGGGACGGTTGTGCTACCGAATGCCGATGTCAAGCTGTTTCTGTCCGCATCCGCCGAGGTTCGCGCCGCGCGCCGCGTCAAGCAGCGGCAGACCGACGACTACGATGCGACGCTCGAGGAGCTGACGCGACGGGACGATCGGGACGAAGGGCGAGCGGTCGCACCCTTGAAACCCGCTAGGGATGCGACTATAATCGACACCGATCGAAAGACCCTTGTCGAGGTCATTTCCGCTGCATCAAACTTGGTCAGGGAGCGGTTGGGAAAACGTTGTCACGGCGGCTGAAGATCAGAACCAAGAACGGGATCTACGCGCTGATCGTTTTGCTGCTCTTCATCGTGACGAAACCTCTCTTCCGTCTTCGGGTCAAGGGAAGGTCAAACATCGACCGGAACGGAGAATACATCATCGTCGCCCGCCACCGCAGCTACTGGGACATTCCCGTGTTCACGATTGCGATCGGCGGATGGAACCGCGTCCACTTCATCGCCCGAAAGGGGTTGATGAAGGGAAACGTCCTCGCTCGTGCGGTGATCCGAGCGTTCGCGACGATCATCGACCGCGAGAGCTTCTCCAAGTCCGACTTCCGGAGAATGCTCGATGCGATCAAGCGAGAGCGGTTGGTGGGCATCTTCCCCGAAGGAACAACCCGAGAGCGCGTCGACGCCAAGGCGGGAGCCATCCACTTCGCGTCGGTCTCCGGGAAGGACCTGCTGCCGGTCAATATCCAGGCAACGGGGCCGTATCCGCCGAGCTATCCGTTCCGCTTCCCACGACTGAACGTGTCGATCGGAGAGCCGGTTTCGGTCCATGAGCTCGCGCACGGAATCGGTGCAGACGTTCCGCGATCCGAGCGCTACCGATTGCTCAGTGATCGCCTGATGCAGCGAGTTGATAACGCGTGAGGAATGAAGGAGGATAAGCGAGTTCTTACGATCGCAGACATTCCGCGAGCCCGGAGGTTGGAGGCCGGGGTGGCGTAACGGTAGGTGGCATTGGAGCATGGAACAGCGAATAAAGATGGAAGACGCTTTCTCGGAAAGCGACGTCAAGATGTACAGCCGCGGAGACGTGGTCTCCGGCACGGTCGTCCAGATCAACGAGAGCGAGATCCTCGTTGACATCGGCTACAAGTCGGAGGGGATCCTTCCGACGGCCGAACTCTCCCCCTTCCGTACTGGGGGCAAGATCGAGGAGGGCGAGGAGATAGAGGTCCTCGTCACCTACATCGACGAAGAGAAGGGGACCGTCTACGCGTCCGAGAAGCAAGCGGAGTACGAGAAGCGGATCGACGTGCTCGAAGAGGCGTACCGCGCCGGCGAGGCGATCGAGGGCGAGGTCGTCAACGAGGTCAAGAGCGCCGGATACCATGTGAATCTCGACGGCATCCGAGCGTTCCTCCCCGGCTCCCACTTGGGCGACGATCTGCCCAGCTCAATCGACGAGCTGCGCGGGCAGCGGATCAAGCTCAAGATCCTCGAGCTATCGCGCCGCGACAAGAACCTCGTCGTCTCGCACAAAGCCTATATCAAGGAGCAGCAGCGAGAACGCCGCATGGCGCTGTTCGACTCCCTCGAGAAGGAGCAGGAGATCGACGGGACCATCCGCAGCATCGTCGACTTCGGCCTGTTCGTGGACATCGGTGGCTTCGAGGGACTCGTCCACCGTTCGGAGATTGCCTGGAAGGATCTTCCCGTTCCGCCGGCCGAGTACAAGGTCGGGGACCCGCTGAAGGTCAAAGTGATCGACTTCGATCGGGAGAAGGGGAAGGTCTCGCTCTCGATCAAGCGGCTGCGCGGCAATCCGTGGGACGGGATCACCGATCGGTATCCGGTCGGCGCTCAGGTCACGGGAGCGATCGTCTCCGTCACCGACTTCGGCGCATTCGTCGAACTCGAGCAGGACGTCGAGGGACTCGTGCATGTCTCCGAGCTCTCCTGGGGGCACCCGGAGAGCCCGAAGGACGTCGTCAGCGAAGGCGATGAAGTGACGGTCGTCGTGCTCAACTGCGACTCCGACGCACGGCGGATCAGCCTGTCGCTGCGCAGGACGCAGCGCGATCCGTGGGAGGACGTCGAGTCGAAGTATCCGCGCGGCCAGGTCGTCGCGGGTTCAGTCACGAAGCTGACCGACTTCGGCGCTTTCGTGAAACTCGAGGACGGCGTCGAAGGACTCGTTCACGTATCGGAGATCGACTGGGGCCACGTCAACCATCCACGCGATGTGCTGAGCGAGGGCGACGAGGTTGAGGTCAAGATCCTCAATGCCGATCCGGAGGAGCGGCGGATCTCCCTGAGTATCCGCGAGCTGAAGGACAACCCGTGGCGGCAGTTCCTCGACAAGCATGCCATCGACGAGGTCGTCGAAGGCGAGATCACCGAGATCAAGGACTTCGGTGCGTTCCTGCGGATCACCAGCGACGTGGACGGACTGATCCACGTATCGGAGATCAGCGAGGAGCGGATTGCGACGCCGGCCGACGTACTCACGATCGGCGACAAGGTTCAGGCGCGCATCATCGGCATCAACGAGGAGAAGCGGCAGGTCCGGCTCACTATGCGCAACCTGTTCGGACCGCCGGAGATCCCGCCGCAGTCGTTCGAGGAACGCGAACGTGAACGCGATCAGCCGGGACGGACCCCAAGGCGGCGCAAGGAGCGTGGCCGAGCGAAGGAGCGCGTCGATCGCCGGTTCCTCGATGAAGCTGGACACGAGTCGTTGAGCATGCGAGACCTGCTAGGCGAGGCGACGATCGACGACGAGAACGAATAGAAGACGGCAACACTGCAAGGAGGGCGCAGGATGAACAAAGGCGAATTCATCGACCGGCTGTCGGACAGAACCAGCCTGACGAAGAAGGAGGCGCGGAAGCTTCTCGACTCCGTCCTCGATCTCATCCAGGAGACGTTGCTTCAGGGTGAAGAGGTGAAGCTCGTCGGGTTTGGGAAGTTCGCAGTGCGGGCGCGGAAGGCGAGCAGCCGGATCAATCCGCAGACGAAGCGGCCGATCCAGGTTGCATCGAAGGTCGTGCCCCTGTTCCGCCCGGGCAAGGAGCTGAAGCGGCAGGTCGAGAAGAAGCTGAAGGTCACCGACAAGGGGGTTGCGAAGAAGTAGTCCCGCAGATTCGGTACCTGAGTATGAACTGCAGCGGCGAAGCGAAGTACGCTTCGCCGCTCTTCTATGCGATGCGCAGCCGCTCGGCCACGACGATGGCCCGAAGCTCTGCGGCGGCGGCGTCAAGATCGTCGTTGATGACCAGATAGTCGAAGAGATCGATCGCTTCCATCTCTCGCGTTGCGGCGCCCAAGCGGGCGGCGATCTGCGCGTCGCTTTCCGTGCCTCGTGCCCTCAATCTCTCCTCGAGGCGCTCCAGCGAGGACGGTACGAGGAAGACGTAGATGACCGCGTGATCGCCCAGTCCGTTTCTACGAGCCCGCTTGGCCCCTTCCACGTCGATATTCAGGATGACATCGAGACCTCCCGCAACGATCCCGTCGATCTGCGATCGCAACGTTCCGTAGTGATCGTCGAGGTAGGTCACATGTTCGACGAAGTCCCCGCTTTCGATTCGTTGAGTGAACTCGTCGCGGCTGACGAACAGGTAGTCCACGCCGTCGATCTCGTCCGCCCTGGCCGGACGCGTCGTGTAGGATACGGAGTACTTGAGATCCCCGATTTCTTCCATCACCCGATTGATAACCGAGTTCTTCCCGGCTCCGGAAGGCCCCGAGACGACGATCGCCAGCCCGCCCCCCACGCCTCGCCTGCACCCGGCGATGCTACTCGACATTCTGGACCTGCTCCCTGAAGCGCTCGACGGCCAGTTTCATGTCGACGACGTGCGCTCCAGCCTCGACGTCCCGTGCCTTGGCCCCGAGCGTGTTCACCTCACGAAGCATCTCCTGGCAGAGGAAGTCGAGCTCCTTGCCGATTGGGTCCGAGCACAGTAGCGCCTCGCGCGAGCGAGCGAGATGCGCCTCCAGCCGGACGATCTCCTCCTGGACATCCAGTCGCTCTGCGAGGAGTGCGATCTCCGCCTCCAGACGAGCCGGGTCGACCTTCAGTTCAAGCTGATGTGCCCGTTCCTTCAGGTGATCGCGATGTGTCGCGAGGATCTCGGGAATCCGCTCTCGCACCAGCCCGAGCGATGCCTCCAGTTGCCCGATGTGCGCTTGCAGCGCCTCGCAGAGCCGTTCGCCCTCGGCGTCACGGCTCGCGTTTGTCTTCTCCGTGGCGTCGTCGAGCGCCCGCCCGAGCACCGGCCACAGCTCCTCATCGGCGAGTTCGATCGGCTGCAGGCCGCCCGCCCGAGCGAGATCTTCGAGCACCGGCTTCGAGGCGAGACCCAGCTCCTCGCTGAGGGCCGTCAACTCACCGAGGACGTCCCTGGCGAATCGCCGATCGAAGCGGCGATCCGGACCGTCCGACGACGCGCGAGTCACGCTCACCCAGACACCGACCTCGCCTCGTGCAAACGCCGCCTTGGCCCGCTCTTCGACCCGCGGCAGCAAGCTAGGGTGATCGCTCAGCGACCGCACGCGCACCGACAGATATCGGTGATTCAGCGTGCGTACCGTCACCTCGATCCGCCAGCCGTCCTCCTCGAGGGTGGCCGTTCCGAATCCGGTCATGCTTCTGGTCATGATGTGTTCCCTTCCGAGTTGAAGAGGACCGACGCGTAGCCGACCACTGCCGTTCGATCACCGGTCGTGTCGCCGGACGTCGCGTACTTCAAGAGCTCGCCTCGCACGATATCGAGCCGATGGCAGAGGCCCAGGAGGGTTAGGATCGCCCCGGCCCCGCAGATCGACAGATCATGCTCGCGATAGACACGTTCGAATCCTTCGATGTCGGCCTCCTGGATCGGCCCTAGCGCAATGCGATCGAGCTCGCGTGCCGTACTGTCCGGCTCGTAGTGCGTGAAGTCGGAGCTCGCGACGATCAAGACGGCCGATCCCTCGATCGCCTCAGCGATCGAGGCGGCGTGCTCGCAGAGAGCATCCCGCTGCACCGACAGCACGCAGAGCGGAACAATCGGGAGATCGGCATCCCAGATCGCCTGGATCAGCGGCAGCTGGACTTCGATCGAGTGCTCCCGTGCGAACGCGGCGTCGGAGACGGGGATCCCCGAGTCGATCAAGCGCACGACGATCCGCTCGTCGACGGGCGATCGGCCGAGCGGGCTCTCCCAGGCCGAGTGACCGGACAGGGATAGCGGTGCGCCGAGGCCTGAGTGATTCGCTCCCAACAGGACGACCGCGTCCGGGCGCCCGAGCGACGCAGCGCGGCCGAATCCCGCCGCTGCGACGGCACCGGAGTACGGATACCCGGCGTGCGGCACGATGAGGCCGATCGAGGAACGCATGGGGTGAGCCGATCGAGGGATGCCTTCGGAGAAGAACGACTCGATCGTTGCGCGCAGCACACCATCGTTCGCCGGGTAGAAGGCTCCAGCGACGATCGGGGCGCGAACCGAAGTTTCCATGGCGAGATTGTAGCGCCCTCGAACACGCCGCACCAAGCCGGATCTTGATTCCCCCAGGAAGCTCCCTTACCATCCGACTGACCCATTGGGAGATCGTCTAATGGCAGGACGACAGGCTCTGGCCCTGTTAGTGGGGGTTCGAATCCTCCTCTCCCAACCA
>CAZSNG010000066.1:0-9972 GCA_964608345.1 uncultured Thermotogae bacterium
GGATTGACTGTGCCGATTCTCCCGTGGGCCGGCCACTCGGTGGGGCATGCGGCTGTCGTGCGGATTGGCTGTTGCCAATCCGCCGTTGGATGCGCCGTGCGGTCTCTGGATAGCCGGTCAAAGAGCAAAGGCTCGGCGTTCGACTGTCCGAGCGATCTGCCGAGCGACGATCCCCGTCATGAAGCGTTGTGTAGGTGATTCAGAATCCGCTCCGCAACGTTGCGGGGGACGGACGCCTTCTCGGCGATCTCGTCGGCCGATGCGTGCGCGATGCGCGCGACGGAGCCGAACGCCTGGATCAGTGCGCTCTTGCGCCGCGGGCCGATCCCACGGATCTCGTCGAGAACGGACGCGAGGCTGCGCCGCGCGCGCAGCTTCCGGTGATACGACACCGCGAACCGATGGGCCTCGTCTCGGATCCGGCGCAACAGCAGCAGCGCCGGGCTATCCGCCGCGAGGAGCAGCGGTTCCGAAAGACCCGGCCGGAACACCTCTTCGTGTCGCTTCGCCAGGCCGATCGCCTCGATCCCCTCGATGTTCGCGTTCCGGAGGACCTCGACGGCGACGCTCAGCTGGCCCTTGCCGCCGTCGATCAGCAGCAGATCGGGCAGCTCCGAGAACTTGCCCCTCTGGACCGATGGATCGGAGAGTTCGGCCAGTCCGCGCCGAAACCGGCGGATCAGGATCTCGGCCATCATCGCGTAGTCGTCCGGTCGCCCGGAGCGTTGGATCCTGAACCGACGGTAGGCGTCCCGGCGGGGCCGCCCGTTCTCGAATACGACCATCGATCCGGTCGCCTCCCCGCCCTGCGTGTTGGAGACGTCGAACGCCTCGATCCGCTGCGGGAAGACGGAGAGGGAGAGCGCCTCGGCCAGCTCGACCAACGCCGCTGCAGCCTCCCTTTGGACCACTTCGTTCCGCCGCTCGCCCTTCATCGCGAAGCGGGCATTGTCGCTCGCCATCTCGACCAGCCGGCGCTTCTCGCCCCGCTGCGGAACGCGAACGTGAACCCGGCGGCCGCGCAGGCCGGTCAACCACGCCTCCAGTTGCTCGGTCTCGTCGACGGCGAGCGGAAGAAGGATCTCCCGGGGGACGGAGGACGTATTGGCGTAGTACTGCGTGAGAAACGCGGAGAGGGTCTCTTCCTCCGTCGTCTCGGCTGGAACGTGAAGGTGGTATGACTCCCGTCCGGCAAGACGACCGCCGCGAACGAGGAACACCTGCGCGCAGGCCTGCTCCTCGCCGATGGCGAGACCGAGGACGTCCCGATCGATCATGTCCGGCAAGACGACCGATTGCCGTTCGAGGCTTCGCTGCAGCGACTCGATCTGATCCCTCAAGTGGGCGGCTCGCTCGAACCGCTGGTCGTCCGACGCCTCCCGCATGGCGTTGCGAAGGCCGGTGATCAGACCGGTGACGCGGCCCTCGAACAGCAGTGCCGCGCGGTCGACCGTTGCCCCGTACTCCTCGGGACCGACCAACTCGGCGCACGGGCCGAGGCATCGTCCGATGTGATGATTCAGGCACGGACGCCGCGGCGTCTTCAACGGAAGGTCAAGGGTGCAGGTTCGAATCGGAAACAGCTTCTGGGCAAGCTTCAGCGTGGCCCGCATTGCCTTGGCGCTCGTGTACGGCCCGAAGTAGCGCGCGTCGTCGAACCGTCGCCGGACGACGATGACCCGTGGGTAAGGCTCGGCTGTGATCTTCAGGTACGGATACCGCTTGTCGTCGCGGAGCCTGGCATTGTGGCGAGGCTGGTGCCGCTTGACAAGGGTGTCTTCGAGGAGGAACGCCTCGGACTCGGTTTCGGTCTGGATGACTTCGAAGTCGTCGATCTCCGCGACCAGCGAACGCGTTCGCCGTTCCGATTCGGCCTGCGCCTGGAAGTACGACCGGACGCGCGAACGAAGGGACGCCGCCTTGCCGACGTAGATCACGTCTCCCGTTGCGTCCTTCATCAGGTAGACGCCCGGTGTGGTCGGCAGGGCCTTCAACTTCGCTTCGATCGGACCGTTTCGCGTCATGTCTCGTCCCGGAGATGGTAGCGACGGGCGGAAGCCGGCTCAAACGGGCGAGCGGATCGGACTCGTGCGGTTGATCGATCGGTGGGCCTCGCTACAATGGCACCCTCGATTCGATTCGGGGGTGTAGCTCTAACCGGGAGAGCGCCCGCCTTGCACGCGGGAGGCTGGCGGTTCGAATCCGCTCACCTCCACCACGATCCATAGGCCACTACCTTCCGCACTGCCTCCTCTCGCTCCATCGCCTTCATCCGCTGTTCCGAGACTTGACTCATGGACCGCAATCGTTCTATCGTCTGATGATTCTGCACTCAATAGACGTGCTGAGCTGTGCATGTCGTCTACGATATGATCGCGCATGTCCCACTGAACGAGGCACGAAGGAGGTGTCCGCATGTGCGAGGCAGAGAGGCATCGAGGGAGACGGCCGTGGTTGGCCATGATGGCGACGGTCCTGTTGCTGCTCGGAATGAGCATCGGTGGCGCGGCACAAGAGATCATCGGGACACTCAGCAACTTCGACGTTCACAACGCGGACAATCGACCGTACGACGACCTGGAGCTGCACATCTTGGGGGAGATCGGCCCCGAGTGCATCTGGGGCTGGTACAACGGCTGGGGGGCGCCTCCGAAGATCCTTCCCGGATCGGATCTCGGACCGGGAGTCACCATTCGCTGGAGCGAACCGGACGATCCGATCGACCACTGCCGCACGGAGCACTTCGGTCTCGTGATCGACCCGGAGTGCGTGGGGCCGTTCACCGTGTGCGCCTTCTGGTCGTACGGCGGGGACCGTGTGCGGGAAATCCCTGTTCCCTGGCAGTTCTGGGAGGCGGCCGACGGGGTTGTGCGTGACATCATCCGACTGCCGGACATCTGCCAGATCGGACAGCTTCTGCTGGAGCGGGAGTATGTCACGCTTCCCGAGGAGCTTCCGCTCGATGCTCTGATGTGGGATGAGGTCGATCGGTACACGCAAGAGATGGGGCGCGAGTGGGTCCGCGCGGATCGCAAGTGGGAGATCCTCATGCCGGGAAGAGAGATCGTGCTCGACATCCCGGTCACGGACGAGGATCGCGCCGTCCTCGTGCGGTACACGGTGCGGCTGGAGGAGGACCCGGAGCGGGTGGTCACGCGGTTCATCAACGAGGCGGTCTTGGGCGCCCTCGTTCGGTGCTATCCGGATCTGCCCGATCCGGAGCTTTCGTTCATCAGCGCACAGCCGTACATGCCCGCGGGCGGGGTACCTCACACGAGGTATAAGCTGGAGGTCCTCAATTGGTCCGACTTCCCGGACGCGCTGTTCGCGGCAGCGCCGGATCTTCCGCCGTGCGGTCTCAACCCGAACGCGTCCCGGACGTGGGTGTCGATCTACTCCGGTGACGGCGACTACATTTACGGGTTCTGCGGCCTGTCGGACAGCGATCAGCTGAACGACATCTGGTTCGGCGTAGCGGAGGGAGAAGCGCCACCGGACTGCGTCTACGTGGAGCTGTGGGACAGACGGTGCGACCTTCGCTACCGATCCGGCTGCATCTCAGTCGGTGCCTACTGCATTGATTTCGAGGATCCGCCGCTGGGGACTGTGTACGGTGTCGGTGACGTGTTCAGCGATTCCGGTGCGCTGGTGTTTGTCGAGCGGTTCCAGTGGGGAAGCGCCGTCTGGACCGACACCGGCTACGCACAGATCGGGCCCGGGGGAATGGCAGGAGGCACTGGGCAGGAGCTGATCGTCAACAACGTGAACGTCAGTTTCGACTTCCCCGTCCTGCCCGACGAAGTCACCTTCCAGTTCGGCGAGTACGGCGGGAATCTGAACATCGACGTCAACAACAACCTGGTCAACTTCTCGAACTTCGTCGACATCGATGGGAGCACCATCGGTGGCGTCACCGTCACCGTCACCAACGGCCTCGGGAACGACCGCGGGACCGTCCGTCTCGAGGGCCTCATCCACCGGCTCGCCGTCGGTGGGCAGGAACTGGTGATCGACCATGTCTGCGCGTTCGAGGCGCCCCCGCCTGACGCGACAGGCCTGTGGGTCATGCCCTGGGGCGTCGGTGGGACGAGACTGGACTCGATCGAACCGAGCGGACTGACCGACTACGTAGACGGAGGAACGGGGTACCTGATGCAGGACGCCCCGTTCGGCGGACGGCTCGGCTTCCGCGTCGGCGCCTCCAACGCCGTGCCGACGACGGACGTGTACTACTATCGGCTGCAGTACCGGCACGAGCTAGAGATCGGCTGGCACGACTTCACCTATCCGATCAACGCGCATTGCGTCAGGGAGCGGCCCGGTCTGCCGCCCGCCTTCCCGCTCTACCGGCTCGGACCCCACAGCATCGGAGGCACGAACCTCTACCGGTTCCGCCCCCACGAGGCGGAACTGCCATCTCTGGTTCCGGCGCTGGCGCCGGGCGAGACGGTCCGCTGGCCGAGCACCGGCTTCTTCGGTGACATCTACAGCGGGATCCTGGACTCTGCCACGCTTCACCTCACGTCGGGCGTCTACATGATCAAGCTCGACATCTTCGATGAGTTCGGCACACAAGTCCTACCGGGGCCGGGGACATTCGACTTCGTGGCTCCAATCGGCACCAGCACGAGCGGCGAGACCCTCACGGACTTCGTCGATCCACTCGGTTCGAGCGTTGTAGCTGGGGGAATCGTGTTCCCGCTAGCCATCGACAATCGGACGTGCACGGCGGAGATCGAGGCCCCGCAGGTCTACCGGCCGGGCAGTGGCTACGTCGTGGCAGACGTGTGCGGCTTCCTCCGGTACGACGAGAGCTTCTCTGCTGCATTGGATCAGGTCTTGCTCGCGTTCGAGGCGTCCCATCCCGCCGGACGCGCCGTCTTCCGGTTTAGGCTCGTTCGAGGTCACACCGGGGTCGGTGTGGCGTCCGTGAGTGGTGTCGAGGTGACGACGCTAGCTGCAGGACCGTACACGGGAGACGGCGCCGGGAACTTCAGCGAGGAGTTCTCGCGAGCCTCGCTTCTTGGAGCCTGTGTGGAAGCGGCATTCTCGGAGAACCTGTCCGTGTACGCGAAGGCGACGACGGGCTGGGGGCACCGGATCTCAGGCCTGGATGCGTACGATGTGCGCGCCTTCGCGTTGACGCCGATGCCGTAGTCTCGAAGTAGCGGCTGCCGTTCGGCGGCCGGCATCGTGGGCCAGCCTTCGTGCCGAGACTCATCCGGTGCGGAGGCGGGCCGTGCGATGTCGAACCAACCGGGTCAGTCGCCGGCCTCGATCGACTCACTGGACGCGACCCGCTTGGCGGCGTCGGCGAACCCGGCAGTGAGGGTTGCTGCGTAGAGGGCGCCTTCCATCGGTACGCTTCGCTCCGGAACGACGCGGAAGATTGAGGAGGTGTCGGCAGTGCGCTCGAAGGCGCCGCAGTCGTGAGCGGCCCCCTGCGGCCGCGGCACGTTGTCGAAGCCCGCTGTCGGCGCTCCGGCGCTTGTTCCCGCGTCGACGGCAGGGCTTCCTGCCGCTAGGTGAAGGTCCAGCGTGACTGGGTCCACGAACAGGACGGACTCCGAAGACGCCATCACGGAGTCGCTGTCTTGCCCGCTGTAGGCGGTCCATGTCCCGGCTTCGATGTCGGACAACGAGAACTCGTCGGTGTATCCGACGGCGATCGCACGGCTGGCGTTGCGGTTGTGGAAGACGTTGTGATCCCCGATGTAGTTGGGCGTCGCGAACTGCTCGAAGGCGAGTCCGATGTTGTCCCCCCCGGCGAGGATGGAGTTGTGAAGCTCCAGCCTATCCCCAACGTTCTCGACCCAGATGTTGAACACCGGAGCGTCGAAGAAGGTGCAGTTCCAGACGGTCGTTGCTCCTGGCTCTCCGTCCCAATCGAGTTCGAGGTTACAGACGTCGTTGCCGTAGGCGATGCAGTTTTCGATCTCCACGCGGTCGGCCCAGCTCTTGAAACCGGCGTTGCCGTTGTCGTGCGCGATGCACTGCGCGAGTCGTGTGTCGTCGGCGCTGACGTCGAATCCGTCGTAGACCCCGTACGTTTCGCAGCGGACGAACTCGAATCCGCTCTGGTGGCCGTGCCCGAGGGCGAAGCCGTCGACGTTCTGTCCCGGGTCCCGGGCGGTGTGTGCGATGCAGTCCCGAAGCACTCCGTTGAAGCAGTCGGGCCCGCCCGATGGTGAGGCATCGAAACCGAAGAGGTCGAACCGGTAGATCTCGACGTTGTCGAGGAGGAAGTCGTGGGCTCCGGCGGCGAAGCCGATGCCGTACGCGACCTCGTGCACGGTGCAGTCCCGGATCTCGACGTGGCCGGCCCCGTCCACCCATATGCCTGTGGATGGCCAGTTGACGATCTCGAGGCCGACAAGATGGACGTGGTCGTGCGTGATGAGGATCCCTGCGCTCCAGCCGACCACGCTCGTTCCATCGATGACGGCGGTCTCCCCGGGATAGGAGGAGATGCCGATGGGGTTGGCCTCACTGCCCGCGCGGGTGGACTCGATATGCTCCGCGTACGTTCCGCCACGAACCAGCACCTCGTCCCCCGGGCCGATGACATCGAGCGCGTGCTGGATCGTCCGCCACGGCGAGGCCTCCGTTCCGGACCACGCATCGTCTCCGAACATCGCGACGTAGTACGTCGTAGCCTGACCTGGCAGAGCGACAAGGAGACTGAGCAGAAGCCCGAGTGCCGGTCCTTTCCAACGTGCTGACGTGAATCTCATCCTCCCAATCACCTCGCGGCTGTCGACAGGGGGTGGCCGGAGCATAGGTCTGAGTATCGAGGAGGAGAAGAAGGCCGTCCAGCGGAGCAGGTGCTCGAAGCTACGGAACTGCGGGACCGAAAGCCAAGAAGCGCTCCTCCAGCTCCGCCCGTGTGACGCCGGCGTGGGTCTTCAACGCGGTGTCCAGGCAGCTACCGCCGCCGAGTGTCGATGTGCTCGTCCATACGGCGCGCAGCGTGTCGGTGCCGAATTCGTCGAGGATTGTGCGCACGAGCATTGCCGCCTGGACGTCGACCTCCGCCTCGGCGTGCCCCATGTAGCTCAGCGTGCCGAGCGGCTGCCACCGGCCTTCGAGTCGCAGCGCCATCGCGCGAGAGTGAAGGTCAAGGCGCTGGCAGCTCGCCGCCAGCGCGACGCCCCGCTCGAGGAGCTTCGACCGCGTATCGCCGAGCACGTACGACGGAAGCGCTCGAGCGACGGCGATTGGGATATCGTCGCCGTCGACGACTTGGACCAGCGCGCTGGGGAGGCCGTACGCCGAAAGCGTCGGACGGGCCTGCTCCATCTGATCTACGTTCGCGTACACGACGACGGTTACCGGTTCCGGCAGGTCGGCGTCGGACAGCCCGAGAAGACCGCGGAGCGAATCGATCGTGGCTTGGACTCGGTCGAGCGTCGCATCGGGCCGCTTTGGACCGGAAGCGACGAGCCGCACCGAATCACGGGTCGAGACGGTGCCTTCGATGAACGGTGCGATCCACGGCGGCTTACCTGCATCGTCGAGCGGGGCGCGATCGAGTAGAGTTCGCGCGCCGTCGAGGTCGCCTACGAGGACCGTGCTGGCGACAGCCAGTTCGAGTTGCTCGTCTGTCATCTCGGTTGTCGACCAATCCCGTGCGATCTCGTACGCCGCCTCGGGGTCGCCGGACTCGAGAAGAAGGCGGACGCGCTGGACCGGATACTCCGGCGAAGGTCTCCCTGCTTGAATCGCGATCTCGTGCCACTCGCGGGTCAGCTCGGCCGGCGCACACGCAGTCAGCCCGGCAAGGAGATTGGACGAGAAGCCGATGCCCCATGCGTCGCGAAACGCCTCGAGCGAGTGCCGATCCTCGATCAAGTACTGCACGAGCGACGCCGATTCGAGATAGAGCTGCTGCTGTTGAGGGACAGATAGCACAACCCGCGGGACATCGTAGTGCCGCTTGGCGGCGGCCAATGTTAGACCGAACCGCATCGCGTACGGTGAATCGTAGATCTGGTAGAACGTCCGTGGGAAGTCTCCCGACGACTCCAGGGAGATCAACTCGTCGACCGAGTGGCGTGCTTGTTCGGGCAACGCAGCGACGAAGGCGTGGAAGTTGCGATCCGGATACGCCGCCACCAGCACCATTCCCGCATACAGGATCTGCGACGTGCACTTGCCCCACCCGTATGCCAACACGAGTTCGGCGACCCGCACGTGCGGGTCTTCCCACAGCAGCCTGTCGAGGATCGCCCAACGGATCGACCGGTAGTCGGAGTCGCGATTCACCACGCTCTCGACCAGCTCCCCGGCGTCCCGGTGCAGGAACAGATCGATCGGCAGTGGGAGCGCCTGGCGGTCGACCGCCAGCGATGAAGCGAACGCATCCAGCAGGGCTTCGGTCTCGATCGCAGCGGCGGAGGCAGCAGCGACTGCATCCGCACTGCGTCCCGCGATCCAGACACGGACGTCGCCCTGCCGATGGGCGCGGAGGCCACGGGTCCCGCGCTCGAGCGACGGGCGAATGACGAAGAAGACGAGCGCGATCGCCAATCCGAAGCAGAGGAACCCGATCGCGAGTCCACCGGCAAGGGAGACTCCGAATCGCTTCTTCCTCATGCGGACCTCCACGATCGGATCGACCTAGCGGTGCGCTCGGTCGAGGAACCGGATGGTCACTCCGGTCCCTCTGCCGGTGCTCGATACGTCGAGAGCAGGCGGGACAGCTGCGAGAGCGCCTCTTCGTTGATTCGGTAGAACTTCATTCCGTTCCGTCTCTGTTCGAGGACGACGCCGTTACGAACGAGGAACTGGAGATGCCGCGAAACCGTGGACTGTCCGACCTCCAGCAGCTCGACGAGTTCCTGTCCGTATCGCTCGTGCCCGTCGAGCAACGCGAGGATCTCGAGTCGCGTTTCGTCGGCCAGTGCGCGCAACGGTCCGTACAGGTCGCGGATCGCGATCCGTGCATCGCCTGAGCGACCGGGGACGCGGCAGTTGTAGATGAGGGCGAACCGCTTTCGCGTCGAATCGAACGGGACCAGAATGACGGACGCGCCGCTGTAGCAGGACGGGACGAAGAGAATACGCTCCGGCGATGGGTACGGTGCCGCGTCCTCACGTCGCAGGTGCTGACTCGTGACGCGGTAGTAGAACTCGGCGAAGCCTCCTTCGTAGACGCGCTCGTGGTGGTAGTCGATGTTCCGCTCGATCAGGCGCATGCACTCCGGGTACTCGTCCTTGAAGTGGCTCTCCCAGAAGCGGACGACGAGGTAGATCAGCCGGGCCTTCAGCTCGGCGGGATCCCGAAGCAGGCGCAGGAGCCGGGAGAGGTCTTCATCGCGTGGTTCGATGTCCGGGATCCGCGTCGAATGGATCAAGCGGAGTCGCTCGCGTACCGCTTCGTCATCCCGTGGGTCGATGGAGCCGTTTCTCTCGTCATTTGGTGTGCACTCCTGACCCCACCAAGAGAGGAGATCGTGCACCGTCTCGGTGACGTGGTCCGGATCGAGTGCCGCCAGCCAGCCGATGAACGCCGAGAAGCTGTCGAGCGAAGGGGATTCGGCGGCGAGTCGCGCGAGGATCATCGGCCCGCCGAGCGGAACGAAGATCTGTTGAAGGTCTTGCCGGAGGTCGGGGGAGAGCTCCGCGTACGTGCGCGTCACCCATGGGTCGAGTCCTTCCCTTCTCGCGGAGGCTCCCAAGACGAGGAGCGAAGTCACGACGACGTCAGGCAGGGCATAGCGGAAGCTGACAAGCTGTGTGATGCGATCGCCGGGTTCCGTTTCGGTCACGCTGAGTTCTCCCCCTCTCTCGCGGGGTACCTCGGTCCAGAGTGCACTCGTAAAATGAGTATATGCGCATTCATGCATTAGTCAACTGAGGGCATGCCGATCTGAAGTTCGCCATGCACGGGCAACAAGCGTGGATGCCATGCCAAGTGACCTTCTGTCGACGTTGAGGGAATCCGTCAGGGTGAACTGACAAGCGATTCTG
>CAZSNG010000067.1:0-9243 GCA_964608345.1 uncultured Thermotogae bacterium
AGTCAACGACCTGACCTTCACGTTCTTGGTGGAGTGGTAGGTTAGCGACGTCTAGCTAGAGCATGATCGGGGCCCCGGTTCGCCGGGGCCCTTTTCTCTTTGCCCGGGCAAGGGCATCCCAGGAATGCCGTCGTGGCCGGTCGGGAGCAGGGAAGAAGAAGAGCACACATCGTATCTCTCGCGTTCATCACCCGATCCGGCCACGAACGGCGGGTCGATCCGGCAGCCGCCGGGAATGTGATCCACATCACATCCGCGGCCGGACTCCAGTTTCGTCCAAACGGCGGGCGAATGAGGTGCGGGGCGGTCAGCCGTCCCCATGAGCCGGTGTGACATGTGTCACATTGCCTTCGTACCGGTGGGTAATCCGTGTGTGATGAACAACACACTCCACGGAACCCCCGGTCCCCTCTCGCCAAACGCACCAGACATACCATCCATACGGAGCGACTCGGAGAGTCGTTCTGCCCAATCGTGGATTGGGCGGCTGGCTGTCTGCGGCCTTCGGGCCGAAAGGAAGTGGTGCGATTGATCGATCGACTCCGGGTGGTGAGAAGATGGGGGATGGTTCTGTCGATTGCCGCTGCCGTCGCGCTTCTTCCGGTGGTTTGCTTCGCCGATGATCCGTGCTTGAAGGGGCCGGATCTTTGGCTCCCGCCGGACGGAACGCCTGGACTGGCGGCTGGCGGGATCTCCGTGCAGGAAACGACGGGCGACGTCTGCCAGGGCGGCGAGGTCACGATCACCGTGACGATTGACAATCTGAGCTGCGGCCCCGCGGGGCCGTTCGACGTTACCGTCAGCTACGAAGCGGCGACGACGCAGTTGATCGGGACCCAGCGCGTCGACGGTCTACCCGATTGCGAGTACACCGTGCTCACGTTCGTCTGGGACACGACGACCGTGCCGGCGGGCGAGTACGACATCGTCGCGTGTGCCGACACCGGGAATGAAGTCGTCGAACTGAACGAGAACAACAACTGCCTGACGATAGAGACCGACCTGTGGATCCGGCCGAACGAACCGCTGATAGAGGTCGAGAAGGTCGCGGTCGATCCGAACGGCGGCGCCGTCTATCCGGGCGACACGATCCGCTACGAGGCGACCCTCCGGAACGAGGGCTGTACCGACCTGGAGGACGGGCCTGAGCACGAGTTCACCGACTTGCTCCCCGCCGGTGTCACTCCGACGACATACGTCACGGCGACATCCGGGACGGCGGCATTCGAGGGAGACGAGGTCGTCTGGGATGGCGGGATCCCGGCCGGCGGCGAGGTGACGATCAAGTACCGGGTCACCGTCGACGCCGACATCGAAGTCGGCACCGAGATCTGCAACCAGGGCCACGCCCATTGGGACGGGGACGGGGACGGGACGTACGAGGGCGAAGAGCCAAGCGATGACCCCGACACGCCGGCGGAGGATGACCCGACGTGCATCACGATCGAGGAGGAGCCCGAGGGGCCCATTCCGCTGTCCGGGACGATCGATGCCCCGACGCTGTCGGAGTGGGGAATGATTGTGCTTGGCAGTCTGCTTGCGCTCGCGTTCGGCTGGCGGTTGCTCCGCCGGCGCGCGGCCGCCGCCTAGGGAGGCGGGGAGACACCATCATGGCCGTCGCACCGAACCGATACCGACAGGGCGCACGAATCCTGAGGAGCCGCCGAACCTGGCTGACGGCACTTGCCGTCGCCTGCGCCGCGGCGCTCCTGATCTGGTTGGCAGGCAACGAGATCGTGATGGGCGCGGTTCAGTCGGGGCTGGCGCGGATCACAAGCGGCCTCCTGAATCTGCTCGGTCACCGTACGGTTGTGACCGGAAACACGATCGCTTCGGGGCTGTTCGGAATCACCGTGGTCACCGCGTGCACCGGCCTGTTCACCACGGGCCTGTTCCTGATCGCGGTGGTTGCGTTTCCGGTCGGGTGGCGGTCGAAGCTGCTCGGCGTCGGCTTGGGCGTTGCCGGAGTCTTCCTGGTGAATATCGTCCGGCTCGTCAGCCTCTACTACATCGGCGTGCACCTGCCCGGCTTCCTCGATTCGGCGCATCAGCTGGTGTGGCAATCGGTCCTGATCGTCTTCGCGGTCGCGCTGTGGCTGCTGTGGGCGGGCAGATGGGCTCACGCACCGAGGAGGGCCTGACATGGGAACACGGCCTCTGACCAAAACGCTGCTTCGTTTCGTCGTGGTGTTCCTCGCCGTGACGGCCGTGCTTGTCGCGTTCTGGTCAGCTGTCGCGCCGGCGTATTCGTCGCTCGTGACCGGACTGGCGCGTCCGCTGTTCCGGTTGTTCGAGTCGCCGAACGTCTCGGTGCTCGAGGCGCGTGACGCCGAGATCTGGATCTATCGGATTGTCGGGCCGGGGGAGATCGCTCCGTTCACCTGGTTCGATCGATACACGTTCTTCGCGATCATCCCGCTGCTGGCGCTGCTCATCGCGACGCCGGGGCTCGGATGGTGGCGGAGGTTCGCGCGGGCTGCGGCCGGGATTGGCGCGCTGTTCCTGGTGCATGCCGGATACCTGGTCGTGTCGGTCGAGCTCTCCTACGCGGCGATTGGCCTGACGTCGATCGGGCCGGTTCTTGCGAAGACACTCGATCTCTGGCAGGTCGGCGTGCGCGTCCTCTGGGAGGCGGCGCCGGTGGCGATCTGGATTCTGCTGACCGTCGGCGCATGGAAGCGGGTCCTTCAACGGAACCGAGGCGAGAGGCGCCGAGACGGCCTCTCCACTGAAGCGATAGAAGCGAGCGGCTAGGAATCACACATGAACATCAGTAGAAGGACGGGAATCGTGAAAACAAGATGGGTTGTGGCTGCAGGCCTCATCCTCTTGTTCATCGCAGCTTCGTCCGCCGGGGTGTGGGCGTCCGATGCGCAGATGTACTTCTCGACCGACAAGAGCGGCGAGAACCGCGTCACGAAGGTGAACGAGGGAGACGAGATCTGGATTGTCGTCGTCGATCCCGACGAGGACATCGACTGCGATGTGCGGGACAAGTTCTGGACCGACATCAAGGTGATGGACACCAAGACCGGGGCGCACATCGTCTGGGCAAGCTACATCGACGAAGACGGTGTCGACATCACCGGCGATGGAATCGGGGATCTGGTCTTCCGAGGTGACGCAGACTACGTCCCTCACAAGGGGCATTGGCCCGGTCTGACGGCCGGTTGGCGCGGCGCGGACTTCATGGAAGAGACGAACAGCGCCACCGGCGTGTTCGTCAGCAAGCGGCCGTTCCAGATCGGCACGCGGGTGGACTACGGCGACGACGGCCGGCTCCACTCGCACATCGTCGGGCCGTACTCCAACCAGGCCGGCGGGGCAGTCGATCCGACCGACTTCGAGTGGGGAGGCTATCTGTACGCGGACGGCAACGGAGACGACAACGGCGACGAGCGGATCTGGGTCGACCAGGGTGGGACGTTCATCATTGCGACCAACGCCGGAGCGGAGACGCCCGGCATCGACAACGTCGCCGGAGACGGCGACGCGTGGCTGCCGCCGGGAACGGCGGGTCTCGGAGCCGGCGAGGACTACATGCTCGGGCGGTTCGAGAACATGGACACGCTTGTCGGTCTGTACATCGACCAGAACGATCCGACCGACGTCGCGCTCGGTCTCGGGAAGATCTCCGACTTCGAGTCGACGATCGAGTGGGGCCGCGAGGTCTACCACGACGGGAACGAAGCGGCGATGGTCACGATCACCGATCCGGACGAGAACCTGAACTGCGACGCGATCGAGCGCGTCCCAGTATTCATCCTCGTCAATCCGGGATCATGGAACCCGCCGGTGCAGATGTCGGCGAACGACTTCTGCTCGCTGAAGCGGTACGGCGGCGTCATCGACGTGGGTGGCACGCCGCTCGATCAGCCGATCGTCTGGTACTCCATCTACCGGAACTACGACTTCAACGTCGGGGCGGACGTCTTCGTGAACCTCGCCCTAGACAACAGCAATCAGCCGAACATCGCTGGCACCTACTACGTCGACTACCCGATCGCCGGCGACAACAACGTCGTTGCCTTCGACACGGCGAGCGACTCGGGGGTCACCCGGGTGATGTTCTACGCGATGGAGACCGGCGCGGACACCGGCGTCTTCCAGTTCTGGATCAACGACATTCAGACCGATCTCGGATTCAACTCGCTGCTCGTTCGGGACGTCCTCGTGGCCTACTACGTCGATCCCAACGACCAGGACGACTTCTCCCTCGCCACGGCCTACATCGGCGAGAAGAATCACAGCCAGCTGCGGTTCACCGACGCGAGTCGGAATGACGAGTCTCTATTCTGGATCGGGCGCGACCCGGTCTACATCGAGGTGACCGACGGGAACGCCAACACCGATCCATGCTGCCCCGAGAGGGTCGTCGTCCACGTCTGCGATCCGCACGAAATCGACGATACGGAGTGGCTCGTCCTCGATGAGCTGTCGAGCAACTCCCCGGTCTTCTTCACTCATATCGGAATGCGGTTGGTTTCCGTCTGGGACGCCCTCGGCATCGGCGACCCGCTCCTGCTCGGCGGCTACTCGCTCCGGCTGGACAACTGGGAGCTGGAAGCGTTCAACGAGGATTCGATCTACGCGCGGTACAACGACGTCATCTACGCCGAAGCGGCGATCGCGCAGCTCGGCGACATCGACATCAATACGGCGTTCCCGCCGCAGATCCTCTCGGCGCGCGTCGCCAACGACGTGTCGTTCGACCTGTTCGAGGTGGGCGATACGCAGGTGTACGACGGCGATCAGATGTTGATGTACTTCCTCGATCGGCAGGGGAACCGCGTCGACGGCTACTTGAACAGCGACTGTGTGTTCCTCGAGGTCATCGACCCGGATCAGGATGAGGACCAGCAGCGTCGCGAGCGGATCGACGGCTACTGGGACGGCCGGCAGAACGTGCCGTTCGGTCCTGTGCACCGCCCGTGGAACCGGCTCGAGTGCGGGTTCCGCGACGACGATCTGCACATTGTCAACGAGCTGCTCGGAGACACGAACATCTTCGCGCCGTTTGACGGCGCGGCCGTCGATGACGATCCGCCCGCTCCGGGCGAGAGCTGGGCGAAGCTGTACGTCCTCAACCCGCGCAACGGGCGATGGGCTGTCGTCGATCTGCTGGAAACCGGGATCGACACAGGCAACTTCGTCTCGGTGACGTGCATCGACCTGGTCGATCGGATCGAATGCGTTCCGACACTCGGGGTTCTTCCCGGCGACACGATCCTCGGCGTCTACCACGATCCGTCGAACCACTCGGACGTGGCGTGGGTCTCGATCAAGGTGGGCGTCGGCGGTGCACTGCCGACCGGCTCGACGACATCGTTCGTCGACTCGGACGGTGACGTCGTGGCCGCCTACGTCGAGACGGACCCGATCATCGTGCGAGTTGTCGACCTGTCCATTGCGGATGCGGGAACACTCGCCGATGCGGTGACGATCGACGGCATGACCTACGATCTGACGCCCGTTCCGGGCGAGGCAGGAGCGTTCACCACCGGGCCGCTCGATCTTGCGCTTGCGGCCGGCTCCACGCTGACGGCGACCTACGTCGATCCGAGCGACTCGAGCGACACGAGCACGGCGACCGTATCGATCGTTGCGGCGGTGTTCTCCGTCGAGCGGTTCTTCGCCGGGCCTTCGCCGTTCGCAGACGAGACGCGGTTCGGCTTCGTCGGAAGCGGCTTGGCCGAATCATTCGAGGTGACGGTCTACGATCTCGCGGGTCGCCTCGTCTGGCACGCCGCCGGTGAGGACGTCCTCTCGATTCCGTGGGACGGACGTCACACGGACGGCGAGCGCCTCGCCAACGGCGCCTACGTCTACGTGGTCCTTGCGACCGGATCCGAAAGCACGTTCACCGAGAAGGGAAAGGTGTTCATCCAGCGATAGAGTACCTAGCCTAACCCGAATCGACCGCGCCGCCCCGCGACCCGCCGGGCGGCGCTTCTCCTTGGTCGAACGGCCGCTGTCGTCTAGTATTCGTTTCGGAAGGAGGAGGGATGTCGAACGATCAGCCGCTTGCGATTCAGTTCTCCGACTTGCGCGAGTTCTCGGCGCTCACGGCCGAGCGCGGCGACGAGGAGGCGTATCGCCTGGTCAGATCCTTCATCGAACTCGTCGAGAGTCGCGTCACCGATCACGGCGGAAGGGTCCTCAAGACGTACGGCGACGGGGTCATGACCTCGTTCGAGGATCCGGTTCATGCGGTCGAAAGCTCGATCGAGATGCAGGACGCGCTCTGTGCCGAGTATTGCCACGGCGACGAGGAGACCCTGTCGGCCGGGATCGGCCTGACGTGGGGTACGGCCATCCGGACCGGCGACGATCTGTTCGGCAGCTCGGTCAACCTCGCGAAGCGGATCGCCGACGTCGCGAAGGGGGGGCAGATTGTCGTCTCATCGACGGTCGCGCAGCACGCGAACCTGACGGCGACGGAGCGCTCCTTCCGCGACCTCGGGGAGCGTGCGCTGAAGGGTCTCGGCGACCACCATCTCTACGAAGTGGTTTGGCGAAACGAAGTCGCCTCTCTCCAGACGATCCGTGACGATATGGAATTCATCCTGACCGACGACCGGAAGCTGCTCATCCAGTTCGCCAAACCGGCGCTCGAAGAGCTGCGTGAAGTGGAGAAGCACCTTGCGGCGCTCGGAGAGGGAGAGCACGGGCTTTCGGGAAGGCTGAAGCGGGCGATCGGGAGGCGCGTTGCGAAACGGCTTCCCAACGTTGTCGAGTGGGCCGCGGCGCGAACCGGCGTAGGGATGGAGCACGAGCTGAGCAGCATCGATGCCCGGATCGAGGATGGCGGTCTGGCGCTATTCATCAACGGGCGGAAGCGACTCGGTCTCAGTGAGAAGGACGTCGATCTCGCCGCAGCCGAGCGTTTCATCGCCCAATTGGCAGTGCTGAAGAAGGCGGCGGGCGGAGCCGGATCGCCCTAGATCTCCTCGACGCCGAAGCCGGCCAGTAGCTCGCGGACTACGGACTTCCCTTTGTCCGCGGCATAGAACGCGCGAAGCTTCTTGTAGACCTCGACCTTCTCGATCTGTCCGGCGGCGATCCCTGCGCGATGCTCCTCGAAGATCGTCTGTGCGGCGGCGGGGCGGGGTCCCCAGCGGAACAGCTCCTCGAAGCGCTCGCCCAGACCGACGGCGATCGGGATGGCACGGCCTCTATTGGTGAGGTACCGGTCGATCAGTGCGATGTGCTCGTCCCGACGGACGACGCGAAGGCCGATTCCGGCTTGCCGACACAGTTCGGCGATTGCCGGGAAGGTCGCGAGCGAATCGCCGCACCACGGCTCCGTGATCACGAGGAGGTGACGTGTTCCGGCAGAGCGGAGGCGGGACACGGCCTCGGGGTCGATCTCGGTACGCCGCTGGTACAAGGCGTGCAGGTCGCGTTGCTTCTCGTCGAGGAGGTCGGCGTACGCCTCGGGCGTGAGGCCGATCTCGAAGTACTCCTGTAGCTGCATGTGGTCTTCCTTTCCGGAGTGCACAGCCGCCTAGATCCGCCGGCGGCCCCAACGCCACAGCTCTCGCAGCGAAGCCGACTTCCCGGTCATCAGCATGCCGACCTCGAAGACCTTCGTGGCGAACCGCATCATCAGGAAGGTGCCGAGGGCGAGCGAGGCGAGGCTGAGTGCGATCTCCCACGCCGGGACGAGCCGAGCGCCCTCGGATGCCATCGGCGTGGCGCTGATTCGAAGCATCATCACACTGGGGACGAACGGTGGGAAGAACCCGGCGATCCGAACCCAGAGCATGTCCGGCTTCTGGACGATCAGAGCGGTGAACATCATCGGCAGGTACGGGATCATGCCTGCGAAGCCGACGGCGCCGCCGGAGTGGATGTCTTTGATCGCTGCGCCGACGGTCCCGAAGATCGACCCGATGAACAGGTAGCCGAGGACGAAGTAGAGCGGATACGAGACCCAATGTACCAGCGTGAGCGAGGCGAGGGAGACGGGGAAGAACCGGCCCGCGACGAAGTAGGCCGTGGCCGCCCAGACCGTGACTTGAATCAACCCGGCAAGGCCGAGGCCGATCAGCTTGCCGCACATCAGCTCCCAGGCGGAGACGCTCGAGAGCATCATCTCGACGACGCGGCTCTGCTTCTCCTTCATGACGCCGTACATCGTCATCACGCCGGACATGAATGCCCCGACGAACAGGATGATCGCGAGGAAGATGCCGATGATCAGCGGCGGGGGCGGTTCGGACGGAGGCCGTACCTCGCCCTCCATCGCCATGGTGACGGCGAAGACCGCGACGCCGATGATCGCCGGAACCAGGATCGTCATGATGAGGAACTGCTTGCTGCGGATGCTCTGCTTGAACTCCCAGCGGACGACCTTGCCGAGCTTCACGATGCACCCCCTTCGACCGTCTGCACGAAGATGTCGTGGAGCGGCGGGCGATCGACAGACAGCGCCCGGATCTCGATCGACTCGGGGAGGCCCCGGACAAACGCGTCCGGGCCGATGTGTCGCTCGAGCGTGAACGTCGCGCGGCCCTCCTCGAGCCGGAGGTCCTTCACGCCGGGAAGGTGCGCCAGGTCCGCGCCGTTGCCGGCGAAGCGGATCCGCACGGCGTGCTCGCCGTGCGCGTCCTTGATCTCAGTCAGATCGCCATACAGGACCCGCCGTCCGTTGTGGATCAGGAAGATCCGATCGCACAGCTCCTCGACGAGGTTCATTCGGTGTGACGAGAGGAGGACCGCCGCGCCTTCGTCTTTCAACCCGGCGATGATCTCACGGAGGAGGTTCTGGTTGACCGGATCGAGACCCGAGAATGGCTCGTCAAGGACCGCCAAGTCGGGACGATGCAGGACTGACGCGGTGAACTGGACCTTCTGCTGCATCCCCTTCGACAGCTTCTCGACCTTCTTCGACTCCCAATCGAGCAGGTCGAACCGTTCGAGCCACTGCCGGGCGCGAGCCCGCGCTTCGGCTCGCTCCAACCCCTTGAGCTCGCCGAAGTAGACGAGCAGGTCGAGAACCTTGGCGTCGCTGTACAGTCCTCTCTCCTCAGGGAGATACCCGGTTCGTTCCTTCGGCGCGTGATCCTGCTCTCCGTCGAGCGAACAGCGGACCGCGCCCGAGTCGGGCTGGAGGATTCCGAGGATCATCCGAATCGTCGTCGTCTTGCCGGCGCCGTTCGGCCCCAGGAAACCGAGGATCTCGCCGCGCCCCACCGAGAACGACACGTCGTTCACGGCGCGGACCGACTCGAACGTCTT
>CAZSNG010000068.1:0-6584 GCA_964608345.1 uncultured Thermotogae bacterium
ATCGGCTGAGAGGCAAGGAGCCGGCGATGCGGTATGGGATCTGCACGTGGATGTTTGGGAGCCTTGGTCTGGAGCGGATCGCCGAGGTCGCGGACCGGCTCGGCTTCGATGGGATCGAGCTGCTCGCCGACCCGAGTCGATACGCGGCGCGTACCGCTCGCCGCATTCTGTCGGATCGCGGACTGTCGGTTCTGTCGCTCACGCCGGGCGACGCGGACCCCGCGCATCCGGACCGGATGGTTCGCGGCGACGCGATCGACCGGTATCGGAGGATGGTGGATCTCGCCGCCGGTGTCGGGGCCCCGCTCCTCGGCTTCCACGGCGCCGTCGGGCGGACCGCGCCGATCTCGGACCGAGCGTCGGAAGAGCGACTCCTCCTGGAGAGCGCCCGGGCGATCGGCGAATACGCCGGGAGTGGGGGGGTGCGGCTCGCAGTCGAGGTGCTCAACCGGTACGAGTCGCACCTGATCTATCGGGCAGAGCAGGCAGTCGAATTCGTTCGGCAGGCCGACTGCCCCCACGTCGGCGTACTGCTCGACACGTATCACATGAACATCGAGGAACCGGATCCGGCGGTGGCGGTGGAGGCGGCCGGATCGGCGCTGTTCGCGTTGCACGTTGCCGACTCGAACCGCCGCGGGATCGGACGGGGACACCTTCCGTTCGACGCCCTGTTCGACCGCCTGGAGACGATCGGGTACGAAGGGGACGTGATCGTCGAATCGAGCGCTCCCGGCATCGGCCCGTTCGCGGCTGCTGAGAGCGCGGCGGACGTGGCTCGCACGATGGATGAGGCGGGCGTTTCTCTCGCCTGGTTGCGGAATCGCAGGAAAGGATTGCAGGGATCTGGATCGAGCATGCAAACGATTGCAAACACGACCGGAATGCCTATAATCCCAACGGAGTGCAACGATTGTTGCTGAAGGAGGACGCATGAAGGGGCTACTGCTCAAGGCGGAGTGGGATCCGAGGCCGTCGTACAAGGTATCGGACTGGGAGAAGCGGACGGGTAAGGCCGTCGAGGGATTCAACGTCTGGCGGCACCCCTCGCTCGAAATCACCGAGGTGCCGGACCCGAAGCCCGGCCCCGGGGAGGCGTTGATTCGGATCAAGGCTTGCGGCGTCTGCGGATCCGACATGCACTTCTATGAGACGGATGGGGACGACTACATCCTCTATCCCGGATTGACGAAGTTCCCGGCGATCCTCGGCCATGAGTTCGCCGGCGAGATCGTCGAGATCGGCCCTGGGCCGGAGTCGGAGGGGTTCAAGGTCGGCGATCGCGTCACCGTCGAGGAGATGGCCTGGTGCGGCTACTGCCGCCCGTGCCGCGACGGCTACCCGAACCACTGCACCAATCTGGAGGAGATCGGCTTCACGATCGACGGCGCGATGGCGGAGTACATCGTCGTCCCGATCAAGCTGTGCTGGAGCGTCGACTTCGTCTTCGAGCGGTACGCCGACGAGCAGCTCGCGTGGGACGTCGCCGCGACGACCGAGCCGACCTGCGTCGCCTACAACACGATCTTCGAGCGAGCCGGCGGCTTCCGCCCGGGCGCCTACGTGGCGATCTACGGCGCGGGGCCGATCGGGCTGTCGGGGATTCAGCTCTGCAAGGCGGCCGGCGCTGCGAAGGTGTTCGCGTTCGAGGTGTCGCCGCAGCGGCGCGAGCTCGCCAAGGCCTGCGGAGCAGACTTCGTCTTCGACCCGCTCGAAGTGTCGCCTTCCGAGGTCATCATGGACCTGACCAAGGGAGAGGGAACCGACCTGTCGGTCGAGGCGGCCGGCGCGCCGGACAAGACGATCCCCGAGATGGAGAAGACGATGGCGATCAACAGCAAGGTCGCCCAGGTCGGTCGCGCCGCAATCCGCGTGCCGATGTACCTCGAGACGTTCCAGGTGCGCCGCGGATCGCTGTTCGGCGCGCAGGGACACTCAGGCCACGCGATCTTCCCGTCGGTCATCCGGATGATGGGCTCGGGGCTGATTGACAACGCCAAGATGGTGACATCGAACTTCCCGCTCGATCAGGCCGTCGATGCGATCGCCAAGTCGACTAGCCGAGCGGACGGCAAGATCATCGTTCGTCCCTGACCTGCCCGAGCAACGGAAGGAGAAGAACATGTCCATGTGGATCACGACAGAGTATCCCGCGATCATCTTCGAGGATTCCGAAGTCGGTCGCCTGAAGAAGAAGGTCTGGGACGCGAGCGCGGCGGACATCGACGCGATTCTCGCCGACTACGGGGTCCCGTCCGAGCCGGAGCTCGGCAAGCCCGGCTCGTACATCCAGACGACCGTTCGACAGCGGGTGATCGAGAACCGGAAGAAGAACGACGTCGTCCTGATTCCGATCGGCTGCACGGAGAACCACGGGCGGCATACCGTGTCCGGACTCGACACGTTCATGGTGACGCAGATCTGCGAGGCGGTGCGACGCAAGTCGGTCGCGGCCGGCAAGCCGGTCAACCTCGCACTCCCTCCGCTCAACTACGGAGGGCATCCGTACCATCACATCGGGATGCCGGGCACCGTCATCATGCCCGAGGACGTGGTCCGCGAGACGCTGATCAACGTCATGCTGGGCCTGTGGAACGACGGATTCCGGAAGCAGATCATCGTCAACAACCACGGCCAGCTGTGGATGCTCGAGTCGGCGCTCCACGAGTTCATGTATCGGTATCAGCTCCCCGGCGTCTTCCAGGTTCTCGACTGGCATCGGGGCGTCCGGGAGTTCTTCTTCCCGACCGAGAAAGAGAATTCACTCGAGACGCATTTCATTCACGCGGATGAATCGGAGACGGCCGTCGGGCTGCTCATGTTCCCGGAGGGAATGACGGACATGAGCCTGGCAGAGGAAGCCGAGGGAAGATCACTGTTGCCCGGCGGTCACTTCGATACTGCGGTCGACGCACACCGGAGGCCGCACAAGTGGTCCGAGGGAGAGGGGCAGATGGCGATCGAGATGGCGGCAACGCCCGAGGGCGTCGTCGGCAAACCAGGATTGGCGACGGCCGACAAGGCCAAGCGGCCGATCGCGGCCATCCTGAGCTACCTGACCCTGACCATCGACCAGATCCTGGACACGTTCCCCGCGGGGACGGTGCCGCCAGTCGAGGAGGTCACGCTCCGCACGGCGGAAGAGATGGCACCGTACCTGAAGGAGCCCGGGACGCCCGGCTGGAAACCCGTGCTCGGTCTGCCGAGGAGGGGGTTCTAGCATCGTGTGGCCGATCGGGATGATCGTCCCTTTGCAGCACCCGACGCCATTCTCACCGTTCGATCCGGGTGAATGGCGTGGCGCGCTAGCACGTGTCGCAGCGGTCGGTTTCGATGGTGCCGAACTTGCCATCACCGATCCGCACCTCCTAGAACGTTCGGCAGTTGCGGAGGCCCTCGAAGCGGAGGGCCTTCGCCTGCTGTCGATCACGACTGGCCAAGCCGCGGGACTGGAAGGGCTGTCGCTCTCGACGTCCGATGACGCGGTCCGGCGGCGCGCGATCGAGAGAATCCAAGCGCACATGACGTTCGCGGAGCCGTTCGGCGCCGTCGTGATCATCGGGTCGCTGCGCGGGGCCGATGGCGATCTCGCCATTCTGGAGGAGTCGCTTCGGGAGTGCGCTTCGTTCAGTGACGTCTCCCTCGCGCTCGAACCGCTCAATCGGTACGAGTCGCGGCTCCTCAACACGATCGAAGAGACGTTGCAGACGGTCGAGCGCGTCGGTTCGGACAATCTCGGGATCCTCTTCGATACGTTCCACGCGAACATCGAGGAGGCGGATCAGACCACAGCGATCGCTGTCGCAGGATCGCGACTCGTCCACGTTCATCTTGCCGACTCGAATCGGTGGGTCCCCGGCTGCGGCCACGTACGGTTCGATGAGGTTTGGGACGCGCTCGCAGGCATCGGCTATGCTCGGTCGGTCGTCCTCGAGCCGCTGCTCAGGCCGAGCGCCGATGCGCTGCTGGAAGCTGGAGCCGAGATTCGCGCCCGCTGGCCCGCCGTCACGTAGACCGACCCGGCTCGACCCGATGAGCCCAGTGGGCCGTGGAGGATTTCGATGACGCAATCATTGCCGGAGTTTCGCGCCCCCGCGGGGGCGGAACCGATTTCGTCCTACCGGATGTCTGAGGACGGATCGGCGTTCGGTCTCGTGCGAACCGAGTCCGAGGGGGTCCGTCTGCATCTTGTTGGGAACCGAGACGGCTTCCGAGGTGAGCCCGTCGCCGACGGGATGCTCTGTCCGCTGACGCCGGAGAACGTGGCGGCCCTGTCGGAGCGGTTCGACTGGCTGCGCCCGCGCCGGATCCCGGAGGACCGGCCGAGTTTCGGGTTTGGGGATCGGCTTGGCGTCGCGACCCCTGGGCACATCCGGGCTCTCGGATCGTCGTCTGTCTTCCCGATCCTTGCACAGCAGTCGGTCCGCGAGAACGCGCGAACCGGGCGCTCGTTCTCCGATGTGCTCTGCGCGGCGGTGTTTGGCGCCTTCCGCGAAGGATATGACCGGGGGTTCGGCGCCGATGCCGATCATCTGAAGGAGATCGACGACGCGCTCGAAGCGGCGCGGTTGGGCTACAGCTTCTTCACCTGCGATCCCGGCGACCACGTCGAGCCGGCCGAGACGATGTCGTCGGACGAGATCCGAAGCCGTTTCGAGGAGATCTCGGACTCGGACGGGATGGCGAAGCGGTACGCGGAGCGATCGTACGCGGTGGGCGACACGCTCGTCCTCCACTTCTCCGAAGAGGATCTGATGCGCGCTGCGGTGAAGTACGCCGGGGCCGTCGACCACGCGGTGCGGATGTACGAAGCGCTGACCGGTGAAGTTGGGGAGGACTTCGACTACGAAGTCTCCGTCGACGAGACGGAGTCGCCGACCTCGCCGCTCGAGCACCTGTTCGTCGCGCTGGAGCTGCGCCGGAGAGGCGTCGCGTTCGTCAGCCTCGCCCCACGATTCGTCGGCGCGATGGAGAAGGGGGTCGACTGGAGGGGGGACTTCGCGCAGTTCTCGTCCGATCTGGCCAAGCACGCGACGATTGCGCGGTCTGTCGGCGGGTACCGACTCAGCCTGCACTCCGGTTCGGACAAATTCTCGCTCTACCCGTCGTTCGCCGGGGCGACCGACGGCCAATGCCACGTGAAGACCGCGGGGACGAGCTACCTCGTCGCGCTCGAAGTGATTTCGCGTCGCGATCCTTCCCTATTCCGCCGCTTGGTGGTTCACTCACTGGCCGCGTTCGCCGAGGACAAGGCGACGTACCACATCTCGGCCGATCCGTCCCGCATCCCGACGATCGCGGACGTGGCCGACACGGAGCTGATCGATCTGATCTCCGCGCACGACAGTCGCCAGGTGCTTCACGTCGCGTTCGGCTCGGTGCTCCAGAGCGAGTTCGCCGACCCGCTCTGTCGTGTCCTCACGGAGCACGAGGAGGATCACTACGCCGCGCTGGCGAAGCATCTCGGCAGGCACGTCGATGGACTGGAGGTGACGTCGAATGGGTGAGCTGAACGGACGAGTTGCTGTGATCACCGGCGGCGGTGGGGTGCTCGGTTCGGCGATCGCCGCCGGATTGGGGGCGGCCGGTGCCCGTGTCGTGCTGCTCGACCTCGATGAGGAGAAGGCGCGCACCGCACTGGACCGTGTGACGGAGGCCGGCGGCGAGGGGATGGCGGTCGGCGCCAGCGTGCTCGACCGCGGCGATCTCGAGGGCGCCGCGAACGCGGTTCTCGAGAGGTTCGGGCGGGTCGACATCCTGATCAACGGCGCCGGCGGGAATCACCCGAAGGCGACGACCAGCGACGAGAACCCGTTCTTCGACCTGCCGGAAGAGGCGGTTCGCTTCGTCTTCGATCTGAACTTCCTCGGGACGCTTCTCCCCAGTCAAGTCTTCGGGCGGATCATGGCCGACTCCGGTGAGGGCGTCATCCTGAACATCGCGTCGATGAACGCCTTCCGGCCGTTGACCCGGATTCCGGCCTACTCGGCGGCGAAGGCCGCGGTCGCCAACTTCACGCAGTGGCTGGCGGTTCACTTGTCGCAGAACGTCTCGACGGCGATCCGCGTCAACGCGATCGCGCCGGGGTTCTTTCTCACCGAGCAGAACCGGTTCTTGCTCACCGAGAAGGACGGGAGCCTGACGACGAGAGGGCAGCAAATCCTCGATCACACGCCGATGGCCCGATTCGGCGATCCGGAGGATCTGATCGGCACGGTGCTGTGGCTTGTCTCGCCCGCGTCCGCGTTCGTCCACGGGATCGTCGTGCCGATCGACGGCGGCTTCTCCGCCTTCTCGGGGGTCTAGGGGGATGACCACGTGATCGGCAATGTCGTCGTGGCGCAATCGGGAGGGCCGACCTCGGTGATCAACGCGTCGCTCCTTGGAGTCATCGAGGGCTGCCGGGCGGCGCCGGAAGCGTTCGGGCGGGTGTTCGCGGCCCGCCACGGAATCGAGGGCCTGCTCCGAGAAGACCTGATCGACCTGGGCGCACAGGACCCGCGCGAACTGGCGCTGCTGCGCACGACGCCCGCCGCCGGCGCCATCGGCACCTGCCGCTACAAGATCAAGGAACGGCAGGAGGA
>CAZSNG010000068.1:6684-9213 GCA_964608345.1 uncultured Thermotogae bacterium
TCCCGTCCGGCAGATCCGGTCCTCGTGGTGCAGGCGATGGGGCGACGGATCGGATTCATCCCCGCCGCTGCGCGGCTTGCCGATCCGCACCGGGAGCTACCGCTTCAGATCTACCTGCCCGAGTCGGGACTGACGTTGGAGGAGCTCGGCGATCGGGTCGAGCGTGAGCTGCGCCGGTCCGGACGGGCCCTCGTTGTCCTCAGTGAGGGGTTCGATGTGGGCGGCTTCGACGCGCGAAGAGACGCGTTCGGACACGTCGAGTTCGGGACGAGCGAGGGATCGGCGGCGCAGACGGTGGTGACCTTCCTGAACCGGCGCGGGATCTCCGCGCGCGGTTCGGCGCGCGGCCAGATCCCGGGGACCGAGCAGCGGCATGCCATCGCTCACGCCTCGACCGTCGATCTCGACGAAGCGTACGAGGTCGGCCGGCACGCGACGCAGATCGCCGCCGAGGAGGGCACCGGGCACATGGCGACGATCCAACGTGTCTCCGACGGCCCGTACGCTGTCACGTACGGGAAGGCGCCGCTGGCGGAGATGGCCAACTCCGAGCGGCGGTTCCCGGAGGAGTGGATCGACGCGTCGAGGGTCGACGTGACGGACGAATTCGTCGCGTACGCGCGCCCGCTCATCGGCGAGTCGTGGCCGAGAATCCCGATGGAGAATGGACTGCCGCGGTTCGCCAGACTTGCAGAGGCTACCGTCGAACGGTGCTGTCCGGGCTATGTTCCGCAGGCGCATCGGAAGGAGGAACAGTGACGGGCGCTCCGTCCCCCAAAGACCGGCTCCGGGCGTTTCGGCCCTCTGCGGATCATCTGGTTTGCATCGACTCTGACGGGTGCGCGTTCGACACGATGGGGATCAAGCAGCGGGAGTGCTTCTGCCCGTGGATGATTGCCGCGTTCGGGCTCCAGCCGGTCGCCGAGGCGGCGCGCGCCTGCAAGGAATTCGCCGACCTCTACTCGAAGACGCGCGGTGCGAATCGACACGTGACGATCAAGCGGATCCTGACCGAGCTTCTGCCGACCCATCCGCAGACGGTGTCGCGGGGGTTCGACGTTCCGCAGGTCCCCGCCTACTTCGCGTGGGTCGACGATCCGGCGAGCCTCCTCTCCAACGAGGGGCTGGCGGCGGCGATCGAGGACGCGACCGACCCGGCCACGCGCCGCGAGTTGGAGGAGATCCTCACCTGGAGCGAGAGGGTCAACTGGGCCGTGGGTGAGATCGTCAAGGGGATCCCGCCGTTCCCCGGCGTGCGGGAGGCGCTCCGGCACCTCGAGGGCCGGGCGGACGCAGTCGTGGTGTCAGCGACGCCGCTCGAGGCGCTGCTGCGCGAGTGGGTCGAGCATGACATCGCGCAGTACGTTCAACTGATCTGCGGCCAGGAGATGGGGACGAAGGCCGAGCACATCGCGGCGGTCGGGGCGACGTACGCGCGCGACCGCGTTCTGATGATCGGCGACGCGCCGGGCGACCTGCGGGCGGCGCGCGGAAACGACGTCCTCTTCTTCCCGGTCATTCCGGGCGAGGAGGAGACGTCGTGGGCCGAGCTTGCCGAGCAAGGTCTGGAGCGCTTCTTCGCCGGGACGTACCGTGGGGACTACGAGGATCAGCTACTGGAGCAGTTCGACCGTGCGCTTCCGGAGAGGCCGCCGTGGGAGGGATGCGAATGACCAAGAGGGATGTCGGTGTCGCCGGGCTCGCCGTGATGGGGCAGAACCTCGTGCTCAATATCGAGCGGCGCGGCTACTCGGTCGCCGTGTACAACCGGACGGCCGAGCGGACGAAGCGGTTCGTCGAATCGCGAACCGAGGGAAAGGCGATCGAGGCGGTCTACGACCTCGAGGCGCTCGTCGCGTCACTCTCCAGCCCACGTGTGATCCTGATGATGGTCAAGGCGGGCGAGCCGACCGACGCGCTGATCGACGGGTTCCTGCCGCTGCTCGACGCGGGCGACGTCCTCATCGACGGCGGGAACGCACACTTCGACGACACGGAGCGTCGGCACGAACGGGCGTCGGAGCACGGTGTGCTGTACCTCGGGACGGGCGTCTCCGGCGGAGAATCCGGCGCGCTGAACGGGCCGTCGATCATGGCAGGCGGATCGCGCGAGGCGTACGAGATCGCCGGGCCGATGCTCGAGGCGATCGCAGCGCAGGGACCGGGCGGAACCTGTTGCGCTTTCTTCGGGCCCGGCTCGGCGGGCCACTACGTGAAGATGGTCCACAACGGTATCGAGTACGCGATCATGCAGGCGCTGACCGAGGCGTACGACCTGATGAGCCGTGGACTCGGGATGAGCGCGGAGGAGACGGCCGACGTCTTCGACGGGTGGAATCGGGGGGAGCTCGAGTCCTACCTCGTCGAGATCAGTGAAGCGATCCTCCGGCGCATCGACAAGGAGACCGGCCGGCCGCTCGTGGAGATGATCCTCGATACGGCGGCGCAGAAGGGAACGGGGAAGTGGTCGAGTCAATCGGCGCTCGACGTCGGTGCCCCGTCACCGTCGATCGCCGCGGCCGTCTTCGC
>CAZSNG010000069.1:0-9116 GCA_964608345.1 uncultured Thermotogae bacterium
GGCCTGCCTGGATTCGAACCAGGGACCTCCCGCTTATCAGGCGAGCGCTCTAACCGGCTGAGCTACAGACCCAGAATCTCGGCAATGGTAGCTTGGCTCGTTGGGGCTGTCAAGGATTCCGCGCGCCGGAAAGCTCGACGTGAACCCGGATTCACTCCTCGTCGCTCAACTCGGCCGCGGCCGCTTGCAGCGCATCGACGAGCGGGTCCAGGTTCCCCTCGAGGACGCCCGTCAGGTCGTAGAGGCTGAGCCCGATCCGGTGGTCGGTGATCCGGTTCTGCGGGAAGTTGTACGTCCGAACCTTCTCGCTCCGGTCTCCGGTCCCGATGTGGCTTCGCCGCTTGGCCGATAGCTCGGCCTGCTGCTCCTGATCTTGGCGGTCCTGCAGCCGCGCCCGGAGGACGCGCAGCGCCGAGGCCTTGTTCTTGTGCTGCGATTTCTCGTCCTGGCAGGTGACGACGATGCCCGATGGAACGTGGGTGATCCGCACGGCCGAATCGGTCGTGTTGACGGACTGCCCTCCCGGGCCGGAGGCCCGGAACACGTCGATTCTCAGATCGTTGGGATCGATTTCGATTTCGACGTCCTCTGCTTCAGGCAGGACTACGACGGACGCGGTGGATGTGTGAATCCGCCCCTGCGATTCGGTCTCCGGGACCCGCTGCACGCGGTGGACGCCGGACTCGTACCGAAGCAGCCCGTAGGCTCCGTCTCCTTCGACGGCGAACGTCAGCTGCCTGAAGCCGCCGAGCGGAGTCGGATGCGTATCCATCAGCGTCGTCTTCATGCGCCGCCGCTCAGAGAAGCGGGCGTACATTCGGAACAGATCCGCGGCGAACAGCGCTGACTCATCGCCACCAGTCCCAGCACGAATCTCGACGATCGCCGTCTTCCGGTCGTTCGGATCCGGCGGGACGAGCAGGAGCCAGATCTTCGTTTCGACCGCATCGGCGCGCTTCCGATCCTCTTCGAGCGCCTCCTCGAGCTCCTCGCGCAGGTCCTCTTCGGTTTCGAGCATCTCCTCTTCCTCGGCGATCGATGACTGAAGGCTCGCCCACTGGTCGCCAAGCTCGACCAGCTCGCGCAGGCGGGCGTACCGCTGCGTCAGCTCACGGTAGTCCGGACCGGCGATGACGGCCGGGTCGGCGAGGCGCAGCTCGAGCGCGGCGCGCTCAGCCCGTGCCTGATCGATCTTCTCGCGAATGGAAAGGGGAGACATGGCGCCTAAACGTACGGGAACCCTCCTGGTGTTTCAACCAGAGGAAGTGGTGATCTGCTGACGCAGGAAGCCGATTTCGTCGCGGAGGGACTCGATCTGCAGGTCCTTGTCCTCGAGCCGGCCGTACAGCTGCCGGATAACGTCGTGGGTTCCGAGGACCGAGCCCTGCTGAAGCGTGCGGACGTGATCGCGTAGGTAGACGACCTGCTCGGCGAGGATCCGTTCGACGTCACTGGCGTATTCCACCGCGTCGAGCGACGTCTCCGAGAGCAGCTTGTCGACGAACTCGTTCGGCTCCATGCGCCGAGCGTACCGCGTACGCTCGGCTGCCTACGGGACAGGCGACCCCCGCCCGACGGACGTTACGCACATCACACTCGCGGGATCGATCGCGGGAGAACGACCCCGCTCCGGGCGTCGGGAGTCCGCTTCGGACGGGCAGAATGTCCCCACGACGACGTACCGCGTGCGCGGTACCGATTCCGGGGATCAGGCAGGATCGTGGTAATGGCGACTATCAGTGTAGATCGGAAAGCCTGCATCCGCTGCGGGGCATGCGTTGACGTCTGCTTCATCGCCGGCGTCTTCGAGCTTGCGAGCGACGGCTCGTCCGCCGCCCACCCGGAGAACTGCTGGCACTGCGGGCAGTGCGTCGCCGTTTGCCCGACCGACGCGATCGATCACGACGCCTTCCCACTCGAGAATTGCCCGATGATCGGCGAGAACGATCTGCCCACAGTCGAGGATCTGACGATGGCCTTCCGATCTCGTCGATCGTGCCGGACATTCGAGGAGAAGCCTGTTCCGCGGGAGCTCGTCCGCGATCTCGTCACGCTCGGCCGCTGGGCCCCCACCGCCAGCAACAGCCAGTCGCTCGACTGGATCGCCTACGACGATCGCGAGAAGATCACCGAACTCGGCGACACCGTGGTCTCGGAGTTCCGCCGCTTTGCACACCTGGCAGGCAACCCGCTCCTGAGCCCGTTCGTCCCGCTCGTCATCGGCCGCGAGGCCGCCAGGCGGCTTCGAGGCTCGAAGGCGTCGCTGGAGCGTCTCGCCCAAAAGAGGGAGACGGGACAGGACCCGATCTTCTACAACGCGCCGGTCGTCCTCTTGGGCCATTGCCCAAGTGGCAACAGGTTCGGGCGCGATGACGCGATCTACGCGACGTACAACCTGATGCTCGTCGCCGAGCGCTTCGGTCTCGGGTCATGCCAAATCGGCTTCTTTCAGATCGCGTTCGAGAAGAGCGCCAGGCTTCGCCGCAAGGTAGCTCTTCCCGAGGGGCGGCGCCCGCAGGTCGCGATCGCGCTCGGGTACGCCAGGCACCCGTTCAGACGGCTTCTTCCCCGACGCTCGCCGAACCTGACCTGGAATCCCAGATAGGGTCAAGTGCTCCCTGCGGGATACCGCCATTTTTGCCCATCTCCGCGGAATCCCCTATGCTTCCATTCATCTCGCCCCAAGGGAGTGCGCATGGATGTCGATCGGCTTCGCGCGTATCTGCTCTCGCTGCCCGGTGCGGTGGAGGATTTCCCGTTCATGCCCGAGATTCCCGTCTACAAGGTGCAGGGGAAGATGTTCGCGTATGTGTCTCCCGAGGAGTCACCCCCTCGACTCACCATCAAGCTCGACCCGCTCCACGGCCAGGTCTTGCGCTCGACCTATGACGCGGTGCGCCCCGGCTATCACATGAACAAGGACCACTGGAACACGGTCTTCCTCGACGGGACCGTTCCGGAGGACGAGCTGCTCACGTGGATCGATGACTCGTACGAGCTCGTCGTCGAGGGACTGCCGGCCCGCCTGAGAAAGGCGCTGCGCAATGAAACGCAGAACCGGACCGAGACGTAGCCGGGCGCTCGCGCTGATCCTGGCGGGTCTCTCCTTCTTGCTCGGCGGTCTCGCGGGAGGCGCCGTGACTGGCCAGACAGAGGCGCTTCCGTATCCGTTCGAGGATCGGAACATGTTCTTCGGCCTCTCGCTGATCAACCCGATCCGTCACGCCGCCATCGTCGAGGATCTCGGGATCTCGTGGCTGTCGCTGCAGCCGCACGTCCTGTGGATGGTGATCGAGCGGGAGCCGGGCGTCTACGACTGGACGGCGCTCGATGAAGAGGTCGCCGCGCTGCAGGCACTCGGCCTCGACATCACGATGGTGCTGCCACCGTTGATCAATGCGTTCGGCGAGACACGTGACGAGGTCGTCGAAGTCATCGCGCAGTACCCCTCGTTCATCCACTTCATGCGGCAGGGCGTCGGCAGCGAGTACCGGCTCCACCCACAGGGGGAGACGCTTCCGCTGTGGCGCGCGTTCGTCCGTGCCGCGGCCGACCGCTACGACGGCGACGGCGTGAACGACATGCCCGACCTCCGGTACCAAGTGCGCAACTGGCACGTGGGCGAGGAGTACCCGACGCCGTCGCTGCCCGACGAGCGGGACTACGTGTTCCTCCTGCGGGAGGCCTACGCAATCATCAAGGACGAGTGCCCGGAGGCCCGCGTCATCCTCGCCGGGCTCGCCGGCAACTACGCCCACTGGTTCGCGTTCATGGGCGGATACATCGATGACCCCCTCGCTGGCGTCGTCGATGGCGTTCCGATGACGCGCGACGAGATGAACGCCAGTCCCGTCTGGTCGTTCCGCAAAGCCCGCTACGAGTGGATGGTCGAGCAGGCGTTCGACGCGTTCGATGTGATGGATCTCCACGCCTACATCCCGATCGAGTCGTTCCTCGCCGGCGAGATCGACTACCTGAACGACCTGATGACGCGGTTCGGCGAGCCAAAGCCGATCTGGATCATCGAGGGCGGCGGGCCGCACAAGAACTACCCCGGTTATCCCGCCGTCAACTCTCCGGCCGACGCGGCGTTCGGCTGGGGGAGCGCCGCGGAGAACGCCGAGTTCGTGATCAAACTTCACGTAATAGCCGCCGCGATGGACGTCGAGCGCCAGCACTGGGGGCTCGGGGGCAAGAAGGGCGAGAACGCCTACTGGGACGGCCCGTGGTGCGGGATGGGCCTCCTCGACTGGTACGACGACCATCGCAAGCCGTCGTACTACACGTTCAGGATGATGGTCGAGATGATTGACGGCTTCGCCGACTGCGATGACGTTGGCTTCGATGACGTCCGCGCGTTCGCCTTCGATCTCGGAGATCGGATGGTGTGGATCCTGTGGACCGGCGCGACGGGGGAGCGTGCCGTCGATGCGTCGGCGATCCTCGGCGAGGGTGACGTGCAGGTCACGCGGATCGTCACGGCGCTCGTTGGATCGTACGCACCGGTCGTCACGCCGCCCCGGATCGTCCCTTCATCCGCGGTCACCATCAGCCCGACGCCGATCTTCGTCGAGCGACGGTAGCCCGCATCGTTGCCCGTTCGCCCGCGCCGCCCGATAATCGCCAAACACAACCGTGCCGCGAGGAGCCCGATGGAGTCGACAACACCGAACCTCCACGATGCCTGCCGCGCCGGCGAGATCGATGACGTTCGCCGGATCCTGGACGAGTCGCCCGCGTCGCTCAATCGACCGCAACCACAGGATGGCTGCTCGCCGTTGCACCATGCGACGTTCGGCGGACAGGTCGACATCGTCGACGAACTCCTGAGACGGGGGAGCCGCGTCGACGGCCGCGACCATTCGGGCAACACGCCGCTTCACTACGCAGCGTTCGTCGGAGCGTCCGACATCGCGCAGCGGCTGATGGACGCCGGCGCCGACGCGAAGGCGGTCAACGACTCACTCACCACCGTCTTGCACATGGCCGCCGGCGGCGGGTCGCTCGACATCATCCAGGCATTGCTCGACGACGGCTGCGAACCGGACGCACCGAACCTCTACGGCGAGACGCCGCTTCATCGCGCCGCACAGGCGGACCGGCTCGACGTCGTCCGCTTCCTCGCCGAGCGTGGCGCGGTGCTCGATGCGTCCGACCGCTACGCGATGACCGCGATCCAGAAGGCTGCCGTCGGCGGCGCCGTCGAGGTCCTCGAATGGCTGGTCGATTCCAGCGGAGCGCTCGACGTACGCGATCTGCTCGGAGACACACCCCTGCACACGGCCGCCGGCATGGGACGAACCGAAGCAGTGCGCTGGCTGCTTGAACACGGCGTCGAGGTCGATGCGATCAATGCCGAGGGAGCCACGCCGCTGCACGCCGCCGCGCAGCAAGGCGCTCCCGAGGTCGTCGGACTGCTCCTCGCCGGCGGCGCCGATCCGAGTTCGACCGATGCCATCGGGCAATCTCCGCTGCACGCCGCCGCCGCGAGCGGCGCAACCGACGTGCTCAATCCGCTGATGGACGCCGGGACGCCGCCCGACACCCAGAACGGCGAGGGCCTCACGCCGCGCGATCTCGCGGCGACCTACGGCCGAGGCGCGACCTACCGAGCGCTGGCGGAGCGTGGGGCCAGCGGGCGGATCGAGCCTGCCGCAGCGCATGCTCTCGTCGATCGTCCGACAACGACGGGCGAGCTCATGGTGTGGTACCTCGGCAACAGCGGATGGGCGCTCCGCACGGCGACCCGGCTCATCCTCATCGACTACGCGCCCGACGGCGCCGACGAGGAGGGTGCAAGCCTGCTGAACGGCCGCATCGTCCCAGGCGAGTTCCCCGATCTGCCGGTCACCGCTCTCGTCAGCCACCACCACCCCGACCACTTCTCGCGCGAGATCCTCGATTGGTCGGACGGGCGTGCGATCCAGTACGTCTTCGGCTGGGATGCGGACGTCGAAGCGCCGGGACACCGTTTCCCCGGCGACGGCGACGGTGACGGTAGCGGTGGCGGTGGCGGTGAGGAAGTGATCGGCGATGTCCGCGTTGTCGCTACTCCGTCGACCGATTCCGGCTCGGCCTTCCTGATCGAGTTCGACGGCTTTCGCGTCTACCACGCCGGCGATCACTCAGCAGCCGAGATCCCTCCGGAGGCGGCGTTCGCCGACGGCCTGGAACGCCTCGGCTCGCGCTTCGCGCCGATCGATCTCGCGTTCCTTCCTGTCTTCGGCTGTGGCCTGCCGAACGTCACATCGCTGCGTGCGGGTACCGATCTGACCATCGATCGTCTCGCGCCACGCGTCGTCTTCCCGATGCACGTCGGCTGGACGGGGCACTTCTACCGGGAGGAGAAGCGCCGCCTGGCATCGCTCGGGGACGGGCCGCAGGTCATCGCCGTGAGCCAAGCGGGAGACCGGATCCTGTACCGCAACGGACGCGCCGGTTCGCCGATGCGGCCTTCCGCGGACGACTGACGCGCAAGCCGGCCCGTTGCCCTCCCCTTCGCTGAGCCGGATAATCGCGCTAGCCCGTCGGACCGAGCGAGGAGCGCGATGAGAAGCCGGATCTACACGTTTGAATCGGAGCAGATCATCGTCCACTGGGATTCCATGCGCTGCATCCACGTCGAGGAATGCATCCGGTGCCTCCCCGAGGTCTTCGATCGCGATCGTCGACCGTGGATCGACCCGAGCCTCGCGACCGCCGAGCGGGTCGCCTGGGCTTGCGAGCGATGCCCAACCGGCGCGCTGCACTACGAGCGGCTCGACGGCGGCCCCGTCGAGCAGACGCCTGGCCGGAACGAGATCGTCGTCTCCTCGGACGGACCGCTGTACGTTAAGGGCGACGTGCGAGTCGTCGACGGAGGCGGTCAGTCGCTCCTCAAGGAGACGCGCGTGGCGCTCTGCCGGTGCGGTCAGTCGCGGAACAAGCCGCTCTGCGACGGAAGCCACGAGAAGTCCGGGTTCGAGGCCGAGGGCGCGCTGACCGAGGCCCATGTCAACGGAGGAGAAGAAGGCGAGCCGGCCAGCGGCGAACTCCTGATCCGCGCCGCCAACCCAGGTCCGCTGACTATCAAAGGATCGGCACAGATTCGGGGCGACCGATCCAACAACTGCTGCCTCGTGCGCGTCGGCGCCCTCTGCTGCTGCGGGAAGTCGAAGAACAAGCCGTTCTGCGACGGGAGCCACACGGAGGACTGATCGCTGGAGAGGCGCAACGGTGCAGCCCCCAATCGAGCCGCCAAACTCAGGCGATCGCTATGTCGCCAGACAACGGAAGCAGACCGTGTCGGATGCTTCCGTTCACTACCGCTATTCCGAAGGAACAGCAGCCGGATAACGGTAAGAGATGAACTGCTTGATGCCGGCCAGGATCCCTTCGGCCACCTTCGCTTGATACGCAGGATCGTTGAGCCTTGCCCGTTCTTCCGGGTTCGTCAGGTACCCGGTCTCGACGGATACGGCCGGCATCTCCGTTCGCTGCGTGTACGACTCCTGCGCTCGCGTTCCCCGGTCGTTTGCACCGGTCGCACTAACGACGGCGTCTTGGATCAGCTCGCCGAGAACCCAGCTATCGTCGTCCAGCGGGCGCGTATCGGCAACGATTGTCTCTACGCCGTTCGGCTCCGGGCTAGAGAAGGAGTTGGCGTGGACGGTGACATACAGGATGGCCCCCGCCGCTTCCGCCTGAGCGATTCGATCCTCAAGCGAGATGAAGATGTCGAGCGAACGAATCAGCACCGGATCGAGGCTCTCCTCGGCCTCCGCCAAGCCGAGCAGCAGCTTCGCGATCGCCAGATTGATGTCCTTCTCCAGAACGCCATCCGGGTCGGCGCCCGGATCCCGGCCGCCGTGCCCGGCGTCGAGCGCGATGACGTAAACCGGTGCAGGTTCCGGCTCCGGCTCGGATGGACGGGTGAGGATCACAACGAGAACCGCCGCCACAACGGCGGCGCCCACCAGCGACAGCGCAACAATCCCCCTCTTGGTCATGACCCGAGAATACTCGATCCCGCGGCGGCTCGCCCATCCCCCTCGTCCCCTTTCGTCGGCGCTCTGGAATCCGCTATTCCCGCCAAGCGGGAACAGGCGAGGTTGCGCAGCAGCAGAGGCTATTCTCCGGACAGCTTCATGAGGCTGCGCAGTAGCCGAGGCTATTCCCCGGACAGCTTCATGAGGTTGCGCAGCAGCCGAGGCTATCCTTCGAACACCCACGTCCTGTACTCTTGTGCCATCAAGGGAGGGACGATGCCGGAAGGCTTTGCGTTCGGTCTGATCCTATCGACGCTTGCCGGGCTTTCGACGCTGATCGGAAGCTTCCTCGGTCTGCTGGCCAAAGACCCCGGACCGAGGTTCATGGCCCTAACGCTCGGATTCTCCGGTGGGGTCATGCTCCACGTTTCGTTCGTCGAGCTGCTGCAAGCCGGGGTCGATTCGGCCGGATTCGCACCCGCCCACGTGGCATTCTTCGTCGGGATGGCCGCGATGTTCCTGGTGGACGTGTCGATCCCGCACGACTACATGGCCGAACAGCACCAACCGGGAGCCTCGAGCGAGAGAAGCAAACTGCTCAAGACGGGATTGTTCGTCGCGCTGGGCATCGGGATCCACAACTTCCCCGAGGGGATGGCCTCGTTCGTCGGCGCACTGCAGGATCCCTCGCTCGGCATCTCCATCGCCGTGGCCATCGCGATCCACAACATCCCGGAAGGGCTCGCCGTCGCCGCTCCAATCGTCGCCGCTACCGGAAGCCGGAAGAAGGCGCTTCTCTGGTCGCTCGTCGCCGGCCTCGCGGAGCCGGTCGGCGCCGGCGTCGCAGCGCTCATCCTCTTCCCGTTCCTCTCCGACGCGATTCTCGGCTACATCCTCGCCGCCGTCGCCGGGATCATGGTGTTCATCACGCTCGACGAACTCATCCCCGTATCCCGCTCGTTCGGGCACGAGCACCTGTCCATCGTCGGCGTCGTCCTCGGCATGGCCGTCATGGCCGTGAGCCTGTACCTGCTATAGAGCGCCGGCGAACAGGCGCCGACTCGTCATCCAACACGAGAACGACCTGTCGTTCTCGTCCGGCTCGGGGACGGAGTCTACGAGACGAAGAACGCCGCAGGCGTTCTCGTC
>CAZSNG010000070.1:0-9022 GCA_964608345.1 uncultured Thermotogae bacterium
GTCCTTCGTGCTGCCGTTGACGACCATCGCCTTGCCGCTGTGATGGTTGATGATCCTGTACTCCCCGCCACCGACGTGTTCGATCTTCCAGACCTGGTGAGCGTACCCCTGGTACTCCCACTGTTTGATGTTCGCGCTGTTCTCATTGACTGTGTTCCAATCGACCGTGACGGCCTTTCCGCTCTCCCTGGACAGAATCGCGTATCGCCCGTCAGGAACAGTACTTCCCTGACAGAGCAGAGCCACCACCGCGATCAACATGATCGCTCCGATACCCACTGTTGCCCATCTCTTCATGTCTTCCTCCTTCGGCCCCTCTCCTGTTCCGTTCCGTCCGTGTGACTTCCAGATGGTTTCGTGTTTACGGAGGGCTGCACGGCTGTCCGCTCCAGATGGCCAGCTCGTAGTCGAACGAGACTTCCTTGTTGATCCCTCGCACGGAGACGAAGTACTTCCCCGCAGGGAGGCACTTCTCAAGGAAGCTCTGAAGCGTCCCGTGTGCGTCATCGTTGGAGTCGATCGGCTTGCCGTCCGCGTCGAACAGCGTCAAGACGGTGTCTCCGTTCTCGTTGGAACTCGTCGAGAGCGAGACCATGCAGTCGATGGCTAGCTCGAACGCGAAGAAGTCCTTGTTCCCTGATATGCGTCCGTACATGCAGAGATCGCCGGGAAGGAATCCGAGCTCGTGGGCCAGCTCCATGGAGCCGTCGGGCTCCTCAGCCTGCGGACACTCAAGGACCCTGTCGAGTCTCCAGAGCTGGTTGCCACCGGTGTGGCAAGCCCCTTGCTGGATGTTCGCACCGTCGACATGGCTGGCACTCGCGACTTCAAGACACCTACGCGAGTGAACGTTCCGGATCCTCACGAACCCGTCTCCCGCATCCTCGATCCACCATCGATGATGGGCGGATTGGGGTTCGTACGTGTACTGCTTGACGTTCGCGACGGTCTGGTTCATCGTGCTCCCGTCGACAATCATTGCCTTCCCGCCTTGCCTCTGGATGATCTTGTACTGACCGCCGTCGACCTGCTCGATCCACCAGATCCAGATCTGCAGTCCGGTGGAGGAGTAGGGGTGTTGCTGCACGTTTGCGCTGTTCAGGTTGATGTCGCTTCCGTCCACGGAGACCGCAAGCCCGCTTTCTGCGGAGAAGATCAGATACCACCCCGCTTCCACGGCTTGCGCTTCACACGCTGTGGCAAGGATCGCCACCAGCGCGAATGCAGCGGCCAGTCCTCGGAAGCTCCTCTTGGTCATGATGCCCCCTTGTGCTGAGAGGATGAGGACTCAGAGCTCAGAGGCAGGCTACTTCATTGGGCTGAGGGAAGACAAACAAGTGTGTATTGGGCGGTTTCGGTCACAACCCAGTTCGTTCTGTCGTGTCGCGAAACTGCAGGACGCTCCGATGGATCTGTAGGGTGGGAACTAGAGCAGTTCCTCCATCCCCGCGATCAGCCGCTCGTTCTGCTTCGGCGTGCCGATTGAGATGCGCAGGAACTCGGGGAGTTCGTAGGCGGTCATTGGACGGACGATGACGCCGAGACGCAGCAGCCCCTCCATCACGTCGAGCGCGCTCGGACCGATCTTCACGAGGACGAAGTTCGTGTGGCTCTCCGCGTACTCGAGGCCGAGGCGATCGAACGCCTCGTAGAGCTGATGCCGTCCGGCGCGGTTCATCTCGAGGGAGTGGCACACAAACTCGTCGTCCTCGAGTGCCGCGACGCCGGCGGCCTGGGCGAGCGAATTCACGGTAAACGCCGCCCGTACCTTGGCGAGCGCCTCGATGACGTGTGGGTGCCCGAAACCGAAGCCGAGGCGGATGCCGGCCATGCCGTAGATCTTCGAGAAGGTGCGCAGCACAAGCACGTTCGGGCGCCCGTCGCGGACAATCGGCAGCGTGTCCGGATACCGGTCCGAGTCCACCATCTCGCAGTACGCCTCGTCCATCACGCAGAGCACGCGATCGGGAAGGCGCTCGAGCAGTCGCTCGACCTCGGCCGCTGTCGACATCGTCCCGGTCGGGTTGTTCGGATTGCAGACGTAGACGATCTTCGTGCGATCGGTGACCGCGTCGACCGCCGCATCGAGGTCGATCCGGTAGCCGGGCGCGAGCGGCGTCTTGATCAGCTTCGCCCGCATCGCGTGCACGTAGACGTCGTACATCCCGAACGACGAGCGGCTGACGACGACCTCGTCGTCGTCCTCGAGAAACGCCATCGACAGCTGAAGGATCAGATCGTCGGCGCCGTTGCCGATGGCGATCCGGTCGAACGGGATGTCGAAGTGCGCCGCCAGCGCCTGGCGGAGATCGTAGCTCTGCCCGTCCGGATAGAGGTTGAGCCCCGACATGGCGGCGTCGATCGCCTCGATCGCCTTCGGTGAGGTACCGAACGGATTCTCGTTCGACGCCAGCTTGATGACGTCGTCGAGGCCGTACTCGCGCGCTACTTCGTCGATCGGCTTGCCGGGAACGTAGGGTCGCAGCTTGTTCAGGCCGCGCTGAGGGCGCACCGAGTTTGTCATGGGGCAGCTTCCTCCTGTTCGCTGTGCGCCGCTGCATCCCGCCGCACCAGGCGGACATCGACGATCGCACACCCTCGTTCGAGGCAGAAGATGGGGTTGAGGTCGAGTTCGCGAATGCCGGGAAACTCGAACGGCAAGTGTGAGATACGGGCGATGACATCGCCGAGGGCGCTGACGTCGCACGGTGGGCGACCTCGAGCGCCATGGAGAAGCTCACGTCCGCGGAGATCGCCGATCATCTCTCGCGCATCCGCCCCGGAGATCGGTGCGATGCGCAGAGAGAGGTCGCGCATCGTCTCGGCGAAGATGCCGCCGAGGCCGACGGCGACGACCGGGCCGAACTGGGGATCGGTCGACAGGCCGACGAGCACTTCCATGGCGTCAGCGATCATCGGCGTAACGAGGACGCCCTGGAAGTCGCAGCCGGCGGCGATGACGTGCAGCCGGCCGAACGCGGAGATCGCCTCATCCTCCCCGGTGACGTTCAGGATCACCCCGCCAACGTCGGTCTTGTGGACGATCGACGGGCTGACGACCTTCATCGCGATCGGGCGATCGAACGCACGCGCCGCGGCGGCTGCCTCGTCGGCCGTCCTCGCCCAGCGCCGCTCGATCACCGGGAAACCCAGCTTCTCAAGCCAGTCCATTCCCTCCGGCTCCAACGGGTTTCGCTCCCAGGGTAGGCGTTCCGGAGTTCGCGGTGCACTACCTAACCAACCAGACGAAGGGCAGAGCCTTTCGTCTCCGCGCGCGCCTTCGGTGTGCGCGACGCGTTCAGCGTGCTGCACGAGCGCTGAAAGCGCGCGTGCGGCACGCTCACCGGTCGAGAAGACTGGGACCCCACTCACATCCAGAACGGGTAGCGCGGCGGCGGCCGGCTGCCCGGCCATGAAGCAGGCGGCGATCGGCTTGTCGGATCCTTCGGCGGCCTCGACGACGCCGCGGGCCAGTGGTGCCGAGTCGAGGTACGGCACGTTGACGTTGATCGCCAGAGCCCCGTCGTATTCAGCTAGCGCCGCGGTCAGGACGTCGCGGTAGGCGTCCCCGTCGCCCTGTACCGTCAGGTCGAACGGGTTCTCGAAGCCGCAGAACGAAGGCAGTCGCTCTTGGAGGCGCTCACGAAGCTCCTCGCTTGGGCGGGCGATTTCGAGCCCCTCCACCTCGGCGCGATCGGCGGCGAGCACGCCCGGCCCACCGGAGTTGGTGACGATCGCGAGCCGGCGTCCCGCCATCGGTGGCAGGGCGACAAAGCCGCGACAGAGATCGAACATCTCTTCGATCCCGGCGGCGCGGATCGCCCCGCACTGCCGCAGCGCCGCATCGTAGACCGCATCTGTGCCAGCCATCGAGCCGGTATGCGACAGCGTCGCGCGACCTCCTGACTCGGACCGTCCCGACTTTATGACGATCAGCGGCTTCACGGCCGCCACCGCGGCGGCGGCACGCAGGAACGCCCGCCCGTCGGACACCGTCTCGATGTAGAGGCAGACGACTTTCGATTCGTCGTCGTTGCGCAACGTATCGAGGAAGTCGATCTCGGTCAGGTCAACGGCGTTCCCGTAGCTGACGAACTTCGAGAAGCCGACGCCCTGCTCCTCGGCCCAGCTGAGCACGGCGCCGCCCAACGCACCGCTCTGCGAGACGAAGGCCACGTCGCCGGTCGGCGGCCGTGTCTCGAGCGTCGGGAACAGGCCATGTTTCGTGTTGACGATGCCGGCGCAGTTCGGGCCAACAACGCGTAACCCCCAGCTCTGGGCGACCTTGAGGATCTCAAGCTCGCCCAGCGCGTTGCTGGCCTCGGAGAACCCCGCGGTGATGACGATCGCCGCCTTGGCCTCGGCCCGCCCGGCGTCCTCCAGAACATCGAGGACGGTGGCAGCCGGGCTGGCGACGACTGCGAGATCGACGGGCAGATCGATCTCCGAGAGCGAGCTCGCTGCGGCGATCCCAGGGATGCCCTGGGCTTTTGGATTGACGGCGACGACGTGAGGGAAGCCACCCTCCAAGAGCTGATCGATGATGACACGTCCGATCTTCCCCGGGGAAGTGGAACCGTAGACCGCGACGCGTCTCGGTCGGAACAGTGCATCAGACCACGACATGGCCGGCCTCCTCTCTCGGCTCGAAGAGTGTGTCGATCCGGGTCATCCGAGCGGCTCTCCCGTGAGCGACAGTCCCGCTCGAAACGCCTGAACATTCCCCTCCGCCCGTTTCGGCCATCGGGCCGCGATGACGCGCTCGATGATCTCCTCGTCGAACAGTTCGGCCATCCGCGGCAGGGCAAGAAGTACTCCGAGCAGGAAGACATTGGCCGGGACTGGCCTTCCGTCGATTGCCGGTCGATCGGACGGCCGAACGATCCTCAGGCGCGCGCCGGACGCCTCGATGGCGCCGGCGGCGTCATCGATCGATGGGTACTCGTCGAGGCCGAGCTGCACGCCGGTCGGCTCCCACACATGGTCGTAGAGCAGGAAGTCTCCGTCCGGCCTGACGAACGAGATTCCCTTCAGCGCCTCCGATCGCTCCATCGCGACCACAACGTCTGCGCCGCCTTCGCCGATTCGCGGACCGACGCCGTTGGTGCCGAGCCGCAGCTCTACCTTGACGAAGCCGCCGCGTTGGGCCATTCCCTTGGTCGGGCAGAACGACGCGGGCAGATCGGCGGCGAACGCCGTGCGAACGAGGAGGTCACCGATCGTCAGGACTCCTTGCCCGCCTACGCCCACCAGCAACAGATCACACGAGCTCATCCCGCCTCCTTCCGGGTCTGGGAGAAGCCGGCGGAGGCAGGCTTCTCCCCCGGCAGCGCACGGGGTTGGGCCGGTGCGCTGACGAGTGCGACAGTGGGACAGACCGAGACACAGATCCCACATCCATTGCACAGGGACGCATCGATCTCGATCGCTTCCGTGCCAGGAGAATCGCCCCTTGGCGATTCTACGAGCTCTCTCGATTCGACCTGTCGAATCGAGAGAGCAGGACAGCCAGTCACTCGCAGGCACTGCTTGCAGAGAATGCAGGCGTCGGGATCGACTGTCGTCACCCCGACGACGACGCCACGGCGTCGCGCCTGGATGGCGCACTCCCGCTGCGCGATCACCACGTGAACACCCGGCGCTGCCAACGATGTGCCGACCACTTGGGTGATGGCATCGACATCGTACGGATCGACGACCGTCAGGGAGTCCGGACCGAGGCCCTCGACGACCTTACTCAGATCCACACGACGACAGCCTTCGACCTGGAATGCCTCGTCCGTGCCGGGATTGACCTGCATCCCGGTCATGCTCGTCCAGCCGTTGTCCATGATCACAAGCGTCAGCGGCGTGTTGTGCTGAATGGCGTTGATCAATCCCGGGATCCCACCGTGGAAGAACGTCGAATCGCCGATCGTCGCGATGACGGGCGTTGGGATTCCGGCGTGGACGTAGCCCTGTGCCAGGCCGAGGCTCGACCCCATCGAAACCTCGGTCCAGAGGAGGTCGAACGGCGGGTTCATCCCGAGGATCGTGCAGCCGATGTCGCCGGTGACCATGACGTCATCCTTGGACAGCCCGCCTCCTTTGATCGCCGCCTCGATTCCCAGGTACGTCCCGCGATGTGGGCAGCCTGCACAGACGGTGATGGGGCGGGGGGCTGAGAGGTCCTCAGCCCCCTCGATCGCCCCATCCCCGCTGGCAGGGGCGGGAATCGCATGCTGCGATTCTCGCGTGGATGAGCTTCCGGATGCTACCTCCAGGCCGTGCAAGAGTTCATGCACACCATACTCGCCGATTCTGGGCAGGGTTCCGTCGAGCTTCCCGACGATGGGACCGTCGAACCGAAGGCATTGCGCTTCGACGTACACGCCCCGCTCCATGTGCGGTTCGAGTTCCTCGAGGACGAGGATCGAGTCGCAGCGAAGCAACAGATCCTTGACCTCCTCCCACGGGAATGGAACAGTGGTTGTGGCGCGGAGGTTCGAAACCTGATCCGTAAGGGAGCCCGTCGATCTTGCGGCGTCCAACGACTCATCCAGATACGCGTTGACCGCGCCCACACTGATGATGCCGAGCCCTCCGGGTTCGTCTGACAGCTCAAGCCGATTCAAGCCTGCTTCGTCGACCCATTCACCTGCCCGCTCGAGGCGCTCGATCACGTCTTGGTGCTGATCGAGGCAGATCTTCGAGCCGGCCTTGGTGTACTTCGCAATGTCCCTCTCGAGAATCACGCCGGACGACGAAGGCGGCGCCGGCTCCTCGACCTCGATGACGGCGTGCACCAGAGCAATGGCGGTGGTGAGTCGCACAATCACCAGGGATCCCGATGCCTCGGACAGCTCGAACGCCCTCTGCGTCAACTCGTACGCCTCGGCCGGCGAAGACGGTTCGAGCATCGGCAGATCGGACATCAGCGCGAAGCCACGCGTGTCCTGCTCGGGCATGCCGGCGGAGACGCCCGGATCGTCGGCGACATAGATCACGAGGCCGCCGTTCGTGCCCGAGTACGCGATGGAGATCAGCGCGTCGTACGCGACGTTGACGCCGGACATCTTCATCGTGCACAGCGCGCGCTGCCCGGCCCACGCGGCGCCGGACGCGATCTCGAACGCCACCTTCTCGTTGGTGCTCCACTCGACATGTCGATCCGGCAGATCTAGCGTCAGTAGATGCGTCAAGCATCCCGTGGACGGCGTGCCCGGATAGCCGGTTGCCACCTTCACCCCGGCACGCAGTGCACCCAGGGCGATCGCTTGATTGCCTGTCACGATTCGTCTCATGCCTTGGCCTTCGCCCTTTCGACGGCTTCCAACACGCGCTTGGGCGTCAAGGGCAGCTCGGGGATACGCACGCCGAGCGCGTCGGCGACGGCGTTGGCGACGGCCGGCGCGGCCGGTGTGAGGGCCGGCTCGCCGATCCCCTTGGCACCGAACGGGCCGATGCCGGTGCCCGATTCGAGGATGATTACCTCGGTCGACGGGAAGTCGAGCACCGTCGGCACGAGGTACTCGGCGAACGACGGCGTCTTGATGTATCCCTCGGCCAACTCGAAATCCTCGAGCAGCGCGTAGCCGAGCCCCTGATGGCTCCCACCGGCGATCTGTCCGTGCACCGCGGCGCGATTGATCGCCCGGCCGACATCGTGGCAGGCGGCGCTCTTCAGCAGGTCGATCTGCCCGGTGTCTGTGTCGACGGCCACCTCGACCGCCTGCGCGCCGAAGGTGAAGTCGGGCCAGATGTCGCCTTGGCCGGTCTCCGGATCGAGGCCCTCGGTGAACGGCGCATTGAACTGCGCCAGCTCCGACAGCTCGATTCCCTCCGACGCACACATCTTGACGAGATCTGTCAGCTCGATTCCGGTGTTCGGGTTCGATTCAACACCCGCGCGGGCGTTTTCGAGGACGATCTCGTCCTCGGAAACCCCGATCTCCTTGGCTGCGCGCCTGACAAGGCGCGCCTTGATCGTTGTAGCAGCCAAGGAGACAGCGTTACCCGACATGTACAGCTGGCGCGTGGCCGTCGACGTGCCGGCGAGCGGCGTGACCGCGGAGTCGGTGGCGTAGATCGTCACCTGGGCCAGCGGTACGCCGAGGATCTCGGCGACGATCTGGCAGAGGCTGTTCGATTGGCCTGCGCCGATATCCGGAACGCCGCAGCGGATGACGACCGTGCCGTCCTGCTCGACGCCGACCCACGCCCGCGACGTGTCGTGGAACCAGGTGATGCGGCCATAGCTCTGGAAGGTGCTGGCCAAACCGCGGCCGATCTTCCTTGTGTTCGTCTCGGGCGCCCGATCACGCAGGGCGTGCAACGCACGGGTGGCGCACTCCTCCGACCAGACGGCCGATCGAACCTCCTGGCCTGTTACCGTCGTGTTGCCGGTCGTCAGGTAGTTTGCCTGTCGTACCGACAGGGGATCCATGCCGAGTGCCTTCGCGATCTCGTCCATCTGCTGCTCGTAGCCGAGAGCCGCCTGGGGGCCGCCGAAGCCGCGGAACGCGCTGGTGAACGTCTGATTCGTCGCTAGCGCCATCGAGTCGACGTGCACATTGTCGATCTTGTACGGGCCGGTCGCCATCCCCGTCGCGTACAGCAGGACGTACGGCGACAGGTACGGATAGGCGCCGGAGTCGGCGACCATCTCGATCTGCGCCGCCGTGATCCGTCCGTCGTTCTTCACGCCGGTGCGGTGGGTGATCGAGAACGGATGCCGCTTGGCCGTGGCGGCGAACGCCTCTTCGCGCGTGTAGACGAGCTTGACCGGCCGTCCGGTCTCACGCGCCAGGAAGGCGAGGAAGATCTCGACGGTGATGTCCTCCTTGCTCCCGAACCCACCGCCGACCATCGTCCCGCGAATGCGGACTCGGTTCTGGGGCACACCGAGCGCGCGGGCGATCGAGCGGAAGTGCTCGATGACCTGTGTGCAGACGCGGATGTTGATCACGCCCTGCTCGTCGACCCAGGCGACGCCGCCGTCCGGCTCGAGATAGGCGTGCTCGACGAACGGCATCTTGAACGT
>CAZSNG010000071.1:0-8783 GCA_964608345.1 uncultured Thermotogae bacterium
GATGCGTACCCGGTGTACGCCTACGCTACGCACGTCGCCGAGGTCGAGGTCGATACGGCCACGGGAGAGACGGCCGTCGTCGACTACGTTGCGGTGCACGACTCCGGTCGCATCCTCAATCGGACCCTCGCCACCGGCCAGGTCCAGGGCGGCACGGCGCAGGGGATCGGGTTCGCGCTGATGGAAGAGATCCCTCAGAAGGACGGACACCTGATCGTCAACGGCTTGACGACGTACCGCCTCCCGACGATTCGCGACATCGCGGCGGAGACGAAGGTCGACTTCGTTGAGGCGGCGTTCCCGGCCGGCCCGTTCGGGGCGAAGGGGATCGGCGAAGTCCCGCTGATGGCCGCACATGCGGCTGTTGCCCAGGCGGTCGCCCACGCCGTCGGTGCACCGATTGACGCGTACCCGCTTGACCCGCCGCGCGTCCGGGCGATCCTCGCCGGAGCCCGCTGAGCGTCTGCGCGAAGCCCACGATAGCAGAGAAACGGGGAGGCCGTGGCCTCCCCGCGATGAACTGCTTGCGAAGTACTCGAACTACAGTCCGAGCGCGCCGAACAGCGCCGAGAAGTCGATACCTCCCTCGAGCACGCCCGCGAGATCGGTGACACCGAGCATCCCGACGATTGTGTTGAAGAAGTTCTCGATCCCTTCCGCCGGAGACGCCATGATGATCGGCATCAGCGAGTCCTGAAGGCTCATCCCGAGCGACTCGGACAGCCCGGCGAGGTACTCGGCGTTGTCGACGAAGAACTGTTCGAACGCGGCACCGAGTCCGACGGGATCGGTCTCCCGAAGGTGGACGATGCCCACTCCGAACAGGTACCCCAGCTTGGAGATGGTGGTGAAGTGCGGTATTCCGACGGCCTTCGCGCCCGAGAGCCAGACGGCGAAGGTCGGAACGGCGTTGGCGGGTTGCCAGTCGAGCTGCACGGCGCCGTACTTGACGATCTCACCGACGAGCGTGAACGTGGTCCCCGTCAGCGCGCCCATTGGCATCAGTGCGCCGCCGAACTCGAGCTTGTTGACGATCGTCACTTCCTGGTCGAACTCGATCTGGAGACCGGTGACGTCCGCCCCGGTGGCGTTGTTGAAGAACCACACCGCGGTGTCGCCTGCGACGTAGGGGACGAGCCATGTGGCCTGCGTCCACGCCGTAAGCGACAAGATCGTCACCAAAACCAACACCAGCCCTACGGTCTTGCCTCGCATCATGCCTGCCTCCTTGGCGAAGTGAATGAGTGCATTCTAGCCGGACGGGACGGGGCAGGCAAAGCGCGACCGGGGCACTCCGCAGCCGCAGCACCTCGTCAGCGCTCGGCGAGCGCTTCGGCCCAGCGGAGATCCTCCGGGACCGTGATCTTCAGATTGGCGGGCGATCCTTCGACCGCGACGACCGGCTGCCCCGCGGCGATCAGCGCCGAGACGTCGTCGGTGATCGCCGGGTCCGCGGTCTCGAGACACCGAAGGATGGTAGCGCGGCGGAAGCCCTGCGGCGTCTGCGCCCTGGCGATCGATGTCCGATCGAGCACTTCGGCGACCCGAGGATCGACGCTGTCGATGCGGTACAGCGTGTCGGTCGACGGAAGGACGGGGACGGCTGCACCGTGTCGCTCGACCTCGTCGAGGACGCGACCGATCAGAGCCCGGTCGACGAGTGGACGGCAGCCGTCATGAATGAGGACGATCTCCGCTTCCGCCGCTGCACGGATACCCGCCAGCGACGAGTCGCGCCGCGTCGCACCTCCCGCGACAACCGCCGCGGCCGAGTCGATCGAATCGAGCGCCGAGCGGGCTGCAGCAAGATCGTCGGAATGCACGACGACGACGATGCGGCCGACTCGCGGGACACGCGTGAAGGTCTCGACGGAGTGAACGAACAGCGGACGGCCGGCGAACTCGAGGAACGCCTTGCGCGTCTCCGAGCGCATCCTCTCCCCGCGGCCGGCCGCGACGATCACCGCTGCGGCCGTCATTCGGCGGGCGGCTCGGCGACCTGAGTGAGTTTGACCAGTGAGCCTTCGACGGGATCGATCGCGTAGATCTCCCACGCGCCGGACCGATTCGAGTTGAAGTAGATGCGGCCGTCGACTCCCCAGTTGGGGTTGATATCGTCTTCGTCATGGGTCGTCAGCCGCTCGACGGACAGCGACTCGAGATCGAGCACGTAGATGTCGACGTTCTCGTTGCGGCTCGACGCGAACGCGATGCGATCGCCGCTCGGCGCCCAGGTTGGGGCCCAATTCGGATGCTCGTCCTGCGTCAGGCGACGCTCCTCGGCAGTCTCGAGATCGCGGATGAACAGCTCGAGGCTGTCGTCCGTCGGCGACTCGTAGACGAGGGCGGTGCCGTCCGGTGAGAGGACGGGCTCCCAGTGGGTGTAGTCGGGCTCGTCGCCACCGAAGAACGAGCAGCCGGAGACGAGTCCGATGAGGAGTAGCGAGACGGCCAAGATCACGATGCGGGGTTTCACGTTCGACTTCCTTTCTATCGTTCCCAGCGAGTCGGCGCTCCGGCCGGCTCGGCGAAGAGCATCCTTCCTGCCTCGGTCTGAAGCGTACTCTTGACGGTCGCCTTGATCGTCCGACCGATGTGCCTGCGTCCGTTCTCGATCACGACCATCGTCCCATCGTCGAGGTATCCGATCCCCTGGTTGATCTCCTCGCCGCGATCGATTACTTCGACCGAGATCCCCTCGCCGGGGATGAACCGAGGCCTGACGGCGTTGGCGAGTTCGTTCACGTTCAAGATCGCTACGCCCTCCACTTGAGCGACGCGGTTCAGGTTGAAATCGGTCGTCACCAGTGTAGCCCCCTCTTCCTTGGCCAAGCGGAGCAGCTTCCGGTCGACCTCGCGAATCGATGGGTAGTCCTTCGAAAGGACGCGGATCGACACCGACTCATCATGGATCATCTCGTTGAGGATGCCGAGTCCACGCCGGCCTTTTCGCCGTCGAAGGCTGTTGGAGGAATCGGCGATGTTCTGCAACTCGGCGAGAATGAACTCGGGGACGAGGATCTCTCCCTCGATGAAGCCGGTGGTGATGAGTCCTCCGATTCGACCGTCGATGATGATGCTGGTGTCGAGCAGCTTCCCGGTCATCGTCTTGTGGCGGCGGCTGCGCTGGACGGGGGCCGTCCCGTCGCCGCTCCGCCAGATCGGCCCGTCCAGGGCGAACCCGATCCGGACCCCGACGAGCGTGCTCCCAATCAACAGGAAGCCCTGTGCGATTCGGACCGCTCCGCCGGTCGGGAAGGCGATCCCGAGCGCGAAGTAGAACACCATGCCGATCAGCGTCGCGCCGAGACCGACGACGAAGCAGTTGACGAACCGCGTCTCCGCGGATTCCCCGAGCCAGAGCGGGAAGAGACGCTTCCAGATCTGCTGCAGAAGCGCGGCGAGCGCCCCGCCGGCGATCGCTCCGAGGATGGCGCTCGACGCGGCCGCGGGCAGGCCAAGCATCGGGGGAAACGGGCGGTACACCGCGGCGGCGGCTCCGCCGGCAGCAATGATAGAGAAGAAGAATAAAAGAGAAGAAACCACAATACCATGCCTCCCCGAAATCACCGAAACGTGCCGTTTCGCAGACACCACTTCGCTTTCGATAGGATGCTCCATTATACGGAGCGCTTGTATTGGCAGCAAGATTTCGCTATTGTATTGGGCAAATGAGGGCTGTCGGCCTTCGTGGGTGGGGGGGACGACACTGAGTACCGAGTGGACCATCCGCGACGTTCTCAATTGGACGCGTGGCTACTTCGAGGCTGCCGGGATTGTTCAGCCACGGTTAGAAGCTGAGATCCTTCTCGCGCATACGCTCGATGTCGAGCGGCTCAATCTGTACATCTCGCCGGATCAACCGCTGTCGGTCGACGAGCGGTCGCGGTATCGCACCGTCGTCAAGCGACGGCGGGAGGGGACGCCGCTCCAGCACTTGATCGGTGAGGTTCAGTTCTTTGGCCTGCGGTTTCGCGTCTGCCGAGACGCGCTCATCCCGCGTCCCGAGACCGAGGAGCTGCTGGACCACATCCTGAAGATCGTTCCCCGCGATCGCGACATCTCGTGCCTCGACCTCGGCACGGGTACCGGAGTGATCGCTGTCTGCCTGGCGCGCTACTTCCCCCGTGCGACGGTCACGGCGATCGATCTGTCGGATCGGGCCCTCGAGCTCGCCCGCGAGAACGCTGCACTCAACGATGTTGTGGATCGCATCGACTTCCACGAAAGCAACTGGTTCGACCGTGTCCAGGGCACGTTCGACCTGATCGCGTCAAACCCGCCGTACGTGGCAGAGGACGAGCTGAGCAGCCTGCCGGCGGAGGTGCTGGAGCACGAGCCTCGGGTCGCCCTCGACGGAGGACCCGGGGGACTGCAGGCGTTGGCGTCGCTGATCGAAGCATCCCCGAGCTATCTGAACTCGAACGGTCTGGTGTTCCTCGAGATCGGACAGGGACAGGACGCGGACGTGACGAAGATGCTGACGGAGCGAGGATTCGTTGACGTGAGCTTGGAATCCGACTTGGCCGGGAAGAAGCGGTACGCGGTGGCGCGATGGCCGTAATGATCCAGGTTTCCGAACTGCACTACTCCACCGAAGACGGGGTCAAGGTTCTCGAAGACATCCATCTCCATGTCGAGCAAGGGGAGCTTCTCTACCTGGTCGGTCCGGCGTCATCCGGGAAGTCTCTCCTCCTTGGGCTGCTGGGGGGGCAGGCCCCGCCGCAACGCGGGCAGATCCTCGTGTACGGCCGGAACATCGGTCGACTGAGCCTGCTGAGACGGCTCGAGCTGCGCCGACGGATCGGGTACCTCCCACAGGGATTCGCTCCGCTCACGCGGACGGTGCACGAGAACATTCTGTTCAAGCTGCGTGCCCTGGGGAACTTCCGCGAGCAAGCCGAGGAGAAGGCGATCCTGGCACTCGAGGCAACCGGCCTGATTCGGCAGCAGAAGGCGGAGACGGCGGAACTGTCGTCGCTCGATCGCGTTCGACTCGGCCTGGCGCTGGCACTCTGCGATGATCCGCTGCTTCTTCTGATCGATGAGCCGCTCGAGGGGCTGGACCCGACTGAAAGCGCCGAGGCGTGCCGGTTGATCGATCGACTGCACACGGGACACCTGACGATCGTCGCCGCGACGCGCGGGCCACTGCCGGACGCAACACGCGGTCGTCGGATCGTCCGATTGGTCGATGGGGCGGTGATCGAGCCATGAACCCATTCCTGTTCCTGTTCCGCGAGCTTCTCGGATCGATCCGCGCCCGAAGCGCTCTCTTCTTCCTGCTGACCGGTCTCCTCCTGTTCGCGTTCCTCGCGGTGGTCGGGACCTTCTTCCTCCTGCCTTCGCCAGGAATGGTGGAGGTCGACGATCACGGCGCGCTGCCCGTCGAGGAGATCCAGGTCTATCTGTCTCCCCGGCTCTCTTCCGCGACGGTCGATCGCATGTATCTCGAGATTCGTGCCAGGGAAGACGTCGAGCGCATCGTCTTTCGCTTCTCCCAGGAGCTGGATCGGGATGCCTCTGGAGGCGTCTTCGTGATCGCCCCGACGTCACCGGGCGTAGCGAGAGATCTGATCGCCGAACTGCAGACCCTGAACGGGGTCACCGAGGTGATCGAGCGGAGGAGCCAAGCAGAGCCTGCCGCGTCTCCGCTGTCGGCCGCGGTGCGGATCGGACTCCTGTGCTCGCTCGTTGTGACGGTGGCGTTCAGCCTCCTGTTCGCGCGGATCGGCTATCGCGAACTGCTTCGAGCGTTCTCCGGCGAGATCCGCTTGCTCCGTCTCTCCGGCATCTCGGAGCGGACGATCGTCCCACTCACCGTGGGGATCGGGATCCTTGTCGGTGCTCTCGCCGGGATGCTGCTCCTCGTCATTCTCTATGTGCTCCACTACGTCGTCATCTCGCAAGGGGCTCCTCCCACGATCCTCGAGGGGCTGACGAACGGCGGCAGGATCCTCGGCGTCAGCCTCATCAACCTGCTGCTCGGGATCGTTCTCGGAGGATTGATCGGACTGTACGGGGCGAGCTTGCTTGGCAGTCAAGAGTTCCGCGCGATCCCATAGCGCTACCGATGGCACCCGTTGATTGATGCTGGACGGTGGCGTTCGCTACGTCTTGGGGACGTTCTTGCGACCGATCCGGGCGATGCCTCGTTGCGCCAGGTAGTAGAGACCGGCCGCGACAAGGATTGACTCCGCGAACTTGAACATCAGCGAGAAGGCGACGGCCCCCTCCCGGGTGATCGCCGGTGCGATGAGGTGGAAGATTCCGATGATCGCCGCCTCGCCGGTGCCGATACCTCCCGGCGTGATCCACAGGAAGAACGACAGCAGGATCACCGTCAACGTGAACAGGAGCGACAGCTGTGGGAACGTGAAGACGTGGCCGGTGGAGAAGAAGAAGAAGACCTGCGGTCTCATGTAGACGAAGAACGTTGCCACGAGCTGGACAAGGAACGCCAGCACGGTGCCTTTCCAGTGCACCGTGAACGCGTCGTGGATCTCGTCCTCCGTCTCGGATACCTTGTCCGCCGCTCGTCCAAGCGGTCCTCGCCATCGCCGAAACGGAACTCCGAGCAGCCGGACGATCCGGCTGATCCACTTCAGGTTCCACGCGAAGTCGACGAGCCCGACAAGGATCCAGAAGGTGATGAACCCGACGCCCGCGATGAGCAGTCGCTTCTCCGACCACGGCAGCGCCGGAGAGCTGATCGCGAAGAAGCTGCCCACCAGGATGAACACGATCATGCTCAGCCCCCCGAGGAACCGCTCGAGGAACACGGTGGCGAAGACCCGCGTTGTCGGTGCGTCCGTCTTCCCGGCGACCATCATCGCGCGCACCGGCTCACCGCCGAAGTAGAGGGTCGGCGTGATGTAGCTGATCGCGTATCCGGCCAGCCTGGCACCGATGACCTGTGACAGCGGGAGCCGGATGCCATACGAACGAAGGATGATCCACCACGAGAGGATCCAGGCGGCCATTGCGAACAGGACGCTGCCGACGATGCTGGCGATCCCGAGGATCCCGAGCGCGTGCATCTGGGCGAAGATCCGGCGCCAGCCGACCCAATAGAGGACTCCCCCAAGGAGACCGAGGCCGATGACGATCGAGAGGATCGCTTTCCACCTTCGGCCTCGTGCGGGGGGATTCATTTCATAGATGCTAGCACACGGCCTGCAGATCGATCAAGGAGAGGGGGCAGACTTGAGACGGCCCAGCCTCGCAGGGTGCGGCGGGTATTGGCACTCCACACGGTTGAGCAGTGGATCGACCATCCTGGTCCGTGCATCGCAGCCTCGTGCCTTCCGTCCTAGTGGTCATAGGTGACGCATGGGCAGCACGAATCTAGAGACTCCTGTCTATCCCGAACGTAACGCGCGTGACAGAGCGATCAGACGTGATCGATGTCACATCCGAAGGTGTGGTCTTGGGGAGGCAGCTGGATGTATAGTGGAGTTTGGTGGGAGCTAGTGTTTTTGGACCTAGAGGTCAGTTTCTCAGGTATGGGCTTCCTCAAGGTGGTCGAATCGCGCCTGCGGGGACGGGGTGTCTCTTTGCGGGCGATGCGCGTCGCGGAGCAGGGGCAAGGAGGCTGGGCGTGAGCAGGAGGGCATGGATCGTAGGGCTGGCGATCGCTGCGGGGCTGTGCTGTGTGGGACTGGCAGAGACGCTGACCGGGACGTGGAACACTGACATCATTCTCGATCTCACGGCGGGCGTGTGGCCGGTCGGCGTGAATGTCGACACCGAGATCACGGTCGAGTATGCGATTGGCGACTGGACGTTCGCCTCCGAGACCGACATCGAGGACGGGGTCTGGACGAACCAGGACTTCGACTTCGCCGGGGTGCTCGGGGCGTACGCGATCAGCGGCGACGTCGAGTTCGAGCCGGATACGCCAGCGTTCACCGAGCTGGAGGTCGGCGCCGACGTCAGCATTGCTGGGGTCACCCTCGGGGCCGAGTTCACGCTCGTTCCGAACGGGACGCAGCTGATCCTGACTGCCGGGGTGGCCGCCGATGTGATCGTCAACCTCAAGGTGACGCTTGGCGATACACGTGGCTGCGACTTCGACTTCGAGGGATTGGCGATCGGGATCGAGTTCCCGTTCTGCTGCGCCAACATCGTCTCGAAGCTGGCGTTCGACTGCGACGGATTCGACTACGTCCAGTTCTGTTTCGACGGGCTAATCGTCGAGAACCTGCCATGGCTGACGCTGGGGATGTGCGTGAAGTTCGAGCAGGCACAGAGCTACTCGAAGGTGGTGACGTTCGACACCGACATCGACCTCGGCGTGGTCGGCTGCGACTTCGACCTGTACTACCGCCTCGATGAAGAGGGCGGGACGAACTACGACCCGCTGAACGTCAAGGGGTTCCTCTTCGACGGGCTCCAGATCGCGTGTGAGATCGGTGGGGTGCAGTTCACCGGGATCACGTACTGGGGCGCCGGCGCGCCGGGCATCCTGACGGGCTACCCCGACTTCTGGGAGGCGTACCAGATCGCGACGACGGACGACGGCTGCTGTGGGCCGTTCTCATTCGCTGTGACGGTGTTCTTCGCGGAGGACCCCGGCGCGACGAAGCTGTTCGACGTGGCATACTTCGTAGCGAGCCTGAACATCCAGGTGGCGACGCAGTTCACGTTCGGGATGAGTCTGGAGACCGATGTGCAGGCGGGGACGGTGAACCAGCTGACGTTCTCGTTCGATGTCGAGTGGTAGGCCGAGCCTAGCAGCCTGTGTGAGTAATCCCGACTAGAATACGTCAAGAACCCGTTTC
>CAZSNG010000072.1:0-7943 GCA_964608345.1 uncultured Thermotogae bacterium
TGCCGGAGATCGTCAGGAACTGCAAGGACGCACGTCGCACCCAGGCAGGCGAGAGCGCGCCCGAGGTTTCTACTCCTCGATCGAGACGCTGAAGTCGTCGTAGTACGCGATGCATCCCTCGTCGAAGCTCTCCTCTCCGATGAGAAGGATCCACTCCTCCGTGTCGGTGAACTGCGCGGCCAGCGTTCCGCTGAACACGATCTCGTCGTCGACTCGCAGCTCGTAGGCACCGGGCCGGAACGAGAACTCGTAGGTGTGCCACCGGTAGACATCGGGAACGAACGGAATGGGGCGCGGAACGTCGCTTCCGTACTCGGACGGCTCGCGGACGTACGACCCTCCGCCGGTTCCGGTGAACATGTAGTACGGCAGGGATCCGGCGATCGTGTCGAGGTCCCGCCGGGCCGGCGAGAAGAGGAACGTGTGGTCGTCCTGGTTCTGCAAGGTCATCACCCGGCACGAGAAGACGGCGCTCTGGCCGACGCGCAGCGGCGGGACGGAGACGGCAGTGTACCGTCGATGCCAGCGAGCGTTCTCGCTGCGGATGTACAGCGCGTATCCCGGATCGCCCGCGATCCGCTCGACGGCCGCGTCTCCGGCGGTCGCCCATGTCGGGTCGAGCGGCCAGTGGCCGAGCGCTTCGGGTCCGTCCGAGAAGTCTTCCCGGAAGATGACGGTCCCGCTGTGCAGATACACGGTGATCGATCGCTCGAGTGTGTCGCTCTTGCCGGCGGCGTCCTGAACGGTGAGTCGGACGAGGTACGTGCCCGGCGCGCCGTACGACGCGGTGACGGTTCGCCCCGCGGATGAGGTGCCGTTGCCGAAATCCCACACGTAGGAGACGAACGAGGAGGGGCCGGTCGAGGCGCCGGCATCGAACTGGATGGAGTCTCCGGCGTAGATGACGACCGGGAGAACGTCGAAGCGTGCAACGGGGTCGCCTTCGAGAAGGGTGCACGAAGCAAGAAGACCGACCAGCGCGGCGCACGAGATGAGACAAAGGATCCGTCGTTTGCGCATTTGCATCACCCGACCTCGATGAGTTCTTCCTTCGGGAAGGTGGTGATCACTTCGCACCCATCCGGCCGTACCACAACGTCGTCTTCTATACGGACCCCGCCGTAGCCGGGCAGGTAGATTCCCGGTTCGATTGTCGCGACCATCCCCGGCTCCAGCGTGTCGGTGCTTCGCGGCGAGAGCCCGGGCGCCTCATGCACTTCCAGGCCGATCCCGTGGCCAAGCCCGTGACCGAAGTGGTCTCCGTAGCTGGCGTCGGCGATCATGTCGCGGGCAACAGCGTCGACCGCCGCCCCGGCTGCCCCGGCGTGCACGGCGTCGATGGCTGCGAGGTTCGCGCGCAGGACGATTCCGTAGATCTCGCGCGCTCGGTCGTCCGGCTTGCCGACGGAGACGGTCCGCGTGATGTCGGAGCGGTATCCGTCGACGCAGGCGCCGAAGTCGAACAAGAGCAGATCGCCCTCCTCGAGCGGCTTCGGGGCCAGAGACGGGTTGTAGTGATTCAGCGCGGTGTTGGCGCCAGCCGACGCGTTGACGGAGAATGCGATCCCCTCCGCGTCCGCCTCGCGGACCAGGGTTTCCAGGCGCAGTGCCGCGGCCGCTTCGGTCATCCCGACGCGCAGTTCCGGGAGCAGCGCAGCGAACGCCTCATCGGCAACTGCTGCGGCCCGCTTCAGGACCTCGATCTCATCTTCCGACTTCGTTCGGCGAAGGATCATGACGGGATCTCGCTCCGAGACAAGCTCGAATTCGCCGAGGGTGCGCATTTCCTCGACCCAGTGATGCGTCACGCGAGTGGAGGGAAACACGACGCGTGCGAGCCCGCGCTCCGCGATTGCCTCGGCGGCTGCCTTCAGACGCCACCCTCGATCCTCCACGATGGACAGGCCCTCCGTCTCGCCTTTCGCCTGCTCGGTGTACCTGGAGTCGGTCAGCAGAACGGCTCCCGCTGCCGTGAGGAGGACGGCGCCCTCGCCGGTGAAGCCGGTCAGATAGCGCAGAGTCGCCGGATCCGATCCCTCGTAGTTGAACGCGAAGTACGCGTCACCCTGGATACTGCTCAGCGTGGCCTGTTGACGGGTCCGGAACTGTGTCATGCAGTGGGCCATCCTCTCTCTCAGGCGTCGGCCGGAGTTCGCCGCGCGGATGCGGCAAGCCTATACGCCTGGAAGTGCGTTGTCAACGGGAAATGCGACCGCTATAATCCGCAACCATGATGACCCTGGACGAGCTACGAGCACAGATCGGCGATCTGGAATGCGATCTGAACGAACGGCTTGCGTCGGTCTCCGACGGGCCGTCGCTCGATGCGTACCGCATCGAGTTCCTCGGGCGGAAGGGCCGGGTCTCTCAGTTGTTCAAGCATCTGGGGCAGCTCGACGGCGCCGATCGCGGAGAAGCCGGACGCCTGCTCAACGGGCTGAAGGAGAAGGCGACCGAGGCCGTCGAGGGACGTGAAGTGGAGCTCGAGGGGGGCCGCCTGGCCGAACGGCTCGAGGCCGAGCGGCTCGACATGTCCCTGCCCGGGACGCATCCTGCGTTCGGCCGTTTGCATCCGCTGACGCAGGTTCAGCGCGAGATCGAATCGATCTTCATGCGGATGGGGTTCTCCGTGGCCACCGGCCCGGAGATGGAGACCGAGTACTACAATTTCGACGCCCTGAACATCCCGGTCGAGCATCCTGCGCGGGCCGATTGGGACACGTTCTACATCGACGACACGACCCTACTGCGTCCTCACACGTCGCCCGTTCAGATCCGCGTGATGGAGAAGACGGAGCCGCCGGTACGGATCATCTGTCCCGGTCGCTGCTATCGCCGCGACACCCAGGACGCGACCCACTCCCCGGTGTTCCACCAGATCGAGCTCCTGTGGGTGGAAGAGGGGCTGTCGCTCGCCAATCTGAAGTATGTTCTCGAAGTGTTCACGCACGAGTTCTTCGGGGAGGGGTACGAGATGCTCTTCTCCGGCGACTACTTCCCGTTCACCGAGCCGTCTGTCCAGGTGCACATCAAGGCGCCGGGAGCGTCCAACTGGCTGGAGATCATGGGCGCCGGGATGGTCGACCCGGCTGTGCTGGAGGCGGTGGGCTACGATGTGGAGACCTACACCGGGTTCGCCTTCGGTCTCGGAATTGAGCGGATGGCAATGCTCAAGTATGGGATCGACGACATCCGCGTCTTCCTGGCGAACGATCTCCGCTTCCTGAGGCAGTTCTAGCCCGCCGCCCGCAGGGTACCTCCACGCTTCAGCGTGACTCCACGCGGAAGCGTGCCCCCACGCGGCAGCGTGGGGAAGGCTACTCGCGAACGAACAGCAGGCTCGCGTTCTGTCCGCCGAATCCGAACGAGTTGGACAGCGCAATGCGGATCGGCATCTCCACTGGCTCCGGCGTGTAGTCGAGATCGCACTCCGGATCGGGGTTCTCGTAGTTCAGAGTGGCGGGGATGTAGCCGTGCTCCATGGAGAGGACCGTTGCGATCGCCTCCACGCCGCCCGCAGCACCGAGGAGGTGCCCCACCTGCGACTTCGTCGAGGTGATCCTCAGGCGGTGTGCGTGCTCACCGAAGGACGTCTTGATCGCGATCGTCTCGACGCGGTCGTTCGGTAGCGTCGACGTCCCATGCGCGTTGATGTAGGCGACATCCTCGGTGGAAACGCCGGCCCGCGCCATCGCCATCTCCATCGCCCTCGAGGCGCCGGAGCCGTCCTCCGCCGGAGAAGTGATGTGCGACGCGTCGGCCGAGAGGCCGAACCCGCGCACCTCGGCGTAGATGTGGGCACCCCTGGCGACCGCGAGATCGTAGTCCTCGAGAACGACGATTCCTCCCCCTTCGCCCATGACGAAGCCGTCGCGCTCCGCGTCGAAAGGTCGCGAGGCACGCTCGGGTTCGTCGTTGCGCTTCGAGAGCGCTCCCATTCGGGCGAAGCCGGCGAACGTCACGGGGATCATGACGGCCTCGGCGCCGCCGGTGACGGCACGGTCGAGCAGACCGGAGGCGATCAGATCGGCGGCGAGGCCGATCGCATGGCTCGCGCTGGCGCAGGCCGAGACGACCCCGAAGTTGGCGCCACGCAGGCCGTGGGCGATTGAGATTTCGCCGGCGAGAGCGTTCGGCATCAGCCGGGGGACGAAGAACGGGCTGACCCGGCGCGGCCCGCGCTCGATCATGATAGTGAAGTTCTCCTCGAACGCTTCCATCCCGCCGATTCCGGTCCCGACGATGACGCCGAACCGGTCGCGATCGGTTTCCTCCACGACCAATCCCGAGTCGACGAGAGCCAGCGTGGTTGCGGCCAGTGCGAACTGCGTCGACCGGTCGAGCCGGCGAGCCTTCTTCGGATCCATGTGCTCGTGCGGATCGAAGCCGTCGACCGGCGCGGCGATCTTGACGTCGATGCCCGTCAGGTCGACGCGGTCCTCCACACGCCTCACGCCGGACCGCCCGGCGCAGAGGTTCTCCCAGAACTCCGCCTTCCCGGTGCCGATCGGGGTGATCGGCCCGACGCCCGTCACCGCGACCCGTCTACCCATATCGCTCCTTGACCGCTCGAAGCAGGGCCAGATACTCCCGCTCCTCGACGTCCACGCTTTCCTCGCTCCCCTGGAGCAGCGGCAGACGAGCCGCGATGTCGCCGAGGTCGATCTCCTCGAGAGGGACGGCCGTCTCGACAAGGAGGCTCACGCGATCGTCCGCCACGCGAAGCGTCCCCCGCCGAGCGGCGAAGACCCGGGTCACACCGTTGGTGTGGATCCTGATCGGACCGCCGTCGAGAACGGCGAGGAGCGGGGCGTGCCCTTCCATGATCGCGAACTCGCCACGCGGGCTGCGCGCGACGATCATCGACGCGCTCCCGTCGAACAGGATTCGGTCCGCCGAGCGGAGCTGACATTCCATGGTATTCCCCCCAGACTCCGAAACTATATGTACGTGCCCACGGGCTTTCAAGCCGTTCTGAACCGCCGGCTACTCCGCGTCGACCCCCTCCAGAATGGCCGCCGTTCGGCTAGCTCCGATCCGGTCGGCGCCGGCCTCGATCATCGCCAAAGCCGTCTCCGCATCGCGGATTCCCCCCGCCGCCTTGACGCAAACGTCGTCCCCGACGGTCGCACGCAACAGCGCCACGTCCTCGACCGTCGCGCCGCTCGGCCCGAATCCGGTCGAGGTCTTCACGTAGTGAGCTCCTGCGGCCTTCGCCAGCGTGGCACCGGCCACCTTCTCCTCCTCGGTGAGCAACGCCATCTCCAGGATGACCTTGACGGCTACTGGGCGCGGCGCCTTCTCCGCAGCGAGGCAGACCCCACGGACATCGTCTGTGACCGCGGCGTAGTCCCCTTCCTTCAACGCCGCGACGTTGATCACCATGTCCAACTCGTCGGCGCCTGCAGCGATCGCCTTCTGCGCCTCGAACGCTTTCGTCGCTGCGGTGCTCATCCCGTGCGGGAACCCGATCACCGAGCACGTCTTGACGTCCGAGTTCTTCAGGCTGTCGCGCACCAGTTCCACGTGACAAGGATTGACACAGACCGACGCAACCCCGTGCTGGAGCGCTTCCTCGCAAAGCGTCTTGACGGCCTCGCGTGTCGCGGTCGGTCCGAGGAGGGTGTGGTCGATTCGTTTCGCCAGTTCAGCTCGATGCATGTCGCCTCCCTTGCGTCTTGCTTTCAGGTATCCCTCAGTGCTGCGCCCCGATCCGCCTTGCGGAACAGGTGGAAGCTTCGGCCGCCTTCGTGGACGAAGCCGGTGCCAACGTACCCACTCTCGAACAGCAGTTCAAACGCCGCCCGGCTCTGCAGGCGCCACTCCCGCGCGGCGGCGGGGTCGATCTCGCGGATCCGATCGAGATCGGCGGGGATCTCGACGAGCACATGCTCTGTCCGCGGAGTGTCGTTGAACGGAGTGAGCATCCGGACGCCGCTCTTCAGAATCCGAGTCTCGGTCAGAATGCCCATCTCGTGGATTCCGAGCCGGTAGTGCGGCGCCTGATGTCCTCGGTCGAGGATCGATTCGACGCGCGGCGAGCCGATCCACCACTCCACGCGAAGTCGGTCGGTCGCAAGGCCGGTGTTCGCGTGGTCGTGGACCTCACCGTAGACGTTCCGGGCGTAGCCTGTGGCGATCGCCCCGAGCTTGTTGAACGCAAGATGTCCCTCGATGCTCCGGAGCGGATCCATGGACCAGAGGACGAGATCGACGGCGCTCTCCCGGTGAATCCTCCGCTCCGTCGCGCGCAGGGCTTGAGCTATCCCCAGATGTCGGGCTGAGGGATGCACCCCGCGGAATACCGTGTGGCGTGCGGGATAGCCGTCCACGTTGGCGTGCAGATCGACCAGTGCGCCGGCCAACGGGCCCGCGGGCGGGACCTCACTACCTCGAGCGCCAAGAACGAGGCCGCCGCTGAGGTGGACGGCCGTGAGCGCCGAGACGAACCAGACGGACCGAGCGCGGTCGCCCAGGACGGCCCGCTGGAGGTCGGCGCAGGCACCGAGCTCCTCCCGTGCGATCAGCTGGTCAATCGTGATCGTCATCGACGCTCTTGGCCCGCTTGTCCGCGTACATCCTCCGATCGACCTCTTCGAGGATCGCCTCGAGTGACCGCTCGTCCTTTGCCTCACGCGTGTACAGCCCGATGCTCAGGTCGATCGTGAGACCTTCGATTCCGGCTCTCTTGGGGATCTCCCGGATCCGCGTTCTCAGCCGGTCGGAAACCAGCTGCGCGTCCCCCTTGCCGTCCGTCTCCGGCATCAGGACGAGGAATTCATCGCCGCCGTAGCGGATGACCCTGTCGGCGCCTCGAACGTTCTCTTCCAGCATGCGAGCGATCTCGCAGAGAACGTCGTCTCCCCTCAGGTGCCCGAACTCGTTGTTCACGACTCGAAACCCATCGATATCGATCATCATCAGCGCCATCGGCCTCTCATACCGATCGGCTCGACTCAGCTCCGCCGCGATGATCGAGTTGAAGTAGTGGCGGTTGAACAACCCGGTCAACGGGTCGCGAATCGCCTGCTCCCGCAACGTGTCTTGCGAGGCGAGATTCGACAGCGCGATGGCGAGATGGTTGGCGACGACCTCGAGGAGCTGGCGGTCCTCGCCGTCGAAGAACGCGGCCTGTTGGCTCTCGACGTTGATCACACCAAGCATGCTCCCGCTGAACAGGACAGGCACGGCCAACTCGGAGCGGGTGCCTGAGAGCGATTCGACGTACCTCGCGTCAGACTCGACGTTGGGGACAAGGAGAGGTCGGCGATTCTCGGCCACCCATCCGACGATCCCCTCCCCACTTGGAACGCTCGCGCCGACGTCGAATCTGCCCTGGTGGTACGGTCCCCGTAGACCGGCGATCTCGAGCATTCCTTCCTCGGCCGCCAGCAGGATGTTGCTGAGTTCGAAGTCGAACTGCTCGACGAGGAAGTCGAGCGTGCTCGTCACGACCTGAGGGCGCGTCGAGGCTGCAGCCAGTCGTTGTCCGAACGAGTAGATGCGCGTCAGTGAATCCCGCCGCCGGAGAGCGGAGATCGCTGTCGCGATCTGCCCGGCCAGGGTGGTGACGACCTCCAGGTCCTGCTCGTCGAAAGCGGCCACTCGCTCGCTCGCTACGTCAACGACTCCGATCGGCCCTTTCCGACCGATGATCGGAACCGCCATGAACGATCGAATCGTCTTCCCAGCACCGCTGGATCGCACGTCCTCTCGCACGTCGGGAACGATGGCTGGACATGCGTGGCGGAACGCCCATCGCGCGATCCCGGGGCCCTCGACGTAGATGCGCGAGCCCTTCTGTGGGATCTCATCCGGCGGGAAGACGTCGGTCGTCGCGACGGCCTCCTGAACCAATCGCATGCCGTCCGCGACGTAGTTCGTGCTGTGGCCGTAGTCCATGTCCTCGTGAACGCGATCCACCGCTAGCTCGCACAGGGTCC
>CAZSNG010000073.1:0-7935 GCA_964608345.1 uncultured Thermotogae bacterium
ACGTCCAGTCGCCGACCGTGTAGTCGACGCCAATCTCGGAGTTGATCTCGACGCCCGCCGGCCATGCGGCAGCCGTCAGGTCGAGAACGATGGTCGTCTCCCAGTAGCCGCTCAGCGTCTGAGCGGATACCGCAACGCCCAGCCCCACAGCGAAGACCAGGCCAAGCACGAGAGCCCTTCTCATAGCACCCACCTCCCTATCATTCTCCTCCTAGGCCGCCGATGCCCGTCAGTCCTCCAGGAGGAACCGGCAAGCTGTCGACGACCACGTTCGCCTGAAATCCGGTTCTGTACCGCAACTACACAATCACTATAGCACGTCCTCGGGTCGGCTCCAAGTCGTACTTGGGAAGCGATTCCGTGCCTCGCGGCCAGGGAGCGCTCCCAGAGGATGGTGCGTGCAGGGCATCCCACTGGATCCGCCGCCGAGCGGATCGGCGGCGCTCCGTCCGCCACGCCTTGAGCTCACGCGAAGGACGCGAACCGGGTAGAATCGCGTCGTCTTCTATGGCACTGCTTCGGCGCTCAAGAGCCAAAAGGGGGAGGAATGGGCGTTCCGGTCTACCAGGTCGATTCGTTTACCGAAGAGGCGTTCAAGGGGAATCCGGCGGGCGTATGCCTGCTTGAGAAGAGCGTGGACGAGACGTGGATGCAGCACGTCGCGGCGGAGATGAACGTCGCCGAGACGGCCTTCGCCCTGCGCCGCCCCGATGGCGAATTCGACCTTCGCTGGTTCACGCCGGCAGTCGAGGTCGAGCTGTGCGGTCACGCGACGCTCGCCACCGCGCATGTCCTCTGGGAGACCGGGATCCTACCCCACGAGACGCAGGCCCGTTTTCACACCGCGTCCGGTCTCCTCACCGCCGATCGTGTCGAAGATCGGATCGAACTCGACTTCCCGGCGAACCCACCGAACCCGATTGACCCGCCAGACGGGCTTCTCGACAGTCTCGGCGTTGCGGCGATCACCATCGAGCAGACGCGGTTCGACTACCTCGTCGAGGTGAGCGACGCCGACGCCGTGCGCGGCGCGACGCCGGACTTCCGCCGGCTCAGGAAGCTGGGCGTCCGCGGCGCAATGATCACGGCGCGAAGCGATGACGAAAGGTTCGACTTCATTTCCCGCTTCTTCGCCCCGGGAGCGGGGATCGACGAGGACCCGGTCACCGGCTCGGCCCACTGCGCGCTGGCACCGTACTGGGCGACGAAACTCGGTCGAGATGAGCTTATCGGGTTTCAGGCGTCGTCCCGTGGCGGCGTCGTTCGCTGCCGCGTCGCAGGGGACCGCGTTCGCCTCGGCGGCCACGCCGTGACCATCCTGCGGGGTGAGTTGCTGATCGGCGACTAAGGAGTTCCCGGCTAGATGTGTCGGGCCGCGACGATCAGCTCGATCAGGTCCGACAGGTCCTCGGCACGGTCGGAGACTCGTACCAGCCGCTGGATGAACCCGGCGACCTGAAGCTTCCGGGCGAGTTCGATGTCGAGTTCGAACAACCGCTTGATCGCCGCCCGCTCCAGGTGATCGACCTCTCCTTCCAGCTGCTCGATCGCCTTCGAGTGCTCCAGCGCCTCGTCCACCTTGTGGAAGAGGGCGGTGACTCCCGCCTTGACCTCGGCGAAGATGCCGTTCGACTGGTCGGCGATCCCCACGATTTCCGGCATGATCTCCTCCGGAACCTGAACCCGCTGCAACAGCAGGTAGTCGAGGATCTCTTCGGCCGCATTTGCCAATCGGTCGACCTGTTCGATGATCTGCAGGATGTCCCGTCGCGACGTCGGGAGGAGCGATCCGGCGAGCAGCTGCGCCTCGATTCGACGGCGCGCGTCATCGGCTCGTCCTTCGCAGCGGTGCGTCTCAAGCGCCAGCTGATCGGCAGTGTCGGAGTCGCCCTCACGAATGTAGGCGCTCAACGAGCGCGAGAACGCGTCGAACGTCGCATCGACGTGCCCGAGATGCTCGAGCACAAGCGCCTCGATCTCCTTCTGCTTCTTCCAGAACATGGGCCTCCTCGCGTACCGCGGGCTTCCGTTCAGAGTACCGACAATCAGGAAGGCCGACAACCAAACGACGGCTACTCCGCGAGCCAGTCGCGGGCGGCCTCGAGCGTGTCCTCGCAGATTCGCGCCGCGAGTCCCGTGTAGCCGGACGGGCGCAGATCGCGAAGTCGATCCTTAACGTCGTCGGCCACCGGAAGGCCGTCGACGAATCGGTGGAGCCGATCGACGGTGAGGGTCTCGCCCCGAGTGAGGCCGCGGAGCAGCTCGTACGGATCTCCGACGCCCTCGGCGCGCAGAACCGTCTGGATCGCCTCGGCGAGGACCTCCGGTGTCGACTCGACGGTCTCGAGGAGTCCCATCTCGTCGACGTCGAGCCGATCGAGGCCGTCGATCGTCTGCCCAATCGCCAAGTGGCCGTGCGCCAACGCGACGCCGACGTTTCGCTTCACCGTCTTGTCGGAGAGGTCGCGCTGCATCCGCGATCCGGTCAACTCGTCGGCGAGCGCGCGCAGCAGAGAGACGGCGACCGCGACATTTCCCTCACTGTTCTCGAACCGGATCGGGTTCACCTTGTGCGGCATGGTCGACGATCCGACCTCCGCGTCGACGGCCCGCTCGACCAGGTCTCCCCGCGAGATGTACTCCCAGATGTCACGATCCACGTCGCGCACGATGAAGAGGATCCGCACGATGAGCGCGAAGTACTCGGCGAGCGCGTCGTGATCCTCGATCTGCGTCGTGCAGCGATTCGGCTCGAGCCCAAGCGATGCGACGAACGCGTCCGAGAAGGCGATCCAGTCGTGGTCCGGGAACACGGCGACCGCTGCCGCGTGCGTCCCGGTCGCTCCATTCAGCTTTCCTCGGAATCGGTATTCCTCGAGTTGCCTGGCCTGCCTGAGCAGGCGAGAAAGGAAGACCGCAATCTCCTTTCCCAGCGTCGTCGGCGACGCCGGTTGCCCGTGGGTCCGGGCGGGGAAGACGACCGTCGCCCACGCCTCGGCTAGTTCGGCAAGCTTCCCGATCAACCGCCGAACGAGCGGCAGCTGGCACTCGTCGCGGAAGCGCGTCAGCAACAGCCCGTAGGCGAGGTTGTCGACGTCCTCCGTCGTGAGCGCGAAGTGGATCCGATTCGAGACAGCAGATCCGAGCCGCTCCCGAAGGTGCACCTCGCACGCCTTGAGGTCGTGGTTGATCTCGCGATCGATCGCGGCGATCCGCTCGTAATCCTCATCGGAGAAGCACGTGCGCGCCCGCTCGATCCGATCGCGCTCCTCGGCCGAGAGCGGCGGGAAGAGCCCGGTCCGGTCGAGCGCCTCGAGATAGGCGAGCTCGACCTCGCACCGTGCCTTCATCAACGCAAACTCGGAGAAGTACGCCGGCAGCTCCGCCAGCCGTTCACGGTACCGTCCGTCCAGCGGGGAGATCTCTCGCCGTGTCATCGCTCGCCTCCCTACGCGCTCCAGTTCGACAGCGAGTCGCCTTCGCCCCAACCGAACTGGATGATGTCGTGCACCTTGCCCTCCCGAATCGACAGGGCCGAGACGAGTTCGAGCTGCGCCTTCTCGTGCAGCTCCTCGATCGTCGCACATCCGCAAGACGCCATCGCCGCGCGGACCTTCGTCGTCAGCTCGGGAAGGTTGTCCTTCAGCTTCCCGGCGTACTCCACAAACCCCTCGACACCCTCGAGGAAGCCGGCCTGATCGTACCGGGCCGGGCTCCAGGCGCGCGCGCGCGCCGATCCCTCGCCCCAATACGGCTTCATCACCCGCCCGCTGATCCTGATCTTCTCGGTCGACGACTCGTCCATCCGGGCGAAATAGCGTCCCATCATCACGACATCGGCGCCGAGGGCAAGGGCGATCGTGACGTCCTTCGAGTGGAGGACCCCGCCGTCGGCGATCACCGGCACGTGGATCCCCGTCCGGTTGCGGTATCGATCGCGCGCCTCGACGACTTCCATCACCGCCGTCGCCAGCCCGCGGCCTGTTCCCTTCTGCTCTTGCGTGATGCAGATCGATCCACCGCCCATTCCAACCTTCACCGCGCCGGCGCCGGACTCGACGAGGAAGTCGAATGCCTCGCCTGTGATCACATTTCCGCCGATGATCGGGAGGGACGGGACCTCACGTCGCACCCATTCGATCGCCGCCCGCTGATAGCAGGAGTAGCCGTCCGACGAATCGATCCCGACGACGTCGACCCCCGCTTCGACCAGCGCCGGCACCCGGTCGGCGTAGTCGCGGGTGTTGATCGCCGCGACGGCAACGAGCCGCTTCCGCTCGTCCACAACTTGGTCGGGGTTGTCGAGGTGATCCTCGATGTCCTTGCGGAAGACGAGCGACAGCAGCCGGTCGGCCTCATCGACGATCGGCAGAACGGACCGATGTCCCTCGATCAGCAGCGCGTTCGCTTCCTCGATGTCGGTGATGCCGACCCCGACGTCGAGCTGCTCGCGCGCCACCATCCGCTCGCTCGCGGGCAGATCTCCGTGCGCGCGAACGTCGTAGTCCCGCCGAGTGATCAGCCCGAGGAGCCGCCCGTCCTCCGACACGATGGGAAACGTCGAGAAGCCTGCCTCTTCGCGAAGCGCGTCGACCTCGCGAAGCGCCATGTGCGGGGGAATCGTTCTCGGTTCGACGAACCCCGCCTTGTGCGACTTGATCCGGCGGATCATCTCCGCCTGCTCGGCGATCGGCTGCGAGCAGTAGATGAATGCGACGCCGCCCAGCCTGGCGAGTTCGACCCCCATCGTCACACCCGACACCGATTGCATCGCCGCGGCAACGAGCGGAGCCTTCAGGGTGACCGGATCGTCACGATCCGGGCGCAACACGAGCGGGGTTCTCAGCGACACACGATCGATCGCCGCCACCATCGTCGTGAGACCGGGGAGCAGCCGAAACTCGGCCAACGTCCTCGACGGCTCAAACCGCACGCTGTCCGCCATTCCGCCTCCTTGAGTTTCCCCGTCACCCTTTGTACCGACCCGCTCTTCCCGGCGCAAGCGCCCGCCGCCGGGTGAGCCGCAGCGCGCCGTCGGATACACTGCCCGCACGACACGGAACTCGACGCGATCCACGGAACGGGGCAGACATCATGACTCACTTTCTCTCGGTAGCGGCCGGTGGAGCGGCCGGCAGCGTCCTCCGCTATCTCGCGTCGCGCCTGTGGTCCGACGGGTCTGCGTCCTTCCCGTGGAATACGCTGCTGATCAACGTCGTCGGGTGTGGGTTGCTCGGGCTGTTCATCGGCATCGCCGATTCAAGGCTCTCCGTCTCCCCCGAGGTCCGCTCGTTCGTCTCGATCGGCCTGCTCGGTGGATTCACGACCTTCTCGACGTTCGGCCACCAGACTATCGCCCTCTGGCACGACGGTCGTGGCCTGGCTGCAGCCGTTAACGTTGCCCTCAGCGTCTGCTGTGGACTCCTCGCCGCGTGGGGCGGCTGGCGCCTGGCCACTTCTTTGTAGTCTCACTGTTTGGGACACAGCCCATGACGCAGTATGATCCTTTCCTGTTCTATTTAGGGTGCTTCATCGCTATTCGCATGCCTAATCCTGCCTCTTGTATGAGTTCTGCCCTAACTGTTGAGTTCCTCTGCTGATACAGAATGTAAAATGCGATGGCCGTCTAGCTTGATCGGTTTCACGAATCCCGCTAGAATCGGCAAAGCTTAGGCCTACGGTGTGTTGACGCTCGCTTCGGTCGGGGGGCTCTCCGGTGAGGAGGGGCATGGGCGACGGAAGATCAACGGACGACCCAGTCGGCGCAGTCCTCGTCGTCGGAGCCGGCATCGGTGGCATGCAAGCGGCCTTGGATCTGGCAAACGCCGGCTTCAAGGCGTTCCTTCTCGAGCGGCAGCCTGCCATCGGCGGCGTCATGGCGCAGCTCGACAAGACCTTCCCCACCAACGATTGCGCCATGTGCACGCTCGCGCCGCGGCTCGTCGAGGTCGGGCGACACGAGGACATCGAGCTGATCACCCTCGGCGAACTGGAGTCGCTCGAAGGGGCACCGGGAGACTTCACCGCGCGGATCCGCGTACACCCCCGCTTCGTCGATCCGAGCAAGTGCACCGGCTGCGGCGACTGTGAGGAGGCTTGTCCGGTCTCGACGTCGAACGAGTTCGACGCCTGCCTGTCGGAACGCAAGGCGATCTACAGGCCGTACGCACAGGCGTATCCGAACGCGTTCGCGATCGACAAGCACTTGCGCCCCCCGTGCCGCAGTCACTGCCCCGCCGGGGTCAACGTGCAGGCATTCGTCGCGCTGCTTGCGGATGGGCGCTTCGACGAGGCGCTCGAGTTGTACCGGCAGCGGAATCCATTCCCCGCGACATGCGGCCGCATCTGCGACCATCCGTGCCAGGTGGCCTGCAACCGCGCCGATCTGGACGAGTCGATCGCCATCCGGGATCTGCACAGATTCCTCGCAGACCGCGAGATTGCGGCGGTCCGAGAGGACCGTCGGCCGCCCGAACGCGGGGCACCGACCGTCGACGGCGTCGAGATCCCGCGACGAGGCGCCGGCCGCCGGGTCGCGGTCGTTGGGGCCGGCCCGGCCGGATTGACCTGTGCGTGGGACTTGACACACATGGAGTACGCACCGGTCGTGTTCGAGGCTCTCGACGTGGCAGGCGGCATGCTGCGCGTCGGCGTTCCCCGCTATCGCCTCCCGATAGACGTTCTCGACTACGAGATCGACGCGATCAAGGCCGCCGGTGTCGACATCCGGCTCGGAACCCCGGTCGGTCCGGACCTGACACTCAATGACCTGTTCGACGAGGGGTACGAGGCGATCTTCATCGCCATCGGGACGCACAAGAGCCGCGAGCTGGGCATCGACGGGGAGGACATGGACGGCGTGATGCACGGGACCGGCTTCCTCCACCGCGTCAAGATGATGCAGCCGACCGATATCGCCGAGAAAACCGTCGTCGTGATCGGCGGCGGGAACGCCGCGATCGACTCGGCGCGAACCTCCCTTCGGCTCGGCGCGCGACGCGTCACCATCCTGTACCGCCGCTCCCGCGAGGAGATGCCCGCACGCGAGAACGAGATCCAGGCGTGCGAAGAAGAGGGGATCGACTTCCGCTTTCTCGGGGCTCCCACGCGGATCCTCGGGGTCGGCGGCAGGGTCGGCGCACTGGAGTGCGTCCGCATGGAACTCGGCGAGGCCGACGCATCGGGACGCCGACGGCCGCGACCGATCGAGGACTCGAAGTTCTTCCTCGAGGCCGAGATCGTTATCCCGGCGATCAGCCAACACGCCGACCACGGCGTCCTCGACGGCCTGAAGGCGGTCCAGGTCACTGATACCGGCCTCGTTCCGGTGACCGGCACCGAGCTCAAGGGCGTCCGCGGATTCACCGACCTGCTGAGCGCCGTCAGCGCCGGCGAGCCCGTCGATCTCGGCAAGAAGGTGATCGTCATTGGTGGCGGCGACGTCGCCATCGACGTCGCCCGCACCGTCGTTCGTCTCGGAAAACACGAGGTTCACCTCGCCTGTCTCGAGTCGGCGACGGAGATGCCGGCGAACCCCGACGAGATCCGTGCCGCCGAAGAGGAAGGGCTAGCGATTCACCACCGCCTCTCCCCGAAGCGCATCGTCGGGGAGAACGGGCACGCCACCGGCGTCGAGTTCCGCGAGTGTCTGTCTGTGTTCGATGAGACCGGGCGGTTCAGCCCGGTCGTGAAGCCGGACTCGGAGCGGATCATGAGCGCCGACTCGGTGGTCGTCGCCATCGGTCAGGCGGTGGACTGGGATCTCCTCTCGGCGGCTGACGGCCTGCTCGAGACCCGCGCGGGCTTTCTTCGCATCGATCCGGAAACGATGGCGACAAACGTGAAACGGATCTTCGCCGGCGGCGACGTCGTCTCCGGTCCGGACGTCGCGGTGAAGGCGATCGTCGCCGGCCATCGCGCGGCCACGTCGATCGA
>CAZSNG010000074.1:0-7752 GCA_964608345.1 uncultured Thermotogae bacterium
TCCGGCGGAATGGATCCGACGGCGCTGTACAAGCCGAAGGAGTTCTTCGGCGCGGCCCGGAACATCGAGAACGGCGGCAGCCTGACGATCATCGCGACGGCGCTGATCGACACCGGAAGCAAGCTTGATCAGGTCGTGTTCGAGGAATTCAAGGGGACTGGAAACATGCAGCTCATTCTCGATCGCGGCCTGTCGAACAAGAGAGTCTTCCCCGCGATCGACGTCGAGCAGAGCGCGACACGGAAGGAGGAGCTGCTTCTCGGCGAGAAGGAATTGAACAGAGTGTGGATCCTCCGTAAGATGATGTCGCAGCTAAACGATCCGCAAGCGGCGATGGAGTTCATCAAGGGGAAGATGGAGGCGACCAAGGACAACGACCAGTTCCTTGAGTTGATGAGCAGTGACTAGCTACTCAGACCGCTACCAGCCGAAGAAGCCGATCCGCAAGGATCGGGTCGCGATTGCGGTCGTGTTCGTTGCTGCACTCCTCGTCGTACCGATCCTCCTCACACGTTCCGGAAACGACGACCCGCTCACGATTGTGGATGACGGGACGATCGTCAGTCAGGACGACGGAACGACGGACGACCTTCCCCTCGACGTCTTCCCGATTGCGGACGACGACACGACGACCCCGCTTCCGGCGATCGAGGATCTCATTCTTCGGCACGATGTCTCCGACGGCGAGACGGTCAACGACGTCGCCGCCGAACTCGGCGTCTCCGTCTCGAACCTCCTGGCGAGCAACCGGTTGTTCGGCGGAGGGCAGCTGCAGCCGGGGCAGGTACTCTACGCTTCTCGGGATGGGATCGTCCACACGATCCAGTCGGGACAGACACTGACGGACATCTCGCTCACGTATGCCGTGCCGGTGGAGACGCTGACCGAGGCGAACGGGCTGAATGCCGCGTCGACGATCTTCGCCGGCGACCGAATCCTGATCCCGGATGCGTCGACATCATTCTGGGACGATGTCGTCCGCCTGTCGAACGGCGTGCCGTCGCGGTTCATCTGGCCGCTGGAGGGCGAGGTGGTGTCCACGTTCGGCTGGCGCGAGCATCCCGTGCTCGGGAATCGCCATCATCACGACGGAATCGATCTCGATGTGCCCGAGGGTACGATCGTCCACGCCTCCGCAGGTGGCGAGGTCTATTTCTACGGCGAGCAGCCGGGGTACGGCAACGTCCTCGTGCTCGAGCATTCCGAAGGCTTCTTCACGATGTACGGCCATCTTGCGAGCGCGATCGTCGCGGCCGGACGATACGTCGAGATCGGGCAGGAGATCGCGCTCTCGGGCAACACGGGCATCTCCTCCGGACCGCATCTCCACTTCGAGGTTCGAAACGGCGAATTCCCAATCGATCCGATCCGCTATCTGCCGTAGACGATGGCGTCCTTTCTCATCGAAGGCGGCACCCGCCTCTCCGGGACGATTCGCGTTGACGGGGCGAAGAACGCCGCCCTTCCCGCATGCATCGCCGCGCTCCTGACCGATGAACCGGTCGTCCTTCATCGCATTCCACAGCTGCGCGATGTCAGCACGATCCTCTACACTCTTGGGGCCCTGGGGCGGCGCGTCGTGCGGCACGGCGATCACGTCTCGATCGCTGCGGGGGAGACGCTGTCGGCCGAAGCCGACGCCTACTCGGTTCGACAAATGCGGGCATCATTCCTCGTCCTCGCGCCGCTGGTCGCCCGCCTCGGGCGGGCAGTCGTTCCGCTCCCCGGCGGCTGTGCCATCGGGCGACGTCCGATCGATCTGCACTTGGACGGGTTGCGCGCACTTGGTGCGCGAGTGGACGAGCAGAACGGGGTGGTCCTCGTCACGGCCGACCGCCTGGCCGGCGCGCGGGTCGTGCTGCCCTTCCCTTCGGTCGGTGCGACCGAGCAGATCCTGATGGCCGGTGCGCTGGCCGACGGAGAAACGGTGATCGAGAACGCGGCGATTGAGCCGGAGGTGGAGGACCTCGTCAGCCTGCTCGGGAAGATGGGCGCCGAGATCGCGATCGCGGACCGAACGATCCGGATCGAAGGCGCGCGCACGCTGCACGGCGCCGAGCACACGCTGATTCCGGATCGGATGGAAGCGGGGACGTTCCTCCTGGCGGGAGCGATAACCGCGGGCTCCATCGCGGTCGAAGGCGCGCGGGCCGATCATCTGGCGCCGTTTCTCCGTGTCCTCGAAGCAACGGGGGCCGATCTCGACGCGGCCGGCGAGACGGTGACCGTTCGCGGGCCGTCGAGGCCGTGCCCTGCCGATGTCAGCACCGCGCCGCACCCCGGCTTCCCGACCGACCTCCATCCGCCGCTCGTGTCGTACCTCTCGCTGGCAGCGGGATCGAGCCGGCTCGTCGAGTCGGTGTTCGAGGATCGGTTCGCCTACGTCGAGGCGATCTGCGAGATGGGAGGACGTATCGTCCGGACCGGGAAGGCACTGACGATCGCCGGCGTCGAGACACTGCACGGCCGGACCGTCGCGGCGACGGACATCCGTGCCGGAGCGGCACTCGTCCTCGCCGGTCTGGCGGCCGATGGATACACTGCCGTGACGCAACTGGACCACATCGATCGGGGGTACGCGAACCTCGAGGGGAAGCTGCAAGAGCTGGGAGCGACGATTGAGCGACGCGAGGACTGAGCGGCATCACGAGCCGCTGATTGAGGATCGACTGGGAACGCGTGCTCGCGTCTACGGAAGTGAGCAGGCGATTCTCGTGGGGATCGCGGACGGGCGAACGGACGACGAGACGTTTCGCGAACTGGAGTCGCTCTCGAATACCGCCGGCATCAGGACGCTGGCGACGCTCTTCCAGAACCGACGCCGACCGGATCCGGCGACGTTCGTCGGCCGCGGGAAGGTCGACGAGATCAAGGCCGCGGCGGCCGAGCTCGGAGCGGACGCGATCGTCTTCAACGACGAGCTGACGCCGGCGCAGGCACGCAATCTCGAAGAGGCGATCGGACGGAAGGTCGTCGATCGTACACAGCTGATCCTCGACATCTTCGCCCAGCGCGCGGCGACGAAGGAGGCGCGGCTGCAGGTGGAGCTGGCGCAGCTGCGCTACCTGCTTCCGCGCCTCCGTGGATGGGGAACGGCGCTGACACGGGTCGGCGGCGGAGCGGCCGGCGGCGTGGGGACTCGCGGACCCGGCGAGACCCAGCTCGAACTGGATCGGAACAAGATCAATCGTCGGATTCACTTGCTCGAGAAGCGACTGGTGAAGGCGACGTCGGAGCGTGGCGTTCGACGGAAGCGGCGGATGAAGAGCGACCTGCCGCGCGTCGCGCTCGTCGGTTACACGAACAGTGGGAAGTCGACGCTCCTCAATCGCCTGTGTGAAGCGGATGCGTTCGTCGAGGACAAGCTGTTCGCGACGCTCGACACGGTCGTTCGCCGAGGAGAAGTCGCGCGCGGACGGATTGCCCTGTTCGCGGACACGGTCGGGTTCATCCGCGATCTGCCGCACCACCTCGTTCCGGCATTCGCTGCAACGCTCGAAGCGGCGCAGCACGCCGATCTGCTCCTGCACGTCGTCGACGTGGCGGATCCGAGTTGGGAGTCGGACCATCGAACGGTCCTCGAGATCCTCGAGCAGGAGGTGTTCCACGGGCAGACGGAGCGGCCGCCGACCCTCAACGTGCTGAACAAGATCGACCTGCGCCCGGGCGGTGCCCCGGACGGCATCGAGGGGATTGCGCTCTCGGCGCTTGACGGGCACAACGTCAAGCGATTGCGGGAGGAGATCGCGTCGCTCGTCTTCCCCGAAGTGCACGCCGTCGAGTTCACGTTCCCGCTTCACACGGTGCACAAGCTCAGCTCGCTGACGACGGCCGGCCGTGCGGAGATCGTGCAGTACACGCCGGAGGCGGCGCGCGTGGAGGCGACCGTGTCGTCAGAGGAGTGGGCTCGATTGGAGCGGGACGGCGCGCGGGCTATCGTCTCCGGCGCTTCCCCGGCCGAACGACCTTGATCTCCGATGCGTCGACCTCGACGCGATCGCGGTCGTTCGTCAGGATCGTCACCGTGTTCCGGAAGATGTTGTGGGAGATGATCTTCCCGGCCTTCTCGTTCCAGGTGACCTGAGCGCCGAGGGCGGGAATCCGCGAGAGCGCCTCCTTGTACGTCTTGTGCTCGTAGGCGAGACAGCACATCAGGCGGCCGCAGCAGCCGGTGATCCGCTCGGGGGAGACGAACAGCTCCTGGTCGTAGGCCATCTCCATCGGAACCGGGTTCGGCTCGTGCAGAAAACGGTGACAGCAGATCTCGAGGCCGCACCGTCCGATGCCGCCCTTGATGCGCGCTTCGTCCCTGGCGCCCATCTGGCGTAGCTCGATCCGTGTCCCGTAGCGAGCGGCGAGGTCCCGCAGCAGTGCGCGGAAGTCGACCCGATGCGGCGCCGTGAAGTAGATGCGCAGCTGCCTGCGGTCGAGCGCATACTCGGCGGCGACGAGGTGCATCGGCAGCTTGTGGCGCGCGACGACCTCGCGGGTAGAGAAGAGGATTCGTTCCGCGTCGGCCTGGTTGTAGCGATGCGTGTCGATGTCGCGCTGCGACGCGATCCGAACGACCCGGTCGAGCTGATCGCTGAGGCCGGCGCCGGCCTCCAGTTCGTTCAGCATCACGCCGAGCCGCAGACCGCCGTGGTCGACAACGCACGATTGCCCGGGCTGCACGGAGACCGATCCCGCGCTGAAGCAGGCGGTTTCGCGGTCGAGATTCTGGATCCGCACCAGAACGACGCGGTCATTCGCCATCGACAACACCTCCCGGTGTCAGCATCAACGATAACAGAACGGGCTCTGCAGGTCCGTAGACGGAGATCGATCGATGGGCGCGATCGATGGCGTGACAGAGAGGTCGGAGGCGGTCCGGCCCGATGGGGTCCGGGTTTTCAGTTGGGCCGTGCAGCGTGCGAACTCGCGTGAAGCAGGCGGACAGGAGCTCCTGGAGGAACCGCGCAAGGCCGTCTCGATCCTGGGCGGCCAGTGCGCGTACTCCGACCGTCAGCATCTCGGGGTCCCCGGCGACGATCCGGTCGATGAGGACGCGAAGTGCTCGGTTTCGGCGGACCGGCTCCTCGGAGAGGGCATCGGCGATCAGGTCGGGGGCCGCCGCGCCGCGCAATCGGGCGTCCGCTTCGTCCCGTGCGGCCGCGACGTCGAGGCGCGCGTCGATCAGCCGATCGAGGTCGCCGTCTCGGAGGGAGAGATCGGCGAGCCAGACGGCGTCAGCGTCCTCGTATCCGGCGTCCGCCAGGCGGCGGACGACGGTCTCCCGGGAGGGCGGCGGAACCCGGACCGCGCGGCAGCGGGACACGATCGTCGGCAACAGGTCGCTCGGGTGCTCGACGAGAAGGACGAACGCGAGGTCGCGTGGCGGTTCCTCGAGGATCTTCAGCAGGGCATTCGCCGCTTCGGGAGTGAGCGCTTCGGCCCGCGGGATCAGACACACCTTTCGACGCGCCTGCACCGCCGAGAACTGCGTCTGCCGGATGACTTCGCGCACCTGCCCGATGCCGATCCGTTCCTTCTTCTCCGGTGGGGTGAGCTCGACGAGATCCGGATGGGCGCCTCGTGCGGCCATCGACACGTCGGCCTCGGACTCCGCGCCGGCAAGCAGCGGGCTGGCGAGACGCCGGCCTTCGGCCAGGCGATCGATCGCGCGCGGAACCAGGAAGAGCGTCGCCGTGGCCTGAGCCATCACGGAACTCGCGGAGGAAGGGCTGTCCATCACGCAACGAGAGTACCATGCGGCCGAAACGGGCGCAACGGATCCCCGTCGGATGGGTCTACAGCAGCGTCGTTTCGAGGAGATCGGCGATGGCCGGCAGATCTGCGACGGAGAGAACGGCGGTGCCGTCGGGGGCGGCGACGCGATCGTCCGTGATCACTGCGATCACGTCGATCTCGCCGGCGAGCGGTTCGCGGCCGACCTCGCGGCCCCGGCGAAACACTTCGATCTTCGGCAGCGGTCCACGCTTCAATCCCTCGACGAGGACCATGTCGCAGTCGGGGAAGTGCTGCCCAATGAGTGCATCGAGCGACTCCTCCACGGAGCGGTTCCACGAGAGGACGGCACTCGACTCACCGAGCAGGAGGACCGGCTCGGCGCCGGCGGCCGCGAGCGCTCCGCTGTCGGTGCCAGGATCGCTCAGAGCCGTGACGTGTGGGGCGTGTTTCACCGCGCCGACGCGGAAGCCGCGCCCTGCGAGGTACGGGATCAGCCGCGCCAGCAAACGCGTCTTCCCGGAATCGTGGTGCCCGATGAACGATACGGCGGGGATCATGAGCTCTCCTCGTGTCTGTCGCGGACGCGGCGATTGTACGGGCGCACCCGCTCGCGAGCTAGTTTGCGAGCGGATTTGCCGTCCCGGATAATCCGTCCGACATCCTTCCGGTACGAGGTGAATCGATGAGAACGCTGTCCCAAGTGCTGCGCGATACGACGGAGCGGTTTCCGCTTCGAGACGCCATCCTCGACCCGAGCGGCGTGGCATGGACATACGAGGAACTGAACGAGCAGGTCGACCGGCTCGCTCGCGGGCTGCTCGACATCGGCGTCGCGAAGGGCGACAAGGTGGGATTGTGGATGCCGAATGTGCCCGAGTGGGTGATCGCCTACTTCGCGATCGCCCGGATCGGCGCGGTCGTCGTGCCGATGAACACCCGCTACAAGACGCATGAGGTCGAGTACATCCTGAATGACTCCGAGGCGACGACCCTCTTCGCGGTCTCATCGTTCGTCGGGATCGACTACATCGACATGATCGGCGAGATTCGCGGAAACTTGCCGAACCTCGAGCACGTCGTGATCGTCGGAGAGACGGGCAGCGCAATGCACGGATTCGACGAGCTGGTCGCGCGCGGCGAGGCGCTGGTCGACGACGGGCGGCTGGCCGAGCGGGAAGCCGCGAGCGACCCTGCGGACAACGTGTTCATCCTGTACACATCGGGAACGACGGGGAGCCCGAAGGGCGCGATGCTGTCGCACCACAACATCGCCAAGAACGCGGAGCAGGTCACCGCGGTTCTCCACGCGACTGAGGAGGACGTCTTCTTGGTGGCGGTACCGTTCTTCCACTGCTTCGGCTGCGTGATGGGAATCACCGGCGCGATCACCTGGGGCGCGGCGATGGTCCCGATGGAAGTGTTCAAGGCGAAGGAGGCGCTCGAGCTGGTCGAGCGGTTCGGTGTGTCCGTCCTGTACGGGGTCCCGACGATGTTCGTTCTCGAACTCGAGGAGAATCGCCGAGGCAAGGCCTACGGGAGTCGGTACGACGTGTCGACGCTACGGACCGGGATCATGGCCGGAGCGCCGTGCCCGATCGAGGTCATGAAGGGAACGATGGAGGAGCTGCACTGCAACGTGTCGATCGCGTACGGGCTGACGGAGGCGTCTCCGGTGATTACGATGACCCGGTTCGATGACTCCATTGATCGCCGAGTGGAGACCGTCGGTCGCGCGCTCGACGGCATCGAGGTCAAGATCGCCGATGACGACCGGCGACCGCTCCCGACGGACGAGATGGGAGAGCTTGCCTGCCGCGGCTACAACGTCATGCTCGGCTACTACCGGGCGCCCGAGGTAACCGCCGAGACGATCGACGCGGACGGGTGGCTGTACTCCGGCGACCTGGCCACGATGGACGCGGACGGCTACGTCAAGATTGTCGGGCGGAAGAAGGACATGCTGATCTGCGGTGGGTTCAACGTCTATCCGGCCGAGATCGAGGAGTACCTGTTCACCCATCC
>CAZSNG010000075.1:0-6453 GCA_964608345.1 uncultured Thermotogae bacterium
CCGACACGTTCATCGATCAGATGGAGGAGTACATGAGCGAGGCCCCGGAGGCATCGGAGGGGATTCGAGATGAGACCGGAGGAGGCGCGGATGAAGGTCCTCATCGTCGACGATAAGGAGGATGCCCGGTACTTGCTTCAGGCACTGCTGACCGGGCACGGACACGAGGTCATTCAAGCAACCCAGGGAGAGGAAGCACTGGAGCGGGCGCGGACCGAGAAGCCGGACCTGATCATCTCCGACATCCTCATGCCGGTGATGGACGGATTCCGGCTCTGCCGCGAGATCCGCCAGGAAGAGGGGCTTCGCGAGACGTTGTTCGTGTTCTACACCGCGACCTACACGCAGGAGAGCGACGCTGACTTCGCGAAGAAGATCGGGGCCGACGACTTCATCCGGAAGCCGACCGAGCCGGACGCGTTCCTCGCACGGATCGAAGCCGTTCTCGACAGGGCGGAAGGCGCAGCGGCCCGTGGGCCTGAGCTGACGGAGGAGGCGGAGGTGCTCCGGCTGTACAGCGAGCGGCTCGTCGAGAAGCTCGAGAAGCGGTCGCTCGATCTTCAGGAGGAGCTCAGTCGACGTCAACGAGCCGAGGAGGAGCTCCGGCGCCATGCCAAACGGCTCGAGACGCTTCGCGAGATCGACATCGCGATCCTCGAAGCCCGATCGCCCGAATCGATTGCCGGCATCGCGCTCGATGCGCTGCAGACCATCCTCCTGACGGCGCGGGCGAGCATCGTCGCCTTCGATCTCAATCGTGGGGAGGCGACCGTCCTCGCGGTGCGAACGCACGTGGATCCGATCATGACAGAGGGCGAGGTGCTCCCCCTCACGAGCTTCGGGGACGCGAACGAGCTTGCGGCAGGCGCACTTCGAAGGATCGATGATCCCGCGGAGGTCTCCGCGCTGTCGGCCGATCAGGAGCAGCTGCTGGAGGCGGGCATCCGGTCGTACGTCGTCGTCCCGCTGCGGGCACGGGGAGAGTTGATCGGGTCACTCAACGTCGGCTTCTCGTCGCCGCACGAGACGACCGACGATGCAATACAGGCAGCAACCGAGCTGGCCAACCAGCTGGCGATCGCTCTGAGGCAGGCTCAACTTCGGCAGGACGTCGAACGCCACGCGGCGGAGCTCGAACGCCACGTCGAGGATCTGAGCGCGGCCAAGACCGAACTTGAGGATAGCTATCTGAGCTTGTCCCGCGCGCTGAGCCAGACGGTCGAGGCGCTCGCGGCGGCGGCCGAGGTGCACGATCCGTACACCGCCGGCCACCAGCGCCGCGTCACCGAACTCGCCGTGGCGATTGCCGGTGTGCTTGACCTGGACGAGGTGCGGATCGAGGGATTGAGGGTGGCCGGATTGATGCACGACATCGGCAAGCTGGCGGTTCCGGCGGAGCTGCTGAGCAAGCCGAGCCGGCTGACCGAGACGGAATACAGCCTGATCCAGGGCCATCCGGAGACGGCGTGCAGCATTCTCGGAACCGTCGAGTTCCCGTGGCCGATCCCCAACATCGTGATCCAGCATCACGAGCGGCTTGACGGGAGCGGATACCCGGGAGGTCTGAAGGGCGACGAGATCCTCCTCGAGGCGCGGATCCTTGCTGTCGCCGACGTGGTCGAGGCGATGTCCTCGCACCGCCCGTACCGCCCGGCGCTCGGAGCCGAGAAGGCGTTGGCGGAAGTGCGAGAGGGGGCCGGCACGCGCTTCGACGAGAAGGTCGTTAGCGTCTGCGCCGAGCTGTTCGAGTCCGGTGGATTCGCGTTCACGGAGTAGAGCGTGCAAGCTCCGCCGTGAAGGCAGAGCTTGCCCGAGGCGAGCGAGGTTCACGCCTCTCCTGCCGGGCCAGACGAGGAGACGCCGGGGCGCCGAACGTCTCATCCCAGTCCGGCTTCCATCGTGGAAGCCTTCGCACGCGGTTGCCACATCGATTCTCCACTCCTCGCACATCCATCCCCGACACGGCGGGCCGATGATGACGATCCAGGCTACTGTCACGCGCGGAGCGCTAGGGGGAACCCATCGACGGAGTACGCAGATCCCGTACGTTCGCGGCGCTGTTCGGGGCGATCCTGTTCGTCTCAGCCGGAATCCTGATCGCCGTTTCGGTGCTGCTGCATCGCTCGGGCAGCCTACACCGGGTTTCGATGGTCGGCGATGGCGAGGTCCACGCAGTCGGGATGCGGCAGGACGCCGTCGCCGAGACCATCAAGGCGTCTATCTCGGACCTCCTCTTCCTGTCCGAACTCAACGAACTCGGAGCATTCCTCGTGTCCAGCGATCCGGCGAACCGCGAGGCGCTGTCCAGGGAGTTCGCCGCCTTCGCGCGTCGCCAGGAGGTCTACGATCAGATCCGGATTCTCTCTCCGGCGGGAATGGAGCTGCTGCGAATCGACTACCTCGACGGAACTCCCGTTGTGGTCGCGCGCGAGGATCTCCAGTACAAGGGCGAGCGAGCCTACTTCGTGGAGATGTCGCAGTGTGCCGGCGGGGCTGTCTATGTCTCCGCGCTCGATCTGAACGTCGAGGGCGGCGAAGTCGAGTTGCCCCCACGACCGATGCTCCGCCTCGGGCTTGCCCTTGGCGACACGGATGAGGTTCGCGGACATCTCCTGCTGAATCTGAAGGGTGATGTTGTGCTCGATGCATTCGCGCAGGCCCACGAGGATCCCGACACGGTGGCGCTCCTCGCGAACAAGGACGGCTACTGGCTTCGCGGGCCGGCCCCGGACTCCGAGTGGGGCTTCGTTCTGCCCGAGCGAGCCGGCGTGCGATTTCAGGAGCTGCTCCCATCGGAGTGGGAGGCCGTCCGCGCTGCTTGGGCCGGGCAGGTCGTGACGGAGAATGGCCTGTTCACCTACGACACGTTAATCCCCTACGCCGAGGCGGACGCCGTTCGGTGTGCCGTCACCGGAGCTGCGCCGGCGGACGACGGAGGAACACGCTATTGGAAGAACGTCTCTTGGGTCCCCGCCGACGTGTTGGCCAGGACGCGAAACGCCGGTGGCGTCCAGCTTGCAGGATGGAACGTCGTGGGCGTCCTCGTTCTCGGTTCGGGTTCGTGGGCGTTCGCCCGATGGGCAACGCGAAGGGGTGAGCAGTTTCGCCGTGCGACCCGCAAGAACGAGCTCCTGGAGTCAACGCTTCGCAAGTACATGGCGCCCGAGGTGTGTGGTCGTCTTCTTGGAGACCCGGCGCGTCACGCACAGCTGGGGGGCGAAGCGCAAGACGTGGCGGTCTTGTTCGCCGACATCCGCGGCTTCACGCGGTTCTCGGAACGGCACGCCCCCGAGGAAGTCGTTGCGGTTCTCAACCGGACAATGACCGAGCTGACGGCACCGCTGCGGTTGTACGGGGGGATTCTCGACAAGTACATCGGCGATGGATTCCTCGGCTTCTTCGAATCGTCCCCCAACCTCCCGGCCGCGGCGCAACGGGCCGTCGAAGCCGCGCGCGTCATGCAGCGTGCGTTCCGCAACCTCTGGTCCGAGGTGCCGAGCGACGCGCTGCGGGCGCTCGGTCTGGGCATCGGGATCAGCGCCGGCCGGGTCGTCGTCGGGAACGTCGGCTCGGAGGATGCGATGGACTACACCATCGTTGGCGACGCGGTCAACGTCGCCGCCAGGCTGCAAGATCTTGCCGAGGCGGGGGAGACGCTCGTATCGCAGTCCGCGCATGAACTGCTCGAGGGCGAGGACGATGCAGAGACGATGCGTCGGGTGGCGCTTCGAGGCCGACGCGCGCCGGTGGACGTCTATCGACTGCGTGCAAGCCCTGACTGAAGTCAGGGCTGCACGGGCAAGAACGGAGCCCAATCTTCGATCGGGCTCCGTTCTTGCGTTGGTGACGTGACGGAAGATGGCAGTCACTCGCTGTGCGCGGCCCTGCCTTCAAGGGAAAGCCGGAACGAAGGCTGCGTTCACGGGTTGGTTCAAGCGGGTGTTGCGAGCGGGACTCGTCACCAACACGAGAATGCGGTTTCCGTGCATTCTCGTCCTTGCCGGGCTTTGCTCAGCAAAGCCCGGCAAGCAGGCTACTTCGGTCCCTCGCAGACCACCGGCGTCGTGAAGTACATCGCCCAGTTCTTGTTGGCGCGGATGACTGGGCCGTCTCCCCATGCGGTCTCCTCGCCGAACTCGCCACTGCGAACCACTGCGTGGACCGCAATGTACAGCGTGCCCATGCACTCGACGTCGAACCCGTCCAGCGAGATCTCGTAGATATCGAACGTCGCTCCGCCGAGATCTTCGTGCTTGAACGGGAAACGACCGGGAGCGCTCTTCGTTGGACGGGTTGTCCCGACGTAGACGTGCGTCTCCTCGAGGACCCAGCCATTGTCCGTCTCGATCACGATCGTCAGGTTGTCCTGATCGGCAACCGCCTCGACCCATCCAGCGCCGTAGTGCTGCCCGGTGATGAACTCCACCGTCGTCGCCGCACCGCAGAGCGCCAGGGCCGAAACCAACGCGAGCGCGACACAGATTCTCTTCAACATCTCGGACCTCCTAGGATACTCCCCAGCAGTGTCCACGGCGGGTCTGGCCCTGTCAAGCGCGTACAGATCCTGATCGGAAACCAGGATCGCGATGTGACAAGCATGGCTGCGGCGCCTTATGAGTTGAACAACCGGCCGGCCCTGCCGATGATTGGGGCGGCTCGAATGCGGAATCGGCCGAGCCGACCGAGGAGGGGACGCGATGAAGTGGAAACTGCTGTTGCTGGCGGCGGGACTGTTCGGACTGGTTCTGGCCGGGTTCCTGCTCCGAGTCGAAGACGACGGACTGCTTGAGCTGACGATCCTTCACACGAACGACCTGCACGCGCACTACGATCCGTTCGAGCCGTGGGGCGAGCCGGTTCAAGGTGGCGTTGCGAGGCTCAAGACTGCGATCGAAGAGGTGCGGGACGACGAGGATCACGTCCTGCTCTTGGACGCCGGCGATCAGTTCCAGGGCACGCTGTTCTTCACCGTGGGCGGAGCCCACGCCGTCGCCGACGTGATGAACGAGCTCGAGTACGATGCGATGTGCCTCGGCAACCACGAGTTCGACTCGGGACCGGCCGAGCTGGCGGCGTTCATCGACTTCGTGGACTTCCCGGTTCTCGGTACCAACGTCGACGTGGCGGCCGATCCCGACCTGGCGGGCGCGGTCTACCCGTACGCGGTGTACCGCATGAACGGCTGCGCGCCGGTCGGAGTCATCGGCCTGACCACCGAGCACACCTCGACGGCCTCCAGCCCCGGCCCGGACATCCGCTTCCTCGATGTCGTGAGCTCCGCGCAGCGGGTCGTTGATGAACTGGAAGCGGAGGACGTCGACGTGATCATTGCGCTGACCCATCTCGGCTACTCTCACGATCTCGAGCTGGCTGCCGCCGTGGACGGACTTGACGTCATCGTCGGCGGGCACAGCCACACGCTGCTCGATCCGTACCCGACGCTCACCGAGTCGGCGTCAGGCGAGCCGGTACTCGTCGTGACCGCGCACGAGTGGGGCAAGCGCCTCGGGCGGCTCGACGTCCTGTTCACCGACGACGGCCTCGTCAACTCGTACGCCGGCGCGCCGGTGCTCATCGATGAGTCGATTCGCGAGGATCGGAGCATGCTGGTGGTTCTCGCCGGCTATCGCGCTGCAATCGACGAGCTGATGGCGCACGTCGTCGGTTCGACCGATGTCCTTCTCAACGGGGCACGCGAAGACGCACGCGTACGCGAGACGAACCTCGGCAACCTGATCTGCGACGCGATCCTCCGGAAGACGCGGGGCCTCGGCGCGACGATCGCAATCCAGAACGGCGGAGGGATTCGCGCCTCGATCCCGCCGGGCGACGTCACCATGGGGCAGATCCTCGAAGTCCTACCGTTCGGGAACCAGATTACCGTCTTGACGCTCACCGGCGCGCAGCTAATGGCGGCGCTGGAGCACGGGGTCAGCGGAGTCGAGGAGGGCGCCGGGCGATTCCCGCAGGTCGGCGGCATGCGGTACTCGTTCGATCCGGCAGCCGAGGTCGGCGCGCGCGTCAGGACCGTCGAAGTGCTCGACCCGGAGACGGAGAGCTACGCCGCCGTCGAGGTCGATCGCTCGTATGCGGTCGCCACGAGCAGCTACCTCGCTGGTGGAGGCGACGAGTACGCTGTGCTCGCCGGTGTGTCCGATCGGTACGACACGGGCTGGCTGATCTCCGAGGCAATGGCGGAGTACGTGGAGTCTCGCGGATCGATCTCTCCGCAGGTCGAGAACCGGATTCAGGAGACCGTTCCGGAGGCAGAGTGACATCGTGCCGCCTCGACTCAAGCGGGCGGCACGGGCACGAACTGGCGTTCGTGCAGCCTGTGAGGAAGCGCACGGAGCACTGAACCGATGAGAGGATGAGCATGGCAACCACTGTGCGTTGGGGGATCCTCGGAACCGGATGGATTGCGCGTGCTATGGTCGAGGCGTTGGCAGTCTT
>CAZSNG010000076.1:0-5759 GCA_964608345.1 uncultured Thermotogae bacterium
GAACCCATCAGCAGCATGACCAGGATCGCGACGGCGAAAATCGTCGTCGCCAGTCCGACGAGCTGACTCCGCGTCATCTGACCGAAGATCCGGTTCATCAGCGTGGTCCCGCCGATCATCCGGACACGCATCTCGCCGCCCTCGGGGAAGTGCTCGTCGAGGTAGTCTTGCACGAGGCTCGCGAGGCGCGACACGTTGCCCGACGAGCCCATCTGGTACATCCCAGTCACCGTCCCGGCGGAGAAGTCGCCGACAGCCATATCGCCGAGCGTGCCACCCTGGAACGTGTACAGGAGCAGCAGCTGCGCGATCATGTTCTCGTCGTCCGGTATCACGTAGAACGCCGGATCGTCGGCGTTGAACTTCTCGTTCATCTGCCGGACGAGCATCGTCATCGAGAACGTCTTGCTTACACCGTTGTCGAGGAGGTACTCCTCCAAATCGAGCATCGCGTTCAGTACCGCGGGATCCTTCAGCCCGTCGCGACGGCCGGTGTCGAACTCGACCATGACGCTCATGTCGCCGGAGAAGTACTCCGAGATCGAGTCGAGCACTTGGACCGCCTCGTGCTCCTTGCCGAGGAACTCCTCGTTCGACGTCTCGACTCGCAGCCGCGGGATACCGGCGAGCATTACGCCGAAGATGATCACCGCGACGATCAGGACGATCTTCCGGTGACCGACGATCACCTTTTCGAATCCGAGCAGGACGCGCGTCAGCGGGCGGAGCCCCTTGCTCAGGTCACGCACCCGCGGCTTCTTCAGGATCGAGAAGATCGCAGGGATCAGCACGAGTGAGAAGACCATCGCCGCAAGGACTCCGATCGCCGTGACGATGCCGAACTGGCGCTGCGGCACGAAGAACGCCGACAACAGCGACAAGAACCCGGCCGCGGTCGTCAGGGATGTCATCACGACCGGCCCCTTCATCTCCTGCATCGTGGTCAGGATCGCCTGTCGTTTCTCGATGCCCTTGGCGATTTCCTCGTTGTACCGGTTCAGCACGTGGATGGCATCGGCGATCCCGATCGCCAAGAGCAGAATCGGCGCAATGAACGACATCGTCGTCATCGGGAAGCCGAGGAGTGACATCGCCCCCATCGCCACGATCACGGACAGAAGGACGATCGCGATCGGCAGAAGGATTCCGCGGATCGTCACGAACGAGGCGAACAGCAGACCGACCATCACCAGGATTGCCAGCGGGAAGAGGAGCGTCGTGTCGGAGGACATCTCCTCCGCCATGACCGTGTCGAAGTACGCGTCGCCATAGATGTAAAACGTGTCGCCGTCCCCGCGGTTCGCATCGACGATGTCCACGATGTCCGGAGTAAGGGCGTACTCGTCCGCGCCGACCTCGAGTTCGACATTGATCAGCGCGGCCTCTCCGTTCTCGCTGACCACGCCGCCAATCAGATTCTCGTCGGCCATCAGACGCGTGCGGAACGTCTCCATGTCCTCGGCCGTCGCCGGGGCGGTGCCGCCGGGGGCGGCCTTGCGGACGGAGATCGCCGTCTCAGTCCCGACGATCGTCTGGGAGTTCAGCGGTGTACTGACCGACTTGATTCCCGGGATCGCCTCGATTTCGTCGGTCATCGCCTCGATCTTGCGCAGCGTCGTGTCGTTGAAGATGCCGTCCTCATTGAACAGCATCACCATGATGCCCCATGACCGGCCGTACCGCGCCTCCGCCTCGTCCATCAGGACGATGATCGGATCGTCGTCCTCGAGGAACTCCCGGAAGTCCGTCTCCTGCGTCATGTACTGGATCGGGAACGCAAGCCCCGCGGCAAGAATGAGCGTCGCGACGATCGTCCAGATCGGATGATCGACGGCGAATCGAATCAATCGGTTCATTGCATCCATCCCTTCGTCGAATACACAGCCCACAACAGGCACGGCCAGAGATCTTCGGAGACGTCGATCGCCTCGCCGACTCCGGCGAAGACAAGCTCTACGATCCCGGCCAAAGCGTCGAGCGCTGCCGCCACCGTCGGCGGAAGCGCGCTCAGGCCGGCACTGACAATCCAGATCTGATCAATCGATCCGTCGTCGAGCCCCCGAGGAAGGATGACGATCAGGTCGTACGGTTCCTCCCCTTCGGCGGGGAGACGGCCGGCAAGCGGGTCGTCGTAGTTCGTCGTCACGTCGCCCAGCGCGACCCCGACCTCGAACAAGCCGACAGAGCGGAGTGCACCGACCAGGCCGGCCACCCGCATCGTCGAGGCAAACGTCTTCGTCTCGTCGACCACCAGCACGCGGGTCAGCGGAGGCGCCTCTTGGGCGTTCAAAGCCATTGGGACCATTGCTACCAGCGCAGCGACGGTCAGCACCACAGTCATCCATCGTTTCGTCATCAAGCACCTCCTCCGTGCTCCGCAATCCGTTTCGTCCTTAGTTCGGGGTAGCGCGTCTTCCATCGGTCGACCAGTCGAGGGATCTCTTCTTCGACGAAGTCGAAGAAGACCATCATCTCCAACAGTCGCTCCTTCGCCTCGATCGGTTCATTCCCGAGCGCGGCCAATCCCACGGCCGCGAGCTCCTTGTGCCGGTTCAGGTGCTCGGTCCGCTGCGCGAACATGTCGATCCAGACGTTCGGGCGGATCCGGTAGTAGTGCCTTCGATGCCCCGGCAGGCTCAGTTTCTCGATCACGCCGATCCGCAGCAGCATCCGGGTCGCCATACTGATCGATCCCTTGCTCGCTTGCAGATCCTCCGCCAGTTCGTCCATCGATCGGTGCGGTGGGACGCAGATCTGCAACATGCCGAGGACCCGTCCCGCCATCAGCGAGAGGCCGTGTTCCTCCATCATGACCCCGGTCTCTTCGACGAATCGTCGACGCGCTTCATCGATCCTCGACATCAACTCCTCCTTCGGGTGAAAGGGCGATTCTACATGCTTCTTCTATCCATTCAAGTTTGAGGCGATTCTCGGGAATCGCGCTGTCCTGCTCTCTCGTAGCGGGCAGGAGAGCGACTATTCTAACTGTTTTGTCTGTTCAGTCAAGTCTGAAAACAATGACTGGATCGGAATCCAGTCACAGGGTTCTCGGCGAACTGGAGAACAGCGTGGCGATCTGCGGTCGCTCGATCATTCCGCCGAATCGGTCGATCGTCGATCGAACGGCGTCGAGGAGCCGGTCGAACGTCGGTGGATCGAGGGCCAGGTGATCGGAGAACGTGCGGAGGAGCCCCAGATACCTCTCCGTCGTGTAGACGGACGTCCACGGCACCCGAACGACGTCCGGTTCATCGAACAGGCCCGACGCAGCGATCTCCCGGAGCGTACGATCGGCGCGCTCCGACAACGACGACCTTCCGACGTCCCGACTCAACTGCGGAGCGACCGTCCGGTAAACGTCGTCGAGAGCTTCGTAGACCGGGGTGTCGCTCCCCGGGAAGAAGTTCCAGACGAGCGACAGACATCCGCCCGGGCGCAGCGCGGCGTGCGCCTTCGGGTACCCGATCGCCGGATCATCCAGTGAAACGCCTGCGCCGAAACGACCAGGTCGGCGCCGCCGGGTTCGACGTCCCATCGCTCGAAGTCGGCGCAGACGACCGTCGTATTCGGGAACGACTCCAACTTCATCGTCGCGAGACGACTCAACTCCCGACCGAGTTCGACCGCGGTGATCGTGTACCCACCCGCGGCCAACAACACGGTCAGCTGGCCGGTGCCACAGCCGATCTCGAGGATCCTGCCGCCATCCGGGATCCCGGATCGGGCGACAAGCTCCTCGATCAGGCGTTCGGGGTAGCCGGGTCGGGCCACATCGTAGTCCGCCGCCGACCGGTCGAACAACAAGCGATCGTTGCGATTGAACGGCATCTGCCTCCCCTTCGTTCGTCGCAGTATTGCGGCGAGTCGCCGGTCATCCTACAGTGAAACGCTCATGTACGCATTGCATCGGTGGGATGTGAGTCCGAAGGAGGCGATCCGGCTCCAGCGAGAGCTGTCCGACCGACGGATCCTGTCCTGGGACGAACGAGAGGTCGCGTCGGTTGCCGGGATCGACGTCTCGGTGAAGGCCGGTCGCGCCCGCGCCGCGATCGTCATTCTGAGCTTCCCCGATCTCGAGCAGATCGAGAGCGTCACCGCGGAGACGGACGCCGTCTTCCCGTACGTTCCCGGGCTGCTGACGTTCCGCGAGGGGCCGGTGATCCTCGGCGCGTGGGAGAAGCTGAGGGGCAAACCGGACCTCCTCCTGTTCGATGGCCAGGGCATCGCCCACCCCCGTGGGATGGGCCTCGCGGCTCACATGGGGCTCTGGCTCGACCGGCCGAGCCTCGGCGTCGCCAAGTCACGACTGTACGGGATGCACGAACCGCCGGGTCCCACCAAGGGCGAGATTGCGGATCTGATCGACGAGAAGGACCCGGAGCGGATCCTCGGCGCGGTCCTGCGGACGCGGACCGACGTGAAGCCGGTGTTCGTCTCCCCCGGACACCGGATCGACGTGGGCCACGCCGTCGCGTTCACTCTGGCGTGTTGCACCCGATACCGCCTGCCCGAGACGACGCGGTGGGCCCATCGTGTCGCCGGCGGCGCACAGCTCGTTCCGTAGCACGGCCGTGCGGAGACGCTCGCGAGACGATTCCGGGGCGATCGCCGGATACGCTGCCTTCGATACGCCAGACGAGAAGGAGACCTCCAATGAGTTCGATCGACGTACGCGCGAAGTGGGTTGAGCCCCGGACCGCGGTTACGGAGCGATGTTCCGTGAACGACCAGAAGGATATTCAGGCAGCGATCGCGAAGCTGCGCGACACGGTCGGCCCTGCAGCGGCCGGCGCCCCGGTCTGCCTGTTTCTCGGGCACGATCCGGGCAAGGGCTACCAGGTCGAGATCGCGCTTCCGGTTGAGGCGGACAGTTCGATCGCCGGCCTCGAGACGGTGGCACTCCCCGGCGATCACGTCCTGTGGGCGACGCACGAAGGTCCGCACACCAAGTCCGACGGCGCACCCGGCCTTCGAGAGACGGCCGAGCGGATGTGGGGGTTCATCGGAGAGCATCATCTCCTCGCCGGCGACAATCCGACCCGCTACGTCTACGTGGAGGGACCGGAGACCCACGCTGGCGAAACCGACCGATACGTTACCGAGATCCAGATCTCGTACCACTTCCCCCTCTGGATTGAGTCGCTCGAGCGGCGGCTGAAGGAAGAGACGGACGAAGCCACCGCCGAAGCCGTCACCGCCGGCGCCGACGCGGTCCGGCACGACTTCGATTCCGAGAAGCTCCGCTCGTGGGTCCTCGGAACTCTCGACCGCCTCGATGAAACGGTCCCGTGCGAACGGACGCGCGCTTGCGTCCTCAACGGCTGCGCCCACCGCTACCCAAAGGTCCAGCTCCTCCGAATGAAGGCGGCGTACGAGGAGGAGGGCGACATCCTTCGGTTCATCGAGCGGCTCAACTGCGACGACGATCTGTTCCCGTCGCGCATCTTCTGGGAGGAAGGCGGCCCGAAACACGTCGTCTACACCGAGAAGCTCGTCCCGCCATGGAATCGCGAAGCATACGACCGCGCGACTGATCCGGTCGAGAAGCGCTACTACGGCTGCTTCTGCGTGCTGGTCAAGGAGGTCATCCGGACCGGCGAGGAGCTGTCGCCGACGTTCTGCAACTGCTCCGCCGGCTGGTTCGTCCAGATGTGGGAGACGATCCTCGGTCGGAGCCCGATCCGCGTCGATGTCGTGGAGTCGGTCCTCCGCGGCGACAACCGGTGCGTCTTCGCCATCCACCTGCCCGAGGAGCTGTT
>CAZSNG010000077.1:0-5536 GCA_964608345.1 uncultured Thermotogae bacterium
CGCGCTGCGCGTGGGGCCGCAGAGCGCCGGGGCGATGCCAGGCCCTGCTTGCTAGGGGCGGGGCGGGACGGTGCCGACAGTGACCGATGCGCACGCCGTCCTCGGGCACCTCCCTGCGGACCATCCGCTCGGTGGTCTCGCGACACTCGACGTCGAGGCGGCGCGGATCGCGATCGGCACGATCGCCGAACCGCTCAAGCTGCCGGTCGACGACGCGGCGGAGGGGATCCTCGAGGTCGCGGACGCGGCGATGGAGCGGGCGATCCGGGTCATCTCGATCGAGCGCGGCCACGACCCCCGCGAATACGCCCTGCTTGCGTTCGGCGGCGCCGGACCGTTGCATGGGATCTCGATCGCCCGGCGGCTGTCGATTCCGCGTGTCGTCGTGCCCGCGACCGCCGGCGTCCTGTCGGCGCTCGGTCTAGTGACGTCCGACATCGGCACCGACACGAGCCGCAGCATCGTGCGCCGGCTGGCGGTGCTTCGTGAGGAGGACATTCGCGAGACGGTCGAGGCGTTGCGCGCGCAGGGAACGGACGTCCTGCGCCGTCAGGGGATCGAGCAGCTCCGGATCCGGACCGTGATGTCGGCCGATCTTCGCTACGCCGGACAGTCCCACGAGCTGAACGTACCGTTCCCGGATGCCGACGGAGCGAGGATCGCCGTTGCCGCACTGGCCGAAGCGTTCCACGCCGAGCACGAGGTGCGATTCGGTCACTCCGATCCGGATGAGGAGATCGAGCTCGTGACCCTCCGGGTGCACGCCGTCGGTGCCGCGGCCCTTGCGGAAATCCCTGCCTTCGTGGCGGCTCCGGGGTTCGGCGAGCGGACGGCTGAAGCGCGGTTCGCGGGGTGCGGCCGCGTGGCGACGCGGGTCTGCTCCCGTGGTGACCTGACCGCAGGCGATCGGGTCGTCGGCCCGACGATCGTTGTCGGGGACGACGCGACGCTGGTCGTGCCGCCCGGAGTCAGCGGACGATGCGATCGACTTGGAACGATCGTCCTGGAGGTGACGTAGTGCGCGGGGAAGGCGGGATCGACGCGATCACCCTGGAGGTGCTGCGCCACGCGATGACCGCCGTCGCTGAGGAAATGAACGCGAATCTGATCCGCTCCGCGTACAGCCCGAACATCAAGGAGCGGCGGGACTGCTCGAGCGCGCTGTTCGACGCGGCCGGGCAGATGGTCGCGCAGGCCGAGTCGATCCCGGTGCATCTCGGCGCGATGCCGTACTCGGTGGCTGCCGCGGTGCGGGCGGTCGACGCGTTCGAGAACGGAGACATCGTGGTGCTGAACGATCCGTACGCGGGGGGCGCGCACCTCCCCGACATCACGTTCGTCGCGCCGGTGTTCGTCGGCGATCGGATTGCCGGCTTCGTCGCCAATCGGGCCCATCACGCTGACGTCGGTGGGAAGGAACCGGGCAGCCTGTCCGGGGACACGGTCGAGATCTACCAAGAAGGCCTGCGGATTCCGCCGGTTCGTCTGTGGCGTAGCGGGAAGGTCGATCACGACCTTCTCGATCTGCTCCTTCTGAACGTACGCACGCCAGACGAGCGGTGGGGCGACCTGCGCGCCCAGCGGGCGGCGTGCGCGACCGGGATCGCCCGGCTGATCGAGGTCATCGAGCGGTACGGTTCAGATCTTGTTCGCGACAGGATGTCGGCAATCCTCGACTACTCGGAGCGTAGGATGCGAGCCGAGATCGGACGGATCCCGGATGGGACGGCCACCTTCTCCGACGTTCTCGACGACGACGGCATCTCGCACAGCCCGATCCCGATCCACGTTGCCGTCGCGATCGAGGGAGACCGGATCGTGTTCGACTTCACCGGGACGGCCGGTCAAGCCTCGGGACCCGTCAACGCCGTCTTGGCAGTCACGTCGTCGGCGACGTACTACGCCGTTCGTGCGCTAACCGACCCCGAGATTCCGCCGAACGCCGGCTGCTACCGACCGATCGAGATCGTTGCGCCCGCTGGCAGTCTGGTGAATCCATTGCCGCCGGCCCCGGTCGTGGGAGGGAACCTCGAGACGTCGCAACGGATCGTCGATGTGATCCTCGGCGCGATGGGGAGACTGATCCCGGACCGGGCGGTCGCCGCGTGTCAGGGATCGATGAACAACTACGCCGTCGGCGGGATCGACCCACGCACCGGCACCGCATACTCCATCTACGAGACGATCGCCGGCGGCTTCGGCGCGCGTCGCGATGGCGACGGGGCGGACGGTATTCACTCGCACATGACCAACACGCTCAACACACCGATCGAAGCGCTGGAGATCGCGTATCCGCTTCGCGTGGAGCGCTACGAGCTTCGAAGCGGCAGCGGGGGCGCCGGACGCCACCGCGGCGGCCTGGGGATTCGCCGCGACATCCGATGTCTCGGAGCGGACGCCCGTGCATCGCTGCTCACCGAGCGGAGGACGCATCGGCCGTACGGCGTCGCGTACGGGGAGCCCGGACAAGCGGGTGCGAACTTCCTGATCCGAGATGGGACGGAGAGCCCGCTCCCTGGGAAGGGTTCCGTGACGCTCCGCTGTGGGGAGGTTCTCAGCATTCGAACGCCCGGCGGCGGCGGATACGGGGATCCGATCGAGCGCAACCCGGTGGCGATCGAAACCGACCGTCGGGAAGGTCGCGTCTAGCCTCTTCGGCAACAGGCACTCCCGCGCGAGAACGGATCGCGGTCCGCCCTGATGAGTGCGCGTCTGCCTGTCCCCCCTGCGAAGGAAGGGATCTGTGCCGTGGCCGCGCTGGCATGTCGAATGACGACGACCTGCGAGCGGATGAAGAAGCTGAGCGCACAAAGGCGGCGGGCTGTAAGCGCATCAATGACTGCAGCGAGGCAGTCACTCCTCGGGCAGGAGCGGTGCGACCAGGACGGCTTCCCAGGTCAGCTTGTACGTCGTGCCGTTGATGGTCTGCGTTCCGCTGCCTGACATCTGCGTCTCGAGGAAGTCCCCGTCGAGCTTGAGGGTCACGTTCTGCGGTGTAGTTGTCGCCAACACACCGGAGGCCTCGATCGACATTGAGACCGTCCGTGCCTGTCCGTCGGTGACATCCAGGTCGAACGCTGCCGATCCAGGTCCGACGAGCGTCACCGTCCCGGATAGGTCACGATCCTCGTGGACGAGGTCAAGTGTGATCGGGCTGGTGAACCCGGTTCCCGGCCCCGTGGTCCACTGGATGCTCCCGACCCACAGGCCGGAGATGTCGATCGGCGACGAGATGAACGTGCATCCGCTCAACCAGAAGATGGCCAGGATCAGCAACCTCGCGATGATTGCCTTCTGCAGCTTCGACACGGGAACCCCCTCTGAGCCCTTTGCCGCATTCTGCCCCGTCGTGCCGTGCCGCGGGGGGATGCAAGGGGCGTGGGAATGGGACGTTGCGCACCCGATCGAGGGGGCGCCCTGCCTCGCGGGGAGCGTATAATCGGCGCGGAGGTGCGCGATGCCCGAACTGCCGGAACTCGAGGTGATGTGCGAGGCGCTCGCGCATCGCGCTCTCGCGCGACCGATCGGAAGCGCGCGGGCGTTCCACCCGGGGATCCTGAAGACGGTCGAGCCACCGGTCGATGCGTTGGCCGGACGGTCGTTCGATCGCGTCGAACGGCGCGGGAAGCATCTCATCCTGTCGTGTGGCGAGTCGCTCCACGTCGTTCTCCACCTGATGCTCGCCGGACGGCTCGTCCAGAGCCGCAGTGACACGAAGGTCACCAAGGCGACCGGATTCGTGTTCGGCTTCGACGACGGAGAGGACTTGCGGGTGATCGAGAACGGCACGAAGCGGCGGGTCCACCTTCACATCGTTCGCGACCCATGCGACGTGGAGTCGATTGCGTCGCTCGGCGTCGAGCCGCTTTCCGACGGGTTCTCCGTCGGGTTCCTGGAGCAGAGGTTCGCCGGGCTTCGTCGACAAGTGAAGAAGGCGCTCACCGACCAGCGTTCGATCTGCGGGATCGGTACGGCGTACGCTGACGAGATCCTCTTCCAAGCGCGGATCTCCCCGATCCGATACGTGTCCACTCTGAAGCCCGAGGAGATCGAGCGGCTCCACCAGGAGACACAGGCCGTTCTCGTCCACGCCATCGATCAGATCCGGAAGCGCGCTGGCGGCAATCTGGTCGGCGGACACTCGCGGGAGTTCCTTCGCATCTACAAGCGGACCGGCCAACCGTGCCCCGAGTGCGCCACTCCCATAGCGGAGATAAGGTACGCTCAGACGAAGACGTACTACTGTCCCTCCTGTCAGTCGAAAGGGAAGACAATCTCCGATAGAAGGTCTTGGCTGACTCGGTGAAGCCAGGCAGTAGCGCGTGATCAACACGAGAAGCAAGCGCAGCGCACTTCTCGTCCCCGCTCGACTGCTATCGGACGGGCGGGAGGAGATCCGCTACGCCCAGACCAAGACCTACTACTAGCGCCAAGTGCCAGTTGAGCGGGAAGACGATCGCTGATCGCAGAGGCTGGCTCACGAGGTAACTGGGACTTCGGTTCGTCGCCCACACGAGAATCGAACGTGGTGAGATTCTCGTCCGTGCTCGAACGCTGTCGGTCGAGCACGAGGCACTCAGAGCTGGATGGGCTCCTTGATCGGGCGACGATCCCACTCCGGGCTTCTTGGGATGACCTTCCCGCCCTGCATGACCCAGGACACCGACTTGAGGGCGGAGACGTCCTCGAGCGGGTCGCGATCGACGAGGATCAGATCGGCCCACTTCCCGGGTCCGATCGTCCCGATGCGGTCCGTCATCTTGAGGGCGACGGCGCCGCCGTTCGTTGCGGCAACGATCGCCTGCATCGGGGAGAGGCCGAGACGCACGAGCCACTCGATCTCCTCGGGGAGGAGGCACCACGGCTGGTCGGAAAGGACGAAGTCCGTCCCCGCGGCAATCGTGACCCCGCGCTCGTGCGCGAGCCGCATCGTTTCGGGAAGTCGCTCGACGCATCGACGGAACCAAGTGGCGCTTGCCTCGAGGTCGGCCACATCTCCCCACGGGAACTTCTCCGGCGTGGCCTTGTACTCGGTCAGCCGCGTGGCGAGGTCGTGTTTCACCCACAGGGTCGGGACGAGGACGATGCCGGCGGAGGCCATCCGGTCGACCGTCTCCTCGTTGAGGAAGCTGCCGTGCTCGATCGCGTCGACGCCGGCTCTTGCGGCGAGTTCGGTGGAGACATAGTTGGCGGCGTGGATTGCGATCGGCAGGCCGAGGCGATGCGCTTCATCGACGCCGGCTTCGATCTCCTCGAGCGAGAACTCGGGGAAGTCGGTCCGGTGCGAGGAGAGCAGCTTGATGAGATCGACCCCAGCCTTGTGCTCGCAGCGAACGGCGTGCCGGATCGCGTCGGGGCCGTCGACCTCGTGAACCGCGCCGGCGAATCCGGACCCGTGCCCCCCGGTCATGCAGATCCCCATTCCGGCGGTGTAGATCCGTGGGGCGATCAGCTGGCCGTTCCGGCCGGCCGACCGGAGGGCGAGGTTGAGTCGTGGCCCGCAGACGTCGCGGACCGTGGTCACGCCGGCTTGCAG
>CAZSNG010000078.1:0-5504 GCA_964608345.1 uncultured Thermotogae bacterium
GGTGTACCGAGCGGGTCGCCCTTGACAAACCGCGCGCTTTCAGAGATGTCCCCGGGCTCGTCCAACGGAACGTCGTGGCGGATCTCGAACGTCGGGCCGGTCTGGAATGCCGACCCGAGGCAGTTGTACACGCGGGCCGCGTTCGGTCCTTGACCGAGCGGCCCGGCGGACGCCGGATCGAAGCCGGCCGCCTCGTGAATGGATACGGTCACGCACTTCCCGTCCCCCGCCAGTTCCCGTAGCTTGTTCTTCAGCTTGTAGCAATCGAATCCGGGATAGACGGAGACGAGCGCTCGCCCGGAGGCGCACTGACGCTGGCTCTGGATCAACCCGCCGGCTGCAGCCCACCTCAGCCGGTCCTTCGCGATCTGGGCATCCAGGATTGCCCTGAAGTACGGATACGGGCCGGGCACGATCGCGGCGAACATCTCCGCCGCGTCGGTCATCGCCTCCATGATGTCGTACAGCGCGGAGAAGGTGTCGGCGAACAGCAGCCCAGCGATGGGCATGGTGTGCAGCGCGTCCCCGAAGATGACGAACGCCGCCTCCAGGGCACCGCTGAAGTCGCCCGGGCCCATGGTCCCGTCGCTCAGGCCGTCGAGCATGGCGTCGAAGATGTCATTGAGGGTATCCAGAGCGCGGTTCGTTTCTCTGGAGAACGGAATGTTCTCCGTCGGGGAAACACTCCAAGGGATCGCCGCGAGAAAGAGAATCACGAGCGCGATCCTGCCGATTCGGTATCGCATGGCGCACCTCCTTGTGCTACACGGCTCGTATGGCTTGACGTGAACCGAGGGTGAGGCGTGCGACGGCTTCCAACGCGGGTTTCGCCTCTTGGCGAAGCCACTTGGCACAGGCATAGGATAGGGATGGTTGAGTGCCAGCCCAAGTTTCGGGATCGTCTGCTGGATCTCTACACTGGGTGGCGAAGCGGCGATTGAGCCGTACCCTAGGAGGGACACGATGACACGCACAGGCTTCGTCTTGATGGTCCTGCTGGCACTGGTCGGCGCGTGCGCTGTTTCCGGTGCGGCCCAGTCGCGAGATCTCACGATCTACCAGCTGCCGCAGACCGGCATGCTGCCGACCGGCATCGCGTGGACCCGAGGGACGGTCTATACCGCCCTGTTCACGACGGACACGCTCGGTGTCCTCGACCTGCAGTCCGACATCCTGCAGGAGATCCCGATCGGCGACGGCCCGTATGCGGTGACGACCAAGGACGGCTTCATCTACGTCACGCTGGCGCTCGGCGACCAGTTCGCGGTGTACAAGCCGGCCAAGTCGACCGTCTACACCTACTCGATGCCGACGCCCGGCGGATGGCCCGGCTCCATCGCGGTCGCCTTGCCGAACCCGACGGCCGCGCACTTCGCGATCGGCGAGCGGCTCGTCGGCCGGCTGGCATACTTCCAGATGGACATGCTGCGGATCCCCGACGGGCCGACCGTGCAGCCGGTCGCCACGACGCACCTGTTCAAGCAGACCATCGCGATGCAGCCTCGCATCGTCTCCGTCCAACCGAACACGATCTACGTCGTTCCGTCCGGCGCCGTCCCGCGCTCGCAGACCACACTGACGAAGTGGACCTACGCACCGTTCGACGAGTGGCAGGTGACGACCGGTGGGCAATACCTCGAGGACGTCGACGTCGCGTCCTCCGGCACGTTCTGGATGGCGTGCGGCGGTGATTCGCTGGTCGCGCTCGATCCGCTGACCGGTCTCGCGTCCGACTACTTCCTGGCGACCGGGACCGTCGCGATCTCGGTCGATGCCTCCGACGCAGCGTTCGGGCAGATCCTGTTTATCGATGCCGCGCAGGGCGCGATCGGGGCGTTCGACACGGTCGGCGGGAGCGTCACGTTCTGGCCGATCCCCGGTGCGCAGCACATGGTGGACATCGCTCGCGATGGGCGAGGAGGCGTGTGGTTTGCCGATCGTGGCGCCGACGTGATCGGCCTGCTGGATCGCGGCAGCGGCACGTTCACCCTGTACGACCTTCCGCAGGACTCCTCGCCGGTCGACATCGCCATCGGCGAGGGCGGCTCGGAGATCTGGTTCGTCGCCGAACGTGCCGATTCCATCGGCAAACTCGGCATCATTCAGTCGCCCTAGTCTGACTGCCTTGGCCGATCGTCGGCCAAGGCAGCGGCGAGTTTCGCCATGGTGGTGAAACTCGCTCTGGATGAGCTGGCGGTGTCTTGGCCGACCCCGACGGTCAGCCAGGCCCGATCAATCCGCGATCGTCAGATCCCCGCCGGTGTCGCCGGTCAGCGCCTCCCCGAACTCGATCGATCCGTCGATGTAGTCCGGGTGAATGAGGATCACGTGAATCACGGCGCCCTTCGTGTTCGCGGCGCGGATCAGCGCCGAGTGGGTGTCCCAGTACGCTTGCGTGTCGCGGATACATCGTGGCAGCCCGCCGGTGAGCACGATGTAGTGCATCGCCTCCTCGTACGCCGGGTTGAGCAGCGCCCATGCGACGGCCGGTCCGATGCCCGTCGTTCCACCGCCGGTCAGACCGGCGATCGATTCGATCGCGCGCGCCTTGTTCTGTTCGGTGGCGCTCTTGAGGCTCCCGAAGGTCGCGTACGGGCACCGATCGGTGGTCAGGATGTCGAACACCGTCTTCTCCTCGAGGTCGCCGAGCCCCCACGTGACCTCCGACTTGGCTCGATCGATCCGGTATCCTTCGTGCTCCTCTCCATCTGGACCGGTGTACGATGACCATCCGCTGTCCATGCTGCACGAGCAATCGATGATGTAGACGATCATCGGAACCTCTGTGGGGTCGTACTCAGCTGCGGTTGCCGAGGTCAACAACAGAACTAGCAGTGCCGCCAACACCCATTTCGCTGATCTCATCGGGTTTCTCCCTCCATCCCTGGATTGCACTGATGCTCCACCATAAGTGTTGAGAAAGGCGCGGAGCAAACCGGCGGATCGTCGCTAGAATGGATCCCATGACACGAAGCGAGCGCCCTGCGGTGAGACGCGTGCACGGAGGGCTCCTGATCGGGCTTGGCGTTGTCGCCATCTCCGTTGCCTGTTTGTGGATCGCTGCGGCACAGAAGACGCAGGGGTCGGGCGCCGGCAGGAGCGGCGATCCGGTCGTCAGCCAAGGTGTCGCTGCAATCGGCGCCGACGCGTGGCACGCCGCCGGGGTTGACGGGGCCGGTGTGAAGGTCGCGATCTGGGACTTCGGTTTCCACGGCTACCAGGCACTGCTCGGCCGCGATCTGCCGCCGGCCGAGCGCGTCGTTGCGCGCGGCTTCGGCCTGCCTGCTACCGGCGACGCGAGCGAGGACCCGGAGGACGCGGCGCACGGCACCGCCGTGGCCGAAATCGTCTATGACATCGCTCCAGGTGCGACCTTCACCCTCGTCGCGACGGACACCGACGACGACGCGATTGAAGCGCTCGAGTGGATGATCGATGAATCGATCGACGTGGTTGTCGCGTCGATCTCCGTCGCCGACGTGTGTTTCGACGTGGGCGCAACCCGGTACGAGGCGGTGCTCGCGCGGATGCGCGCCGCCGGGATCCTAATCGTTGTTGCGGCCGGCAACGAGGGCTTGTCGCACTGGCAGGGACCGTTCGTTGACGCGGACGATGACGGCCTCGTCGAGTTCGTTCCCGACGACGAGGGGCTCGAGGTCGAGCTGTCCCGCGGCGACCCTGTCGATGCGGTTCTCCAGTGGGACGACCCGTGCCGGCCGTCGACGAGCGACTTCATCCTGCGAATTGTCGATCACAGGGGACGGGTCGCCGCAGAAGGCGACTACGACAACGCGCTCGAAGGGCCGTACGAGGACCTGTACGTCGACGCGCCGCGGGACGGCACGTACTCCCTCCAGATCGAGCGGACATCGGGAACTGCGGACGTCCTTCTCGATCTGGTCTGGTCGAACGGCCCCGAGTTCGAGCACGCGATGCGCGACGGGAGTGTCAGCTACTACCAGCCGACCGTTTCCCCGCACGTGATGACCGTCGGTGCAGTGAACTGGAAGACGTTCGAGCTCGAGTCGACCAGCTCCGGCGGGCCGACCAAGGACGGGCGGATCAAGCCCGATCTCGTTGCCCCGACCTGCGTCGTCACCGCGACGTACGGCGGTCGGACGACCGAGTACATCGAGTACGAGTGCGGCTTCGAGGGCACCTCGGCCGCCGCACCCCACGCCGGCGGCGCCGCCGCCCTCGTCAAGCAGGCCTTCCCCGACTTCACCGCCGCCGAGATCCAGGCCTTTCTGGAAGCACATGCTGTCGATCTCGGCGCCCCAGGCAAAGACAACACCTACGGTGCCGGCCGCCTTCTACTGCCGACTCCGCCGTAGTCGAACTGCGCTGGACACTCGGTAGCTCATCAAGCGCGAGAAGCCATCGATCGTCGGTGCTTCTCGCCCGTGCCTCGAAGCCGCAGACCGTCGAGGCACGCACAACACGGGTTTCCGGCACATCGCGAAACCCGCACGTGCCGAGAACCGATCATCGGCCCGGCGTGCACTCGGCGCGCCTGGTTCGGAACCATGATGAAGTCTGTGCCCTTCGCATACTTGACGGAATCTGCCCCATTCCCACAATGCAGGTCGCTCAGAAGCCGAGGAGGTTCGGTATGGCGAAGCAGGGACAGAGGCGGCGTTGGCTTGGATTGTCACTTCTCGTCGTGGTGGTGGGTACGCTAGCTCTCGGGGCATGGCTCGCACTCCGGCCGGCGCCCGCACACGGGGAGCCGGACTCGGGATTCCCCTGGGAGCTCGTCCTGCAGGGCGTCGGCACAGTCATCCCGGCCGGAACCCTGTGGCTGAAGCTCAGAACCGCGACACTGAACCGGGAGAAGCTGAGCCTTGAGGTCGAGCAGCTGAAGCTCGAGAACCTGAAGATCCGGGGCGAACTCGAGGCCCCGCATCAGGCCTAGGCCACCACAAGGCAAGCGATGACCATACGCTCGGAGGCGGCACCCAAGGCAGCTCGACGTGGTCGGATCGGTTGGGTGAGCTTCGGCCATCCACGGGCGACGACGATTGTCGTTGTTCTCGCTGTTCTGCTCACGTCCGGGCCGATCACGGAGGGCGGATCGGGAGCCTACACCACCGACGCGGACGGAGGCCCGGCGACGTTCGATCTGTCCGTCTCGGTTCGGTTCCGGGCCGACGAAACGGAGCGGGAGACGATCATCCAACGGTTCGAGGAAGCGAACGAACTGCTGTTCGATGCCACCGAGGGTCGCATGGCGTTGGGTACGGTCACCATCTACAACAACAGCGGCGGCGGTCAGTGGGCTGACATCTGGATCCACAGAGGCTCATACACGGACAACGCGGCGATCAAGGGACTCGGGGGCATCCACTGGTGGAACTGGAAGAAGGAGGGCTTCCGGATCAACCACTACTGGGACACGTTCTCCACCAAGCAGTGCTGGCCGGCGCAGATCATGCTCCATGAGTGGGGACACTACGCATTCGGGCTGTACGACGAGTACCTCCGAGACAAGGTGAAGGACGACC
>CAZSNG010000079.1:0-5032 GCA_964608345.1 uncultured Thermotogae bacterium
CGTGAACAACGTCATCAGGAGGTCTGAAGTGTCAACACCATTCCGGGACTGGACACGCTAGTCGAGATAGCCCAACTCCCGCAGCCGACGCTCGACTTCCTCCTCCTCTTCCTCGGAGTACGCGCTGAGGTAGCCAAGCTGCTGCAGCTGGCTGCGGAGGATCGCCGCGACGTACTCCTCGGTCGTTGCTGCACCCAGGTCTGCGAGATGGTCCTCGATTGCCTTCGCGACGTCCGCGGGGATCCGAATCTCACTTGCTTCGCTCATCGCCCCTCCGGGGCTCCGAAGTGTCCGAGGATCTCGGCACGCACGTCAAGCAGCCACCGATCCTCGGCGGTACCGGGGGCTGACGAGATGTAGATGCCGTACGGCGAGTGGTTCGCGTCATCGGGACCGGTGTCGTTCTCGTGGATGTGCACGCGATCCCAACCGACGGTCCCGATCGAGCGCCATCGCAGGTCGCCGAAGTACACAAGCAAGTCGGGGGGAATCCCGGAGACCGCTCGGTAGGCCTCAGACGGCCGGAGAACCCGTGTACCGATCGGCTCGCCCGTCTCATCGGGGGCGGCGGCGAGCTCGGACGAGATCCTATCGAGAACTGCGGCGACCTCGCTTGGCGGGACGGTTCCTTTCGGCTCTCGGCCGGCGACGTTGAGGAAGACACGGCCGTAGTAACCGCCTTCCCCCCATGCCGTCGTCTTCGACCAATCGACGGACCCGCGCTCGATCAGCTCCCCCATCCGTGTCGGAGCGTCGGGATACTCCTTCAGGACGAGGTCGCTGTTTCGGATGAACCACTCGTTGATCCCGAAGCCGCCGTCCATTCGCTGCGCGCCGTGATCGGAGACGATGAGGATCTCGGTCGAGGGCGGCAGGGCGTCAAGCAGCATCCCGAGCTGTCGATCGAGGACCCGGTAGTAGTCGGCCAGGGTGTGGCGGAACGGGCTCTCGGCGTCGTGCCTTCGGTGTGTCGGATCGTGGTGGGCCCACATGCCGTGGTGAATCCGATCCGGGCCGATCTCGACCATCGCGAAGAAGTTCCACTCCTCTTCTTCGATGAGCCGCCGGGCGACGGTGAATCGCTTCTCGGTCATCTCCTGCGCCTGCTCGAACAGCCAAGCCTTATCGTCGGTGCGAAACTCCCGTACGTCGAATGCGTATTCGCCAACCCACTCCTCGATGCGGCTCGCCAGCGAGGCAGGGTATGTGTAGGTCGACTCGGTGCTGGGGGCAAGGAAGCCGGAGACGAGGACGCCCGAGATCGGGCGCGGCGGGAACGTTCCCGGCACGCCAAGGACAATCGATCGCATCCCGGCCCGCCCGAGCGTATCCCACACCGGTTCGGCACCGGCGAACGCCGTCGAATTGACGATCCGCAGTCCGTCGTAGGAGTGGTCGCGGCGGTTGCGGAATCCGTAGACGCCGAGCTCGCCGGGATCCTTCCCGGTCATCATGCACATCCACGCGGGAATGGTGATCGGCGGATCGACCGAGCGCAGGCGGGTGAAGCTCCCGCGCTCCGCGAGTGTGCGGAGCGCGGGCAGCTCAGGGAGCAGCTCGCCGAGCAGAACCGGATCCGCGCAGTCCAGTCCGATCAGCGCGAGCCGTTTCATCCGCTCACGCTCCTCCGGAGGATCTCGGCGACTTCGGGACGCGTGAACTCGACAGGCAGATCCTTCCCCTCCTGGAGGAGGGCTCTGACCTTGGTTCCCGAGAGGAAGACGTGGTTCTCCTTGTCGTGTGGGCAGGTCTTGCTGCTGACCATCTGACCGCAACGGGTGCAGAAGAAGGCGTGCTCGAACCTGAGCGGTTCGATCCCGAGTTCCCGCGGATCGAAGCGATCGAAGATCAGCTGAGCGTCGTAGGTGCCGTAGTAGCTGCCGACGCCGGCGTGGTCGCGCCCGATGATGATGTGGGTGCAGCCGTAGTTGCGTCGGCAGATCGCGTGGTGGATCGCCTCTCGCGGGCCGGCGTAGCGCATCGGGATCGGGAACGTTCCGAGCGCGACGCGGTCGGCCGGGTAGTACTCGTCGAGGAGTGTCTCGTAGCAGTCCATCCGCACGTCAGCCGGAATGTCGCCCTCCTTGGTATCGCCGATCAGCGGATTAATGAACAGGCCGTCGACCGACTCGAGGGCGCACTTCTGCAGGTACTCGTGTGCGCGGTGGATCGGGTTGCGCGTCTGGAATGCGACGACGGTCGTCCAACCGTTGTCGGCGAACGCCTTGCGCGTCTGCGCCGGATCGAGGTTCTTCGGATGCGACGTGATCGGCGCCCGCTTCAGCAGGTGGACGTCGCCCCCGACGACCGTCGCTGGCTCGGACATCAGGCGGGCGACGCCGGGATGCTCCGCGTCGGTCGTGCCGTACACGGCGGCGGCCTCATGCTCGAGGTCGCGCGTGTACGCGTCCTTGACCTCGATCAATCCGTAGGTGACGCCGTCCTCGCCGTTGAGGGCGAGGACCATCCCGTGACGGATCGTCGCGTGGTCCTCCGCCGGAACGGGGAGCACCACCGGAATCGACCAGACGGTACCGTCGGGAAGCCGCATCGCATCGACGACCCGCTCGTACTGCGCCTCGGTCATGAATCCGGTGAGCGGCGTGTACAGACCGCAGCCGATCGCGTCCAGCTCGCACAGCAGCGCGTTCGACAGCGTCACCGACGGGCCGTCGGGCGACGGGAGGTTCTCCGGATGCGCAGCGATGCGGTTCACGAGTTCGGTCGGGGCGGCGGAGAGGCTCCGACCCTCCTCGGAGGGCGTGAGGAAGCCGTTCTGCTCCAAGTAGGTGAGGATGACATGCGTTGACTCGTCGATCGACTCGGTGGCGGTGTGGACGACGATCTCCGGTGCCTCGGGCTCCTCGTAGGGGTCGTCGACGCCGGTGAATCCCTTGATCTCGCCGGCGAGAGCCTTCTTGTAGAGCCCCTTCGGGTCGCGTTCGACGAGCGATTCGAGCGGGCACTCGACGTAGACCTCGATGAAGTTCCGGCATCGCGCTCGGGCGTTGGCGCGAGCGTTCCGATACGGCGAGATGAACGAGCACGTTGTCGCGACACCGTTGTTCGACAGGAGTTCGGCGACGAACGTAACGCGGCGAATGTTCTCGTCGCGATCCTCCTTGGAGAACCCGAGATCGCGTGTCAGATCCTGCCGGACGACGTCACCGTCGAGGCGCTGAACGTCGCTCATCCCACGCGCAATGAGCTCCTTCTCGACCGCCTTGGCGAGCGTCGTCTTCCCTGATGCGGAAAGCCCGGTGAACCAGAGGACGAATCCTTCTTTCAGTGCTTCCACGTGAACAGCCTCCTGTCGTGCGGGCTACTCGAGGTAGCCGAGGTTCCGAAGTCGCTGGCGGATCAGTTCCACCTCGCGTGCCGTGAACGGCGAGACGTCGTCCCTGGCTCGTTCGGCCAGCAGCTCTCGCAGCACGTAGACGACGAATTCGTTGACGCTGCGATACCCGGAGCCCTCGATGACGGCCTGCAACCTGTCGTAGATGGGGCGTGGTATCTTCAGCGTCACTCGATCGGACATGCATCCTCCTGTACTACGTTTGGAGTATAATGCAGGCTGACTGAGAGTACAAACGGCGGCGCCCGTCGCAAGGGAGCGGACGCGGTAGGGCGCCGGGAGGAACACGAATGGACGCACTGGCCTGGGCGGGGATCATCTTCGGACTTTCGCTCGCGGTCGGCATCGTCGCGCCGATCGCAGGCGTGGGCGGCGGCGTGCTTTTCGTCCCGATCGCGCGGGCGTTCCTTCCGTTTCACATCGACTTCGTCAGCGGCGCGGGCTTGATCCTTGCGCTGACCAGCGCCCTCTCCGCGTCTCCTCGCATGATCCGCGAAGGATTGGCAAATCTGTCGGCCGCCATCCCGATCACCATCGTCACCGTCCTGACGGCCACGCTCGGCGGACTGACCCACCTTTGGGCGACGAGTGTCCTCCCGAAGGGTCAGGATATGCTCACCCTCGCGCTCGGGTTCGTTCTGACGATCGCTCTGGTGGTGATGGTTCGGGCGAAGCGCTCAGGCTCCGGACACTCTGCGGCGTGGGATTGGCTGACTCGGGCGATGTCCGCGTCTACCGGACCCCGGGCTGATGCTGCCGGCGCAACGAGCGTCGCGGGTCGAAGGCGAGCCGTGTCCTCGCTCGTTTGCTTCGCTGTGATTGGCTTCGTGGAGGGGATGTTCGGGATGGGGGCCGGCTGGGCCAACGTGCCCGTGCTCCATCTGGTCGTGGGAACGCCGATCAAGATCGCGACGGGAACGAGCATGGCGATCATCGCGATCAACGATGCGGCGGCAGGGTGGGTCTACATCGCGCACGGGGCTGTGCTGCCGCTGATCGTCGTCCCGGGGACGATCGGCATGACGATCGGTGCTCGCATCGGTGCACGATTGGCCGTCCGGGCGCGGCCGCGAGCGGTTCGCGTTCTTGTGCTGGCGATCCTGTTGTTCGCTGCAGCGATGAACATCCTTCGAGGACTCGAAGGCCTCGGCTTCGCGCCCTCGATCCTTCCATAGGAGGCGACATGGCAAGCGACGATCGATTCAGGGGAGACCGCTTGGGACTCCGCTTCGCCCGTACCCTAGAGATCCTCACCGGGGCGGGCCTGCTTGTCACGATCGTCGGGGGGCTCGCCTATCTGGCCGGAGGGGCGGCCGTCCTCTCCGCCAGGGAGGTCGTGGCGCATTGGGGCCTTTCGAGCGCCGAGTTCTGGCGCGAGGCGGCCGGCATCCGCGGCGGGGGATACGGCTGGCTCGTCGAGCGGCTGGGCCGTCTGGACGCCGTCAGCCTCGTCGGTGTGGTCGTACTCGCTGCCGCGCCGGCGATTGCGTTGCTCGTCGCCGTTCCGGCGACGAAAGGACGCCGCCGGGCGCTCCTGTTGTGCCTCGTGGCGGAGCTCCTGCTCGCTGCCGTCGCCGCCGGGCTCCTCGGGTAGTCCGCCTCTCCTGTTCTCGCAGTCCTCGAGGGTTTCGGCGAACATTTAGTGTCAGTGAAGCGCGTGGTCACATCGGTTGACCA
>CAZSNG010000080.1:0-3802 GCA_964608345.1 uncultured Thermotogae bacterium
GGCCGCAGGTGTAAGCACAGCAATGTGTTGAGCCGAGCGGTACTAATTGGTCGATTGCTTACATGGCACACACTCTGTTCACTTGCTTGGAGTCTGGAATGAACTTTAAGATTCCAGGTGACATATGGCGGAGGGGAAACACCCGTTCCCATCCCGAACACGGCAGTTAAGCCCTCCAGCGCCGATGGTACTAGTCTGGCGACGGACTGGGAGAGTAGGTCGCCGCCTGGTCTTTCTTTTCGATTCGTAGTTCTGATCATCGGAAGGGGCCGCGTTCGCGGCCCCTTCTTGCTGGATTCCCGGAAGGAATGCACACTCTATTCACCATGACCCCCGCGATTCGGCTTCCTCGAGACCCGGGCGATCGGGTCACCGTTCTTGGGATGCTCTGGAACGTCTTTCTGTTTGCCATCAAGCTGGCGGTCGGCATGCTGACCGGTTCCGCCGGGTTGGTCGCCGACGGGATTCACTCGGCATCGGACATGGCGACCGACCTCGCCGTCCTCGGCGGGATGCACCTCGCGCGGCGGGTGGCCGACGAAGCGCATCCGTACGGCCACGGCCGATTCGAGACACTCGCCGGCGGGATCGTCGCCGGGGCGTTGATCCTCGTCGGCGCATTCCTCGCGTGGGAGGGGATCTCGGCGCTCTTCTCGGGCGAGTCGAGCTATCCGGGCGTCGGCGTCGTGGCGGTGGCGATCGTGTCGATCGTCGTGAAGGAGTGGATGTACCGACGCACGTCGCGGATTGCCCGAAAGGTCGGGAGCGCGGCGCTTCGCGCGAACGCGTGGCACCACCGCTTGGACGCGCTGTCGTCGATCGCCGTCCTCGCCGGCGGGATCGGCGGGCTGCTCGGGTACGGCCACGCCGACCAGCTTGCCGGGCTGATCGTCGGACTGATGGTCGTGATGGCCGGCGGTCGGACGCTCCTTCGTGTGTTGCACGAACTCACCGAAGGCGGCCTCACGCGCGGCGATCTCAAGACGATCGAGCGCGCGATCGGCGACGTCCCGGGGGTTCGAGAGTGGCATCACCTCCGGACGCGGGTCGTCGGACGGGAGACGTTCGTCGACGTTCACGTGCTCGTCGATCCCGACCTGTCGATCGTCGAGGCGCATCACGTCTCCTCCGAGATCGAGGGCGCGGTGCGCCGAACGTGCGACAAGCCGGTGAACATGACTGTGCATGTCGAACCCGACGTGGCGGAGTTGCGGAGAGCCGACCGGTCGACCGCGGGCAACCGTGTCGGGGAGTAACGGCGGCCGCGGTGCTCCGGCGCTGCAGGAGAGACTGCTTCGCACGCTGCCGCAGGCCCCGCGAAGGATGAAGACCCGCCGCCTCACTCGCCCCGACCTCGATCGGCTGACCGCTTGGCCGGGGTACCCGTTCCCGTACCAGGGGTTCGACTTCAGCTTCCGAGCCATGCTGGCCGAGGATCTCGATGCCCTCTTCGCGGAGAGGCAGGCGGATCCGGCGCGGATCTCACTGGGCGTCGATCTGTCGGCGCTGCGATGCGTGGCGTATCTCGCACTGCTCGACATCGATTGGGAGACGCGGCAAGCCGGCAATCTGGCGCTTCGTGTCCATCCCGACTGCTGCGACCGCGGAATCGGAACCGACGTCCTTCGCGCCGCGCTTCGGTGGGTCTTCGACGCAGGGATGCTCTCCGTGGACCTCGATGTGGCGGCTACGAATCCGAGGGCGATTCGCTGCTACGAGAAGGCCGGCTTCGCGCCGGTTTGTGAGCTCTGGCGGCCGGCGCCGGATCTCGCCAACGTCAGCCTCTCTCTATCCGAGTACTCCTTCCTTCGGGACCACGTGCGCAGCGACTGTATTCCACCCGAGCTGCGCTTCGTGATGATGAGAGCCGGCCGAACCGAGCGTTGAAAACGGCGCCGCGCCGCGGCACCCTATCGCATACCCGGCATACTGGTCGGATCGAAGGAGTCCGGATGGAGTACCGAGCAGCAGATCGTGCGGATCGTGCGTCATTCTTCGATGCGATCGTTGCGCAGCTTGGCGCGGATGCCGACGGGGCGCTCCGGTCGCTCGGGCTGAGCGTCGAGGAGTTCCGGGCGCTCTACAGTACGACCGGAGAGGTGCGCGCAGTCCTTGCCGGGGGCCATCCGGTCGGTCATCTCTGGATCGAACATCGGGAGCGCACACTGCATATCCACGGATTCATTCTGCGACCTGCTTCGAGGGGCCGCGGCTTCGGCACGCGGATCGTCGACGATCTACGGGCGGAGTTCGCAGTACGGGCCGATTCGATCGAGATCGGCGTCCAGATGAGAAACGCGGACGCCATCCGCTTCTATGAACGCGTTGGATTCCGGGTTGCCGAAGACGAGACGGCCGAGGGATTCCAGATCATGCGGTTGTCTCTTCGAAGGGAGGATCCGGGATCTACAAACTGAGGCTGCCTCGCTCCAGATAGAGCAGCCGTTCCTTCAGCGGCAGACCGCCGCCGAATCCAACGAGATGGCCGTCCTTCCCGACGACGCGGTGGCACGGGATGACGATCGGGATCGGATTGGCTCCGACGGCCTGCCCGACCGCCCGAAGCGCGGTCGGTTTGCCGAGGGTCTCCGCGATGTCGGCGTAGGCGACCGTCTCCCCGTAGGGGATTCCGAGTAGTGCGTCCCAAACGCCTTGCTGGAACGGCGTGCCACGGATGTCGAGAGGAATCGAGAACTCCCGGCGCTCGCCGCGAAGGTACTCGTGGATCTGGTCGAGAGCCGCTGCGTTCGGTTGGTCATCCGGAACGATCCGGGCGTGAAGCTTGTCGGCAAGTTCCTCGAACGTGCCCGGATTCAGCTCGATCCAGCGCAGCCCACCCGTAGAGGAAAGAACACGAAACGTCCAACCCTCCCAGCCGACGGTGCTGCCATAGAGCTTCTCGGGGAGGGGCTTCGGACGTTGCGGCACGTGGACTCACCTTTCGCTTCGGGTGGAATCAGAGTAGTTCGCCCGGTCGTCGATGTCAATCATGGCGTCACGGCGGTCCGTGCTACCCCTCCTCAAATCGAAGCACTCGATACGTCTCAATCGTCGGGTACGGCGCCTCGCGCCACCGATCCGGCGACAGACCCGCCTTCTCACTCAGTCGCGATAGGAACTCTTCCGGATCGGGGAACGTCTCCCAGACCTCGGGCAGGTACGTCGACGTCGCGTCGTCGAGAGTGAGGATCACGCCGTCGCGCCCGGGATCGAGCCGCCCGATCAATCCTGCCGGATCGTCGAAATCGAGCGGCACGGGCGCAGTGAGGACGGAGATCGAGATCCGGATACGCTCAACCTCTTCCGGAGTGACGGGCGGGAATCGCTCGTCGGCGTTCGCGGCGAGGATCGTGTTTCGCAGGACGTTTCGATAGAGCGGCTCGTGCGCCTCGAGCGCATCAATCATGCAGCCACGCAGCGCGTCATCGAGGGAGAAGCTGACGAACGCGCTCTCCGGGAGAAGGAGGCGGAGCGGAAGGGACGTCTCGTCGATCTCGATCGTGCCTTCTCCCGCCGCCGCGGCGACGAGTTGCTCTCGCGCCAGTTGGAGGAGCTCCGCAGTTTCCGCCGGGTCAAGATCCTGTGCGTCGGGCTGGATGAAGTAATACCAGATAACAAGAACGGCGGCCGCCGCGAGCAGGAACCGCCAAGGGAACCGCGTCCGTGGAACGCCCATATCCACTGACCATACGGCAGGTGCTGTGTCGGTTCAAGCCGCTTGCGCCCTGTCGGCTGTGAAGATTCCGCCGTATACTCTGCGTCCTCCCGCACTTCGTGCGGAAGGACGTTGCGAAGCGGCAAC
>CAZSNG010000081.1:0-2130 GCA_964608345.1 uncultured Thermotogae bacterium
GAATCCAGCACTTCCGATCTAGCCCCAGTTCTACAATCAGTCACTCAGGGTGGAGCCTAAGGGACTCGAACCCTTGACCTCTTGCATGCCATGCAAGCGCTCTCCCAGCTGAGCTAAGGCCCCGATTGGTCGTCCATTCTCGCAGATCGGCGGGATCGGTTCAACTGGCCCTGGTGGTCAGGATGCGATCGACGGCGGCGCCGAGGTTCGCAGCGACGTGATCCGGTTCGGCGACCGTCTTCCCGTCCTTCCCACCGAAGCCGGTCTCGACGAGGAGCGTCGTGCACCCGGCACGGTTCCCCGCGGCGATGTCGGTCGTTGCGTCACCGACCATGAATGAGCCTGCGAGATCGATCCCGAGGTCGTCGCGGGCGCGCTCGATCATCCCGGGCTCCGGCTTGCGGTACTTCGACTTCGCGTCCAGCTCCGGGATCTTCCCGCCAGGGTAGGCGAGCGCGGCGTAGACGGCATCGACGTGGGCGGCCTCTGCGGCAAGAAGGTCATCCATCTTGTCGTGGATCCGACCGAGCTCGTCGCGGGTGAGGTACTCGAGCGCGACGCTTCCTTGGTTGGTGATGACCACGACGGGAACGCCGGCCTCGTTCAGCCGCCGGATCGCTGCGGCCGCGCCGGGCAGGAGCTCGAAATCGGCGACGCTGTTGACGTAGTGGCCGTTGTTGTTGATGACGCCGTCACGATCGAGGAACGCGGCCGGGAGTCCCTCGAAGCGTCGTCCGGGGGTGCGAAAACGCACGGAGAGGTCGACGGGTGTGTCGCTGATGGCCATGGCTATTTCACCACGAACGAGACCATCTTGCCTGGCACGGCGATCGACTTGATGACGTCCTTGCCTTCGAGGTTGATCTGAATCCGTTCGTTGGCGAGCGCCGCCTCGATCAGCGCATCGCGGTCGTCGGCGATGTCGGCCGCGACGGTGATCCGGGCGCGAACCTTCCCGTTGACCTGGACGGGGAGCTCGACCGTCTCCTCTTCGAGGGCTGAGTCGTCGAAGGCGGGCCACGCCTGCTCGAGCACGCCGTCTTCGTGCCCGGTCCGCCGCCACAGCTCCTCGCAGACGAACGGCGTGAACGGGGACAGCAGCAGGATCAGTCCGTCGACTGCCTCGCGAAGCAACGCGGGATCGGGCTCTCCCGCGGCGTACGGCGCGAGCTCGTTGACATACTCCATGATCGCGGCGACGGCGGTGTTGAAGCTGAACCGGTCTTCGATGTCCTCGGTCACCTTTCGGATCGTGCGGTGGAACCGGCGCCAGACGGCGAGTCCGGCCGCGTCGAGCAAGGCGGGGTCCGAAGGCTTCCCGATCGGAGCCAGCCGGTCGGCGTGGGTGAGCACGAGAGTCCAGACCCGCTTCAGGAACCGGAACGAGCCGCGGATGCCCTCGTCGGACCAGTCGATGTCGCGATCGGGCGGGCCCATGAACAGTGTGTACAGCCGCTCGGTGTCGGCGCCGTACGTCTCGATGATCTCGGACGGATCGACGACGTTTCGCTTCGATTTTGACATCTTGAAGCTGGTGCTCTCGAGCGGCTTCCCGCAGGTCGGGCAGACGGCCGCGTCGCCGACGTCGTGAGGGAAGAGCCAACCGTGCTCGGGGCACCGGTGGGCGGTCATGCAGACCATCCCCTGGGTGAACAGCCGCGCAAACGGCTCCTCGAACCCGACGTGGCCGAGGTCGTGCAGCGCCTTCGTCACGAACCGCGCGTAGAGAAGATGGAGGATGGCGTGCTCGACGCCGCCGACGTACTGATCGACCGGCAGCCAATGATCGACGTCTTCGCGCACAAACGCGTGCTCGCTGTTTCCCGCATTGATGAAGCGCAGGAAGTACCACGCGGAGTCGACGAACGTGTCCATCGTGTCGGTGTCACGCCTTGCCGGCCCGCCGCACTTCGGGCAAGTCGTATCGACGAATCCGGGGATGTCTGCGAGCCCCATCTTGCCGATGAACTCCGTCTCGGGGAGAAGAACCGGCAGCTGATCGTCGAGCACGGGCAGCTCGCCGCACGTCTCGCAGGTGACGATCGGGATCGGCGCGCCCCAATACCGCTGACGGGAGATGAGCCAGTCGTGCAGGCGGAAGTTGATCGCGCCGTTGCCGATCCCTTTCTC